>DATBJW010000001.1:0-20579 GCA_036556205.1 Gemmatimonadota bacterium
AACGGCACGTAGTCCGCCAACCCGCGCTTGCTCAAAATCTCCGTGATCGCCGCCGTCAACGTCGTCTTCCCGTGGTCCACGTGCCCGATCGTCCCCACGTTCACGTGCGGCTTCGTCCGCGTGAACTTCGGCTTGCTCATCTGCGCTCCTTGTTCCCTATGGCAGTGAACTCGGTCAGCACGCCTGTACGTGGCCGGACAAGCGAACCTTCGATCCTTCCAACGGCGCGCCCCCGAACCCTCCGGCGCGAACGGCCTTCGTCGGGCCTCAGCGCCACCTGATTTCGTGGAGCCGGAACGGCCCGTCGAACCCCTTGAGCGCGATGTCCCCCAGGTCCTGGAACTCGAACGACTTCCCCAGGCAAAGCTCGCGGACCACGTTGGAGGCGTAGATCCGCTCGGCCTCGGCGGCATCGCAGACGCGGCGCGCGAGCTGGACCGCGGCGCCGAAGAGATCGCTTCCTTCGTCCACGGGCTCGCCCGCGTTCATTCCGATCCGGACCTGAATGGGACTCTCCGGCATCCACTCGTTCTGTGCGCTCAACGCCTTCTGAATCGCGATGGCGGCGTTGATCGCCGACGACGCGTCCGAGAACGAGGCCATGAACCCATCGCCCGTGTGCTTGATCACGCGGCCGTTCCGGGCCTCGATCTCGCGCCGCAGGATCGAATCGTGGGCGCGCAGCACCCGCATCGTGGCCTCGTCGCCAAGCCGCCGGTTCAGCTCGGTCGAGCCGGCGAGATCGGTGAAGAGGACCGTGCGCAACCCGCCGTCCGATTCGGCGCTCCGGGTGACCATGCGCCCCAGCTTGGCATCCACGCTGTCCCCGAGGAACGCCTCGACGAGGTCTTCGTGGACCTCGATGATCTTGTCGGCCACGAGCCCGTGGGCTTCGGCGTGGACCGCGCTGCACGACTGGGGATCCGGAGCCTGCACGAGGCAGCAAACCGTTCCCGCCCCGGGGTTGAACCAGTACTTCAGATATTTGACACCGTACCGGTCCTGCGCCTCGAGGTCGCCGACGTGAGCCTTCCAGACGTCGTCGACGGTCGCGTTCAGGTTGCGGTGGATGTCCATGTAGAGCGGCATTCTCGTCCTCCTCAGTGCTCTGTGTTGCTCTTCATGCCTGGCCA
This sequence comes from Gemmatimonadota bacterium, assembly GCA_036556205.1. Taxonomy (GTDB): domain Bacteria; phylum Gemmatimonadota; class Gemmatimonadetes; order JACCXV01; family JACCXV01; genus DATBJW01. Next base: position 1,134 of record DATBJW010000001.1, read on the forward strand.
ATTCACGAGAATGGAGCCCACGACCGGGATCGAACCGGTGACCTCTTCCTTACCAAGGAAGTGCTCTACCGACTGAGCTACGTGGGCCCGGTGCCGCAACGTTCTCATGTCGTCGTGCGTGCCCCCCGACGGGGGCCGCCGAAGTGGAGCGGGAGACGGGTCTCGAACCCGCAACCCTCAGCTTGGAAGGCTGATGCTCTAGCCAGTTGAGCTACTCCCGCGCGCCTGCGCATAGCGTGGTGGAGGGGGGAGGATTCGAACCTCCGAAGGCTGAGCCAGCAGATTTACAGTCTGCCCCCTTTGGCCACTCGGGTACCCCTCCGGCTTCCGAGAGTCCGCAAAGCACGCGAAGACACGACGGCCGGGCCGAAGCGCTCGGCGGAGCCGCGTGTCCTGGCGTCATAGGCATCCCGCCAGGGCTGGCCTGGAGGAACGCATGGGAACGAGGGTTATCGATTGTCGGGCGCCCGCAAAAGGCGCTGGGCGGAGCCCGCCGACGATCCCGGTAGCCGTCTGATGGAGCCGACGAGAGGAATTGAACCTCCAACCGGCTGATTACAAATCAGCTGCTCTACCGTTGAGCTACGTCGGCGGCCACCGGGACCGCCGTGCGCACACGTACCCCGACACGGTGACGCGCTCGATAGCCGAAATCGGGGCAAAGACGTGCAAATGTAGGGCTGTAGCCGGCTTTGTCAAGATGGGCCCCATTTTTCTTGCAAGATCCGGCCCATTCGGGGCGGGCGGGGGTCCAAGAGGTGTGTCGGGGCGAGCTACGGGACAGCGCGGACCCGGGGTCCCCGGGGGGTGTCCTCCACCGCGAAGCCCTGGCGAAGGAGGGTCTCGCGGATCTCGTCGGAGCGGGCGAAGTCCCGGCAGGACCGCGCTTCCTCGCGCTCCTTCACCAGGTCTTTGACCTCGGCCGGCGTGCCCGCCGGAAAGACCGCGAGCGCCGGTCCGGCGCCGCTCGCCCCGGCCCTGGCGAGAGGCACCCTCTCGACCTCGGCTCCACGCCCCAGGACGCCCAGCACCCGGTCCCAGCACGTCAACGCCTCGAGGAGGGGGCCGGCGGCCTCGGGTGGAGCTCCGCCGTCGAGCAGCGTGTTGGCGTCGCGCACGAAGTCGAAGACCGCGGCCAGCGCCCGGGGGGTGTTCAGGTCGTCGTCCATCCCCTCCCGAAAGCCCCGCTCGGCGGCTTCGGCGAGAGCTTGCGCCGGTTCAACGGCCTCGTTCCGCCGGGCCGGGGGAGTCGCTCCCGCGCCGTTCCGGCCCGCCTCGGCCAGCTGGCGCAGCCGCCCCTGGAGCTCACGCAATCGCTCGAGCGCCGCCGCCGCCTGTCCCAGGCCTTCCTCGGTGAACTGGAGCGGGCTCCGGTACTGCGCGGCCACGAGCAGATAGCGCACGGCCAGCGGGTCGTGGCCGAGCTCGACCAGGTCGTCCAGGGTCACGAAGTTCCCCAGCGACTTGGCCATCTTGCGCTCGCCCATCAGCAGGTGCTGGGCGTGCAGCCAGTAGCGGGCAAAGGGCTTGCCGGTGGCGGACTCGCTCTGCGCGATCTCGTTCTCATGGTGGGGGAAGATGTTGTCCACGCCCCCGGCGTGGATGTCGAAGCTCTCCCCCAGGAACGCCATGGCCATGGCCGAGCACTCGATGTGCCAGCCGGGCCGGCCGGGGCCCAGCTCGCTCTCCCAGAAGTGCTCTCCGGGCTTGGGGGCTTTCCAGAGAACGAAGTCCTTGGGGTCCTCCTTCTCGTACTCGTCGGCGTCGATGCGCACGCCGTCGCGGCTGCCCGAGAGGTCGATCTTGGAGAGCTTGCCGTAACCCGGGAAGGTCGAGATCCGGAAGTAGATCGAGCCCTCGCGCGCGTAGGTGTGCCCGCGCTCCGTCAGCCGCCGGATGAGCGCCACCATCTGGGGGACGTAGGCGGTGGCCCGCGGGTAGTGCTCGACTTCCTCGGCTCCGAGGGCCCGCAGGTCCTCGAAGAAGAGGCGCGTGAAGGTCTGGGTGTACTCGGCGATCGTGACCCCCGCTTCGCGCGCCTTGCGGATGATCTTGTCCTCGACGTCCGTGATGTTCATGACGTGCGTCACGCGGTACCCCGAGTAGCGCAGGTAGCGGCGCAGCACGTCCTCGAACAGGAACGTGCGGAAGTTGCCGACGTGGATCCGGTCGTGGACCGTGGGGCCGCACGTGTACATGCGGACCTCTCCCGGCGTGAGGGGCTCGAAGAGCTCCTTCGTCCCGGAGAGGGTGTTGTGGAAGCGGAGAGCCACAGGCGCGCCCGGTGAAGGCACTCAGGTCCGGAGCCCGCCGGCGGGTCCCGGGAAGACGAGCGCTAGCCTAGAGGGGTGGGACCGATTGTCAAGCGAGGTCGCGAGCGGCTCAACGCACCTGCTGGATGCGGAGCTCGGAGAGGATCCAGCCGCCGGGAGGGGCCTGGCGCAGCACCACGAAGACCTTCTCGCGCTGGGGCTGACCCGGGCTGCCGTACTGGTAGACCCAGTCGCCGACCGCGTAGGCCGACCGGTCGTCCGTCTGGTGGATCGTGGAGAGGTCGAAGGCCGCGCGCTCGGCCTCCGAGAAGAGACCCGAGAGCACGGCCTCCACCTGGCCGCGGCTCATCTGGCTGGAGACGCCGCGCCCCTCGATCGTGACGTTGGCGCGCCCGTCGGCCGGGATCAGCTCGGCCACGCCGCCCGCGTCGCGGCCCGACCAGGCCTGCGAGAACGAATGGAACGCGCGCGTGGCCCCCGGGCTGTCCGGCTTCTCCTCTTGCGGCCGGTAGTGCTGAACGGGGATCTCCTGGGCGGCGAGCAGGCGAGCGCCCGTCGCGCCGGAGCCCATGCCCAGCGCTGCGAGCTGAAGGAGGATGACGAAAGCGCGGACGGAACGCGTCATGGGGCCGAACGATTCCAGGCGTCGAGGGTGACTCGTTTCACAGGCCCGTCCTACCGTCCAGGCTGAGCATTTGTTCCACGGCTGCCGGGTTTGACGGCTGGCACTCCGGCCGCGCACAGCGGACACGCCCCGGGGTCATAACTCGGCGAGGGCAGGCGCGCCAGGGCGACGAGGGGCACGCCCAGGTCCACGGGCTCGCTCCCGCGGTGAATCAGCGCCGCCACCGCCGCCACGCGCGCCCCCGCAGCGCGGACCAGCTCCACGACCTCGCGCGCCGAACCGCCGGTCGTGATCACGTCCTCGCAGACCACCGCCACGTCGCCGGGCTCGATCCGGAAGCCGCGCCGCAGCGTCATGCGTCCGTCCTCGCGCTCGGCGAAGATGCCCCGCGTCCCCAGCGCACGCGCCAGCTCGTGCCCGATCACCACACCGCCCAGCGCCGGAGCCACGACGACGCTCGGCTCCTCCGGAGCCGCGGCGGCCCGCACGCGACGGGCCAGCTCCGCGGCCGCGCGCGAGGCTTCGTCCGGGTGCTGGAGCAGGAGCGCGCTCTGGAAGTAGACGGGGCTGTGGAGGCCCGAGGTGAGGCGGAAGTGCCCCTCGAGGAGCGCCCCGACGCGGCGGAACCGCTCGAGCAGCTCCTCCTCGAGCGGGTCGGCCGGCGCGCGCCTCTGCGCCGCGGGACTTCCCACCCGCTCCGCGCTCATGCCGCGAGGACCCCCTCGACTTCCTCGAGCAGTCGCTCCGCGGCGGCCGCCGGATCGGGTGCCGCGCGCACGGCGCGCCCGACCACGAGCAGGTCCGCTCCCGCCTCGAGCGCCGCGCGCGGCGTCGTCACGCGCGCCTGATCGGCGTAGTCCACGCGCGCCCACTCGGGGAGCACGCCCGGCGCAAGCACGAGCAGCGACTGGCGATGGCGCGCCTTGATGCGCGGCACCTCCTGCCCGGCGGCCACGACCCCGTCCATCCCCGCCTCGGCCGCCAGGTCCGCCAGCCGGTCCACCTGCTCCGCGAGCCCGAAGAAGCCCGGCCCCCAGATCGCGGCGGCGTCGCGCGCGTCGAGGCTCGTGAGCAGAGTCACGGCCAGGAGCACCAGCGACGCGTCCCCGCGACCTTCCCGGGCCGCCTCCAGCATGCGCTTCCCGCCCGCGGCGTGCACCGTCAGGAGATCCACCCCCAGCTCGGCGGCTGCCTCCACCGCGCCGCGCACGGTCTGCGGAGTGTCGTGGAACTTGAGATCCAGGAACACGCGCCTTCCTGCGCCCTTGAGCTCGCGGACGACCTCGGCGCCGGCGCTCGTGAAGAGCTGGCTTCCGACCTTCACGCCCGGCAGCCGCGCGGGCAGCGACCCGGCCAGGCGCAGGGCCGATGCGGCGTCCGGCAGGTCCAGCGCCACGAAGATCCTCTCGCCCGGCGTCGCAGGACGCCAGCTCATCGACCGGGCGCTCCCGCCGGGACGTTCAGCGGCCGGTGCTCGTGGGCCGCGCCGATCACATCCTCGAGCTCGAGGCCTTCCCGCTCCAGGAAGCGCGCGATCCCCTCGATCACGTTCAGGCTCGCGAAGGGGTCGAGGAAGCTGGCCGTTCCGACCTGCACCGCGCGCGCCCCCGCCATCAGGTATTGCAGAGCGTCCTCGGCGCGCGAGATGCCCCCCACCCCGACGATCGGGATCTTGACGGCCTTGTAGACCTTGTACGTCCAGTAGACCCCCACGGGCAGGAGGCTCGGCCCCGAGAGGCCGCCCGACCCGTGGCCCAGGAACGGCCGGCGCGAGCCCAGGTCCACGCTCATGCCGTAGAGCGTGTTGATCAGCGTGACCCCGTCCGCCCCCTCGTCCTCGGCCAGACGGGCGAAGGGCACGAGGTCGGCGTTGTTGGGCGAGAGCTTCACGAACAGCGGCAGCGAGATCGCCGCGCGCACGCCGCGCAGCACGTCGCGCGTGAGCCGCAGGTCGCAGCCGATGTTCGTGCCGCCCTCGTCCACGTTCGGGCACGAGATGTTGATCTCCACGGCGTCCACGCCGGCCTCGACGCGGCCGCGCTCGACCTGTTCGGCCACCGCGACGTACTGCGGCACGGTGTTGCCGGCGATGTTCACGACGAGCCGGGCGCCGCCCAGGTGCTTCCGGAGCCAGGGGGCCTTTTCCTCGAGGAAGGCCTTCCATCCGATGTTCGCGAGCCCGATCGAGTTCAACATGCCGCCCGGCACCTCGGCGATGCGCGGCGGCGGGTTCCCGTCGCGCGGCCGCGCGAAGAGCGTCTTGGTCACGACCGCGCCGAGGCGCGAGATGTCGAAGATGTCCCGGAAGTCGTCGCCGTAGCCGAACGTCCCGGACGCCACCCAGACCGGGTTCTGGCAGCGGATCCCCGCGACCTCGACCGCCATCGCGGGGCCTCCCGCGGAAGCCGGCTCGGGGCCCGCCGCGTTTCCGGGAGCGCGCGGCCGCTCGGGAGATGCGCCGCTCATGGTAGGGTCTGGTGCGGCCACAGCAGGAGCTCCGGGTCCATGACGGGCCCGGCTTTGCAGAGCAGGTGATAGGCGCGCTCCGAGCGGGCGGGGTTGGCCGGCACGGCGCAGCCCTGACAGATGCCGAAGCCGCACCCCATGCGCTCCTCGAGCGAGTATTCGCCGGGGATCTGCAGCCGCTCGCGCTCGACCTCCAGCGCCTCCAGCATCCGGCGCGGCCCGCAGCCACAGAGGCGCGCCCCGGTCAGGTCGCCCGCCGCGGCCAGGCGCCGGAGACCATCCACGACGTTGCCCGACTCGCCCGCGCTGCCGTCGTCGGTATAGAGGAGCACCCGATCGAAGTGCGGGAATCGCTCGAGCCCCCGCGTGAGGGCAGCCCCCGTGCGCTCGCCGTAGACGAGGAGGATCTCGGGCGGCCGCGGCAGAGCCTTGAGCCGTCGCGCGAGCAGATAGAAGGGCGCCAGCCCCACTCCTCCGGCGACCATGACCACGCGGCGCGCGGGGTCCTCCAGCTTGAAGCCGCGGCCGAAGAGACCCAGCAGCTCGAACTCGTCGCCGATCCGGGCCTGGGCCATGAGCGCCGTGCCCGGACCGTAGGCCCGCACCAGGAGCGAGATCCGTCCCTCGACCGCGTCGCACACGCTGAAGGGCCGCTTGAGGAAGGCGAGCGCGGTCGGCGGGTGGAAGCCGAGCATCAGGAACTCGCCGGGCTGCACCGCCGCGGCGATCTCCGGCGCCTCGAACCACAGGACCCAGGTTCGCTCGCCCACTTCCTCGCGTCCCGCGAGCGGGGTGCGAAGCAGGCGCACGCGGCGCTCGGCCGCCGGGTCCGGCGTCTCGGAGGCGGCGGGCGCGGCGCGCGTCGCGGCGCGGGTCACTTCATGTCTCCGTCGCCCGGCCCTCCGCCATCGCCGGAATCCCGGGGCGCGCCGAGCTGATCGCCCCCTGGAAATCCTCCGGCTCCGACGAGCGAGTCGATCTGTCCCGCGGTGAGCGAGTCCGCCGCTGCGGGAGGCCGGCCCGGGGCCCCCAGGTCGGGCTCCGCCTCACGCTTGGTGATGCGAGCGCCGGGCGCCCGATCGCCGATCTCCTCCCGCTTGCGCGCGAGCAGGCGGTCCTCGATCCCGATCAAGGGGTCCTGCGCTCGTGGGAGGGCCAGCGTGTAGGCCATGAGCTGCTCGTCGACACTCTCGGTCGCAACCTGCGTCCCCGGAGCGTCGATCGCGGGAGCCGAAGCGAGGCTGACGGAGGCGCGGTCGGCACCCCCCTCGCCCTCCACCACCACCTGCGCGCTCTCCGGAGCCACCGTCGCGATCTCGGGTGCGTCGGGCTCTTCCGGCGCAAGCGACGGGGCCGAATCGAGCGCCACCAGTGAGTCCGTCTCCGGGGCCGAATCGAGCGCCGCCAGTGAGCCGGCCGCCGCGGCCGAATCGAGTGGCGCCGGCGAGCCGGCCGTCGCGGCCGAATCGAGTGGCGCCGGCGAGGGCGCCGCCGTGGCCGTGGAGTCGGAGGCGACCTCGACCACGTCGCCCTGAGCCGGGAGCGGCAGCAGATCCGGTGCCGCGGTCGCGCTCGCTTGCGGTTCTCCGGTGCCACCCGAAGCGACCTCCGGTACGGCGACCTCCGCGGGCGCCACGGAGGCGGCGCCGGCGGCATCCGCCAGCGCCTCGCGCGCGTACTGCGCGTACTCGGTCCGTGGATACTCGGCGATCAGGCGGTCGTAGAGCTCCGCGGCCTCGGGCGGGAGGGTCCGGGGCCCGCCGTCGGCCGAGTCTGCCCCTGCGTGCCCGTCCTGCTCGGCCAGCCAGCCCAAGGTGTAGAGCACCTTGGGGGTCCAGGCCGAGCCCGGATAGAGGGTGAGCATGTCGCTGAAGAGCTTGTGCGCTCCCTCCGCGTCGTCCTCGCGCGTGTAGAGAAGCTCCGCCAGCAGGTAGGTGGCGGTCGCCTTCACCTCCGCGGGAGGGAGCGGCGAGAGCACCTTCTCGGAGCCGTCGAGGATGGCCTGGTAGTGCTGGATCTCCTGGATCGTGCGCGCCGCCACCGCGGCCGAGTCGGCCGCGGGCGAGGAAGGATCCTGGAGGAAGGCCTCGAGCAGCGTCTTCTTGGCCTCGTCGCGGCTGCGCAGGTCGTGCCATTCCACGAGGCCGCGGTGGTAGAGCGCCGTGGCGGCCAGCGCCGTCGAGGGGACGATCCGCGCCGCGGCCCCGAGCTCCTCGGCCGCGCCCGGGAAGTCGCCCGCGCCATGACGCGTCGCGGCCAGCGCAAGGTGGATCTCCGCGGCGAGCGAGTCGCCCACCCCGCCCGCCAGCACCTCTTGATAGGTCTCGATCGCCCGCTCCCGATCGCCGCTCGAGGCCAGGATCCCGGCCAGCAGCACGGAGGCCTGGCGCTGGATCTCGGCATCCGTCTCGGCACTCACGAGCGGCCGCAGCTCCTCGAGGGCGGAGGCGGTGTCGCCGCTCGCCACGTGCGCCTCGGCGAGCAGCAGAGGCACGCCCTCGTCGCGCGCCGCGTCGGCGTCCGCCTGCTCCAGGTCTTCGTAGATCGCGATCGCGCCGGCGGCGTCACCCCCCTCGAGCGCCAGCTTGGCGCGCTCGAGCTGCAGAGCGAGCCGGTCCGACGTCGAGAGGTTGCCCTCGGTCAGAAGCTCGGATGCGAGCTGCTCGGCGGTCTCGGACTCGCCGCTCGCGCGTCCGGCGCGCACGAGCCAGATCGCGGCCTCGCGACGCAGGCCGCTCTCGGGATGCGACTCGATCAGCGAGCGAAGCGCCGCGGCCGCCTCCGCGTAGTCGCCGATCCGGTAGTGCGCCTTGCCCAGGAGCAGCAGGGCGTCGTCGGCGTACTTGCTGTTCGGGTGCGAGGTCAGGACCTGGCTCGACTTCTCGATGGACCGCTCGAAGGCCGTGCGCGCGGGCGCGGGCAGGCCCGCGTTCTCGGGGGCCTGGGCCGCGAGCTTGTCTCCCTCCGAGTAGTACTTCCGGGCGTTGTAGAACGTGTTGAAGTAGACGCACCCCATGAGCGCCAGGGCGGTCAGCAGACCGAGCGCGAGCTTCACGCTCCGACCTCCGGCCCGACGACCTTGCGGTCGTACGTGTCGACGTACTCCAGCAGGCTGTCGGCGATGCCGTCCACGAGATGCCTCTGGAACTTGCGGGAGGCGAGCAGACGCTCCTCGGAGGGGTTCGAGATGAAGGCCGTCTCGATCAGGATGGCCGGCATGTAGGCGCCGTTCAGCACCCAGAACCCGGCCTGCTTGACGCCGCGGTCGTGCAGGTCGAGCTCGTCGTCGAGCCCCTTCTGGATCAGCTCGGCCAGATCGCTCGACTCGCGAAGGTATTCGTTCTGAGCCAGGTCCCAGAGGATGAAGTTGAGGTCGCCCAGCCGCTCGGGGTCGAGATCCGGGTTCTCGAAGCGGAGCGAGGCGTTCTCCATGCGCGCGACCCGCCGCTCGTCCTCGGTCTTGGCCTCCGAGAGGAAGTACGTCTCGAAGCCCTGACCCGATCGGGAGCGCGCGGAGTTGCAATGGATGCTGATGAACAGGTCGGCGCCGGCCTCGTTCGCCATCCGGGTCCGCGACGTGAGCGGCACGAACACGTCCGAGCCGCGGGTCAGGATCACCCGCAGGTCCGATCGGCGCTCGAGCTCGGCCTTGAGCGCGCGGGCGACCTGCAGCGTGACGTCCTTCTCGCGCACGCCGCTCGGACCGATGGCGCCCACGTCGCGGCCGCCGTGGCCGGCGTCCAGAACGATCGTGCGCACGCCCGCCCGGGGACGATGGCGCCGGGGCGCTTCGGGGAGCGGGGTCTCGGGAAGCTGCCGCTCGGCGGCCGCTTGATCGGCCGTCGCGGCGGAGCCGGCGGCATCCCCGCCTCCGCCCACCACGTCGGGCGCCGCGGTCGACGCGGCACTTCCCGAGGGGGGGCGCAGCGGCGGCGGCGGCCGGCCGGCCGGCGCCGTAGGGACGCCGCGGGCCAGCACCGTGGCGTCGTCCACGCCGGCGGCCGGGGCGTAGACTGTGATCTCGAGACCCGCCGGGTCGGCGAGGCGCGCCACTTGATAGAGGTACGCCTCATCGGCCAGGAAGAACACGAGCCGCTGGGCTCCCTGCGCGTCCGGCTCCACGCGCAGCGAGTCCACCAGGCCCACGTCGGTCACCGCCCCCGGGGCCAGCGCCCCCACCCCCGTCCCCTGCAATCTCAGGACGAGCGTGTGGGGAAGGCTGTTGTCGGTCTCGAAGCCGGGCCTGGAGGCACCCACAAAAAAGAACCGGAGCGTTGTCAGCCCCGGCGCCACGAGATACTCGATCTGGGCCACCGACCCGCCCGGTGGGCCTTCGCGCAGGCTCGTCCCCTCGGGCTGGAAGTCGAACCGCTCGGGGAAGATCGAGGGCAGCCCCTGCTGGATGAACGAGAACGGGATCAGGAGCTCGCCGTCGCTGAAGCGCGGCGCCTGTGGAATCTGATGCATGGCCCCGCGCGCCTCGACGAACGGGACGTCGCGGCGGAAGACGACCCGCTCGCCCAGAAAGCTCGCCGCCGCGCGCTCGCCCGGGTCCAGCCATTCGACCGAGCCGCCGAATCCCTTCGCCAGGTCCGCCAGCCGCACGTACCCGGTGCCGCCGACGCGCTGGATGGGGATGTCCACCGAGCGTCCGCCCAGCTCCAGGGTGAAGCTGTCCTGAGCGCGCGCGGCCGCGGGCCAGGCGCAGAGCGCGGCCGCCAGGAGGAGAACGAAGCGCAGGTCAGGCATTCTTGGCCGCGCGCTCCATCTCGCGCTCGAGCTCGCGCCGGCGGATGGCGTCGCGCTTGTCGTGGTGCCGCTTGCCGCGCGCCAGGGCCAGGGTCACCTTCGCGTAGCCTCGCGAGAAGTGGAGGTCCAGGGGGACGATCGTGAGCCCCTTCTCGGCCGCCTTCCCGACCAGCCGCCGCAGCTCGTTCCTGTGCAGCAGGACCTTGCGCGGGCGCGTGGGCTCGGCGTTGTAGCGATTGGCGGCCTCGTAGGGACTGATGTGGACGTTGTGGAGGTAGAGCTCGCCCCCGCGCAGGTCCGCGTACCCGTCTTTCAGGTTCACGCGCCCCTCGCGGATCGATTTGACCTCGGGCCCGACGAGGACGAGACCAGCTTCGAACTTCTCCAGGATCTCGTAGTCGTGGAAGGCCTTGCGGTTGCGGGCGACGGGCGTGTTGGTGGCCATGGGGAGCCGGGTGCGGGCGCCGCCCCGGGCGGACGCCGTGCTCACGGCAAGATACCGGCCATGGGGGGCTTGTTCAAGCGGACGGGCACGCGGTGTCCTAATGGCCGGAGGGCGTCGGCACCGACGATGCAATCAATGGCGATAACGGAGTGCTACCGTATTTCTGTGGCTTGGGACCAGACGACCTGCCAGCGTCCATTTCGGTTTTCGTAGAGGTCGGTGTGCCAATACCGCCGGCGCGGCAGCTTTTGGCCCGAGACTACGATTTCCAGTTGCGACTTGTATCGAATGACCGCTTCGTGGCCGTGGACGCTCGCGTTCAGTGGCGCGAACAAGATCCGCCTCCGGCTGCGAACTGGATTCGGATCTGCATGACAAGGAGGCCACGACTAGTGTCGAGACGGCCAGAACAGCTCGGCTTCGGGTCGAACGGGAGCGAAAGGTCACTCGAATGCTCCAGGTCGAAGGTCACCCTCGACGGCTTGCTCGCGCGCGGCTCGACGGCATACCTTACAGCCCGCTTGGCGTGCCGAAGTGGCGGAATTGGTAGACGCGCACGATTCAGGGTCGTGTGGGCTCACGCTCGTGGGAGTTCGAGTCTCCCCTTCGGCACCACTTTCCTCGAGAATTTCCTCGAACGGCGAGGCCCCGCCTCGCCGTTTCGCTTTCGGGCTCCAGGGGCGCCCCGCGACTCCCGGCTTCAATGGAGCCCGGCCACGCTGGCCGCCACCAGCGCCAGCACGGCCAGCGCGATCAGCACCAGGTAGAGCGGAAAGGCGAGCTTGACCCAGGCCTCGTAGCGCACGCCGGCCGCCGCGAGCACCGCCATGAGCGCGCCGTTCGTCGGCGTGAGCAGGTCGCAGAGCCCCGCGCCGTACTGGTAGGCCAGCACCGTGACCTGGCGCGACAGGCCGATCAGGTCCGAGAGCGGCACGAGCACCGGCAGCGTCAGGACCGCCTGCCCGCTCACGCTCGGAACCGGCACGTGGATCGCCGTGTGCGCGACGAGCATCCCCAGCGCGGACATCGTGCGCGGCAGGCCGGCGATGGGCCGGAACAGGCCGTTCACGATCGTATCGATGACATGGCCCTCGTTCAGCACCACGAAGATCACGCGGGCGAAGCCGACCAGCATGGCCGCGAAGGCCATCGAGCGGAAGCCCTCGACGTAGGCCAGTGCGGTGCCCTCGAACCCGAGGCGACCCATGAGCCCCGCGACGAAGCCCATCGCGAAGAACACGGCTCCCATCTCTTCGAATCCCCACCCCAACCGAACCACGCCGAACACGAAGGTCGCAAATCCGGCCAGGACCAGGAGCAGCACCGTCGCGTCCCGCCACGTGAAGTCGGTCGAGGGGCCGGGTTCGGCTGCCTGCGGGCGCGTTCGCGTGCGGCGCGCGTGGCGGGCCGTGCCCCACGTCCAGAGCCCCAGCGCCGCCACGAGGAAGGCGGTTCTGAAGAGGCTTCCCGAGAGCGGGGGCAGCTCGGCCAGCTTCTGCGCGATCCCCACCTGGAACGGGTTCACCGGGCTGAACGAGGCACCCACCGCCGCGGCGCCGACGCTCACGGCCGCGGCGACCACCGCGTCGAAGCCGAGCCTGCGCGCCAGCAGGAGCAGCACGGGCACGAGCGGGATGATCTCCTCCTGCATGTTCTCCAGCGCTCCGCCCGCGCCGAAGAGGAGGCAGGCGATGGGGATCACCAGCGTTTCGCGATCCTGCAGCGCCCGCACCAGCCGGTCCAGCGCGCGCCGAAGGGCTCCGGTGGCATCGACCACCGCGAACGCGCCGCCCGCCAGGAAGATCAGGAAGATGACCGAGCCCGCATCCGCCATTCCCCTGGGGATCGCGACCAGGGTCTGGAAGGGACCCGCCGGGCTCGGCGGGACGGGATGGTAGGTGCCGGCCACCACCACGTTGCGGCCGGTCGCCGGGTCCGCACGGCGCTCGAACTCGCCCGCCGGGAGCAGGTGCGTCGCGACACTCGCGGCGACGATGCAGGCGAGGAGGAGGGTGAGCGGATGGGGGACCCGCAGCTTCATCAGGGAGTGACCACCGAGATCGCCTGTCCCCGGATCTCGCGATCCTGCGGCGGCCCGCCGCGGGGGTCCCTGTAGACGACGTGGAAGCCGAGCGAGCTCTCGAGGCGCACCGGGTCGGGAAGGCCGCCGGCCTGCAGGGGAACCCTCACCTCCCCCCGCTCCAGAGCCTGATCGTCGAGCTCCACCTCGAACACGAGCGGGTTGCCCGAGAGCGCCGCACCTGGCGGCGGCCCGAGGCCCGACCGATCACCCGGACCCACGTCCGAGCTGGCCGGTGGTCCGGAGGTCCCGTTGGAGGCGGTGACCCGGGCGTGGAGCGGCCGCGACTCCGGCGTCAGGGTGATCATCTGATCGATCCGGAGCTGACTGAACAGCAGGAGCGCCGTGTCGGCGGGAGCCACGATGCCTCCGTCGCGCGGTCTCCCGAAGCGCAGGTTCAGGGGAGTCGGGAAGACCCGGACCTCGGTCGGGCGCACCGATGCCTGCGCCTGCTGCACCACCTCGCCGTATCCGAGGTGGCCGCCGTCGAAACGCACGAAGAGCACGTAGGCGCCCGGGGCGATGCCATGGAAGGTGAACTCTCCCCGGCGGTTCGCCACGGTCTCGGCCTGCACGGGGCTCGCGACCTCCTCCGCCAGCGGGAGCCCGTCGTTGGGCGTGATCGTGACCGCCAGGCCTTCGAGGCCCGCCCCCGTTCGCTCGTCGAGGACGACGCCGAACAGGAAGCCGTCTCCTCCGGGAAAGTCGTCCGACCGGAAGGCGCCCACGTCGAAGGGCACCTCGCCGCCCCCGCAGGCGAGGATCGGCGCGAGAGCGGCGAACAGGAGGGCGAGGCGGACGCGGAGCACGGGGCTCAGAATAGCCGCGCGACCCCGCGGCCGGAAGCGGCGGGCGAGACCGCGCCTGACGGCGCTCCCCGCTCGAGGAAGCGGCGTCGGCGGCCGCCGCGCGCTTCGGTGGGGGAGCCCGCTTGATTCACCCGCGGGGCGGGCGTACAATTCCGAGGAATCCCACGCCACAACCGAAAACCACGCGTCGGGTTCCGTGAGCGAGGGCGCGCCCCTTGGAACCCCCACCCGACCGGGTGGTACGATTTTTCGAGAAGCGTAGGTCGCAGACCGCGCCGCGGCGCGGTCTCGCAGCGGCCGCCCGACGACGGTTCGGGCCCGGTCGCGACGCCCCGCGAGGTCGGCTTCAGCGATCAGGAGGGATTCGCCCGATGTCCACGCTTGGTCAGGAGCTGCGTCTCTTCACGCTCGAGGAGGCGCAGAGCATGCTCCCGCTGGTGAAGTCGATCGTGCGCGGGATCCTGGAGGACTACGCGATCCTGCAGCCCAAGGCCGCGGAGTTGCGCGAGCTCGAGCGCGACGCGACGGCCCCCGAGGCGCGGGCGCGGAGGAAGACCCTCTTCCAGGAGGTCGAGGAGCTCACCGCGCGCGTGAACGAGGCGCTGGCGGAGCTGGACACGCTGGGTGTCGAGTTCAAGGGCTACGAGCAGGGCCTGGTGGACTTCCCGGCCCGCCGCTACGACGAGATCGTCTACCTCTGCTGGAAGTACGACGAGGAACGGATCGGCTGCTGGCACTCGCTCGAAGGCGGCTTCACGGGGCGGCGCCCGCTGGACGAAGGGATCGAGTAGGGCCTAACCCCGCGCTCGAGCCGACGCGGCCGCCGCCTGACGGTCGGCGCGGTAGGAGCTGCGCACGAGCGGGCCGGCCTCGACGTGGTCGAAGCCCATCGCGAGCCCCAGCCCGGCCAGCTCCTGGAATTCGTCGGGGTGCACGTAGCGCGCGACCTCCAGGTGCCAGCCGCTGGGCCGCAGGTACTGCCCGAGGGTCAGGATCTCGACCCCTCGTTCGCGCAGGTCGCGCATCACCGCCAGCACCTCCTCACGCTCCTCTCCCAGCCCCAGCATCATCCCCGTCTTGGACGTCACGCCGGGCGCGAAACGCTTGACGTTCTCGAGCACGCGCAGGGTCACCTCGTAGACTCCCCCGCCGCGCGCCTTCGCGTAGAGCCGCGGGACGGTCTCGACGTTGTGGTTCAGAATGTCCGGTCCGGCGTCGAGCACGGCGCGCAGCGCGTCTTCGTTCCCCTGGAAGTCGGGCGTGAGCAGCTCGATCCCCGTCTCCGGGCAGAGCCGCCGGATCGCACGCACGGTCTCCGCGAAGATCGACGCCCCGCCGTCCGACAGGTCGTCGCGATCCACCGAGGTGATGACCACGAAGCCCAGGCCCATCCGGCGCACGGCGTCGGCCACCCGCTCGGGCTCCGCCAGATCGAGCTCGGTGGGGACGCCCTTCGAGACCGCGCAGTAGCGGCAACCCCTGGTGCAGACGTCCCCCAGGATCATGAACGTCGCCACCCCGTGCCCCCAGCACTCGCCGACGTTCGGGCAGTGGGCCTCCTCGCAGACGGTGTGCAGCTCGAGGTCGCGCATGATCGCCTTGAGCTGCGTGTAGCGCTCGCCGCCCGGCGCGCGGACCTTGAGCCATTCGGGCTTCGGGGCGCGGACCGCCGCGCCGGGGCGCCGGAGCCGCCGCTGCGGCGTCTCGATCTGGAGCAGCTCGGTCATCGGAAGGCCGCCGTGCGGGCCGACCGGCCCGCTGCGATTCGAGGGTCCGGCGCATCCTCCCGGGGATCCAGGCCGAACTCGCGCGCGAAGGCGTTCGCCAGCGCGTTCTCGACCTGCCGGCGCTCGACGGAGCGGCCGAGGAGGGCCGCGAGGGACGTGACGCCACGGTCGGCGATCCCGCAGGGCACGATCACGTCGAAGTAGGAGAGGTCGGTGCTCACGTTGAGCGCGAAGCCGTGCATCGAGATCCAGCGCGAGACCTTGATGCCGATCGCGCACACCTTGCGCTCCCCCACCCACACGCCGGTCAACCCCGGGATGCGCCTGCCGGCCAGCCCGAAAGCCCCCAGGGCGCGCAGGATGGCTTCCTCCATGCGGCGCAGGAAGCGGTGCAGATCCTGGCCATGCTCGCGCAGATCGAAGATCACATAGCCCACGATCTGGCCCGGGCCGTGGAAGGTCACGTCCCCGCCACGGTCCGTCTCCCAGAGGGCGATCCCCCTGCGCCGGAGCTCCTCCTCGGGCAGGAGCACGTGGCCGGCGGAGGAGCCGCGCCCCACGGTCACGACGGGTGGATGCGAGAGCAGGACGAGCGTGTCCGGACGCTCCCCGGAGCGTCGCTCCTCGAGGAGCCTGCGCTGGAGGTCGAGCCCCTCGCCGTACTCGATCTCGGGCAGGCGGAGGACCGACAGCTCGGGGCGCAGCGGGGCAGGCTCGGGCACGGCGGACATGCCCCGAACCTACCGGAATGGGAGGGGGCCTTCAATAGGCCGCAGTGCGGTCGGCGCGCGCTTGACCGAAGGGTGGCCGAGCGTGGTCGCGGGCTCACACCACGTGCAGCACCGGGCAGCGCGCCCGCTGGATGACCCGGATCGGCCGGCTGCCGAAGAGGAACTTCCTGAGCTCCGACTCGTGGCTCTTGCCGATCACGACCACGTGGTCCTCGCCCGCCGTCTCCACGATCGTGCGCACGATCTGCCCCCGCCGCACGACCGGGCGCGCCTCCACGCCGCGCTCGGCGAAGATGCGCGCGAGCTCCGCCACCCAGCGCTCCGCTTCCGCGCGAGTCTGCCGCAGGTCGTCCACCGAGAGGATCGTGACCTCCGCGCCGAAGGCCCGGGCGAAGCGCGCCGTCAGATCCACTACCGCCACCCCCGCGGGCTCGCCACCCGTGCAGACCAGGAAGCGGTAGGAAACGGGCTTCACGTTCTTCACGAACAGGGTCGAGAGCTCGACGAACTGGGCGATCTTGTGCTGCAGTCGGCGATTCTGGCCCGCTCCGATGATGAGCAGGTCGTAGGAGTTGGCGCGCGCCTCGCGGCGGATCTCTTCGGCGATCTCGCCCTCGCGGATGCGGAAGCGAACGCTCTCGCCGTAGCTGCCCTCGAGGTGCAGCTCGAAGGCCCCGCCGACCTTCGCCTCGGGGGCCGTCCGCGCGCGGGGCTCGCCGGTCGCATCGAGCCGCAGCAGCCCGGCCTCGCGCAGGCGGTCGTAGGCGTGCCGCAGGAAGGCGATCCCCGGCAGGTCCGTGTCCCATTCGCCGAGCTTCCGGTTGGAGAGAGCCACGGCGTCGCGCACCGCGTGCGGCACGGGCCGCGCCACGTAGAGGACCGTCACGTCGCCGCCCAGCGCCTTCACGGTCCGGACGGCGAAGTCGAGGGTCTCGTCGGACTGTCGGCCGCCCCCGACGCAGACCAGGAAGCGCAGCAGCTGGCCGCCGCCGGTCACGGCGCGCTCCGTGGCCCGAGCAGCGGCCAGTACAGGAACGCCACGGCCAGGAGCAGGGCCAGCGAGACCGCGGTCAGCCACGGCCCGGCGCGGCGGAAGTCGGGCGCGCTCAGGTAGCCCGAGGCGTAGAGGATCCGCGCGGCGGGCGTGCCGGTCGAGGTCGAGAACGCGAACGCCGAGGAGAGCGCCGTCACGAATCCCGCGGGAACGATGCCGATGCCGGAGAGGTGCGCCGTGTTGAGGAAGACCGGACCCAGGACCGCGACCGCCGGGCCGTTGCTCATGACCGACGTGAAGAGGACGGTCGCCAGACCCATCAGGGCCAGCACCAGGATCGGGGCGGCCGGCGTGCCGCCCGGGAAGGTGGCCAGGAAGCGCGAGGCCAGCCACTGCGCGGCCCCGGTCTCCTTCATCGCGACGCCGAGCGAGATCGTGGCGGCGTAGAGCAGGATCACCCCCCAGTTGACGCCCGAGTTGTAGTCCTCCCAGCGGACGAGCCCGATCACGAGGTAGAGGCTGGCGCCGGCCATCGCGATGATCCCCAGGCCGAGCCGGCCGCTCAACGTCATCCAGCCCAGGAGCGTCAGCCCGAACACGGCCACCGTGAGCACGTCGGGGAGGTCCCAGCGCCCTTCCGCGCGCACGACCCGGCGCAGCGAGACCAGCGTCCGCTGCAGGTCCCAGACCTCCGGGCGAAAGCTCCGGCGCAGCAGCCAGGCGGCCACCGGGATCTGGAGGATCACCAGCGGATAGGCGTGCAGCACCCAGTCGGTGTACGTCACCTGCGTGCCGTAGAGCCGCCGCCAGTAGTCGATCATGATCGCGTTGCGAGCACCTCCCGAAGGGGAGCCGAGCGCGGCCAGCGCGCAGCCGTACGCGATCGAGAGGAGGAGCAGAGCCGAGAGCTCGGGCAAGGCGCTGCCCCGCTCCTCGCGCGTGAGGCGGATCAGCGTCACCGCCACGGGCAGCAGGATCGCGGCGACCGTGTGCTCGCCCACGAGGGAGGCCAGGAGCGCCGAGAGGATCAGCAGTCCGGTCGAGATCCGGCGCACGTCGGGCCCCGTGAGACGCAGGATGTAGTAGGCGAAGCGCTTGTCGAGGTTCTGCCTCACGATCGCCACCCCGATCATGAGCGAGCCCAGGATGAAGAAGACGGAGTCGCTCATGAAGGTCGCGGCCACGCCCGCCGCGTCGTCGATCCCGAGGAGGACCTGGGCCACCGCGATCAGGAGCGCCACGGCGGGGAGCGGGATCGGCTCGGTCACGAAGAGGATTCCGACCGCGGCGGCGATGGCCAGGGTCCGCTGCCCCGCGACGGAGAGGTCGGCCGAGGGTGGGAGCGCCAGGACCGCCGCGCCGACCGCGAGCGCCGCCCAGAGCCAGCGGCGGCGTTCGAGCCAGAACAGGAAGTCGCGCATCACGGGCCGGGACGCTCCTCGCCGTCGGAAGGCGGCGGCGCGCCGGGCGGCCCCGGAGGCTTGCCGCGATCGGCGCGGTTCTTGTCGGGACCGCGGCGACCCGTTCGGCGCTTGTGAGGGCCGCCGCTCCGGGAGCCGCCTCTGTCAGGGCCGCGACCCCGCGCGCCGCCTCCATCCGGGCGGCGTCCGCGGGCTTGATCCCCGGACGGCCTCCGGCCGCGGCCGGGAGAGCCGCCGCCACCTGCACTGCGGCGGCCGCCGGTATCGGTCCGGCCCTTCCAGCGTCCGGCCGGAGGGCGGCCACCGGGCCGCTGACCGCGCCGAGCGCGCGGCGCGGCATCCCCCCGGGCGTGCGGTCGCCGGGGCCCCTCGGACGCGCGACGCCGGCCGGGTTGGGTCGGGCGCGCCGGCTGCAGGATCCTCACGCGCGGAGGCCGCAGCATCCGGGCGAGGCGGCGAATGATCGAGGGCGTCACGCCGCAGCAGCCGCCCACGAACGAGGCGCCCGCCTCGTGCGCGGCCTGGCATGCGGCGAGGACCAGCCGCTCGCTCTCGCGCGCGTCCTGCCCCGACGGCGCGCGCCCCGGACGCCCGGTGGCGCCGGCGGGGGCGGACGGCAGGAGGCCCCAGCATCCCGGGGCCTCGCGCGCCAGGAAGTCGCGGGCGAGCTCGAGCAGAGCGCCCGGCGGCACGCAGTTGACGCCCACGGCGAGGGCGCCGTGGCGCACCGCGACCTCCAGGAAACGTCCGAGCGACGCGTAGACGCGCTGGACGCTCATGGCGTCGAGCCGCGTCGGAAGATCCGCGCGCAGCGTGGCGAAGGCGATCACCGGCCCGCCAAACGCCGGACGAACCGCCGCCAGCGCCGCCCCCAGGTCCTCGGACCTGAGAAAGGTCTCGAACGAAAGAAAGTCGGGCTCCACCGCAGCCAGCGCCTCGACCTGCCGAGCCACGGCATCGGCGAACCCGGGCGGCGCGGCCCGTACCTTCCCCGGCGGCGGAATCCGGACCGGCCCGCCGACCGGCGCCCCCACCCACACTTCGGGAGACGCGGCCTCCCGGGCGAGGGCCACACCCAGGCGCGCGAGGCGAGCGGAGTCGGCCACGGCGCCGGGACGCGCGAGCA
>DATBJW010000002.1:0-18401 GCA_036556205.1 Gemmatimonadota bacterium
GAGATGGTGATGCCGGGCGACAACGTGCAGATGGCGATCGAGCTGATCAGCCCCATCGCCATGGAAGACGGGCTGCGCTTCGCGATCCGCGAGGGCGGCCGCACCGTCGGCGCCGGCGTCGTCACCGCCATCGAAGCCTAGAATCGAAGTCTAGCGAGGAGTCGCCGTGCCCAACAGGATCCGCATCCGCCTCAAGGCGTTCGATCACGCGGTGATCGATCAGTCCACGCAGGACATCGTGCGCACGGCGCAGAAGACCGGCGCGGTGGTGTCGGGTCCCATCCCGCTTCCCACGCGCAAGCGCTCCTACACCGTGCTGCGGAGTCCGCACATCGACAAGAAGTCCCGTGAGCAGTTCGAGATCGCGACGCACAAGCGCCTGATCGACATCCTGGAGTCCAAGCCGCAGACGGTGGACGCGCTCATGAAGCTGGACCTGCCGGCGGGCGTGGACGTGGAGATCAAGGTCTGATGATGGGCCTGCTCGGACGCAAGCTGGGGATGACCCAGCTCTTCGACGACGGTGGCACCCTCGTTCCCGTGACCGTGATCGAGGCGGGGCCGTGCTACGTGGCGGCCGTGCGTACGAACCCGACGAATCGCTACAGCGCGGTCCAGCTCGGGTTCGGATCCGTGCGCGAGAAGCGGCTGACCAAGCCGCAGCTGGGCCATCTGGCCAAGAACGGGCTGCCGCCCGTGCGTTCGTTGACGGAGTTCCGGCTCGAGAACGACGAGGAGGCCGTGAAATACCAGGCCGGGCAGGTGCTCTCGCCGGGCGACGTGTTCCAGCCCGGGGCCCGCGTGCACGTGGAGGGCCGCAGCCGCGGGCGTGGCTTCTCGGGCGCGATGCGGCGGCATGGGTTCAAGGGCTTCTCGGATACGCACGGCACGAAGAACACGCACCGCATCCCGGGCTCGAGCGGGCCGTCGGCGGACCCCTCGAAGGTCTGGAAGAACAAGCGCTTCCCGGGGCACTACGGGGACTCGCGGAGCACCGTGCGCAACCTGACGGTCGTCAAAGTGGACGGAGAGCGGAATCTGCTCTTCGTGAAGGGCGCCGTGCCCGGCCATCGCAACCGGCTGGTCAAGGTCACGCTGGCACCGGCCACGCGGAAAAAAGGGAGCTGAGATGCCCCAGGTCCCGGCCTACGACGTCGCGGGAGCGCCGCGCAAGGACCCCGTGAGCCTGCCCGACGACTGGTTCGCCGAGCGGGTCAGCAAGGGCACGCTGCATCAGGCCGTGCAGACCTATCTGGCCAACCAGCGGCAGGGCACGGCCGCCACGCTCTCGCGCAGCCAGGTGTCCGGGTCCGGGGCCAAGCCGTGGCGGCAGAAAGGCACCGGCCGCGCCCGTGCGGGAACGCGCACGTCCCCTCTGTGGACCGGGGGCGGGATCATCTTCGGTCCGACGCCGCGCGAGCATCGCCAGCGGCTGCCGAAGGGACTGCGCCGGCTGGCGCTGCGATCGGCGCTGCGGGCCAAGCTGGACGAGGAGGCCGTGGCGGTCGTGGGCCTCGAGTCCTTCGACCGGCCGCGCACGGCGCGCCTGGCGCGCGCGCTGACGGCCATCCGCGGGGCGTCCGCGAAGGGACGGAACGTTCTGCTGTTGACGGCCGGCTACGACGAGAACCTGGTCCTGTCCGGCCGCAACATCCCGGGCCTGACGCTGAAGCAGTTCAAGGACGTGACGGCCTACGAGGTGCTGCGGCATACGCTCGTCTTGATCGAGGACGGCGTGCTGCGCGGGCCGGCCGCGACCTCCGCGGCGGGGGCCTGACGTGCAACCCGGGCACCGCATCCTGCGCCGGCCGATCACGACCGAGAAGTCGTCGCGCCAGCAGGGCGACGCGAACCAGTACAGCTTCGAGGTGGATCGGAGCGCCACGAAGCCCGAGATCGCGGCCGCGGTCGAACGCGCCTTCAACGTCACCGTGCTGCGCGTGCGGACATTGAACGCGATGGGCAAGGTGAAGCGCATGGGACGCTTCTCGGGCCGCAGGCCGGATTGGAAGAAGGCCGTCGTGACGCTCAAGCAGGGCGACGAGATCCAGATCTACGAGAACATGTAGAGGGCGAAGCCGACCATGCCGCTCAAGAAGTTCAAGCCCGTGACGCCCGCCTCGCGGCACCGCTCCATCCTCACGTTCGACGAGCTGTCGGACAAGGAGCCGGAGCGCGGCCTGGTGGAGCCGGCGAAGGCTCAAGGCGGCCGCAACAGCTACGGTCACATCACCGTGCGGCATCGGGGCGGCGGACACAAGCGCAAGTACCGCCGCATCGACTTCAAGCGCGACAAGCTGGGGATCCCCGGCAAGGTGGCCGCGCTCGAGTACGACCCCAACCGCTCGGCCCGCATCGCCCTGATCAACTATCGGGACGGCGAGAAGCGCTACATCCTGGCACCTGTGGGCCTCGCGGTGGGGCAGACCGTCTCCTCGGGCACGGGGAGCGAGATCCGGCCGGGCAACGCGCTGCCGCTCTCCGAGATCCCGCTGGGCACGACCGTGCACAACGTCGAGCTGCAGCCGGGCCGCGGCGGGCAGCTCGCGCGCAGCGCCGGAGCGGGCGTGCAGCTGATGGCCCGGGAGGGCGCCTTCGCCACGCTGCGGCTGCCCTCGGGCGAGACGCGGCTCGTGCCGGTGCGCGCGCAGGCCACGGTGGGTCAGGTCGGAAACCTCGACCACGAGAACGTCCGCATCGGCAAGGCGGGCAAGTCGCGCTGGCTGGGTCGGCGGCCGCACGTGCGCGGCGTGGCCATGAACCCGGTGGACCACCCGCTGGGGGGCGGTGAGGGCAAGAGCTCCGGCGGCCGGCATCCGGTGACGCCGTGGGGCAAGCCGACGAAGGGCTACAAGACGCGCCGCAAGCGCAACCCGACGTCCAAGTACATCCTGCGCCGCCGCGGAAGCAAGTAGCGGCCGCGCGGCTTTCGAGGCCGGAGAGAGTCCATGACGCGCTCGGTGAAGAAGGGACCCTACGTCCCTCAGCACTTGAGGAAGAAGATCGAGGACATGAACCGCCGGGGCGAGAAGCGCGTCGTCAAGAGCTGGGCGCGCGCTTCGCAGATCACGCCCGAGTTCGTGGGGCACACGATCGCCGTGCACAACGGGAACAAGTTCATTCCCGTCTACATCACGGAGAACATGGTCGGGCACCGGCTCGGGGAGTTCGCGCCGACGCGGCTCTTCCGCAGTCACGGCGGCAAGCTGGCGGACAAGAAGGCCACGCTCGGAGCGCCGGCCTGATGGACGGCCGGGCTGTGGCGCGCTTCGTGCGCGGCTCACCGCGCCGCGCGCGCCAGGTGGCGGACCTGATCCGCGGGAAGCCCGTCGAGGAGGCGTACGCGATCCTGGACTTCACGCCCAAGGCGGCGGTGCGGTCGATCCGCGAGACGCTGCGCTCGGCGGTGCACAACGTGCTGGACCAGGACGAGACCCGACGCATCCGCGTCGAGGACCTGATCGTGAAGCGGATCGCGGTGGACGAAGGCCCGCAGATGAAGCGCATCCGACCGCGGGCCATGGGCCGCGCCTATCGCGTTCGCAAGCGCAGCAACCACGTCACGGTGGTGGTCGGCCTGCCCGAGGGGTAGGTCGCGCCGTCGCGGCGAGAACCTGGAGGAGCTTTGGGACAGAAGACGCATCCGATCGGCTTCCGCCTGGGCGTCGTGCGCAACTGGTACTCGCGCTGGTACTCGCGCCGCCAGATGCCGCCGCTGCTGCAGGAGGATGAGCGCATCCGCGACTACCTGAAGAACCGGTTGAGCCATGCGGCGATCTCGAGCGTGGAGATCGAGCGCAAGCCGAAGAGCGTGACCGTCATCGTGAACACGGCGCGGCCGGGGGTCGTGATCGGCCGTAAGGGCGCCGAGGTGGACAAGCTGCGCGACGAGCTGGCCCGCCTTTCCGAGGACGAGATCTCGATCAAGGTCGAGGAGGTCAAGCGTCCCGAGCTCGACGCGCAGCTGGTGGCCGACAACATCGCCTTCCAGCTAGGCCAGCGGATCAGCTCGCGGCGCGCCATGAAGAAGGCCGTGACCTCGGCCATGCGCATGGGCGCCGAGGGGATCAAGATCGGCTGCAGCGGGCGGCTGGGCGGGGCCGAGATCGCGCGCTCCGAGCACTACCACGAGGGGCGGGTTCCGCTGCACACGATCCGCGCCGACATCGACTTCGCGCGCAGCACGGCGCGGACCACGTACGGCACCGTGGGCGTCAAGGTCTGGATCTTCAAGGGCGAGGTGCACGAGCCGCAGTTCCGCACGTTCGCCACCGCGGGCGGCTCGGAGAGGGGCTAGGCGATGCTGCTCCCCAAGCGCGTCAAGTACCGCAAGCAGCAGCGGGGCCGCATGGGCGGCGCGGCGTTCCGCGGGGGCGAGATCAGCTTCGGAGAGTTCGGGTTGCAGGCGCTGGAGCCGGCCTGGATCACGAACCGTCAGATCGAAGCCTCGCGCGTGGCGCTCACGCGGCACATCAAGCGCGGCGGCAAGGTCTGGATCCGCATCTTTCCGGACAAGCCGGTGACGTTGAAGCCGGCGGAGACGCGCATGGGCAAGGGGAAGGGCAATCCCGAGTACTGGGTCGCGGTCGTGAAGCCGGGCCGGATCCTGTTCGAGCTCGAGGGCGTGAGCGAGAAGGTGGCGCGCGACGCGCTGCGCCTGGCCGCGGCCAAGCTGCCGATCAAGACGCGCTTCGTGTCGCGGGGAGGTAAAGAGTGAAAGTCACGGAGCTCCGTGAGATGGACGAGGCGACCCTGCGGACCACGATGCGGGAGCTCGAGGAGGAGCTCTTCAAGCTGCGGCTGCAAAACGTGACTCATCAGCTCGACAGCCCGATCACCGTCCGCAAGGTCCGACGGGACGTCGCGCGCTGCAAGACGATCCTGAAGGAGCGGGAGCGAAATGGTTGAGACCGGGGAGGCGGGCGCGCTGGCGCCCGGCCGGGCGCGCGGCCGCCGCAAGGTGCGCCAGGGCGTCGTCGTGAGCGACAAGATGGACAAGACCATCGTGGTCCAGCTCGAGGCCACCGTGGAGCACCCGCTGTACAAGAAGCAGCTGCGCCGCACGACGCGCATCAAGGCCCACGACGCCGAGAACGCGAGCCATGTGGGCGACCGTGTCGAGGTGATGGAGACCCGTCCGCTCAGCAAGGAGAAGCGCTGGCGGCTGCTGACGATCCTGGAGCGGGCCAAGTAGGTCACGGGGTGCGATGATCCAACAGGAGACGATGCTCAAGATCGCGGACAACTCGGGGGCCAAGCGCGCCCTCTGCATCCGCGTGCTGGGCGGGACCAAGCGCCGCTATGCCGGCGTGGGAGACGTGATCGTCGTGGCCATCAAGGACGCCCTGCCGACGGGCACGGTCAAGAAGGGCGACGTGGCGAAAGCGGTGGTCGTCCGCACCGCCCGCGAGACGCGGCGCAAGGACGGCTCGTACATCCGCTTCGACGAGAACGCGGCGGTCATCATCAACGATCAGTTCGAGCCGCGCGCGACCCGCATCTTCGGTCCCGTGGCCCGCGAGCTGCGCCAGAAGCGGTTCATGAAGATCGTCTCGCTGGCCCCCGAGGTCCTGTGAAGCTCCGCAAGGGAGACGAGGTCATGGTCGTTTCGGGCGAGGACCGGGGCAAGCGGGGCAAGATCCTGCGCGTCCTGCGGGACAAGAACCGGGTCGTGGTCGAAGGCGTGAGCTTCATGCGCCGGCACACGCGACCCAGCCAGTCCAACCCGCAGGGGGGGATCGTGGAGCGCGAGGCACCGATCCACGCCTCGAACGTGATGGTCGTGGACCCGAAGAGCGGCCGTCCCACGCGCGTGGGCGCGCGCGTGCACGAGGACGGCACCCGGGACCGCGTGGCCAAGCGCAGCGGGGAGATCCTCCCCGGCGGACGGAAGTAGGCCGCCGATGTCGAGACTGCAGGATCTCTACACGGGCACGATCCGCGACCGGCTCATGAAGGAGTTCGGCTACAAGAACGTGAACGCCGTGCCGCGGCTGGAGAAGATCGTGATCAACTGCGGCATGGGCGAGGCCATCGAGAACGCGAAGGCGCTGGACACGGCCGTGGTCGAGCTGGCGGCCATCACCGGCCAACGTCCGTCGGTGCGCCGGGCCAAGAAGTCGATCTCGAACTTCAAGCTGCGCGAGGGCGTGCCGATCGGTTGCGCGGTGACGCTGCGCGGGCGGCGGATGTACGAGTTCCTGGACCGACTCGTCAACGTGGCCATCCCGCGCATCCGCGACTTCCGCGGAGTGCCGACGCGCTCCTTCGACGGCCGGGGCAACTACACGCTGGGGATCAAGGAGCAGATCATCTTTCCGGAGATCGATTACGACAAGGTGGAACGCATCCACGGGATGGACGTCGTGTTCGTGACGACCGCCACTCGCGACGACGAGGCGCTCGCCCTGCTGCGCGAGTTCGGCATGCCCTTCCGCCGCCCGACGCGGGCCGTGGAGCAGGGCGAAGCCGCGTAGCGGCGCAGCCGGTGACGAAAGCCACGCTCAGGAGAAAGGACTCATTTTGGCGCGCAAGGCTCTGATCGAGAAGGCGAACCGCCCGCCCAAGTTCCCGGTGCGGCGGCGCTCGCGCTGTCGGCGCTGCGGCCGGCCGCGCGCGTTTCTGCGCGACTTCGGCCTGTGCCGCATCTGCTTCCGCGAGCTCGCGCTGGGGGGGATGATCCCCGGCGTGCGCAAGGCGAGCTGGTAGGGGGGAGGCGAGCGTGCACACCGATCCGATCGCGGACATGCTGACCCGCGTGCGCAATGCCGGCCGCGCCGGGCACAAGCGGGTGGACATTCCCTTGAGCCGGCTCAAGGTGGAAGTCGCGCGGCTGCTCCACGAGAACAGCTTCATCGCCGGCTACAAGGTGATCGGCGAGGGCGTGGACGCGAAGCTGCGGGTCCACTTGAAATACGTTTCGCAGGACGAGCCCACGATCCGCGGGCTGCGCCGCGTCAGCACTCCCGGCCGCCGCGTCTACCGGGCCTGCGACGAGCTGCCGAGGGTTCAGAACGGCCTGGGCATGGCCATCGTCTCCACGTCGAAGGGCCTGCTGAGCGACGCCCAGTCGCGCGCCGCGGGCGTGGGCGGCGAGATCGTGGCCTACGTCTGGTGAGCGCGAGGAGATCGCACGCATGTCACGTGTAGGCAAGGTCCCGGTCCCGATCCCGGAGAAGGTGGAGGTCAGCGTGGAGGGCAGCCGCGTGCGGGTGAAGGGTCCGCTCGGGAGCCTGGAACGCGAGTTCCCCTCCGTGATCCGGATCCACAAGCAGGACGGGACGATCCGCGTGGAGCGCACCGACCAGGAGGACGCGCGGCAGCGGGCCCTGCATGGGCTCGTGCGCACGCTGATCCGCAACATGGTGCGCGGCGTGACCCAGGGCTTCTCGCGCCGCCTGGAGATCGTCGGCGTAGGCTACAAGGCCGAGAAGCGCGGGAGCCAGGTGGTTCTGAGCCTCGGCTTCTCGCATCCGATCGCGTACACGCCGCCGGCGGGGATCGAGATCGCGACCCCCACGCCGACGGTCATCGAGGTCAAGGGCGTGGATCGCGAGCTCGTGGGTCAGACGGCGGCGGTGCTGCGCCGGTTCCGGCCTCCCGAGCCCTACAAGGGCAAGGGGGTCAAGTACGCCGACGAGCACGTGCGGCGGAAGGCCGGCAAGACGGGAGCCAAGTGAGGCCCGCGGCCCGCCGGCTTGCGGCGAACCGAGAGGACGCGAGGAAGCGGTCATGCAACGCTCGGTGAGGAAAGCATCCCCGGCCAGCCGCCGCGCGGCCATGCGGCGGCGGCGCCACCTGCGGATCCGGCGCAAGGTCGCCGGCACCACGGAGCGGCCGCGGCTGGCCGTGTACAGGAGCTTGAAGCACGTCGTGGCCCAGATCATCGACGACTCGCGGGGCGTCACCCTGGTGGGGGTGAGCTCGAGCGAGCCGGCTCTCGCCGCGGTGATCCCGCCCGCGACGAGCCCCGGGGCCACGCCGACCCCGGCCGCGGCTCCGGAGGCCGCCGGGGCGCAGGCTGCGGCGGAGGCCGGCGCCGGGCCCGAGAAGCAGGGGGCTTCCGAGGCCGGCGCCGGGCCCGAGAAGCAGGGCGCTTCCGAGGCCGGCGCCAGGTCCGAGAAGAAGACCGCCGGGGGCGGCGCCAGGGACGCCGGCGCCAAGGCCAAGGGCGACAAGAAGAAGACCGCGGCGGGCGGCAAGGACGAGGAGCCGAAGCCGTCCAAGAAGGACAGGCCGACCGCGGCTCGCCCCGAGGGCGCCAAGACGGCGCGCGCCCGCGCGGCCGGCCGCACGCTGGCCGAGCGCGCGCTCGCCAAGGGGATCCGGCGCGTGGTCTTCGATCGCGGCGGGTACGTGTTCCACGGGCGCGTCCGGGCGTTCGCCGAAGGGGCGCGCGCGGGCGGGCTGGAGTTCTGACGGAGTCGTGACCCAGGAGGTTTCGCTTGGCGGAACGCGATCGCGATCGGGAGCGTAAGGACGTCATCGAGAACGTGGTTGCGATCAACCGCGTGTCGAAGGTCGTCAAGGGCGGGCGCCGCTTCAGCTTCAACGCGCTGGTGGCGGTCGGCGACGGCAAGGGGCGCGTGGGGGTCGCGATGGGCAAGGCCAACGAGGCCACCGACGCCATCCGCAAGGCCTCGGACAGGGCCCGCGCGCACATGCGCTTCGTCTCGCTGGTGGGCTCGACGATTCCTCACAACACGGTGGGGCGCTTCGGCGCGGCCAGGGTGCTCCTCAAGCCCGCGGCACCCGGCACGGGCGTCATCGCGGGCGGGGCGGTGCGGGCCGTGCTCGAGTGCGTGGGGATCGCCGACATCCTGACCAAGTCGCTGGGGTCCAACAACCCGCACAACCTGGTCAAGGCCACGATGGCGGGATTGGTGGGCCTGACCACGGTCCAGCAGGTAGCCGACCGGCGCGGGTCGCAGGTGCGCGCGGTGCGGCCGCCCGCCAGCGGGGGCGAGGCGCCATCGGGGAACGGCGCCCCGCCGGTAGGCCCGGCGCCGGAGGGCGACGACCAGGCCGGCCGCCCGCAGACGACGGAGGCCTGACGTGGGCCGCATCCGGATCACCCAGACGCGGAGCGAGATCGGACACGCGGGCGTCATGCGCCGCACGCTCCAGGCCCTGGGCCTGCGAGGCTACCAGCGCTCGGTCGAGCACGAGGAGACGCCGCAGATCCGGGGCATGATCCACCGGGTCGAGCACCTGGTCAGCGTGGAGCCGGCCGACGCTCCGGCGGGCCGCGCGCGGAGGAGCCGCTGATGCCGCTCGAGCGCGTCCGCAGGTCCCGCCGGGAGGTGGCCGGATGAAGCTGCACGAGCTCAAGCCGCCGCGCGGCGCGCGGAAGCGCCCCAAGCGGGTCGGCCGCGGGCCCGGGTCGGGACACGGCACGTATTCCGGCCGCGGGCTCAAGGGACAGAAGGCGCGAATGGCCGGGAAGCCGCCGCGCGGCTTCGAGGGCGGCCAGATGCCGATCCAGCGCCGGCTTCCCAAGCGGGGCTTCACGAACATCCACCGCGTGGAGGCCCAGCCGGTCAACCTGGCCGAGCTGGAGCGGCGGGCGGACCGGACGGAGTTCACGCTCGAGACCTTCTACGAGTTGGGCCTCGCCGCGCGCACGAAGGGGCCCGTGAAGGTGCTGGCGCGGGGCACGATCGGCCGCCCCGTGCGCGTGCAGGCCCACCGCTTCAGCGGCGCGGCCCGCGCGGCGATCGAAGCGGCGGGAGGCACAGTCGAAGCGCTCGAGAAGCCGCGCCGCAAGCGCCGGACGAGCAAGGGCGGCGCCGTGCGCCGGAAGCCGAGTGGCTGAGCAGAAGACCCAGATCCCGAACCTGTTCAAGATCCCCGAGCTCAAGCGGAAGATCCTCTTCACGCTCGGGGTGCTCACCGTGTTGCGCCTCGGGGCGCACGTCACGATCCCCGGTGTCAACCGGCTGAACATCGAGAACCTGTTCGGCAATGCCAACTCGATGTTCGGGATGCTGGACATCTTCACGGGCGGAGCCCTGCAGCGCGCCACCGTGTTCGCGCTCGGGATCATGCCCTACATCAGCGCCTCGATCATCTTCCAGCTCCTGACCGCCGTCTTCCCGTACTTCGAGAAGCTGCAGAAGGAGGGCGAGGAGGGCCGCAAGCGGATCACGCAGTACACGCGCTACGCCACCGTGGGCTTGTCGGCGGTCCAGGCCTACGGCTACGCGGTGTATCTCGAGACGCAGGTGCCCCAGGCGCTGACGATGTCGGGCGTGACGTTCATGCTGACGACCGTCATCACGCTGACGACGGGCGCCATCTTCGTGATGTGGCTGGGCGAACAGATCACGGAGAAGGGGATCGGCAACGGGATGTCGCTGATCATCTTCTTCAGCATCATCGAGCGCTTCCCGCAGACGTTCCTGCAGATCTTCGAGCTCTGGCGGACGGGCGCGATCAGCGTGTTCGCGATCCTGGGGTTCCTGATCATGATGGTGCTGGTCATCGCGGGGGTGGTCTACATGACCATGGCCGTGCGCAAGATCCCGATCCAGATCCCGCGCAAGGTCGTGGGTCGCAACCAGGTCCGGCAGGGACAGAAGACGCACCTGCCGCTGCGGCTGAACTCGGCCGGGGTGATGCCGATCATCTTCGCCCAGTCGATCCTCTTCTTCCCGGCCACCCTGCAGACGTTCTTCCCGGACGTCGGCTGGGTGCAGCGGCTG
Organism: Gemmatimonadota bacterium; assembly: GCA_036556205.1. GTDB lineage: Bacteria > Gemmatimonadota > Gemmatimonadetes > JACCXV01 > JACCXV01 > DATBJW01. The sequence continues at coordinate 10,704 of DATBJW010000002.1, forward strand.
GGCGGGCTGTTCTCGCTCAACTCGCCGGGGTACATGATCCTGTTCGTGCTGCTGATCGTGTTCTTCACGTACTTCTACACGGCCATCATCTTCAACCCGATCGACCTGGCCGAGAACATGAAGAAGCAGGGCGGATTCATCCCGGGGATCCGCCCCGGCGCGCGCACCGCGGAGTACATCGACCGCGTCCTCACGCGCGTCACGCTGCCGGGGTCGTTGTTCCTGGCGGCCATCGCGCTGGTGCCGCTGCTCGTGTTCCACGCCGGGCCGTTCCGCGCGATCCCGAGCTTCATCGGGGGCACCGGACTCCTGATCGTTGTCGGCGTGGCGCTGGACACGATCCAGCAGATGCAGTCGCACCTGCTGCTGCGGCACTACGAAGGGTTCATGAAGAAGGGGAAGCTCCGGGGTCGCGGAACCCGGGCCTTCTAGTCGATGGGCGGCGGCACTCCCGCGGCCGGGGGCGCGCGGACGTTCCTGGTCCTGATGGGGGCGCCCGGGGCCGGCAAGGGCACCCAGGCGACGCGGCTGGCCGAGCGCCTGGGTCTGTGCCAGCTCTCGACGGGCGACCTGCTGCGCGAGGCCATCAAGGCCGGCACGCAGGTCGGGCGCGCGGCCGAGGAGACGATGCGCCGCGGCGACCTCGTGGACGACGCGACGATCCTGGCTCTGGTTCGGGAGGAGCTCGCGAAAACGCGTTGCGCGCGGGGGGCCGTGTTCGACGGCTTTCCGCGGACGATGGCCCAGGCCGAGGGCCTCGAGCGGCTGCTCGCGGACCTGAGCGAGCGCCTGCGCGGCGCGATCGTCATCGACGTGGATCGCGACGAGGTCGTGCGGAGGCTCTCGAGCCGGCGCATCTGCGAGGGTTGCGGCCGCATCTACATGGGTGGCGGGGTGGCGGACGCGCCGTGCGCGGACTGCGGGAAGCGGCTGGTCCAGCGTCCCGACGATCGGCCCGACTCGATCCGCCATCGTCTGGAGGTCTACCGGCAGCAGACGGCACCCCTGCTGGAGGCCTACCGCGCCAAGGGGCTGCTCCGCGAGGTCGACGGTCAAGGCGACCCGGAGCGGGTCCAGGAGCGGGTCCTGCGGGTGGCTTCTTGAGAGCGAGCGACGAACGATGATCGTCATCAAGACGACCTCGGAGATCGCGCAGATCGAAGAGAACGGCGCGTTGCTGGCCGAGGTGCTGGACCTGATCGCCGAAGCGGTGCGGCCGGGCGTCTCGACGGCTGAGCTGGACCGGCTGGCCGAGTCGGCCATCCGGGCCTGTGGGGGCAGCCCGTCGTTCAAGGGGTACAACGGGTTCCCGGCCTCGATCTGCGCCTCGATCAACGACGAGGTCGTGCACGGGATCCCGACGCGGCGCCGCAAGCTCGCGGCGGGCGACATCGTGAGCGTGGACGTGGGACTCTTGCGCGGCGGCTACCACGCCGACTCGGCGCGCACCTTTCCGGTGGGCGAGGTGAGCGAGACCGCGCGGCGCCTGATCCGGGTGACGGAGGCCTGCCTGGAGCGGGGCATCGCCCAGGTCGCGCCCGGCCGGACGCTGGGCGACGTGGGGAGCGCGATCCAGTCGCACGCCGAGGAGGCCGGATTTCACGTCGTGCGGGAGCTCGTCGGGCACGGCATCGGGACGCGACTGCACGAGGATCCGCAGGTCCCGAACTACGGCGCGCGCGGAGAGGGTCTGACGCTGCGCCCGGGCATGGTGCTCGCCATCGAGCCGATGGTCAACGTCGGCACGGCGCGCGTCGAGACGCTCGACGACGCCTGGACGATCCGCACGCTGGACGGCTCGCTGTCGGCGCACTTCGAGCACACGGTGGCGGTCACGAACGAGGGCTGCCGGGTGCTCACGGCGCCCGGGCGGCTGACGTCCACGCAGGCGCCGGCGGCGCCCCGCAGAGCCTCTTTGGCGTAGGACGGCGGGTCCGGCGCGCGAGGAGTCGCCGGACAGGCAAAGGAGACGGTCATGAAGGTTCGGAGCTCGGTCAAACCCATCTGCGAGAACTGCAAGGTGGTCAAGCGGCGCGGCGTCGTGCGCATCATCTGCAAGAAGAACCCGCGCCACCGCCAGCGTCAGGGATGAGTCTGCTCTGCCGGTGTGGTTCCATAGAGGCAGGGGGCCCGGTTGGCACGGCACCGGATGAGTCGCGAGCGTGGATGCAAGGAAACCGGTAGGCGCGGCACTGGATGGGTTGCAGGCAAGGAATGGACTCTAAGAAAGGATAGGACCGCATGGCGCGCATCGCGGGCGTGGATCTTCCGCGCGAGAAGAGGATCGAGATCGGCCTGACCTACATCTTCGGGATCGGCCGTTCCAGCTCGAATCAGATCCTGAAGAAGGCGGGGGTGAACCCCGCCACGCGGGTGCACGAGCTCTCGGACGGCGACGTGGCTCGCCTGCGCGGCGTGATCGAGAAGGAGTACAAGGTCGAAGGCGCCCTGCGCTCCGACGTGAACATGAACATCAAGCGGCTGATGGACATCGGCTGCTACCGCGGGCTGCGGCACCGTCGCGGGCTCCCCGTGCACGGGCAGCGGACGCACACGAACGCGCGCACGAAGAAGGGCCCGCGGCGGGCGATCCCGGGCAAGAAGAAGGCGCTGGCCAAGAAGTGACATCCGGGCTAGGAGGGGAAGCGGCGGCTTCGGGAAGCTCGGACCGCCGCCTCGTAGCTGACGGAGAGTAACGAACCACAGCAGGAGACGAGATGGTCAAGCAGCAGAAGAAGGGCCCCAAGGCCAAGAAGAAGCGCGGCGCCGTGGACGCCGAGGGCGTGGCGCACGTGAAGGCGACCTTCAACAACACGATCATCACGATCACGGACATGACCGGGGGCGCCCTCGCCTGGGCCAGCGCCGGCAAGGCCGGCTTCAAGGGGTCCAAGAAGTCCACGCCCTTCGCGGCGCAGGTCGCCGCCGAGGCGTGCGCGCGCGAGGCCCTGAACCTGGGGCTCAAGCGAGTCCACGTGCGCGTGCAGGGGCCCGGGTCGGGTCGCGAGTCGGCGATCCAGGCCATCCAGGCCGCGGGCCTGACCATCAAGTCGATCAAGGACGTGACCCCGATTCCGCACAACGGCTGCCGCCCGCCCAAGCGGCGGCGCGTGTAACGCGAGGCACGGAGAACCGATGGGACGCTACACCGGACCTGTCTGCCGGCTCTGCCGGCGCGAAGGCGCGAAGCTCTTCTTGAAGGGCACGCGCTGCTACACCGAGAAGTGCGCCGTCGAGCGCCGCGGCTACGCGCCGGGCGTGCATGGGCGCAGCGCCGGCCGCCGGCGCAAAGCGAGCGAGTACGCCCTGCAGTTGCGCGAGAAGCAGAAGGTGAAGCGCATCTACGGGGTCTTCGAGACCCAGTTCGCGAACTACTTCGAGGACGCCTCGCGGCGCTCGGGCGTGACGGGCGAGAACCTGCTCGCCAACCTCGAGACGCGTCTGGACAACGTCGTGTACCGGCTGGGCTTCGCCGGGTCGCGCAAAGCCGCGCGACAGCTCATCCGGCACCGTCACATCCAGGTCAACGAGCGCCCGGTGGACATTCCTTCGTACCGCGTGCAGCGCGGCGACGTGATCAAGGTGCGTGAGCGGGCCCGCCAGCTGCCGGTCGTGATGGAGGGCATCGAGCGCCAGGGCCAGGAGAGCACGGTTCCCTGGCTCGAGGTGGATTACCGCTCGGCTACGGGCCGCGTCATCGACATGCCGACGCGGGCCGACATCCCGATCGCCGCCCAGGAGCAGCTGATCGTCGAGCTCTACTCCAAGTAGGCGGAAGCGCGGCGGGCGCGGGCAGGCCGCGCGCGGCAAGATTCGTTTCCCAAGTTCGCTCTTCGAAGGCAGGAGGCCATTCATGATGCGAAGCGACTTCGTTCTCCCCACGCGGGTCGAGAAAGACACCGAGAAGCTCACCGGGTCGTACGGCGAATTCACCATCCAGCCGCTCGAGCGGGGCTTCGGGCAGACGCTGGGCAACGCCATCCGGCGCGCGCTGCTCTCGTCGCTGGAGGGCACGTCGGTTTGGGGCGTCCAGATCGAGGAGGTGCTGCACGAGTTCGCCTCCCTGCCGGGGGCCGTCGAGGACATGGCGGAGATCGTCATGAACCTCAAGCAGCTCGTGCTCTCGATGGACAGGGACGCCGCGCCTCAGGTGCTCAAGCTCTCGCTGAACAAGCGCGGACCGATCACCGCCGGCGACATCGACACCCTGGGCCTGGTGAAGGTCCACAATCCCGAGCTGCACCTGCTCACCATGGATGAGCCCAAGCGACTGGAGATGGAGATCTTCGTGAAGCGCGGGCGCGGCTTCGTGCCGGCCGACCAGCACGAGAGCGAGCTGCGCAAGCGGATCGGCTTCATCGCCGTGGACTCGCTGTTCAATCCCGTCGTGCGCTGCAACTTCGTGGTCGAGAACACGCGCGTCGGCCAGCGGACGGACTACGACCGCCTGACCCTGCAGGTGACGACGAACGGGACCATCAATCCCGAGGAGGCGGTCGCGCAGGCCGCGACGATCCTGCGCACGCACTTCGACTACTTCCTCTCCTTCGAGGAGCCGCGCGAGGAGGAAGAGGACGACCTGGACGAGAAGCACGACCGCCTCAAGGAGCTGTTCGCCCGCAGCGTGGACGAGCTCGAGCTCTCCGTGCGCTCGGGGAACTGCCTCAAGGCGTCCAACATCCGCACGCTGGGCGACCTGGTGATGCGCAGCGAGGCCGAGATGCTCAAGTTCCGCAACTTCGGCAAGAAGTCGCTGAACGAGATCTCCGACATCCTGCGCCGCCACGGCCTGCACTTCGGGATGAGCGTGCGCGAGAACGAGGAGGGTGAGTACGAGCTCGTGGACAAGGAGGAATTGAAGCGCATCGGCGAGCCGCGCTTCCCCGAGCAGACCGAGGGGCCGCTGGGACGCCTGGCGGGGAACGGGGGCGACGAGGACGAAGACGAGGACGAAGACGAGGAGGGCGAGGAGTAGCCGGTCATGCGCCACCGCGTCAAAGGCCGCCACCTTTCGCGCACGGCGGAGCACCGCCGCGCCCTGTACCGCAACTTGATCTCGGCGCTCTTCGAGCACGGCCGGATCCGGACCACCGACGCCAAGGCGCGCGAGGTCCGGCCGCTCGCCGAGAAGATGATCACGCTGGGAAAGCGCGGCGACCTGCACGCGCGGCGGCTGGTCGCCCGCCGGCTGGGCGACGGGGTCGCGCTCCAGCGCCTGTTCGGACCCATCGCCGAGCGCTTTGCGAGTCGCCCCGGCGGATATACGCGGATGATCAAGGCCGGCCGCAGGCATGGAGACGCCGCGCAGCTGGCCTACCTGGAGCTGCTCGACGAGGCTCCCCGCGCGCCGCGAACCTCCGCCGAGCGCGGAGAGGCGGCCGAGGGCAAGGGGGGGAAGACGGCCACTCGCGACCGGGCCGCCGCGGGCTCCGAGCCTCGCGCCCGGGGAGCGGCCAGCGCTCCGGGTGGCCGCGCGGCCGCGCGGGGCAAGGCCAAGGCCGCCCCGAAGCCGCGTCCCGCCAAGGAAGGGAGCCAGGCCAAGGATGCTTCCCGATCGGCTCCGAAGCGGGGCTCGAAGAAGGGAGGCGGCAACGCCGATTGACGGCGGCCGCCCCCCTGAGACCCGCATGATCGGCCGCCACCGCGCGCGGCTCGTGGCGCTATCGCTCCTGATCTTCCTCGCGCCGGTCGTGCCCGGATGCCGGAAGGGAAGCGAGAGCGCGGAGCGCCTCGTGGATCGCGGCCCCCGGCGCGGCGCCGAGCCACCCGCCGCCGCCGAGCCACCCAAGGCCGCCGGCCCCGACACGACGGGGCTCTCCATCGGCGGCGCGGACACGCTCCCCGCCAAGTCCCCGGGCGCCGACAGCCTGCTCGCCCTCGCCGGCGACGCCCCCTCCATGGGCCCCGCCGGGGCCGCCGTCACGCTGATCGAGTTCTCGGACTTCGAGTGCCCCTTCTGCACGCGCGTCGGCGGCACCCTGCGCCGCCTGCTGCAGGACCGGCCGGACGTGCGCCTGGTCTACATGCAGTATCCCATCCTGTCGCTGCACCCCGGGGCCATGCTCCCGGCCGAGGCATCCGTCGAGGCCCAGCGGCAGGGCAAGTTCTGGGAGTTCCACGACGCGCTCTTCGAGCACGGTTCTGGGCTGGACCGCTCGACGGTGCTGGAGATCGCGGCCCGGGTAGGGCTCGACGTGAAAGCTCTCGAGCGGGCGCTCGACCAGCGCACCCACCGGGCCCGGGTCGAGCGCGACATGAACATCGGCGAAGGGCTGGGGATCACCGGCACGCCGACCTTCTTCATCAACGGCTACCGGGTCGTCGGCGCCCTTCCCTACGAGCGCTTCGTGGCGATCTACAACCTGCTCCTGCGGGCCAGCCGGCGGGACGAGATCGCCCAGGCCGATCCGCGACCCTGACCGCGCGGGGGGCGACGGCCGTTCCGTCCACGGAACCATCCGGCGCGGTCCGCGCTCCATCCGTCCCGTGCATCCGATCGCATCCCTCCTGCTCCTCTTCTTGACCCTCGCCTCGGCGCCGCCCGCGCCGGGCCCGCCGGCCGCGGCCGTCCGCACGCCGCGGGCGCTCTGGGTCGTGCGCAACACGCTGGAATCGCGCGAGGAGACCGAGCGCGCGGTCGAGGACTGCGTCAGAATCGGCTGCTCGCTGCTCTTCCTGCAGGTGAGCGGACGCTGGGACGCCTATACGCCCTCGCCGATCTTTCCGCCCGGGGAGTCTCTCGCGCAGCCCCCCGAAGACAACCTGGCCTACGCTATCCGGCTTGCCCATTCGCGAGGCGTGCGCGTCCACGCGTGGGTGAACGCGCTGCTCGCCTGGTCGGCGCCCGATCCGCCGCGCGACCCGCGGCACGTCTTCCGGGCGCATCCCGACTGGTTCCTCGTGGGTCCCGACGGCCGCAGCGTCGTGCGCCTCTCGCGGCGCGAGCTGGACGCCAGCAGGCTCGACGGTTACTTCCTCGAGCCCGCCCTTCCGCAGGTGCGGACCGAGCTGCGTCGATTCATCCTCGACCTCGTCACGCGCTACGACCTGGACGGCGTTCACCTGGACTACATCCGCTTCCCGGCCGCCGGATACGGCTTCCAGCCCGAGATCCGCGCCCGCTACCGGGCGGAGACCGGCATCGATCCCGCCGACCTCTACGCGCGCGGCACCGCGCTGGCCGCCGACAAGGGCGAAGCCTGGTTGGCCGAAGAGCGAGCGCGCTGGGAAGCCTGGCACCGGGCCGCGGTGACGCGGCTCGTGCGCCTGATCCGACAGGACCTGCGGGCCGTCCGCCCCGGCCTCGAGCTCTCGGCGGCCGTGCTCGCCGACCCCCGCTCGGCGCGGGACGATTTCGGCCAGGACTGGGCGGCGTGGATCGACGAGGGGCTGCTCGACCTGGCGGTGCCGATGGTCTATCGTCCTTCGGCCAAGCAGGTGCTGCAGCTGCTGGATGCGATCAGCCGGGTGGTGGATCCGCGCACGAAGCTCTTTGCCGGTGTGTCGCTCGAGTACCTGGACGCGCGCGAGGTCGCGCCCGTCGAGGCGCTGATGGGTCGCTACGGGGCGGACGGATTGGCCATCTTCTCCTACAACATGGTCCGCGCCGACAGGAAGGTGCTGTCGCGCCTGGCCCAGCCCGCGCGGGTGGCCCCGGCCGAGGCCGGTGGCGGTCCCGCACGCTCACCATGAAACCCA
>DATBJW010000003.1:0-37756 GCA_036556205.1 Gemmatimonadota bacterium
GCCCTGGCCGGCGCGGCCGCAGAGCCGCGGGCGCCACTCTTCGGGCTGATCAAGGAGGCTTGCCGGGCCGGGGCCACGCTGGGCGAGGTCTCGGACGTGTTCCGGCGGGCCGCGGGTGAGTATCGGCCTCCCGAGAGATAGCCGAGATTACCTTAACAATCTACCTGATACTCATGCCAACATACGATTATCAGTGCCGAAGATGCGGCCATGAGTTCGAGAAGGTTCAGAGGATCTCGGACCCGGCTCGGGCCCGTTGCCCGAAGTGCCGCGGCGCCGCGGAGCGCCGCATCACGGGTGGCGCCGGCCTGCTCTTCAAGGGCGGTGGCTTCTACATCACGGACTACCGGAGCGAGAGCTACAAGAAGGCCGCCAAAGCCGAGAGCGGCGAGGGACCGACGCCGGCGTCCGAGGTCAAGCCGGAAAAGAGCCACAAGGCGCCGAAGGCGCCCGCCGCGGAGGCTCCCAAAGCTACCGAGCGGGGAAACGACGCCAAACCCGGCAAGCGCGGCCGGCGCGCGGACTGACGAGAGGAGACCGCCAGCACCCTATGGAAGAGCGCCTTCGCGAACGGGTCCGGGAGCGGCTCCTGGAGCTCGGCTGGCCCGCTCCGGCCGAGATCACCGTCGAGCGCCCGCGGGATCCCGCGCACGGCGACTGGTCCACCAGCGTGGCGCTGGCTCTGGCCCGGCCGCTCCGACGGCCGCCCCGCGCGGTGGCCGAGGAGCTGGCCGCGGGCTGGAACCCCGACCCCGACCTGGTGGCCGAGGTCAGCGTGGCCGGTCCGGGCTTCGTGAACTTCCGACTCAGGTCCGACTTCCTGGCCCGCTCCCTGCGCGAGATCTTGCGGCGCCCCGAGGGCTACCTGCGCTCGGACGACGGCCGCGGCCGGACGGTCAACGTGGAGTTCGTCTCCTCGAACCCGACGGGCCCGCTCCACATCGGGCACGGCCGCAACGCGGCGCTCGGCGACGCGATCGCGAACCTGCTGGAGGCGGCGGGCTGGCGCGTCACGCGCGAGTACTACTTCAACGATGCGGGCCGCCAGATGGAAACACTCGGCCGCTCCCTGCTCGCCCGCTACGTGCAGCTCTCCGACCCTTCCTTCCCGCTCCCGGAGGACGGCTACGAGGGGGACTACCTGATCCCCATCGCCGAAGGCCTGCGCGAGAAGTACGGGGACGCGCTGGTGGATCCGCGCGCGCCCGAGGCCGCGGTCGCGGTCATGCAGCGCCACGCCACGGAAGTCATGATCGACTCGATCCGCGAGGACCTGGCGCTCTTCGGCGTGCGCTTCGACGTCTGGTTCAACGAATCCACGCTCTACGGCGAGGGTCGGCTCGAGGCGGCGCTGGACGAGCTGCGCGCGCGCGACGCCGTCTATGAGCACGAGGGCGCGGTATGGTTCCGCGCCTCGGCCTTCGGCGACACCGAGGACCGGGTGCTGATCAAGTCCAGCGGCCAGCCGACCTACCTCCTGCCCGACGTCGCCTACCACATGGACAAGCACGCGCGCGGGTTCGCCCGCGCCGTGGACGTCTGGGGAGCGGACCATCACGGCTACGTGCCGCGCATGCAGGCCGCGCTTCGCGTGCTGGGTTACGCGCCCGACTGGCTGCGCTGCATCGTCTACCAGGCGGTGACCCTCGTGGAGGGGGGCGCGGCGGTCAAGCTCTCGACGCGCAAGGCACGGTTCGTGACCTTGCGCGAGCTGCTCGACGAGGTGGGGCCCGACGTGGCGCGCTACTTCTTCCTGATGCGCAAGGCCGACACGCATCTGCTGTTCGACCTGGACGTGGCGCGCTCGCAGTCGGAGGAGAACCCGGTGTACTACATCCAGTACGCGCACGCGCGAGTGGCGAGCGTGTTCGAGCGTTTCAAAGAGGCCGGCGGTGGGCTCGGTCCCCTCGGCGAAAGAGCGCCCATCGCCTCGGGAACCGACCCACACGCCGGCCTCTCCGGCCCCTCACCGAACTCACCTGTTCCCGGCGCACACGTGGACGTGGAGCGGCTGGAGGAGGCGGCGCTGGAGCGGCTCGACCACCCGCGCGAGGCGGAGCTCCTGCGGCTGCTCGCGGACTTCCCGGAGGTCGTGCGCGGCGCCGCCGCCGCCGCCGAGCCGCACCGCGTGGCGATGTTCCTGGAGCGGCTGGCCAAGGAGTTCCACGCCTGGTACCACGAGGCCCGGTTCCTCGTCGAGGACGTGGAGCTCACGCGCGCCCGGCTGGCCCTCGCGCGGGGGGTGCAGATCGCGGTGCGGCGCGGTCTCGGCCTGCTCGGGATCCGCGCGCCCGACTCGATGTAGACGTGAGAGAAACGACCATGACGGAAGAACCGAACGCACGAAAGGAGACCCGCCCGTGACGGTCGACGCCAACAAGGCGATCATCCGCCGCTACTACGAGGAGCTCTGGAACCAGGGAAAGCTCGAGCTGGCCGAGGAGCTGATCGCGCACGACATCGCGTTCCGGGGCTCGCTCTCCACGCGCTCGCGCGGGATCGAGGCCTTCAAGGCCTACGTACGGATGGTGAAGAACGCCTTTCCCGACTTCCACAACGTGATCGAGGACCTGATCGCCGAAGGCGACAAGGTGGTGGCGCGCCTCACGCACCGCGGCACGCACCGCGGCGAGGTCCTGTTCGGGAGCGCGCCCACCGGGATGCAGGTGAGCTTCCCCGGGATCGCGATCTTCCGGCTCGAGAAGGGGAAGATCGCGGACGGCTGGGTCGTGGGAGACATCCTCGTCCTGATGCGCCAGCTGGCGGTCGGGCCCATGCTCCAATCCTGGGAGTGAGATGAGCATCCTCGTCGTGGGTTCCGTCGCGTACGACTCGATCGAGACGCCCTTCGGGCGTTCCGACGAGGCTCTGGGTGGCTCCGCCGTCTACTTCTCGCTGGCCGCCAGCCTGTTCGCGAAGGTGCGCCTCGTGGGCGTGGTCGGCGAGGACTTCGACGAGCGCCACGTCGACCTGCTGCGCGAGCGCGGCGTGGACGTGGCCGGCCTGGAGCGGGCTGACGGGCGCACGTTTCGCTGGGCCGGGCGGTATGGGTACGACATGAACACCCGCGAGACGCTGGCCACGGAGCTGAACGTCTTCGAGCACTTCCGTCCCGAGATCCCGGCCGCCTTCCGCGACAGCGAGATCCTGTTCCTCGGCAACATCGACCCGCGCCTGCAGCTCGACGTGCTCGGCCAGGTGCCGAAGGCGCGGCTGGTGGCCGCCGACACGATGAACTTCTGGATCGAGGGCCGCCGCCCGGATCTCGAGCGTCTGCTCGGCCGCGTGAACGTGCTGGTGGTCAACGACGAGGAGGCGCGCCAGCTCTCGGGCTCGCCGAGCCTCTGGCGCGCGGCGGGCGAGGTGCGCGCCCTGGGCCCCACGCACGTCGTGATCAAGAAGGGCGAGCACGGCGCGCTGCTCTTCGCGCCCGACGGGATCTTCTCCGTGCCGGGGATCCCGCTCGAGGAGATCGTCGATCCGACCGGCGCCGGCGACGCATTCGCCGGCGGTTTCGTGGGCTACCTGGCCACGCGCGACGCTCCCGACGACGGCGACTTCCGGCGCGCCGTCGTCTACGGCTGCGTGCTGGGGTCGTTCTGCGTGGGCGCCTTCGGCGTCGAGCGCCTGACCAGGCTCACGCGCGGAGAGCTCGAGGACCGCTTCCTCGCCTACCAGCGTCTCATGCGCTTCACCAACGAGCGGGCGCCGGCCAGGCATGGCTGAACGGACCCGGCAGAGGACGGGCGCCCCGACCGGCGAAGGCGGCCCGGAAGCCCCGAGCGCCGACGCGGGTCGCGCGGCCCACACCTCCCGCTACGCCGAGGCGGGGGTGGACCTGAGCCGGGCGCAGGCGGCCAAGGAGCGGATCCGGGCGCTGGTCACCTCCACCTTCACCGAGGGCGTGGCGGGGTCCTTCGGCGCCTTCGCCGGCGGGTTCGACCTGGCTCGCAGCCAGGCGACGGGCCGGGTACTCGTGGCCTCGACCGACGGTGTGGGCACGAAGCTGCTGGTGGCGCTCGCGGCCGGCCGCCACGACACCGTGGGAGAGGACCTGGTCAACCACTGCGTGAACGACATCCTCGTGGCCGGCGCGCGCCCACTCTTCTTCCTGGACTACATCGGTTGCGCCCGCATGGAGCCCGGCCGAATCGCGGCGATCGTCGAAGGCGTGGCGCGCGGGTGCCGGGCCAACGGCTGCGCGCTGCTGGGCGGTGAGACCGCGGAGATGCCGGGCCTCTACCGGGGAGACGACTACGATCTGGCGGGGTTCATCGTGGGAGCGGTCGAGGCGGAGCGGCGCCTCGACGGCTCGGCCATCCGGCCCGGGGACCTGGTGCTCGGCCTGGCGTCGTCGGGGCTCCACACGAACGGCTTCAGCCTGGCCCGGAAGATCGTGTTCGAGGAGCGCGGGCTGGGCCTCGACGACCAGCTGCCGGGAACCGGCCGCACCGTCGCCGAGGCGCTGCTGGCCGTGCATCGGAGCTACCTGCGACCCGTGGGGCCGCTCCACGACGAGGGTCTCGTGAACGGCCTGGTGCACGTCACGGGGGGAGGCTTCGAGGGGAACATCCCGCGCGTGCTTCCGCGGGACGTCGACTGCGAGATCGACGCCGGGTCGTGGGAACCGCCCGCGCTCTTCCGCTTCCTCGCCGAAGCCGGGGGCGTTCCCGACGCCGAGATGTATCGCGTCTTCAACATGGGGATCGGGATGCTCCTGTTCGTGGATGCGCGGCACCTCGAGCGCGCCCGGGCGCTGCTTGCGGCGGCGGGGGAGGCCCCCGTCGTGGTGGGTCGCGCGGTCGACGGGAGCGGCCGGGTACGGCTCCTGCTGCCGCACGGGGGGAGATGACGTGGCCTCCCTGCGAACCGAGGCTGCCGGCGACCGCCTCGCGGGCGCCCTGAGCGGTTCCCCGCACTCCGACGGCGACGCCGACCGCGATGCGTGGTCCCTTCTGGAACGCGCGATGCGGCGCGCGCTCGATCTGGCCGCGCGCCCCGGTGGCCGCACCTCCCCCAATCCCAACGTGGGCGCGGTCGCCCTCGACGAGCGCACGGGACGCATCCTGGCCGAGGGCCACCATCGCGTCCCGGGAGGGGCCCACGCCGAGCGGGCCCTGCTGGAGGACGCGGCTCGCCGGGGTGTCGAGCTGGGGGGCTCGACCCTCGTGTGCAACCTCGAGCCCTGCGCCCACCAGGGACGCACGCCGCCCTGCGCGCCGGCGGTCGCCGCCGCGGGTTTCGCGCGCGTCGCCTTCGCGCTGCGGGACCCGAACCCGCTCGTCGCCGGCCGCGGCGCGGCCATCCTTCGCGAGTCGGGCGTCGAGGTCGTCGAAGGGCCCGGAGAGGCCGGCGCGCGCCGGCTCCTGGAGGGCTATCTGCGCTGGATCCGCTGGCGCCTGCCGTTCGTCCACTTGAAGATGGCCGTCCTGCCGGACGGGACCGCCTACCTCGGGCGCGGCCTGCCGCGCGAGCTCTCGGGGTCCGCCGCGCGCCGGCTCGTGCACGGGTGGCGACACCTGAGCCCCGCGGTCATGGTTGGCGCCGGGACGCTCCGGACGGACGACCCGCTGCTCACGGCGCGCGAGCTGCCGGACGAGGTCCGGGCCGAGCCCTGGCAACCCCGCCGGGTCGTGCTGGCTTCGCGCTTCGACGTGGACGCGGCGAGCCGCGCCTTCCGGCCCTCGCCGGCGGGACCGCCGCCGCTCGTGATCGGCTCGAGTGAAGCGCCGCCCGGGGCCGAGGAGGCGCTCGGGCGAGCTGCCGTGGAGACCGCGCGGGTGCCGGCTTCGAAGGGTCGCGTGGATCTCGCGGCCGCGCTCGGGCTCCTGGGTGCCAGGGGCGTCACGTCCGTGCTCGTCGAAGGTGGCCCCGCGCTCGCCGACGCGCTGCTGGCCGCGGGGCTGGTGGACCGGCTGAGCGTGATCCTGGCGGGCGACGTCGAGCTCCCGCGTGCTCGCGCGTCCGAAGGCGCCCTGGTCTGGAGGCCACCCGGCGGGCTGGCGGCCACGCTCGACCGGCTCCGCGCGAGAGAGGAAGAGCCGCTGGGCCCGGACAGGCTCGTGACCGGCCTCCTCGGCGCCGAGGGTTGAGCGCGTGTTCACCGGCATCGTCGAGGGACTGGGGACCCTGCTCGAGAGGGGACCGCTGGGCGGGGGCGCCGGGTTCTCGTTCTCCCACCCCGGCTGGACCGAGGGCCTCGAGCGCGGGGCCAGCGTCGCAGTGGACGGCTGCTGTCTGAGCGTCGTCGCGAGCGACGGCGAGACCTTCTCGGTGGAGGCCACGCGGGAGACCCTGGCCCGCACGCGCTTCGGGAGCCTCGCCGCGGGGGAGCCCGTCAACCTCGAGCGTCCGCTGCGCATCGGCGACCGCCTGGGAGGGCACTGGCTGCAGGGGCATGTGGACGGTCTGGTGGAGGTGCGGCGAATTGAACGGGTTCAGGAAACCTGTTACCTTGCAACGACATTACCGATCGAGGCGCGGGAGTGGATCGTCCCTCAGGGGTCGGTCGCGCTGAACGGCGTCAGCCTGACGGTCCTGGACATCGGACCGGACTTCTTTCGGGTGGCGATCATCCCGCACACGTGGGCGACCACGAACCTGTCCCGGCTGGTTTCGGGCGCCCGCGTCCACGTCGAGTACGACATCCTGGCCAAGTACGCCACCGCGGCGCTCGCGCGCCGCCTGGAGCTGAATGTCCCACACGCCCCACCCCTCGACTGAGGAAGCCCGCCCCGGCCCGGAGACGTCCGGAGAGACGATCCCCTTCGCGAGCATCGAGGAGGCGCTCGACGAGCTTCGCGCCGGGCGCATGCTGGTCGTCGTGGACGACGAGGACCGCGAGAACGAGGGCGACCTCATCATGGCGGCCGAGCGGATCACGCCCGAGGCCGTCAATTTCATCTCGCGCCACGCCCGCGGGCTCCTGTGCGTGCCGCTCGGCGAGGCCCGCGCGGACGCGCTGAAGCTTCCGCCCATGGTGAGCGACAACACGGGCCTCCACGAGACGAACTTCACGGTCTCCGTGGACCTGCGCTACGGGACCACGACCGGCATCTCCGCCGCCGACCGCGCGGCGACGATCCGCGCCCTGGTCGACCCCACCACGCAGCCGGAGGACCTCGGCCGTCCCGGGCACGTGTTCCCGCTGCGGGCCAAGGACGGCGGCGTCCTGCGGCGCACCGGACACACGGAGGCGGTCGTCGACCTGGCGCGCCTGGCGGGGTTCCGGCCGGTCGGCGTCCTGTGCGAGATCATGGACGACGACGGCACGATGGCCCGGCTGCCGCGCCTCGTGACCTTCGCGCGCGCGCACGGCCTCAAGATCATCACCATCGAGGACCTGGTCCGCTACCGGCGCATCAAGGAGAAGCTCGTGCGCCGCATCCTCGAGACGCGGCTGCCCACGCGCTTCGGCGACTTCCGGCTCGTGCTCTACGGAACGACCGTCAACGACGAGCACCACCTGGCGCTCGTGAAGGGCGAGGTGGCGGGGAAGAAGGACGTGCTCGTGCGGGTCCATTCCTCGTGCACGACGGGCGACGCCCTGGGCAGCCTGCGCTGCGACTGCGGCGATCAGCTGCGGCAGGCGCTCGAGCGGATCGCCGGCGAAGGCGAGGGGGTCTTGCTCTACATGCACCAGGAGGGGCGCGGCATCGGTCTCGAGAACAAGCTGCGGGCCTACGCCCTCCAGGACGCCGGGCTGGACACGGTCGAGGCCAACGTGCACCTGGGGTTCAAGCCGGATCCGCGCGACTACGGCATCGGCT
This sequence comes from Gemmatimonadota bacterium, assembly GCA_036556205.1. Classification (GTDB taxonomy): domain Bacteria; phylum Gemmatimonadota; class Gemmatimonadetes; order JACCXV01; family JACCXV01; genus DATBJW01. Next base: position 7,770 of record DATBJW010000003.1, read on the forward strand.
GCCAGATCCTGGTGGACCTGGGGCTCTCGAGCCTGCGCCTGCTCACGAACAATCCCCAGAAGCGGGTCGCGCTCGAAGCCTACGGTCTCTCGTTCAGCGACATCGTGCCCCTCGAGATCACTCCCAACGAGCACAACCGCCGCTACCTCGCGACCAAGCGCGACAAGCTGGGCCACCTCCTCTCGCACTGAGCCCGCCGTGCCCCCCCTCTTCCACCAGCGCGAGACGGACCCGCCGGGACACTCGACGCACCGCGAGCCCCGCGTTCCGGAGGAGCGCTCAGGCCGCGAGGGCCCGGCGCAGAGCGGCCCTCCAGGATCGGCGTCGACGTCTCCGGCGAAGGAAGGCTTGCGCTCCGGCGTGCGCTCCGAGCTCTCGGCGGGGTCGCGCATCTGGGGGCTCGTGGCCAGCCGCTTCAACGAGGAGATCTGCCGCGCGCTCGAGGCGGGCGCGCGCTCGTGCCTCGTCGCCCACGGGGCCGACGAGGGGTCGATCGTGACCTTCTGGGTGCCCGGGTCCTTCGAGATCCCCGGAGCCGCGCGGGCCGCGCTGGAGAGCGGTCGCGTGGACGCGATCGTGGGACTGGGGGTCGTGATTCGCGGAGAGACGCCGCACTTCGAGCACGTCAGCCGCACGGCGACCGACGGGCTGGCGCGGCTGGCCTTCGAGTCCGGCCGGCCGGTCACGCTGGGACTTCTCACCGTGGATACGGTGGCACAGGCGCGGGAGCGCGCGGGCGGCGGCCGCGGCAACAAGGGCTGGGAGGCGGCTCTGGCGGCGCTCGAGATGGCGGCTCTCTACGACGAGCTCGCCGAGTCGCCGCGGGTGGGCTTCCGAGGCTGGGGTGAAACATGAAGCGGCGCAGCAAGGCGCGCGCGCTGGCCCTGCAGGTGCTCTACGCCTGGGAGATGCGCGAGGGAGAGGGACTGTGTGAGGTGGGGGAGCGGATGCTCGCCGAGCGCGAGTCGTCGGAGGAGACCCGGGCCTTCACGCGGCGCTTGCTCGCCGAGCTGGCCGAGCGACGGACGGAGATCGACGCGTTGCTCGCCGAGAGCACGACCAACTGGGAGCTGCACCGGCTGTCCGTGGTGGACCGCAACGTCCTGCGGCTGGCCGCCTGCGAGCTCCTGGCCTTCCCCGACGTGCCCTTCCGCGTGGTGATCGACGAGGCGGTGAACCTGGCGCGACGCTACGGCGGCGAGGAGAGCCCGCGGTTCGTGAACGGGGTCCTCGACGCCCTGCGTGCCCGCCTCCAGGGCGCCTCGGCCGGCTCCTAGTGTTTCGCCGGGCCGCAGGTGCCGCGCGCGCCGCAGTCCCGGGGCCCTGAATGCGCGTCGGTCTGATCTCCGACGTCCACGCGAACCTGCCTGCTCTGCGCACCGTTCTCGACCGCCTGGCGGACGAACGGCTCGATCGACTCCTCTGCCTCGGCGACGTGGTCGGCTATGGCGGCGATCCCGAGGCTTGCCTGGCGCTCGTCCGGGAGCGCGCGGACACCGTCGTCATGGGCAACCATGACGCCGCCGCGGCCCACGCCTGGGCGCGGGCCTCGTTCCACTCCTGGGCGCGCGAGGCGATCGAAGCCCACGCGGCCTGGCTCGACGCCGAAGCGCTGGCGTTCCTGGCCGGTCTCCCCGGCGCGGTGCACGCCGGGAACGGCGGCCAGCGGGGCCTGTTCCTGACGCACGGCACGCCCGGCGAGACGTATCCGTTCACGTATCTGACGACCGCCGGCGAGGCGGGCCCGGCCCTGGCGAGCTTCCAGGAGCGCTTCGGCGCGGTCGGACACACGCATGTGCCCGCGCTCTTCACGATCGCGTCCGGCTCGCCGCGAGTGGAGCTGGGCGACCTGGAGATGGAGCTGGCCCGCGCGGCCGGAGCGGAGGCGGCCGCGGACGTCGGCCGCGACGCGGTCCTCGACCTCGTCCTCGGTCCCGGCACGCGGGCCATCCTGAATCCCGGCAGCGTCGGCCAGCCGCGGGACGGCGATCCGCGCGCCTCCTGCATGGTGCTCGACGTGGGACTCGGCGCCGTGCGCTGGCTGCGGCTGCCCTACGACGTCCGAGCCGCGCAGGCCGTGATCCGGCGGCGCGGGCTGCCCGAGATCCTGGCCGCGCGCCTGGCGCTGGGACGATGAAGCTGCTGATCGTGAACTGGCACGACTGGACCCACCCCCAGGCCGGGGGGGCCGAGATCCACCTGCGCGAGATCGTCGCGCGCTGGAGCGCCTGGGGGCACGAGGTCACCCTGCTCTGCGCCGGCGAGGGCGGCAAGCCGCGCGAGGTGCATCTGCTGGGCGCCCGCGTGTTGCGAGCGGGCCATCGCAAGACCTTCAACTGGATCCTGCCCGCCGCCTACCGGCGGCTCTCCCGCGAGAGCTTCGACCTGGTGATCGAGGACGTGAACAAGATCCCGCTCTACCTTCCGCTCTTCGCCGGTCGGCCGGTGCTGGGTTTGGTGCATCACTTGTTCGGGACCGTCGCCTTCCTCGAGACGAATCCGGTGGTCGCATCCTACGTCTGGTTGGGCGAGCGCGCGCTCCCGGCCGCCTACCGGCGCACGCCGCTGGTGGCGGTCTCCAACTCCACGCGCGAGGACCTGATCGACCGCGGGCTGCCGCCCGAGAACATCGAGGTGGTGTACGGCGGCATCCCGCTTCCCCCCGCCGGACTCGACGGCCGCCGCGCGCCGTGGCCCAGCTTCGTGTACCTGGGCCGCGTCAAGCGCTACAAGCACATCGAGCTGGCCCTGCAGGCCTTCGCCCGGATCCTGCCCGAGATCCCCCGGGCGCGCTTCACGATCGCGGGCTACGGCGATCACGGCGAGGGGCTCGAGCGCGAAGCCGCCCGGCTCGGCATCGAGCGGCAGGTCAGCTTCCAGGGCCGGGTGGACGAAACCGAGAAGTGGCGCCTCCTGGCAAGCAGCTGGGCCCTGCTCTACACCAGCCCCAAGGAGGGGTGGGGCCTTTCGAGCCTGGAGGCGCAGGCCGCCGGGACCCCCGTCGTCGCCAGCGACTCGCCCGGCCTGCGTGAGACCGTCGTTCCGGGCCGCACGGGGTTCCTGGTTCCGCACGGAGACGTGCACGCGCTGGCGGAACGCATGCGCGAGCTGGCCGCGAGCCCCGAGCTGGTCGAGCGGCTGGGCGCCGAAGGACGTGCGCACGCCGCCCGCTTCGCGTGGGACGCCTCCGCCCGGCGGCTCCTCGACGTCTGCGAGCGGCGCCTGCGCTGGCGCCGGCTCGAGGAGGATCTGGCGCATGCCTCGGCGTGAGGACGAGGTCCCCTTCGCGGGCGACTTCGCGGTCGTCGTGCCGGCCTTCGACGAGGAGGAGAACGTGCTGCCCCTCGCGGCGGCCCTGCGGGAGACCTTCGACCGCCACGGCCTCGCGGGCGAGGTCGTGCTGGTCGACGACGGCAGCCGCGACCGAACCCGCGCGCTGGCCCAGAGTGTGGACTGGGACGCCTGGAAGGTCGTGGCCCACGGCCGGAACCGGGGCAAGACGGAAGCGCTCCTGACCGGGGCGGCCGCCACCACGCGCTCGATCCTGATCCTGTTCGACGCCGACCTGCAGCACAGCCCCGAGGAGATCCCGCGCTTCCTGCGCAAGCTCGGCGAAGGCTTCGACCTGGTGGCGGGCCGCAAGGTCGGGGCCTACGAGAAGCAGGGGGTCTCGGCCGCCTACAACGCCCTCTCGCGACGCCTCTTCGGCGTTCCGGTGCACGACCTGAACTCGATGAAGGCCTTCCGCCGCGACGTGCTCTCCGAGCTGCCCCTGCGTCACGACTGGCACCGGTTCTTCGCGGTACTGGCCCACGATCGCGGGTTCCGGCTGGGCGAGATCGACATCACGCTCTATCCCCGCGAGCGGGGAACCTCCAAGTACCGGGGCTCGTGGCGCATCGTCTCGGGCTTCCTGGACCTGCTGGCGGTCAAGATCCAGCTCTCGTTCATGGAGCGGCCGCTCATCCTGTTCGGGGTGACGAGCGGGATCCTCGTCCTGCTCGGGGTGGCCATCGGCCTCTTCGCGCTCTACCAGCGCTTCGTGCTCGAGCACGGCTACCGGCCGCTGGGCTACCTCTCCGGCCTGCTGGTCGTGCTGGGTGTGCTGGCGTTCGCGCTGGGCTTCCTGGCCGAGGGCATCGGCCAGGTCCGCGATCGCGTGCAGCACCTCGAGCGCTCCCTGCGGCAGGACGCGGGCGTCCAGGCGCAGCGAGAGCGCCCCGGTCCCTCCACGGCGCCGCCCGGCCAATCTCCCGAACGCTCGCCCGCTCAGGCGGCGAGCCCGGCGACGCCCCCCGGTCGCGGCGAGGCCGCGCACCGCCAGTGACCGCCGCCCGGCGCGGCAGCCGGGAGCGCGCTCAGGCCGGGGTTGCCGTGGATCCGAGACAGGCCAGCCGGCTGCCCCCGGCCGGCTCCTGGACCCCGCCCCGCAAGCTCGTCCTCGCGGCACTCGCCCTCCTCGGGATTCTCGCGGTCCTGCTCTTCGACCCGCGTCTCTTCGCGGGCGGAGACAACGTCGTCTACTACCTGCTCGCCAAAGCGCTCGCCTCGGGCCAGGGATACGTCACGCTCTACGAGCCGGGCGACCCAGCCCACACCCTCTACCCGCCGGGCTATCCAGTCCTGCTGACCCCGGTCTTCTGGCTCTTCGGCGGAAGCGTGTGGGCGTGCAACGCGATCTCGCTCGTCAGCGGCTTGATCGCACTCGCCCTCGCCGCGCGCTACCTGGCCCGCCGCATGGACCCGGAGACCGCGCGCCGGGGCGCCTTCGCGTTCGCGCTCTTCCTGCTGGCGGTCAACTCGACGGTCATCGCCTACGCGCACCTGATGCTGAGCGAGATGCCGTTCCTGGCCGTGAGCCTGGGCGCGCTCGTCCTGGCCGAGTGCGACTCGTCCCGCCGCCGGGTGTGGCTCGGCGCCGCCGCGCTGGCCGCCGCGGGCTACCTGACCCGCACGGCCGCGCTGCCGCTCTGCGTGGCCGTGGTCTGGGCCGTGTGGCGGGCGCACGGGCGGGCCGCGGGACTCTGGGCGCTCGGGATCTGCCTGGCCGCCGTCGCGGGCTGGGAGATCCGAAATCGCCTGGTGGCGCCCGGCCAGCCGGGTTACCTGAGCCAGCTCCTGCTCGTCAACTCGTACTACCCGGAGATGGGGACGCTCACGCCCGCCGCCTTCGTCGCGCGCGTGCTGGACAACCTGAAGGAGTACGTGTTCCTCGAGGTGCCTCGGCTGGTCTGGCCGTTCCTGCCGAGCCTGGGGGCCGAGCCGCCTCCGGTGGCCTACGCGCTCGGCGCGGTTCTCGTGCCGCTCATGCTCTTCGGGCTGGTGCAGCAGGTGCGCCGCCGGGGGGTGCGGGCCGGTGAGGTGTACGTCGTCCTCCACGCGGGCGTGCTGGCGGTCTGGCAATGGCAGGGCGAACGCTTCCTGATGCCGATCGTGCCGCTCCTTCTCTCCTATCTGGGAATCGCGCTCGTGGACCTGGCGCGGATCGTCGCGGGAGACCGAGCGCCGCCCGAGGGCGCCCCGCCGCGCGCCGGCGTCGAGGCGCGCACCTCCAGGCCCGCTGGACGGATCGCTGGCGCGCTGCTCGTCGTCCTCGCCGCCGCCCCGAACCTCTTCTTCGCGCTGCGCGCGGCCCCCGCCCAGCTGGCCGTCACGGCGCGTCACCTGAAGGGGGATTCGCTGGCCGGCTACGACCCCACCGTGCGCGACTACTTCGCAGCCGCGATCTGGCTCGGCGCGAATGCGCCGTCGCGGGCCGTGGTCGTCTCGCGCAAACCGCAGTTCACCTATTTCTTCTCCGGCCTGAAGAGCGTCCTCTACCCCTACGGTCAGCCGCAGGAGATCGAGGACGCGGTGCAGCGCGCGCACGCGCGCTACCTCATCTACGACACGCTGGGCAACTCGGCCGCGGTCTACCTGACGCCCTACCTCGTGGCCTACGAGAGCGCCTACGAGGTGGTTCACGCCGAAGGTGAATCCCAGACGCTGGTGCTCGAGCGGGTGGGTCCGTGAGAGCGCTCCAGATCGTGACCGCCTACCCGCGCTACGCGGGCGACGTGATCACGCCCTGGCTGGGAGAGACGCTGCGCGGGCTGCGCGCCGAGGGTGTGGAGCCGGAGGTGCTGGCCCCTTCCTACCGGGGAGGCGGCTGCCGCGAGGTGGACGGGATCCGCGTCTTTCGCTTCCGCTACGCGGTTCCGGCGCGGCTCGAGCGCCTGACGCACGAGGAGACGACCCCCGACCGGTTGGGTCGCAGCCCCGCCTGGGGCCTGCTCCTGCCGGGCTACGTGGCCGCCGGCTGCGCCGCGGCGGCGGCGCTGCAGCGGCGCCGGCGCTACGACGTCGTGCACGTCCACTGGGCCGTGCCGCACGGCGTCATGGGCTGGGCTGCGCGCGCCGCGGGCGCGCGCGGGCTCGTGACCACGTTCTACGGCTCCGAGCTGCGCTGGGCCGAGAGCCGCTTCCCGCCGGCGCGCGGGTTTTTGAAAACCTATTGCCGGCGGGGTACATTGGTCGCGATCTCCACCGCCACTCGCCGGGCTCTCGCGCGCTACACGGACCGTCCGGTGCACGTCGTCCCGTACCCCGCCTCGCTGCTGCCGGGGAACGAGGCCGGGACGCGCCGCGCAGAGCCCTCGGGGCGCCCGCCGACGGTGCTCTTCGTCGGGCGCCTGGTCGAGCGCAAGGGGATCGCCAACCTGCTGCGCGCCGCCGCCGGTTCCCGGCTCCCGTACCGGGTCGCGCTGGTCGGTTTCGGGCCCGAGGAGGCACGCCTGCGGAGCCTGGCCGCGGCACTCGGCCTCGCGGATCGGGTGGAGTTCGCGGGCCGGGTCTCGGATGCCGAGCTGTCGCGCCGCTACGCCGAGGCCGACGTATTCGTGCTGCCGGCCACGATCGACGCCCGGGGCGACACCGAGGGGCTGGGTGTCGTCCTGCTCGAGGCGCTGGCCCACGGCCTGCCCGTCGTGGCCACGCGGCGCGGCGGCATTCCCGACATCGTGATCGACGGCGAGACCGGCCTGCTGGTCGAAGACGGCGACGCGGCCGCGCTGGCGCGGGCGATCGAGCGCCTGCTCGCCGATCCCGCCCTCGCCCGCCGGCTGGCCGAGCGGGGCGCCGATCACGTGCGGAGCGAGTTCGGCGTGGAGAGCGTCGCCCGCCGCCTGGCCGCGATCTACCGCGCGGCGGCCTTCACGACCTCATGAACCGGCGGAGGAGCGAGGCATGAGCCCCACGGCCGAGCGCGTCAGCGGCCACCGCGAGAGCGAGGCCTGGGAGGCCAACTACTTTCGCACGCGGCGCAACCTGGCCCTGCGCCGGCGGCGGCTGGGCTATTTCGCCTTCCATCCCGAGGAGCGCATCGTCGAGATCGGTTGCGGCGATGGGCTCAACTTGCGGCTCCTCCGCGAGGGCGGCTGCCGGCGGCTGGTCGGAACCGACATCTCGCTCGGGCTGCTGGCTCATGTCTGCGGGACGCCGGTCGTGGCCGGCGACGTCTTCGCGCTGCCGTTTCCCGACGGCGCGGTGGACGCCGTCCTCGTCGACAGCGTGCTGCACCACCTGACGCCGCTCGCTCCCTCGCTGGCCGAGCTCCGGCGCGTGCTGCGCCCCGGCGGGCGGCTCTGCGTGCTCGAGCCGCGCCCCACACTCCTGCGGACCCTGCTGGACCGGGCCATGGACGTGGTCCCGTTCCCGCCGCCGCTGCGCGCGCGCCAGCTCACCTATTTCGAGGAGCGCGACACGTACCAGGCCTGGCTGCGCTACTTTCCGGCCCTGGAGGGCGACCTCCGGGCGGCGGGCTTCGAGACCGCGATGGCGAAGCGGCTCCCGTTCGGGATCGCGCTCGCCTGCCGGCGCCGCTGATCCGCGGCCGCGGGGCACGGCGAACCGCATGGCCAGATCGCGTCGCACCGCCCAGCGCCGGGCGAAGAGCGCGCCGCCGCCCGTCGCGCGGGCCTCCCGGCCGCTCTCCGAGGGCGCCTTCGCGCTCGGCTTCCTGGCTCTCTGCGCCGCCCTGGCGCTGGCCTTCTTCCACGCGTTCGTCTTCTCCCCCGGCACGATGCCCTTCGGGACCGACATGCTGGAGGAGGCCTACCCCCTGCGGAACTTCGCGGTCGAGGAGATCCGCGCGGGCCGGCCATTCCCGGTCTGGAATCCCTTCGCCTACAGCGGGATCCCGTTCCTCGAGACGCTGCCCTACCCGGTCTACTATCCGACGAGCCTGCTCTACTTCGTGATGCCGCTCGGGCGCGCGATCGGCTGGGCGTTCGTGCTGCACTTCATGGCCGCCGGCGTCTTCATGTTCCTCTTCGCGCGGCGCCTGGGTGTATCCCGCTGGGGCGCCGCCCTGGCCGGGCTGGCCTGGATGTTCAACGGCTACATGGTGTCGCATCTCTACGCGGGCCAGGACGGACGCATGTTCGCGATGGTCCTGATCCCGCTCGTCTTCACCTGCCTGCGGGCGGGTCTCGACACGCGCCGGCTGGGCCCCTACCTGCTGATGGGCGGGGCGGTCGCGCTCCAGATCTTCACGCCCCACGTGCAGATCATGTACTTCTCGTCCCTCGCCGCCGCCGCCTATTTCCTGACCGAGGCGTTCGGGATCTGGCGCCGCGAGGGGGCACGCGCCGCGCTCGGCGAAGGGGCCCGCTTCGCGGCCGGGTTCGCGCTGGCGGGTCTCGTGGGGGCGGTCGAGCTCTGGCCCACGGCGACCTTTCTCGAGACCGCCGTGCGCGGAGCCGAGTCCGGCTACGCCTACGCTTCCTCCTGGGCCATGCCTCCCCGCGAGCTGTCGGCGCTTCTCGTTCCGGACCTGATCGGAAGCCTCCAGACCTACTGGGGAACGAACCCGTTCAAGCTCCATACGGAATACCTCGGCGCCGTTCCGCTCATCCTCGCACTGGCGGCGCTCCTCTGGGCCGAGCGCCCCCGCAAGCTCTTCTGGGCGCTCCTGGCGCTGACCGCGCTCCTCTTCGCGATGGGGGCCGCGACCCCGGTCCACCATCTGGCCTACGCCGTGCTGCCCATGATCAAGAGCTTCCGCGCGCCTTCGATGATGACGGCGGTGGCGGCCTTCGCGGTGGCCACGCTCGCGGGCCTCGGGTTCGACGCGCTCGCGGCCCGCGGCGCGCCGCGGCAGGGAAGCAGCGGCCACTCGGGGGCAGGCGCCGCCGGGCGACACGCGAACGGTCGCACGGCGGTCCTGCTCGCGATCTCGGGTCTGCTGGCACTCGCCTGGATCGTGGCCGCCGTCTCACCGGCCACGCTCGCGGGCCTCTTCACGAGCCCCGCGGAGGCAGCCGCCGGCGCGCACGCCGCCGCGCGTGAGGCGGCACTCCACGCCCTTCCGCGCAGCTTCGGGATCACGGTTCTGGTCTGGTTCCTCGCGGCGGCCATCCTTCTGTGGGGCCTGCGAGCGGGGAGGCTGGGGGCCGGAGCGTGCGCGATGCTTCTCGCGGGACTCCTCGTCCTCGACCTCTGGCGGATCGACGCGCGCTTCCTCTCGGTCGTGGACGTCGAGCAGGCCTTCGCGCCGAGCGCCGCCGAGAACTTTCTGGCCGCGCAGGAAGGACCCTTCCGCATCTTCCCGCTGCCGGGGGCGATGGGTCCCAACCAGGCCATCCTGCACCGGCTGGAGTCGGTCTCGGGACTCCAGAAGTTCCGTCTCGCGTGGTACGATCTCTTGCAGGGAGGCCCCGCGGCCGCGAACCTGGGGCGGATCCCGCTCTGGCGCGTGCTGAACCTGCGCTACGTGGTCTCGGCCCGACCCCTCGAGACCCCCGACCTGGAGCGCGTGTTCGAGGGTCCGCCGGCGGTCTACCGCTGGCGAGGCGAGGCCCCCCGAGCGTGGCTCGCGCGTCGGAGTCGCGTGGTGGGGGATCAGGAGGCGCTGAGCCTCCTCTCGGATCCGGGCTTCGACCCGCGCCAGACCGTTCTGCTCGCGGAACCCCTGACCGGCCCCTGGGCCGAGCCGCCGGCCGGCGCGGGGGCCGAAGCGCCCTCGCCGGCTGCCGTGCGCTTCGTCTCGGCGACCGCGAACCGGATCGAGGCGGAAGTCACGGCCGCCGAGCCTTCGCTGGCCGTCTTTTCCGAGGCCTATCACCCCTTCTGGCGCGCGGAGGTGGACGGAAAGAGCGCCCCTCTCGCGCGCGCGGATCTCGCTTTCCGCGCGGTGCCCGTGCCTTCGGGCACGCATCGCGTGACCATGCTCTACGAGCCCCGCGCGTTCGAGCGCGGCCGGCTGGTCACGCTGGCGGGGCTCGCGGCGGCGCTGGCCTACGCGGCCGCGTCCGCGGTGCGCGGTAAGCGCGGGCCCGGGGGCGCGGCGCGTGCGGGGGCTTCACGCTGATGGCCGCGGGGCCCGTGCGGGTGGGCGAGCCGGAGGCCACGCCGCCTTCCGAGGATCCTGGAAGTCCCGGGCGACGCTTCGGTCCGCGGCGCATCGCCGAGACGGCCGCCGCACTCGTCTTGCTCTATTTTCTCGGCGCCTACCTGGCGCGCCACTGGGCCGAGATCGCGTCCTATCCGTGGCAGGTGGCGCCGGGGCCGCTGCTCGCGGCCAGCGCGCTGGCCACGGTTTCGCTGGCGGCCGGGGCCGGGACCTGGATCGGCATCCTGCGGGCGATGGGGGAGCGGGTGGGCATGCGCGAGGCGCTGCCGGTCTACTTCGTGGCGGCGCTGGCGCGCTACATCCCCGGCAAGCTCTGGCAGCTCTCGGGACTCTTCTATCTGTCGCGCCGCCGCGGCATCGACGCCATGCACGCGCTCGCCGCCAGCGTCCTGCTCCAGGTCCTGGTCATCGCGGTGGGCCTCCTGCTCTTCGTCGTGACGCTTCCCGCGCGCCTGGCCGAGATCGGGGGGCTCGGCGCCGAGGTCGCGGTCCCGGCCGTGGCCGCGATCCTCGTGGCGCTCTACCTCTCGCCGGCCTTCGAGCGTCTCTACGCGTGGGCGCTCAAGCTGCTGGGGCGGCCCCCCATCGCGGAGCGCTTCAGCGTCCGCCAGAAGCTCGTCCTCGGCGCCGGCGTTTGTCTGCTCTGGATCTCGTGGGGGCTCTCGTTCTGGCTCTTCGTGGGTGCGACCACCGGCCGCTATCCGCCGCTCGTCCCGGCCCTCGGCATCTGTGCCGCGGGCTACGTCGGCGGCTTCCTGGCCTTCTTCTCGCCGGGCGGGCTTGGCGTGCGCGAGAGCCTCTACGCGATCCTCCTGGGTCCCTACGTCCCCCCCTCGGTGGCGCTGGCCGTGGCACTCGTCAACCGGGTCTGGCTCACGCTGATCGAGATCGGCCTGGCTCTCGTCTCTCTCGGGTTGGCCGCCCGGCGCGATTTCACGGCTCCCGAAACACCCGAGGCGCGTCTGACCTCCGATGCCTAGAGTCTGCGTCATCATTCCCACCTACAACGAGCGGGAGAACCTCCCGCGGCTCGTCCCCAGCGTCCTCGAGCAGTCCCCCGACATCGACGTGCTGATCGTGGACGACGCTTCGCCCGACGGCACGGGAGCTCTGGCCGACGAGATCGCCGCGCGCTCCCCGGGCCGCGTCCACGTGATCCACCGGCCGGGCAAGCTCGGGCTGGGCACCGCCTATGTGACCGGCTTCCGCTGGGCCCTCGAGCGCAACTACGAAATCGTCTTCGAGATGGACGCCGACTTCTCGCACGACCCGAACCACCTGCCCCAGTTCCTGGAGCACATCCGGCAGTTCGACGTCGTCCTGGGCTCCCGCTACCTGAACGGCGTGACCGTCGTCAACTGGTCCATGCACCGGCTGCTCCTCTCCTACATGGCCAACGCGTACGCCCGGCTGATCACGGGCATCCGGGTCACGGATTTGACGGGTGGATACCGCTGCTACCGCCGGCGCGTGCTCGAGGCCATGGACCTCGACGCCGTGCGCTCCAGTGGCTACGCCTTCCAGATCGAGATGACGTACCGGGCCGCCCGGAAGGGCTTCCGGATCGGCGAGATGCCGATCATCTTCGTGGATCGGAACGTGGGTGCGAGCAAGATGTCGAGGCGCATCGTCTGGGAGGCCGCATGGATGGTCTGGAGGCTCCGGCTGCTGAGCCTGCTGGGGCGGATCTGAGCGTGCGCCTGACGATGCGGGTGCGAGCGTCGGCCGAGCCGCAGGACCTTACGTGAAGCTCGGGAGCGTAGAAGCGGTGGTCCGGGCCCTGAACGGTGCGGGCGTGCGCTTCCTCGTCGCGGGAGGGCTGGCCGTAAACGCGCATGGATACCTGCGGTTCACGAAGGACGCCGACCTGGTTTTGGATCTCGAGCCCGGGAACGTGAAGCGCGCCTTCGAGGCGCTTGGCCCCCTCGGCTATCGACCGTCGGTCCCGATCACCGCCGACGGCTTCGCCGACGCCGAGCAGCGGGAGCGGTGGATCCGGGAGAAGAACATGCGGGTGCTTCAATTCTGGAGCGACGATCATCGGGAGACCCCCCTCGACGTGTTCGTGCAGGCGCCCTTCGCATTCGGCGAGGAGTACGGGCGCGCACTAGTCAAGGAGCTCGGGGAGGCCGGACCGGTCCGCTTCGTGTCGCTTCGCACCCTGATCCGGATGAAGGAGCACGCCGGGAGGCCCGAGGATCGCATCGACATCGAGCATCTGACCATGCGGCTCGAGGACGATGAGACGGCCAGCTGACTCCGACGGGTCGATCGAGTGGGCGCTCACGACCTGGGAGGGCAGCCGGCGCGAGCAACTGCGGCGCTGGGCGGCGCTGCCGCTCGGCCGGACGATCGCGGCCCTGGAGGAGATGGGCGACTTGGCGGAGGCATTGCGGCCGGCGAGCCCCGCTGGACAGGCTCTGCTCGACGGCGCTCCATTCTGGAAGATGTCGGGCGGCGGGAACGACTTCGTCGTGTTCGACAACCGCGCCGGCTGGTTCCCGAAGGGCCGGCCGGAGGTCGTCGCCGCGCTCTGCGCGCGCGGTCTCGGCGTGGGCGCCGACGCCGTGCTGTTGCTGGAGCCGGCGCGGGGCGGGGACGCCGATTTCCGCATGACCTACTACAACGCCGACGGCAGCGAAGCCCCGATGTGCGGGAACGGGGCGCTCTGCATCGCGCGCTTCGCCGGCGAGCTGGGCCTCGCCAGGAACGGCGCCGTCGATTTCGAGACGGGGGCGGGAGACTACCACGCCGAGCTTTCGGCCGAGCGGCCCTCGCGCGTGCGCCTGCTCATGCGCGAGCCGCGCGACGTGCGCGCGTCGCTCGCCGAGATCGAGGCCCTGGGCTATTCGCACGCGGGCTTCGCCGACACGGGAACGCCGCACCTGATCGTGCTCGTGCCCGACGTCGCGCGCGTGGACGTGGCAGGGAAGGGGGCCGAGCTGCGCCGGCACCCTCTCTTCCAGCCGCGAGGGACGAACGTGAGCTTCATCGGCGTGCTCGGCCGGCGTGAGCTCGCGATCCGCACCTACGAGAAGGGTGTCGAGGCCGAGACCCTGTCCTGCGGGACCGGCGCCACCGCAGCCGCCATCCTGACCCACCTGTGGGGACTCACCGAGCCGCCGGTCGTGGTGCATCCGCCGGGAGGATTCGACCTCACCAGCCGTTTCGAGCGCGCCGCTGACCGGTTCACGGGCGTCACGCTGGAGGGCGACGCGCGGATCGTGTTCGAGGGCCGGCTCCCCGCGGCCGATCGGTCCTAGGATCCGCGGTGGAGGAGGCGCCCCCGAGCGACCAGCTCGCGGTTCTCCACCTCGTCACGGCGCGCCTGGAAAGGGCCGGCATCGCCCACATGATCAGCGGGTCCACGGCCATGAACTACTATGGACAGCCGCGTATGACGCGCGATATCGACGTAGTGATCGAGCTTCCCGAAGCCGGCGTGGACCGATTCGTCGATACGTTCGCCGGAGACTTCTACTGCCATCCAGACGCGGTGCGGACGGCCGTCGCCCAGAGGGGTTTGTTCAACTTGATCCATCTCGAGCGGCTCGTGAAGGTCGATTTCATCGTGCGCCAGGACACGCCCTATCGCCCGGAAGAGTTCGCCCGCCGCCACGCCAGGAATCTCGTCGAATCCGTGCCCGACCTGGACTGGAGCTATCTGAGGCACTGGGCGGCCGACCTGACGGTCAGCGCTTTCCTCGAGGAAATGCAGGCATGACCGACACGCCGGAGAAGGTGGCGGCCCTCCATCGAAGGCTGCTTCTGCAGCGATCGGGTGAAGAGCGGCTGCGCCGCACCTACGGCCTCGATCTGGATCCCGACGTCCTGGCGGGCGTGGAGGCGAGACTGATGGGTCTTCGCTGAGATCGATCCTCGGGCCTCTTCCAGGCTAGTCTTGTGGAGAACGCCCGCGCCGACGGACGTGACTCTCGTCGAAGCCTCGGCCCAGATCGCAGCTTTCCGAACAGCAAAGAGCCTCGGGGCCGGTCGGCTCCAGGGCTCGTCCACGGCCCGCTCTTGAAGCCCGGGCGCCGCCGGTACGATCTTCCCGCCCATGGAACGCTACGACCCCGCGGCCATCGAGCCCCGCTGGCGGGAGTGGTGGGAGGAACGGCACCTCCACCACACCGACCTCTCCGACACGGCGCGCAAGTGCTACGCGCTGGTCATGTTCAGCTACCCCTCGGGGGACCGCCTCCACATCGGGCACTGGTACTCCTACGTGCCCGCCGACGCCTGGGCCCGCATGCGGCGCATGCAGGGCTGGAACGTCTTCGAGCCGGTCGGCTTCGACGCCTTCGGCTTTCCAGCCGAGAACTACGCCATCAAGCACAACGCGCATCCGGCCGACTTCACCGAGAAGAACATGGAGTACATGCGCTACCAGCTGCGGCTGATGGGCGCCATGTACGACTGGGAGCGCGAGGTCGTCACCTGCCATCCCGACTACTACAAGTGGACCCAGTGGCTCTTCCTGGAGCTCTTCAAGGCGGGTCTCGCCTATCGCAAGAACGCGCCCGTCAACTGGTGCCCCAAGGACGAGTCGGTGCTGGCCAACGAGCAGGTGACCCCGGAAGGGCGCTGCGAGCGCTGCGGCACGCCGGTCACCAAGCGCGACCTCACGCAGTGGTTCTTCAAGATCACGGCCTACGCCGACCGGCTGCTGGAAGGCCTGGACCGGATCGACTGGCCCGAGAAGACCAAGGCGCTGCAGCGCAACTGGATCGGACGCTCGGAGGGAGCCGAGATCCGCTTCGAGGTGGAGGGCCATCCGGGGAAGGAGATCGAGGTCTTCACGACCCGGCCGGACACGCTCTTCGGCGCCACCTACCTGGTGCTGGCGCCCGAGCACCCGTTGGTGGACGAGATCACCGGCGCGGTCCACCAGTACGAGGTGGACGAGTATCGCGACCGGGCGCGGCGCATGACCGAGATCGAGCGCACCTCGACCGTCAAGGAGAAGACGGGCGAGTTCACGGGCGCCCACGCCCTGCACCCGCTGACGGGCGAGCGGGTGCCGATCTGGATCGCCGACTACGTGCTCCTCTCGTACGGCACGGGTGCCATCATGGGCGTCCCCGCGCACGACCAGCGCGACCTCGACTTCGCCAACGCCTTCGGGCTGCCCGTGCGGCGCGTGATCGCCCAGCCCGGCGACCCCCCGGACGCCGAGGATGGGGCCGTCACGCTGCAGGTGGCGGAGGACGAGGACGGCGTGCTGGTCAACAGCGGGCGCTTCAGCGGGATGCCCGCGGCCGTGGCCCGTCAGGAGATCACGCACGAGCTGGAGCGGCTGGGGAAGGGCCGCGCGGCGGTCAAGACGAAGATGCGCGACTGGCTGATCTCGCGGCAGCGCTACTGGGGCGCGCCGATCCCGATCATCCACTGCCCGCGCTGCGGCGAAGTGCCCGTGCCGCTCGAGGACCTGCCCGTGCGGCTGCCCTACGACGTGGATTTCTCGCTGGGGGAGGGAGGCCTCTCGCCGCTCGGCCGATCCGAGAGCTTCCGGCACGTGCGCTGCCCGCGCTGCGGGGGACACGCCGAGCGGGACCTCGACACGATGGACACCTTCGTGGACTCGTCCTGGTACTTCCTGCGCTACCTGTCGGCGCACGACGACGGCCGCGCCTTCGATCCCGCGGTCGTGAACGCCTGGTGTCCGGTGGACATGTACGTGGGCGGCGTCGACCACGCCACCATGCACCTGCTCTACGCGCGCTTCTTCATCAAGGCGCTCTTCGACCTCGGCCATGTCGGGTTCGACGAGCCCTTCCGGTCCCTGCGCCACCAGGGTCAGATCACGCGCGGCGGCGCCAAGATGTCGAAGCGCTGGGGCAACGTCGTCGCCCCCGAGGAGTACATCCCCAGGCACGGGACCGACGCGCTGCGCCTCTATCTCCTGTTCGGGTTCACGTTCGAGCAGGGAGGCGACTGGGAGGACACGGGACTCCACGGCGCGTTCCGGTTCCTGCAGCGCGTGTGGCGCATGGCCCTGCAGTCCGCTACGCCCCCACCCACGGCCACGCCCGACGGGAACCGCGGGGAGGCCAGGCGCGCGCTCGAGCGCGCGCGCCACTACGCGATCGCGCACGCCACGCAGGACTTCGAGCGCTTCCAGTTCAACACGGCCGTCAGCCGCATCATGGAGCTGGTGAACGCGGCCTATCAATTCGCGGGCGGATGGAGCGCAGCGGCCGGGGCCGCCGGCGGCACGGCCGACCCCGCGGACGTGCGACTCTTCCGCTCGGTAGTCGAGGACGTGATCCGGCTGCTCGCCCCGGCCACGCCGCACCTCGCGGAGGAACTCTGGCATCGGCTGGGGAACGAGGGTTCCATTCTCGACGCCGGCTGGCCGGTCCATGACCCGGCCCTGCTGGCCGAGGACGAGGTCACGGTCGTGATCCAGGTCGATGGCAAGCTGCGCGACGAGATGCGCGTGACGCGCGACCTGGGAGAGGGCGAAGTGCGGCAGCGCGCGGTGTCGCACGGACGGATCCCGGGCCTGCTCGGGAACCGCGACGTGGCGCAGGTGGTCGTGGTGCCGAACCGCCTCGTGAACATCGTGACGCGCGCGCGAGGCTGAGGGGCCAGAAACGTCCCGCTCCTGGAAAGGAGCTCTCGAACGCCATGCGGACGCCTTCCACCGGCTTGCTGGCCCTGGTCGTCGCGCTCCTGCCCGTCGCCGCCCTCCGTTCGCAGGACGCTCCCGGAACGCCCGCCGCAGCCGGAACGTCACCCGCGGGGTCTGGCGCATTCCTTCCGATCGACTCCGCGGCCTCCGCCGGGGCTGTCCCCCACGACCCGGCGACCGCCGCCTTCGATCGCGGCGTGGAGCTCCTCGCCGGCGGCACGGCGCGCGAGGCCGTCACCGCGTTCCGGACGGCGCTCGCGGAGGGGTACCGGCCTCCGTCGGAGGCCTACACCCGGCTGGGAATCGCCTACAAGCAGGTCCCGCTCCGGAAGTTCGAGGCGATCCGTGCCTTCCGGAACGCACTCAAGAAGGACCCCGCCGCGATCGAGCCGCTCTACGAGTTCGCCGACACCTACCTGGCGCTGGACGGCTGGGAGGGCCAGCGCGAGGGACGCCGCGCGCTGGTGTCGATCCTCGAGCGCGACCCCTTCTACCGCGACGCCTACGCGCGCTGGCGCTTGCTGTGGCCCTACGCGGACGAGCTGCGCCGCGTGGCGGAGAGCTTCCAGACGCGGCTGGCCCGCGGGTTCGACGGGCGGGTGGCGGCCATGGCCGCCGCGCTCTACGTCCAGCTCGCGGACACCGACGCCCTGGGCCGGCTGATCGAGGCCTG
Organism: Gemmatimonadota bacterium; assembly: GCA_036556205.1. Classification (GTDB taxonomy): domain Bacteria; phylum Gemmatimonadota; class Gemmatimonadetes; order JACCXV01; family JACCXV01; genus DATBJW01. The sequence goes on from DATBJW010000003.1 coordinate 25,470, forward strand.
GCGCTCGGCCGGCGGAGCATCCTCGAGCGCCTATCACTACTGGAGCGCGCGGCGGCTCTTCCTGCTGAAGAGCGACGAGGAGGCCACGCGCGCCTACCTCGCGGGCCTCGACGTCGTCCAGTCCCCGGAGGACCTGGAGTTCTACTGGCAGGACCTGGAGCCCCTCATCGACCCTTCCGACCGGGAGCTTGCGGAGACGCGCAGCCTGGGCGGCGAGGTGGCGTTCGTGCGCGGGTTCTGGACGGCGCGCGATCCGCTGCCCTTCACCCTGGCGAACGAGCGCCTGGCGGAGCAGTACCGCCGCGTGGGCGAAGTGCGCCACCGCTACCTCTGGAAGAAGCCGCTGGCCAAGGAGAAGACCATCGGCCACTACGTGGACGATCTGGGGCGGCCCTCGTTCGACACGCGCGTCGAAGGCCTCTCGGTGGACGACCGCGGCACGATCTACCTGCGTCATGGCGAGCCGGATGACCGCTCGATCGAGGTCGGCGGCGGGGAATACTGGCGCTATGACAGGCCTGGATTTCCAGACGGTCATCTCCAGTTTCACTTCAAACTGATGGAAGGCCCCATGGGACGGGGCAACGACACGGTCTATTCGATCCTGCCCACGACCGAGGCGGGGCTGGCCAATGTGAAGCGGGGGCACGCGGATTCTCAAGGCATCGAGAACACCATCGTCGGGCTCTCGACCGACAGCTACGACTTCGACTACGGGAAGAAGGTGTTCCCGGTCGCCGCGGCCGGCGCGACCTTCCGCAACGCCGAGAGCCCGGCGCGCACCGACCTGCTGCTGGCACTCGGGGTTCCGCTGGCGGCGCTGCGGGACTTCGAGGGGAAGGGAGCGGCCCAGCTTCTCCAGCAGCTCAAGCTCTACGACGACGACTACCGCGAGGAGCTGGTGCTGGCCGACACCCTGCGCTTGCAGGGCGACGAGGGCGACCGCGGCTCGCTCGTGGGGGCGTTCCAGATCTCGGCCTATCCAGGCTCCCGGCACTATGCCGCCCAGGTCCGGGGCCTGCGCTCGGGCGCGGTCGGGCTCCAGCGCGGCGACTTCGTGCTCCCCTCCTACGCGGCACGGGAGCTCCAGCTCTCCGACGTGCTCTTCGCCAGCCGCGTGGCCCCCGCGGCCGCCGATCCCTCCGCACCCGAGCGCGAGGGTTTCGCGATCCGTCCGCTCCTCGGAAGCGGCCTCTCGAAGAGCCAGCCGCTCTACCTCTACTACGAGGCCTACGACCTCACCGCCGGAACGGACGGGCGCGTCCGGTATCGCGTCGAGTACCGCGTGAGCGCCGAGGAGGGCGCGCGGCCGGGCACGCTGGCGCGCATCTTCGGGGCCGATGCATCGCCCACGCCCGAGGGCGACGGCGTCTCGCTGGCTTTCGAGAAGGAGCGCGCGGGCGCGGCCGAGCGCGTGGCCGAGACGATCTCGCTCGATCTCTCCGAGCTTCCCGCGGGGCGCTACCGGGTCAGCGTGAGCGTGGAAGACATGGCTGCCGCGCGTGAGGCCTCACGGGTGGTGGTCCTCGACCTGCGCGAGGGGGGCCCGGATGGCGGAGACCTCGACGCCGGGGCGGGTGAGGAGCCCGGCCGATGATGGCGCGACGTGACGCGGGTTGGCGGGATCTCGGGGCTTCGGCCGCCCTACACGGGTCCCTGCTCGGGCTGGCCCTGGCCTTCGCCTCGGCGACGGGCCCGGGTCCGCGCTTGCCGGGCGCGCCCGGCGCCGGCGAAGGTCCCTCGGGTGCGCCGCAGGGCGTCTTTCCGGTGGCGCTGCTGGGTGGAGAAGCCGGCGCGACCGCGCGCGCGGCGCTCGAGACGCGTGGCTCCGCCGGCGACAGACGTTCATCCGGGGATCGTGAGTCCGTCGTCGCCGGCGAGAGGGCTCCGGCGCCGCCGGAGCCCGCGAACGAACTGCGCGCCGCCGAGGCTTCCCACGAGCTTCTGCCGGAGAGCGACGCCCGTCCGGAACCCAAACGTCCGAGCGAGAGCAGCATCGCTCCCGCCACCGGCGACGAGCCGGGCGGAGCGCTCGAGGCCAGGGCCGCAACGTCGGGGCGGACCGCCGGGCAGGATGCGGTCGGACCGGAAGGGGAGACGTCGGCGTCGGGACCGGAGGCCGGTCCCGGTGGAGCCGGTGGAGCAACGAGAGCCGCAGGTGGCGGAGCCGGCGGCGCGCCGGGTCCGGGCGGGTCCGACCTCCTCCCGCCGAGCCCGCTTCACATCGCCGTCCCGGCCCTTGCGGGGGGACTGGACCCGCGCCGCGTTCGGGGCGCTCACGTGAGGCTTCTGGTCTACGTTACTGAATCAGGTGATGTGAGCGATGTCAAAGTACTGTCCAGCAGTGGTATCGATAAGCTGGACATGGCCGCGGAGTCTGCCGCCAGGCGTCTGCGCTACGCCCCGGGGTCCAGAGCCGGCTCGCCGGTCGCGATGTGGACCGAGGCCGAGATCGCCTTCTGAAGGAGGGCCTTCGATGAGCCCGCCACGTACCTTCGCCGGCGTCGCGCTGGCACTGGGCCCCTTCCTCTCCACGACGAACTGCGCCACGCTCATCCACGGCTCGCGTCAGGGAGTGACCGTCGCTACCCGTCCGGCCGGCGCCGAGGCCTCGGCGGGCGATCAGCGCGTGACGACGCCGGGAACGCTCGAGATCCCCCGCAAGAGCACGGGTGCCGAGATCCGTCTCGAGAAGGTAACAATATACTTGACTCAGCAGCCCAGAGGGGCTATACTCTGGGCATGACACCTACCCGGCACGTCCCCAAGACCCTCCTGGAAGCCATCCGCCACTTCGCGGACCAGGACGTGTGTCTCTCGTTCATGGTCGGCTTGCGCTGGCCCGATGGCGTCACCTGCCCAACCTGCGGTAGCCGCGAAGTCCGGTTCCTGTCCACCCGCCGGCTCTGGCAATGCAAGGGCCAGCACCCGCGCCGGCAGTTCTCGGCCAAGGTCGGGACGGTCTTCGAGGATAGCCCCATCGGGCTCGACAAGTGGCTGGCCGCAATCTGGATGATCGCCAACGCCAAAAACGGCGTCAGCTCCTACGAGATGAGCCGGGCGCTCGGCGTCACCCAGAAGACCGCTTGGTTCATGCTGCACCGTATCCGGCTGGCGATGCAGACCGCCCACTTCCAGAAGATGGGTGGCGAGGTCGAGGTCGATGAGACTTTCATCGGCGGTCGCGCCCGCTTCATGCACAAGGGAAAGCGCGCCCAGAAGATCAAGGGCACCGGCGGCATGGGTAAGGCGGCTGTCATGGGCCTGCTGGAACGCCACGGCGCGGACGGTCACAGCGTCGTGCGTACCGCCGTGGTCCCGAATACTCGCAGGCATCACCTGCGCGAGAAGATCCGTGAGCACGTTGCGTCCGGCTCGGAAGTGTTCAGCGATAAGCTCGGCTCCTACCGTGGGCTCGAAGATGAATACGTCCACAAGGTGATCGACCACGCTGAAGCCTACGCCAAGGGCAAGGTCCACACTAACGGACTCGAAAACTTCTGGAGCCTGTTGAAGCGCGCCATCAAGGGCACCTACGTCAACGTCGAACCGTTTCATTTGTTCCGCTACCTGGACGAAGAATCATTCCGCTACAACACCCGCAAGGCCACCGACGCGAGTCGCTTTCAACGCCTGCTCGGTGCGGTGCTTGGGAAGCGAGTCACCTACGAGCAATTAATCGGGGCGCAGCCAGCTACGACGTGACGCTTGCCAGGGGCGCGGCCGGAGAAAGAATGACCCGTAGAAAGAGAACCCGAAATCATAGATGTTCAATCGTCGCTCGTGGCTGCGACGGGGAAGTGGCGGCCGAGCCTATTGCTACGGCCGCCCGGCCAGGCTCGCAAACCTCAGCGCCCGATGGAGGAACCACGATGCAGCCGATGCACCTCTCCTTTGCCACGGTCGCCCTCGCGGCGCTCGCCAACTTCGTTCCATCGCCCGCACCCGCGCCGCCCATCCCGACCACCCAGCGAGATGTCGAAACCGGCGACGCATTCACGAATTCAGTGCCATTCGTGCCCGTGCTGAACTCGTCCGTCACCATCAACAACGGCTCGAGTGCTCGCAAGGTGGTTGTCACGTTCAGCGCGGAAGCGCGGGTAGACCCCGGTACCGGCATGGAGCTCGGCTACAGCCTGGACGGGGGAGGATGCTTCAAGCAAGCGGGCCCCACAGCCTTCTCCGCCAACCAAACCGCTTTCTACGCGGTGTTCACGGCCGTCCACGTGATACCGCTCGGGAGCGGTGTGCACACGATCCAAGCGTGCTACAGGAGTGCCAGCGGAAACAGAGTGTTTCTGAAGGACCGCACGCTGATCGCCGAGGGGCGGACGAAGTAGGCCGCTACCGAAGTTTACCCTCGCACCCATAAAGGGGGCGGGGAACCCGCCCCTTAACCCGGGGTGCGCCTTCGGGCAGCTTGATTGCGGGAACGTCATCTCCCTACCGATCCCAGAAAGGAAGCGATGCACAAGCCGAAGCCCAAGCCCGAACCGGCGCAGACGCCATTCCAGCGTTTTGCCGATCTCGCCAAGCGCATAGTCGCCGTGCCGAAGTCTGCGGTCCGGCGGCAAGAGCGAACGCGCACGACCAAAGGGAAGCACCCACCTATTCCGAAAGCCTAACTGCTAGGTGCTGCATAAAACTGGATACAGCCTTGTAAATCGCAGTTGCCGCGTCGTCGTCATATGAAGGACCAATATGCATGGTCCGATTTCGCCAAGCCCTTTGAACGGCACGGAGGTCAGCAGCGGCAGTTGCATAAAACTGACTCTCCTCGGCGTCCCAGGTTTCGCCTGGCTTAAAACGCTTCTTAAGTTCCTCGTCTATTTTGTGCAGGGCCGCATCCCATGACGGGGTATGATCAGTCAGCTTTAAAGCCTTAGAAACGACTCCACGCGCAAATTCCATCACGCGCGCAAGATGAAAGACGCATGCTGTACCTTGACCAAAGCCTAGACACCTTGCAGCTCGAATCGCGTCATCAAGACAGGATGGAAAGGAGTTTGCTACATCCGGCCCAAATGGCTCTAGTGTTTCATGGTAATCCTTCTTATTGGGCTCTACGACCATTAACGTGCGGTCGGTAAGCTCATTCTTTAGGGTGCGTTGAAGAAAGGCCAGTTCGACTAGGGCTGCGCTCACAGATGGCTTAGCTCGCAAGCCACTAGCTAGCGCGTCCTCAATGTTGTGGGCAGATATAAACAGCGAAAGCTTTGACAGGCTTGCATGGAACGACTCGAATCTATTGCAGATGGTGTTTTGCAAGCTGTCTGGGAGCGGCATTTGTGGATCGAGCTTGTTAAGACCTTGGATCATTTGCTCAAGGGCTCTTGAAAGCTCGAACAAATCTCGGGCGTAGATATAGAGCATTTCCCACAAGCTGTAGAGGCGACCGCAGACAAAACCCTGCTCCTCTTCGGGCTGGTCCTGCCCCTCACCCGCAGGAGCCAGAAGGGCTTCATCCGAGGGCCACCGTAAGGCGGCTTCTACCATAGGGCTAGCGGCTCCGCTGAGTCAAGTATATTGTTACCCTCGAGAAGCAGGGCTACCGGCCCCAGATCCTGTCTCTCGAGCGCAGGAGCTCGCCGCTCGTGTGGGCGAACGGGGGATTCCTCGCGGCGGGACTCCTGGTCGGCGTGGCCGCGCTGATCGCGTCGAACCTCTCCGATACGGGTGAGGAATACGGCTCGACCGGCTTCTTCGTGGGCGGGGTGCTCGGGACCGCGATCGGGACCATCGTGGACTTCCAGACCGGGGCCGCGTACCGGCAGGTCCCGCCGCGAATCGATGCGCCCCTGGAGGCCGGGCCCTAGCCGGGATCGCCCCCGGCGGGCGCGACGCGCGGCCCGGCTCGCGAGGCGCGCGACGCCACGCCCGGCCGGATCCGACCGACCAGGCGATCCCACGGCACCCAGAACAGGCTGCACACCAGGAACTGCTCGAAGGCCGGACCGAGCACCAGCCGGATCCCCACCACCATCAAGCACGAGGCCGGCACGAACAGCCAGCGCGCCCTCCGGCTCACGAGGGCCAGCGGGTAGCCGAGCTCGACCGCGAGCGTGGCCCCCGCGAGCGCGCGGCAGAGCCAGCCATGACGGGCCAGCACGAGACCCCACATCGTGAGAGGATCCGTGCGCACCTTGGCGTAATTGTTCTGGATCATCATGATCGCGAGGTTGTCCGAGGTGACCCAGACGAGGCCCGAGTGACGCAGCTTGGCGAGGCCCGCGGCGAAGAAGACGAGGGCCATGACGACCCATACCATCCGCACGGGCCACGTGTACTCGCCGGAGCGCGGCGGTCCATCGGGGCGCGAGTCCGGATCGCGTCGGCGGCGGATGAGCCGGTCGAGCGACACCGCGTCACCGCAGCGCGAGAGCGCCAGGATCCCGAGGACCAGCACCACGACGGCCTCGTTGTGGTGAATCTTGCCGAAGCAGTGCGGCAACCCGATGAGGTAAGCGCCGAGGATGAACGCGACGCCCGTCGCGAGGCGAGTCAGGAGCCCGACGCAGCTCAGGGCGAGCGCCGCCTTCCAGACCCACTGGAGCAGCTCGAGCGCCGGCGCGGGCAGGAGCGGAAGGCGCAGGACCTGGAAGAGCCAGGTGGGCTCCCAGAAGACGCTCGACACGCGTCCCCAGGCGGCGAAGTCCCGCGGAACGTAGAGGACGAGCAGAAACCCGAAGAAGAGCACCCGGCAGATCCCGAGGCTCAGGGGGGAGCTCGGCTCGAACCAGAAGCGGAGCCAGCGCTCGCGCGCGCTCACGGCCGCTTCCGGATCGAGCTCGAGAGGACCTCGAGAACGAGCGTCCTGCGGTCGGGACGGTCGACGTTGCGCGCCTCGGGGTCCAGGGTCCAGCGAACCCGGTAGAGACGCACGCCCCGCAGCGGAGGCCCGTCGTGCCGGCCCGACCTGCGCAGGGTCTCGTAGCGCTCGAGACAGTCCCGCAGGGCCTCACGCAGGTCGCCTCTCCGGCCGGCCATGTGGCCGAGAGCGGCCGGAAGACGTGCCTGGTCGAAGGGGGCGAGCTGATCGTCGGACAGGAGCGGAATCTCGCTCGCCGGCTCGCGCTCGGGCACGCCGTAGAGCCGGAGCCAGGTGAGCGTCCGCTCGCGCTCCAGCGTCGAGTACATGGCGTAGGGCGAGAACGGCCAGCGTTCCCGGTCCGCGAGCGTGCTCCAGAGCTGCCCGCCGACGATGGCGACCAGGAGCAGGTGAACGACGAGGATCCGGCGAGGGGGGAGAGGGGGCTCGGGGCGGGCGGGAGAGCTTCCTGAGGCGGACGGGTCTGCCACGAACGTTAGTTTACATAATCCATCTTATGCGACATCACCTCAAGTAGTACTCGAGAAACAAAGTTCGAAAGGCGCCCCGGGCCACCGCTCCGTTCGGCGCCCGATCCCAACCCCTCAGCGCGCCTCCGCAGGCTCTTCCGGCTTGGCGCCCTCCACCTTCGCGGCCGGCGCCACCGAGACGCTTGCCGCCGGCTCATTTGCCGCGCCCGTCGCGCCCGGCTTGGCCGTCGAATCAGCTTTGGCCATGGCCGCCGTCTCGACGGATGCCGCGGCCGCGGCGGAGGCGGCCGGAGCCAGCTCCAGCGGCTCCGCCGTCACCTCCGCGAGCCTTACCTTCGCCTCGGCGGCGGCTTCGGAATCCGGGTACTTCTTGACCACCTCCTGATAGGCCGCAACCGCTTTCTCCACGTCCTTTCCGGCGGTGTGCACCCTGGCCGCGTTCATGAGCGCCTCGGCGCGCTCGAAGTCGTGTCGTGCCTTCTGGCCGGCCTGGCGGTAGGCCTCGGCGGCCTTGGCCGCATCTCCAGTGCTCTCGTAGGCCGAGCCCAGCAGGGTCCCCGCCGCGTAGGCCACGTTCGGATCGTCGGTCTGCCCGCGGGCTTCCTCGAGTGTCTTGACCGCCGACTTGGCGTCTCCCGCCTGCAAGTAGGAATTGGCCAGGTAGAGCGTGGCCTCGGAACCGTACCGCGTGCCCTTGTATTTGCTCAGAAACTCCCTGAAGTCATTCGCCGCAAGTTGAAAGTTGCCAGACCCATAGGTCTGGATGATCTCCTGAAACTTCTGGGACGCCTGCCGGGACTCTCGGGCCTCGGAGGTCCGATAGAGGAAGACGGCCAGCCCGACCACCACCAGGCCAGCCGCGATCGCCCCGACCTGCTTGACGTTCTCGCGTGCCCAGAGCGCCCAGTCGAACGTCGTGTCGACGAAGCGGTCGCGCTTGAGTTGCTTCTTCGTGAGGCGCTTGCGGGTCTTCATTCCTCTCCGATGCTCCGGGAACGCCTTCTGACGGAATGGGTGTCTTGCAGAGGCGGGACCCGTGGCGGGCGACCCGCGGCCTCGAAGTTATAGGCGCGAAGGAAAACTGGCCAGCCGTGGAGACACGCGAGGCCGAGCCAACACGATGAAGGAAACCTCGACTCTGCGAGGTGCTCATACCTCCGCGGAGGCCTGCACGAGCGCTTCTTCCAGCTCCGGCGAGAGCGCCCGAAGCTTGCGGTCCGCGTCTTCTTCTTCCTGTAGCGTCTCGCTGAGCAGATCGACGGCATCTTCCAGCCCCAGTTGCCGCGCCAGGTCGATCAGGCCCTCGTAGGCCGTGATCTCGTAATGCTCGACCTTCCGCGCCGCGCCCGCCGCGAAGGTGTCGAGCACCGGCGGCTCGGGCTTCTCCTCGCGCACGAACTTGGCGTACTCCTTGAGGAGGCCGTCGATGCCGGCGCACGGCTGCCGCCGGGGCGCAACCTCGATCAGCTCGAAGACCTTCTCCAGGCGATCGATGTGGTCCTCGGTTGCCTTCCGGTGCTCCTCGAAGCCTTGCGACAGCTTCTCGTTCTCGACCTCCCTGCTCATCTTCGTCAACGCCTTCACGAGCTTGTGCTCCGCATCGTAGATGTCACGGAGCTCGTGCTTGAACAGGTCCTGCGCGTTGTCCGCCATGGCGGCAACCCTCCCGTGCTCGGGTTCTGGAGTCTCGTTTCGACGCTTGGGAACGTTCTGAAAGGTTCCCGCGGCAGACGCAGCGACGCGGCTGCCCGAAGGTCGGGAAAAGCAAGGAACGTACCCGAGCGATTTTCTCCAGCTTCGGGCAGGGGCGCCCGCGCGCGGGAGGGCAAATAGTTCACGAAGGATAGGCTTCGGGCGTGCCGTTCCTGCACGGCTCGCCCATCGCAAACGGGGGACGCCCCAGGACCGCGGTCTGGCGCGGTCGGCCCCCGGGAGGACATGCGCGGAAAAGGTGGTGCCCCCGGGGTGATTCGAACACCCGGCCTGCGGTTTAGGAAACCGTCGCTCTATCCACCTGAGCTACGGGGGCGCACCCGGAAGGTAGGGCGCTCGCGGAGCGGCGTCCAGCCGCCGGCTTCCGCTCCGGTCCTCGCGCGCTAACTTGCGGCGCCATGCAAGCCTTCCTCCGGGCCTTCTTCGAGCTCTTCGTCGTCATCGACATCATCGGCACGCTGCCCGTCTTCCTGTCGCTCACCGCGAACATGACCCCGGCCGACCGGCGCCGGAACGCGAACGTCGCCCTGCTCGTGGCCGGCGTGCTCATGCTGCTGTTCCTGGGCGTGGGCCTCCAGCTCCTGCAGCTCCTCCACATCGAGCTCTCGAGCTTCAAGATCGCGGGCGGGATCATCCTGGGGATCCTGGGCGTGCAGCTCATCCTGGGCAAGGACGTGGGCGGCCCGGCCGGCCAGGGCTACGGCTCCGCCGCGATCATCATCGGAACCCCGCTCATCACCGGACCGGGCACGATCACCACGATCATCATCCTGGCCCAGGCCCACGGCCGCTTGCTCGTGCTGGCGGCGATCGCGGCCAACCTGCTGATCTGCTGGATCATCCTGATCGGGGGAGCGCGCATCGCCCGCGTGCTGGGCCCGAACGTCATCCAGATCCTGTCCCGGGTGATGGGCCTGCTCTTGCTGGCGCTGGCCGTGCAGTACGTGCGGGACGGGCTGTCCAGCGGTTGACACATGGACGGAAACGCCCGCGACCGCGCGCGTCCTTCTTGACGCGCGCGCGCTTGACTGATGATTTGAACCGTTCGCGGACGGGTCACCGAGCGTCCGCGCACCGCGAGACCGCAGCCGCCCGCGGGCACGCGACTCCCTCTTGGCCACGGAGCTCATGACCGAACTCGAGACCGCTTCCCCACCCCGCGCCGCGCAGGCCGAGTCGCTCAGCGTCTTGCTCGCGGAGCTCGTGCGTCGAGCCGGCTCCGATCTTCACCTGCGCGCCAATCTGCCTCCCTACTTCCGGATCGACGGCGAGCTGGTCGCGGTCGAAGGCGCGCGCGCGCTGACGGGCGAGGAGCTCGAGCGCTTCCTCGGTCCGTTGCTGCCGGCGGCGCAACGGACCCAGCTTGCGGCAGGCGAGGAAGCTGATTTCGGGCTCCAGTTCGGCAACCTCGGCCGCTTCCGCGTGAACGTCTTTCGCGAGCGGCGCGGGATCGGCGCGGTCTTCCGTCTGATCCCGGCCCGGATCCCGACCGCGGAAGAGCTGAACCTGCCGCAGGTCGTGCGCGACTGGGCGCTCCTGCGCAAGGGACTGATCCTGGTGACCGGCCCCACCGGGAGCGGCAAGTCCACGACCCTGGCCGCGATCCTGAACCTCGCCAACAATCTGCGCTCCGAGCACATCGTCACGATCGAAGACCCGATCGAGTTCGTGCACCCCGATCGCAAGGCTCTGATCACGCAGCGCGAAGTGGGACGCGACACGCAGTCCTTCAAGGACGCGCTGCGCGCCGCGCTGCGCGAGGATCCCGACGTGGTCCTGATCGGCGAGCTGCGGGACCTGGAGACGGTGTCCATCGCGCTGGAGACGGCCGAGACGGGACACCTCGTGTTCGGCACGCTGCACACGGTGACGGCGGCCGCCGCCGTGGATCGGATGGTGGACCAGTTTCCCGCCGACCGCCAGAATCAGGTGCGCACGGTGTTGGCGGACGTCTTGCGCGGCGCGGTCGCCCAGACGCTCCTGCGCCGGAAGGGCGGCGGGCGCATCGCCGCACTCGAGATCCTGGTCTCGAGCCCGGCCGTGGCGAACCTGATCCGCGAGGGAAAGACCTTTCAGATCCCCTCCCTCATGCAGACCGGCCGCAACCTGGGCATGCAGACCCTGGTCGACGCCGCCACGGCGCTGGTCAAGAGCGGAGTCGTGGATCCGGAGGAGGCCTACGGGAAGGTGCCCGACCGCACCGCGCTGCTGGCCGCCTTCCAGCGCCAGGGCGTGGCCTGGACGCCGGCCTGAGCGCGCCGACCCGCGCCCGACTCAGTAGCCGACGCCGACGATGCGATACCCCAGCTCGGGATTGAGGTAGTAGAGGTAGACGCTGAAGCGTCCGCGCGGACCGTCCGCGCGCGACGAGGCGGGCTTGTAGGTGATGTCCACCCGGCCCACGCGCGCCCGCTCGTCGATCACGTCGCGCTCGGGCGGCTGGCGCACGGGCAGCGGGATGCGGACGAGGTGCGCGGTCGCCCCCGCCGTTCCGGACCGGGCCGTCCCGCGGGCGCGCAACCCGAACGGCCCGTCGAAGACGTAGCTGTACTCCACCTCCCCCGCCTTCCAGAAGTTCAACGCCTCCCCCTTGTCCACGAAGCTCAGGAGCTGGGTGTCGCCCGCCGGCCTGCCCAACGCCAGGCTCTGGATCGGCGCGGCGGCCTGGAGCCAGGTGCGTCCCGAGAGCTGGCCCTTGCGCTGGATGGCTTGCGCCACCTGTTGCCCGACCTCGGGGTTCACGTACCAGTCTCCCCAGACCAACCCCTTCCTGTCCGCGACGACCACGATCGTGTCCACGCTGAAGCTTGTCTCGGGCGCCTCGGGCAGGGTGTCGGCGCGCGCCATCGAGTCCACGGGAGCCGGCGGGCGAGCCGCCCCGGCGGAGTCGGGCTGCTGGCCGCTGGCGATGCCGGGTGTGAGCAGCCCGATGGCCGCGACGAGCGCGGCGCCGAGTCGGCTCGACCAGGATCGGGACACCGGAATCCTCCGCGGGGGTGGGGATGTTGCGGCGGGAGCGCGGCTCAGAGCCGGAGCACGCTGTGGATCTCCAGATCGGCAAGCTTCCGGCGGCCTTCCAGAAACGCAAGCTCGACCAGGAAGGCCGCGCCCACGACCGGCGCTCCCAGCACGCGCACGAGGTCGGCGGCCGCGCGCGCCGTCCCTCCCGTGGCCAGAACGTCGTCCACGAGCAGAACGCGGTCGGTCGGGACGAGCGCGTCGGCGTGCATCTCGAGCGCGTCGCTTCCGTACTCGAGCTCGTACGTGATCCGCTC
>DATBJW010000004.1:0-29684 GCA_036556205.1 Gemmatimonadota bacterium
GCAATCGCTTCATGCGCCCCTCCTTTTGAGGCTGGTTACGAACCGAGCTCACGTCTAGCAAGAGGACACGGCCGAAGACGACGAGCCACGGGACGGAGCGTCCCGCGGCCTGGGCTCACCCGACGACCACCGACGTTCCCCACCACGACACGAAGCCCAGGGTGTTCATCCCTGTCACGTGCAGCCTGTGCGAGGGGAAAAAGAGATCCGCCCCTGCCCCCGTCATCGTGGATCGCCGCCCCGGCATTGTGTGGGTTGTGGCCAGATGGTAGCCTGTGGGCCCGTCTTTTGTCAATAAAATCCATGGGCCGTATGCATAATCCGCGCTTATCCAAAGCGGCACAGGCGATAGCCGCGGCGAGGCGCTCCCTTTCGACCCTCCAGCCCCTAAGTACGGGCTATGCTCGGCATCGGATTTGATTCCCGGGGAATCTTCCCTCGCGCCTCGCCGACGGCCGGTTCCCGACGCCTGCTGGTGAGCGTGGCCCGGGCGGAGGAGCTGGCCGCGGCACTGGCCGGCAGCGCCGGCGTCCTCGACGTGAAGGACCCCGCGCGCGGCTCGCTGGGCGCGGCCTCTCCGGAAATCGTGCGCCTGGCGAGGGCCGTGGCGCCGGCAAGCGTGGCCGTGAGCGCGGCGCTGGGAGACCGGCTTCCACGTGGCCGCCGGGGGGCGGAAGCGCTGGGGGCGCTGGGGCTCGAGCTGGCCAGGGCCGGGGCCTCATTCCTGAAAGTCGGGCTGGCCGGCGCGGATGGATCCCCCCGGACGGCACGCGCGCTGCTCGACCTTCGCGAGCGACTCGCCGAGGGGCCGTCCCTGCCGGCGGTCATCGCCGTGGCCTTCGCCGACGACCCCGCGCCCGCCCTGCGCCCACTCGATCTGCCGGCGCTGGCGGCCGGCGCGGGTCTCCAGGGAGCCATGCTCGACACCCTCGCCAAGGAACGGTCGATCCTGGACCTGATGGGCGAGGCGGAGCTTCGGGCCTGGGTCGCGGAGGTGCGCGGCGCCGGACTCCTTTGCGGGCTCGCCGGGTCCCTGACGCTCGAGCACCTGCCTCGCGCCGCCGCGCTGGGGCCCGACGTGGTCGGCGTGCGGGGCGCGGTCTGCGAGGGCGGACGGACAGGCCGGCTCTCGGAGGAGCTGGTCCGGCTGGCGGCCCGCGCGATCTCAACCCACGACGTCTCCGCAGACCGACCGGCGTCGGCGTGCGTCTGATCCCGGTCCTGGACGTGCGCGGCGGCGTGGCCGTGCGGGCCGCCGGCGGCGACCGCTCTCGCTACCCGCCGCTCGCGAGCGTTCTCGCACCCGGCTGCGACCCCCGCGATCTCGCGCGGGCCTGTCGCGAGAGACTCGGCACGGACTTCCTCTACGTGGCCGACCTGGACGCGATCGCCGGTCGCGGCGCCGACGTGAGCGGGGCGGCGGCGCTGGTGGAGCGGCTCGCGGGGGACGGCGCCCGCGTCTGGATCGACGCCGGAGCCGGCGACGTCGCGGCCGCCGAAGCGCTCCTCTTGGCCGGCGCCTCGCGCGTGGTCGTGGCGCTCGAGACGCTGCCGGGCCTCGAGGCCCTGCACGCTCTGCCGGACCGGCTCGGACCCGACGGGCTGGCCTTCGGTCTGGATCTGAAGGGCGGCCGGCCGCTGGCCCGAGCCGGGGAGCTCTCGGCCATGCAGCCGGAGGGCATCGCCCGCGCCGCCCTGAGTGCGGGCTACGGAGCGATCATCGCGCTGGACCTGGAACGCGTGGGCGGCGGAAGCGGTCCCGCCGTGGGGCTCCTGGCCGGGGTTCGGCGCGAAGCGACGGGCTGCACGTGGGTGGCGGGCGGGGGCGTGCGGGACGCGGCCGACCTGCGCGCGCTGGGCGAGGCGGGCTGGCAGGCGTGTCTGGTCGGGACCGCGCTCCACGCGGGGCGCGTGGGAGCCGCGGACGTCCGCGCCCTCGCGGGGTGCGGCACTCAGCCGCCGTCCAGCGACTCGCGGTAGAAGGCCGACTGGCCGGTGGACTCCTCGACCTCGATCTCGAGAGCCGTGAGCCCGCGCTCGCCCATCGCCTCGAGCTCCTCCTTGAAGCGCCGCGCGAGGTGCGTGGCCAGGAGCTCGGCCGTCGTGTTGGCGATCGGCACCAGCGCCACGTCGTCCCGCGGGAACACGTAGCGCCGCTCCTTGAACGAGGCCCGGACCTCGTTCCCCTCCTCCCGCACCTGGATCACCGGGTTCTGCGTCGGCAGCAGCACGCGGTGGTCGAGCTCGTCGGTCAGCCGCTTCATGGTGCGCTTCACGGTCACGAAGTTCAGGACGTACTGGCTGGGAGACAGCGGCCCCTCGACGGTCACGCCCACGCGGTAGTTGTGGCCGTGCAGGCGCTCGCACTCGTGCCCTTCATAGCTGATGAAATGGCCCGAGGCGAAGGTCAGATAGTCCTTCGTGACGCGGATGCGGTAGGAGGACATGAGGTGGCCTCAGCCGAAGAGCGACGCCGTCAGGACGTCCGGGTTCACGGATCCGGCTCGGAAGGTGCGCCCGGAGGCGAGGTTCGTGATCGCCACCTCGGCGGGGCTGAAGAGCAGCGGATCGATCTTGTAGAAGTCGCCCTCGTAGCGCTTGAAGATCTCGTAGAAGGGCGTCCCGTAGTCGGAAGAGGCCGAGGCCGGCACGCGGCGGGCCAGCTCCTCGAGCTCGGCGTCGTCGCCCTGCACCGTGTACGCCGCTCGGCCGCCGTAGAGGATGCAGTCGTTCGTGCGGCCGATGGCCCGCAGGTCGTTCTTGGCCACGGGCGGCAGCGGCGCCGTCCCGAACCCCGAGCGCACCGCCCGCACGTCGAAGCCCAGCTTCTCCATCTTGTGAAGCCCGGTCTCGAGCACGCGCGCCGAGATCTGGACGCCCCCCGCCAGGCTGGCGGTGGGCGCCACCACGAACGCCAGCCGGTCGGGTGTGAGGCCCGACTTCCGGGCCACCCACTCGGCCGTCTTCTCGCCGGGCAGCTCGCGCGTCTCGAGCACGAGCACCCCGCGCGGCGAGTCGGAGGGAGCCTCGGCGTAATCCAGCTTCTCGTAGAGCTCGCGCTCCACGCGGGCGATCGCGCGCAAGGGCCCCGAGCCCATGGCGAAGTAATCCTCGGTCTTGATGGCCCAGCCCGCGTACTGGGAAGCCAGGCAGGAGACATGCGGGCGGTCGGTGCGCACGACGAGGCCCGGCAGGGCCACGTCGCCGAAGGTCGGGAAGGCGCCCTCGATCTCGGCCAGGTCGCCCATGCAGATCCGGGCCAGGAGCCATCCCGCGGCGTAGCCGCCGGGAGCCTCCACCCCGGCGTCCACGACGAGCGCCCCGTTCCCGAGGGTGACGGCTCGAACGTTGTAGCGCGCCCCGTCCTCCTTCACGAGCTCCTGCACGAGCGCCCAGGCGCGCCGATTCAATCCGAGCCCCGCCGCTCCCGGCGGGGCGGCCGCGCCCGCGGCTGGTTTCGCGGTCTTCACGTCTGGCGCCATAGAAGGATCTCCCCCTTGCCGAGCTGGCTGAAGTCGCCCACGAAGCGGCGGTAGACGCCGCCGAAGAAGCGCTGCGGGATCGGGAAACCAAGGGATCCCGCCAGGTGCCGAACGTAGAGTCTCAAGATCACCGGGTCGTAGTCGCATGCGTAGCGGAAGCCGGGGGGCGGCTCGGCAGCCCCGAAGACGACCACACTCCCGCGCTTGGTGGCCATGGCCGGGGTGGCGCCCACGTCGCCCAGCACGAGCACGGTGCCCGCGATCGCGTGAAAGCCCGCGCGCGCGCCCGCGCTGCCGCCCGCGGCGACGATCCCGCGGCGCATGACCGCGCCGACCTCGTCGCCGACGCTGCCCCGGACCAGCAGGACGCCTCCGGTCATCCCGCGGGGAGCCCCGGCCAGCGCTCCTCCGGCCCGGAAGCCCGCGTCGCCCTCCACCCGCAGCACGCCGCCCGCCATCCCGGCGCCCGCCCAGTCGCCCGCGCGCCCGTGGACGCGGATCTCGCCGCCCGCCATTCCTGCGCCGACCCGGTCGCCGGCGTCGCCCTCGACGACCAGCGTGCCTTCACGCATTCCGGCCCCGAGCCCGTCGAGCAGCGTGCCACCGGGCTCGACGCGCAGCTCGCGCCCGGCGTCCCCGTCGCCAGCCCGCGCGCTGACCGAGAAGAGCTCCCCGAGCTCGAGCTTCCGCGCGCCCACCCGCACCAGCGTGCGCGCGATCTCGCGCTCGCTCCCAGCGAGGCGATCGGGTGCCAGGCCCTCGGCGTCCACGACGGCGGCTCCGCCTCGCGCGGTCAGCGCCACGATCGTCATGCCGGCGTCCCTCCTCGCTCCTCGCGCGCCAGGCACCTCATGAAGCGGCCCCCTTGCCGTCGGCGTCGCCGTTCAGGATCTCGCGCAGCTTGAAGTGGAACTTGCCCAGCTTGCCGCCGTAGTTGCCGGCGCTGATCGCCACCACTCCGGGGCGCGCCGCGGCGAGAATGCCCACCCGCATGGACTCGGCCACCGCCTTGTCCGAGAGCCCGTCGATCACGATCTCCAGCACCGACTGCACGGCGGGCGGCAGGCGGCTCGCCACGGCGCCGCGCAGCGTGGGACAGTAGGCGTCGTTCGTCGAGGCCGAGAGCCCCTTGTAGAGCGAGCCCACCTTGCTACCGCTGCGCACGACGCCGCCCGGGAACGGCAGGATCACTTCGGGCACGCGGCGCATCGCATCCACGGCCGCCTCGCAGGCCTCGCGCGCCGCGCGCGGCGACTCGGCCAGCACGAGGAAGTTGCCTCCGCCCACGGCCTCCACGACGCCGAAGGTCTCCTCCACGAGGAACTCGCCTTCCATCACCGGGATGCGCCAGTAGCGCCGGCCGCCCAGGAGCTTGCTCGCCTGGTGGCGGTCGCCGAAGACGCGCAGCGGCCCGCCCACGGGCGCTCTGCGCTGGGCCTGGGGGAGGCCGTCGAAGCAGGCCGTCGTGGGGCAGGTCAGGATGCACTGGCCGACCCGCTCGAGCAGGCGCTTGCCGACACCGTCCGTGTCGAAGGCGAAGAGCAGCAGGCTCGCTCCCGGCCGGCCGTCGGGCGTCTCCTCGGGCGGGAGCAGGCGCTCGATCCCCGCCTCGCACTTGCAGCCGATCACGGAGGTCGCGAAGCCCGTGAACGACCGCGCCGCCTCGAGCGTCCAGCGCTCGTCTTCGGCCGTGACGATGACGCGCGCGCCCTTCATCCCGAACGCCTCGGCGAAGGTGTCCTCGATCTCGACGCCGCGGATCCTCACGCCGGGACCTCCCGCAGGAGCTCTCCGGGAACGGGATAGTTGTCCATCCGGATCGAGTAGCGGGACTCGAAGTCGGGGCGCAGGCGGCGGTCGGCGCCGCCCTCCAGCGTCACCTGCGCGCGCAGCGTGCGACCGTCCACGGCGCGGCGGAGATGACCTTCTTCGAGCACGACCGTCCCACCCTTCAGGAGGTAGCGGGGTGCGGCGAACATGCGCTCGGCGTCGGGTCCTTTCTCGTAGAGCGCCACGTCGGCGTCCGCCCCGGGGCCCAGGTGGCCCTTGGCCGCGAGCCCCGCCAGCCGCGCGGGCGCCGCGCGCGTGACGACGGCGATCTCGGAGAGCGTGTACTCGCGGTCGAGCCCATCCGCCAGGGCGCTCCCCTCGAGCGCGCCCTCGGGCAGCTGCTTCAGCTGCTCGTCGCGGAAGGCGCGGTCGGTGAGCAGCCGGATCAGGCGCGGATAGGAGCGGAACGAGCCGCCGTTGGGATGGTCCGTCGAGAGCACCACGCGCCAGGGGTCGCTGGCGAGCAGGAACAGCTCCAGGCCGGCCGCCCACTGCATGGCGTGGACGCGGTTCTTGTCCCGGTACTCGAAGGGCAGGATCCCGCAGCCCGTCTCGACCTCGATGTCGGTGTTCACCCACTTCTTGCCCGTGAGCCGGTGCAGCAGGTAGCCGGCCGGCTCGTCGGCGGTCATGACGGTGGCCGGGCCGAACATCACCTGCCCCACGTCCAGGCTCAGGTTGTCGTTGGCGTTCACGTACTCCATGACGCGCGCGGCCGCGGAGGTGGGCAGCCCGCCCGGCTCGCCGCCGTAGACGTGGAACTGGAGATGCGCGAAGTGCGCGCGCCGCCCTTCGAGCGCCGCCATCGTCGCCAGCGTGGTCTCGGCGTTGCCGGCCACACCCAGGTTGTTGCAGTGGAGATGGAGGGGGTGGGGAAGCCGAAGGTCCGCGGCGGCGTCGGCCAGCGCCACGACGATCTGGCGCGCCGTCACGCCCAGCCCGCCCACGGTCTGGTCCAGGCCCGTCACGTTGGCGCGGCCCGCCTTCCAGGCCGCAACACCGCCCGGATTCACGGCCTTCATGCCGAGCGCCCCCGCCGAGCGCAGGATCCAGCCCGCCGCCTCCACGAACCGCTCGCGCTCGCCCGCCGCGAGGAACGAGAGCAGCAGCGTGTTGTTGCCGAGCAGCGCGAGAAAGCCCGAGTCCAGGACCGGCACGTCCGCCAGCTCGGCGTGGGCGCGCCGCGCGCCGAGGGGCGCGATCGCGGCGTCGATCGCCGCCGTGTAGCCCAGGCCCGCGTACAGGTATCCCGTCGCGAACGAGGAGGGGCTGAGACCTCCCGTCCCCGAGCGGGCGGTCCCCTCCAGCAGGTCCGGAGCCGGCAGGGGCTCGGCCCGCGCGTGCTCGGGGCAGAGCCGGCGGCCGAGGTCCACCTTGGAGCCCGCGATGTGGCAGTGGAGGTCCACGCCGCCGGGGAAGACGACCAGGCCGCGGGCGTCGAGAGCGGGCGCGTCACCGGGCAGCTCGGCCACGATGCGGCCGTCTTCCACGAGCACGTCACGGACCTCGCCGTGGACGCCGTTGGCGGGATCGTAGACCTCGCCACCGCGGATCCGGAGCCGATCGCTCATGGGGTTCTCTTGCGTTTCTGTCGTTTCGGTCGCGCGGCGGCCTTCCCGGATGCCGCGTCCCCCCGCGGAGCCGACCGGGCCGGCAGCCGCGAGAGGATGCCGGAGAGCCAGTCCGCCTCGGTCGGATAGCGTGAGGTCACGGCGGGTCGGAGTCCCAGGGCCACCCCGTCCATCCGGAAGAAGGTGCCGCCCGAAGCGAGGCCGTAGGGAGCGCTCCGGAGCGCGACGCGGGCCTTATCCAGGAGCGAGTTGGCCGCCGAGTCCAGCACCACGAGCGGAAGGTCGCGCAGCCGCGCCAGGGCGGGCTCGGAGGGGATGTCGGCCGGGTCGGAGCAGACCACGAGCGCGGCGTCCACGTCGCGGCGCGCGAGGAGCCGCGCCGCACCGAACTCTCCGCCGTTCGCGCGCGGGGCGCCGCTCGCGAAGTCCACCCCCGCGGGGAACCCGGTCTGCCAGGTAAGCACGGCATCGGCCCCCGCACGGTTCCCGGGTCCGCCCAGAGCGAAGAGGCGGACGCGCGTGACGGCGTTGAGTGTCGCGGCCAGCGCGCGAAGCGCGTGCTGCTCGCCCGGCGGGGTCGCGGCCGCGTCGAACACGAGGACGGCGTGCGGCTCCGTCGCCAGCCGGTCCAGGAGGCGCGCGGCTTCTGCGGGCGCCCCCTCGCCCGAAGCCTGCCCGCCGGGCGGCGTCGAGCCGGCGGACCCGTCGCCTGGAGCTGCGGGTTGTCCCTTCGCTGCTGCGTCGCTCGCGGCCGCGCGCGAACGCGCGAGCTCGCGGAGCGTCCAGAGGAGATCCAGTCGCCCCTCCGGAGAAAGCCGGTCGCCCCCCGCACGGTCACCACCCGGCCGGATCACCCGTTCGGCGTCCGAGGAGACGGCACCCCAGCGCTCGAGCAGGCGCGGGTGCGTGCGCTCGGGCTCGACGTTCCAGAGAACGATCAGGCTCTTCTGGAGGGTCACCTCTCCCAGCGTGGTGTTCACTTCACCCCACTCCTGGAAAGCGGTCACGGCGGCGGCGTGATTGGGCCCGGCCGCGGGATCCACCACGCCCCCCAGACGGTCTCCGATCTCGATGGCCAGCTTCTGGGCCTCGCTGGAGCAGTGGACGAGCCCCCAGATCAACGGGCGGCGGGCGCCCGCCAGAAGCTCGGCGGCCGCGGCGGCCGCCTCCTCGACCGGGACCTCACGGCCGTCCACGCGCGCCGGCGGATCGTCCTCGACCAGCGGTGCCAGGAACCAGGGCTGCCCGAGAGCGCAGGCGTTGCGCGCGGCGACGACGCGGTTCCCCTCGACGGTCAGATCCACGTCGTCGCAACCGCAGCCGCAACGCGTGCAGACCGCGGAGCGGATCTCCCGGGAAGCGCCGGCGACGAGGGGCTTGGGCTGGGCAGGCGTCTTGGGCATCGTGGATTTGGATAGGCGGCGCGCGGCGTTCAGGCGAGGCCGCCGGCGGCCCCGCCGCTGGAAGCCGGCGCGGGTCGGCCGGCGGGCTCCGCGCCATCGGCCTCGAGCTGGGCTTCCACCCGGTCGGCGAGCTCCCGCAGTGCGGCCAGGCACGCAGCGGCCGAAGGACCCGTCGCGAACAGGCTGCAAACCGGCTGTCCGCGCGCGATCCGCTCACCCGGATGGGGCACGTCCGCCACCGCGCGCTCGGGCCAGGCCGCGCCGGACAGGGCCTCGGCCTGTGCAAGCGCCTCCTGCGCGCGCACGGCGCGGCGCGCGAAGAGGAGCGCCTTGCCGCGCACCTCTCCGGGCTCCGGGAGCCAGGTCCCGTCGATCCGTCCCCGGCAGGCATCCGCGTGCGCGGCGAAGAGACGCGCGCCGGGCCCGTCCCAGAGCTCCATGGAGGACGTGTGGCGGGGGTTCACCTCGAGGACGACAACCTCTCCTTTTCGCACGACGAAGTCCATCCCGTTCCAGCCCGTCAACCCGCAGGCGCGCGTCACGACCAGGGCGGCACGCGCGGCCTGCTCGCGAACGGATCCCTGATCGAGCCCCGCCGGCAGACGGGAGAGGCTCCCCACGTAGCCGAAGCGCGTCCCCCCGAAGGCCCGCGCCTCGGTGATCTGCGCGGCCAGACCCAGGGGACGAACCTGCTCGCCGTCGGCCAAAAACGAGAATCCGAGGACCGGGCCTTCCACGAGTTCCTGCAGCATCTCTTCCGGACCTGGAATCCGCCCCGGCTCCGCCCGCGCGATGCCGCGGCCGCCTCCTGCGCGCAGCGGCTTCACGAGCCAGCGGCGGCCGGTTCCGGCTCTCGCGCTTCCCGGTTCGGGTCCGCCTTCGTGTGGCGGCGACGACGGCGCAAAGCCGGGGCGCCCGGCGCCCGCCGCATCGGCGAAGATCGTGATCGGTGTGGGGAGGCCGGCTGCGCCGAGGACACCGAAGAGCCGCGCCGGGTCGCGCACGGCCCGCAGGGTCGAGGCCGTGTTCCCGAGGAGCTCGCGGCCCCGGGCCAGCCGCTCGACCGCCTCGGGCCGGTTCTCGAGGTCGAAGGCGTAGGCGACACGCTTCGAGTTGAAGCGCTCCGCGGCGCGCACCGCCTCGAGCGCCGACCACGGAAGCCCCAGGTCGCGCCCCAGCGCCACGTTCTCGACGCGAGCCTTCTGGTCCAGATCGCCGTAGAAATCCACCGTGCGCGGGCGGAAGCCCGAGCGGAGCGCGGCGTCGGCCAGCGCGCGGGTCGAGTATCCGACCAGAAGCACGTCCCCTTCGCTCTCCACGCTCCTCGTCCCTCCCGTGGCGGCACCGCGCATCAGGCTCACGCGAAACTCGCGACGAACCGGTCGGCGCCGGCGCGCGCAGGCGGCCAGTAGAGGTGGTCGAGCACGCTTCCCGAGGATTCGGCGAGCCGCAGGGCGGCGACCAGCGGGGCCTGCGAGCCTCCGCAGAGACCGTCGGCGATGAGTGCCGCGCCGAGCGCCGCCTCCGGGGCCGTTCCCGGGGTGACGCCCGCACCCGTGAGCGGCTCCGCCACCGTGCGCCGGGCGGCGGGGGGGCGCACCTCGAGGCCGGGCGCCGTTCGCGCGAGGCGCCGCGTCAGATCGGTTGCCAGCCGCGGCAGCCACGCGAGCCTGCCCGAGAGCGCGACCTCGCGCGCGGACGGAGCGCTCGTCGAGAGCGCCGCCACCGCCTTCACGATTCCCTCGAGGTAAGCCTCCCGCGAGAGTCGCAGCCTCGCCTCGCGGGCCGGCGCGGCGCGGCGCGGTTGCGCTCTCGCGTCGGGAGCAACCGCGCTCGAAGCGTCATCGGCTTCCGACGCTCGAGCCGAGCGTGCCTCCCAATCGGCGGGTTGGATGTCGGGCTCGCCGGCGACCCAGGCCGCGCCGCCGGTGAAGAGCGCCCCCTTCGGGATCTCGCCAGCCAGGACCGCCGCCTCGCCGTCCAGCGACCCCACCGCGCGGAAGCCGAGCGGGCCGCTCGAGCCCCCGACCCCGTCCACGATCGCTCCGCCCTCGACCGCCAGGACGGCCGTGAAGGCGCCCCCCATCTCGACCAGGATCAGCGACGTGGCGGCGTGGGCGATCTCTCGCCGCAGCGCCTGCTCGGCCACCGCCAGCGCCGCCGCGCACACCTTGTCGGCGGTCCCCAGGTCCACGCGGTTGACCTTGCGGTGCGCGGGGACGGTCGTGAGCTGGACGACGCCCGGCAGGAAAACGAGCGGCTGGCCGGCCTCGGCCAGCGCGGCGGCGGCCCGCCGCAGCCCGAGAATGCCCGAGGCCTCTCCCGGAGGAGCCAGGAAGGCCGTCCGCAGCGCGCGCTCGTCCACCTGCTCGCCGCGCAGGAGCGGCAGGCCGTAGCCCGAGGGGGCGGCGATCAGGTCGAACGCCCCGAGAGCGCGCACGGCGTCGAGCAGGGCCCGCGGGTCGGAAGCGAGGTCGGAAGTGGGCACGCTGGCCGCATGCTCCAGCCGGCCGCCGGCGAGCACGCAGAGGTCGGTCGTGACCGTTCCCGGGTCGAAGCCCAGCACGCGCGGCGCCGCGCTCATTTGCGGGGAGCCGCGCCTGGCCGACAGCGGCGCGCCTGGTGAGTTGGGTGAATCGTGGGAGGCCCGTCTGCGCGGCACGAGGGGACCGGCGTGTCGGTCGCGGAGCGAGCCAATGGGTTTCCTTGGCGAGCGAGCGAGCCGACCGCCGGCCGGCACACTCAGGGACGCGAAAGCGGGCTACAGCGTGTGCGCCAGCTCGAAGATCGTCTCCGCGTCGAACACGTGGTCGTTCTTCTCGAAGAGCGCCGCGATGCAGCGCTTGTGGAGCTTCATCTTGAGCTTGCCCGTGCCGAGCGCGCCGAAGACGCGCTTCCCCTCGCGCTCCACGTCGTTGTCGGTGGCCTCGATCCCCTCGATGCCGAGCGGCGGGACGGCGTTCAGGTCCACGGCCACTTTCAGGCCCTTGGCAGCGGCCCAGTCGCTGCGCTTCAGCAGCTGGAGTCCCTCGGGGCCTGCCGCGATGACCAGGTCCACGCCTTCCAGGAGCGGCGCCGCCTGGCCCGGCGGCGGAGCGATCCGGGCCTCGAGCGCGTCTCCGAAGGTCTGCCGCAGGTCCTGCAGCTTGGCCTCGAGGCGCTGCGCGTTCGAGCCCGTGAACAAGACCCTCGCGCCGGAGCGCGCGAGCAGGGTCACGGTGCGCGTGCCCACGGCTCCCACGCCGGCCAGCACGAGCGCCCGCTTGCCCTTGAGGGTCCCCAGGGCGCGCTCCGCGTCGCGCACGGCGGCGGCGGCCGTCGTGTTCGAGCCGTTCGGGTCCAGCATGGCCGAGACCCGGAAGGGCCCGAAGAAGTTCTTGGGGATCTCGGCGAAGACCTTCTGGGCGGCGGGCACATCGCCGCCGCCCACGAAGATCGCCGTGTTCGAGAGGTCCTGCGGTCCGCGCGTGAAGATCGCTCCCTGCACGAGCGCGGGAACGTCCTCTGGCTTGACGCCGCCGTACTGGAGGATGTCGTCCGCCCCGCCGTCGAACGCCACGACGGCGTCGAAAGCGCTCGGCAGACGTTCGACGTCGAGCTGCAACAGGAGCTTCTTCAAAACTTGGCTCCCGCCGGAGTCGCCGTCGCGTCCCTTGTCACTTCTTGTCGGCGCCCGCGGCGAAGGGGTGCGCGACGCTGCTCTTCTTCGAGGTGACCGTCTGAGCCGAGGGCTCGCCCTTCACGGCGCGGGCGATCGACTCCTTGGTCGCCTGGTAGTTGAACTTGTAGATCTTCTGGTCGTCGCTGGCGTCCCAGTGGATGAAGACACCCACCAGTACGCACAGGTTGTCGTCCGCCGGCAGGACGCCGGCTTCGACCGAGTCCGCCACCGCGCGCGCTACGGCCGCCTGCGCCGGTCCGAACATCTGCACGGCCTGCTTGGCGCCCTTGATCGTCACCTTGTTGAACAGGATCGTGTCGGGCTTGGCGGGCAGGTTCGGGGCGACGACGGCCAGCAGATGGGTGAAGCCGTCGGTGTTGTTCGTGAGCGCATTGGCGAAGGCGTAGCCCGCGGGGCCGTTCTTGGGGCCGATCATGAGATCGATGTGCGCGATCTCGTTCCCGTCGCCCACGAGCGACTCGCCGACCATCAGGTGCTGGTTGGGCATGACGTCCTCCTTTGGGGTTGATAACCCGACCGGCCCCGTCGAGGCCGCTCGGTCACTGCTGGGCTTGGCAGGGGATGGAGACGCAAAAAACCCGCTTGCCGACCCCCTCTCCGCGGGGTCGGGCGGACGGTCCGTCGGCTCGTGTCGGGACGGATCGGTCGCGGCCCGTCGATCACCAACCTCCGTGATGCGCCGGCCGAGAGGCCACCGCAAACCGAGCCCCGACTCTAGCACCCGCGCCGCGGCTTTGTCAAGAAGATGGCGGCGCTCGAAGGGCGCGGATATCGTTGCCAGGTAATCGCCACCGCACCTTCCGCCACCCCCTTTCGGGCCCGTGAACGCCACCATCCTGAGCGCCGCTTCCGGCTGGCACACCGAGGTGCTCGAGCGCGCCTTCGCCGCACTCGGCCACACCGCGCGCACGTTGCCCGTCGAGGCCCTCGCGAGCCGCGTCGGGCTCTCCCCGCGGCTGTCCGCGGCGGGCGCAGCGCTGGACGCCGACGGGGCGATCGTGGTGCGCATCATCCCGCGCGGGAGCCTCGAGCAGGTCGTGTTCCGGATGGACGTCCTGCACCGGGCCGAGGAGCTGGGGCTCACGGTCGTGAACTCCCCCCGGGCGCTCGAGCGGGCGGTGGACAAGTCGTGGACCTCGGCCCTGCTCGAGGCGGCCGGGATTCTCACTCCCCGCACGGTGGTCGCCGAGCGGTTGGACGAGGCCATGGCGGCCTTCGAGCTCTTCGGGGACTGCGTGATCAAGCCGCTCTTCGGCTCCAACGGGAACGGGCTCGTGCGGGTCTCCGACCCCGACCTCGCTTACCGCGCCTTCCGCGCGCTGGAGTTCGAGCGGGCGGTGTTCTACGTGCAGGAGATGCTGCCGCACCCGGGCCACGACCTGCGGGCCTTCGTCGTGGGGGAGCGGGTGGCGGCGGCCATGACGAGGCGGAGCCCCGACTGGCGCACGAACCTCGCGCGGGGCGCCCGCGCGGAGCCGCACGAGCCCACCCCCGAGGAGACGCGGCTGGCGCTGGCCGCCGCGCGCGCTCTGGGGCTCGACTACGCCGGCGTGGACCTGATGCCCACCACGGACGGGAGGCTCTACGTGATCGAGGTCAACGGCAGCCCCGGCTGGGAGGGCATTCAGGCGACGACGGAGGTGGACATCGCCGGCGCGATCGCCGCGCGGGTCGTCGAGAAGGTCGTCCAGAACAGACCGGGTCGCGGTCTCGATGCTTTTCCCAAGCCCGCGGGAAGCCGGACGACCTGCGGAGCCGCGGGTGCCGACGGCCAGAGGGAAGGCGCACATGTGGGCTGAGGACGAGATCGCGCGGGCGGCGGAGCTCGCCTGCCGGCTGGAGGTCGAGGCCGAGAAGCCCGGCAACGTGACGCCGTCGCACGCGTTGCCCAAGCTGTCGTACCGCGACTTCGTGGCCAGCTCGACGGCCGTGGCGCCCGTGCTGGGCGAAGCGGGCCGACGCCCGGTGGGCGAGACGATCCTGCGGGCGGTGCGCGCGACCCGGGCCGTGACGAGCGTCAACACGAATCTGGGGACGATCCTGCTCCTGGCCCCGCTCGCGCGCGCGGCGGCGCTCGCGAAGGTCGCGGGCGGCGCGCCCGGAGAGGTCGCAGGGGCGGAGACTCCGGCCAAGCTCACCCTCGCGCTGAGGCGGGCGCTGGCCGGTGTGCTGGCCGGGCTCGAGGTGGCGGATGCCGAGCTCGTCTTCGAAGCCATCCGGCTGGCGGCGCCGGGCGGGATGGGGCGCGTCGCGTCGCAGGATCTTTCCGGACGGCCCACGGTGACGCTCCTCGAAGCCATGCGGATCGCGGCCCCGCGCGACGCCGTGGCGCGCGAGTACGCGACCGGATTCGCGATCACGTTCGGAACCGCCCTCGGACTGCTCGAGGCGGCCTTCGCGGCCAGCCGGGACATCCGCGCCGCCGCCGTCGAGCTGGCTCTCGAGCTCCAGGTCCGCGCCCCGGACACCTTGATCGCGCGGAAGTTCGGCGCGGCGGCGGCGGAGGAGGCCTCGGCGCGGGCGCGCGCGGTGCTCGCGGCGGGGCCGCGCGGCTCGGCGGCGCGCGAGCGGGAGACGTCGAGCTTCGACGATTGGCTGCGCGATCCGGCCCGCCGCTGGAACCCGGGCACGACGGCCGACCTGGTGGCGGCGGCGCTCTTCGTCCGGCTGCTCGTGGCCGGCGCCGCCGATCAGGATCTCGAAACAGACCGGCCACGCACGAGCGGGGACGCCTCGGCCGGCGGAGGCCGAAGGCCCGCCAGGCAAGCCCTGGCCAGGCCCTGATCGCGTGCGCATCCTGGCCTACGAGCGCTTCTCGGCCCTGGGCTGCCGCGCGCCGCGCGCGCTTTTCCGCGAGGGCGGAGCCATGCTGGCCGGACTGGCCTCCGACCTCGCCGCGGCTGGGCACCGCGTCGTGACCGCGGTCGGCCCCGACGTCGAGCCTGGTTGGTTGCCGGGGCTCCGCGCGGCCGGTGTCGAGGTGGTCCGCCGGCGGCCGCCGGAAGACGGTGGACCCGGACTTCGAGAGCTCCTGTCAGGTGTCGAGGCGGCCTGGATCGTCGGTCCCGAGACGGGGGGCGTCCTCGAGGAGATGACGCGCGAGGTCCTGGCCGAGGGAAAGACGCTCCTCGGCTCGACGCCCGCGGCGGTGGCGCTGGCGGGGAGCAAGCTCGGGACCGCCGCCGCGCTCGAAGCCGCGGGCGTGGCGGTCGTTCCGACGCTGCCCCTGCCTGACGCAGAGCTTCCCGCGGGAGCTCGCGCGTGGGGATTCCCGCTCGTGGTCAAGCCCGAGGACGGCGTGGGGAGTGAGGGAGTCGGCCTGGTCCGCTCCGGGGCGGAGCTCGCGCAGGCGACGCGCCGGGCGCGGCGCCACGCGGGAGCGGTCGTGATCCAGCCCTACGTTCCGGGCACGCACGCCAGCGTCTCGCTGCTGGTCGGGCCGGCCGGTGCGTTCCCGCTGGCGCTCCAGGGCCAGGACGTGCGCCTGGGGAGGACTTTTCGCTATCACGGCGGGGAGGTGCCGCTCGAGGCTCCCTCCGCGTCGCGAGCCCTGGCGCTCGCCCGCTCCGCCTGCGCGGCCGTGCCGGGCCTCGCGGGGTTCGTCGGCGTGGACCTCGTGCTCGCCGACGGGGGACCCGTGGTCGTCGAGATCAACCCGCGCCTCACGACGGCCTATCTGGGGCTGCGCCGGGCGTGCGCGGCCAACGTTGCGGCGCTGGCGCTGGAGGCGCTCGATGGCCGGTCGCCATCGATCCCGCGCCTCGACCGGCGCGTGCGCTTCACGACCGGCGGGCGCGTCACGGAAGTGCGGGCGGCGGCATGAACACCTGCATCGGCTGGGACGTGGGTGGCGTCAACCTGAAGGCGGTGGCACGTTCCGCCGCCGGCGACGCCCGCGCGCTGGAGCGACCCTACGAGATCTGGCGCGCGCCGGCCGTCCTCGGGCGCCTGCTGGTCGAGATGGGCGCCGAGCTGGGTGAGGCACCGCTCCACGCCGTCACGATGACGGCCGAGCTCTCCGATTGCTTCGACACCAAGCGTGAAGGAGTGGCCGCCGTGGTGGGTGCGGTGGTGCGCGCGTTCCCCGAGAGCCGCGTCCGGGTCTTCGGAGTGAAGGGGTTCGTGCCTCCCGAGCGGGCAAAGCTGAAGCCGCTGGACGTGGCGGGCGCCAACTGGCACGCCTCCGCGACCTGGCTCGCGCGGGAGCTTCCGGCCGGCGGCATCCTGCTGGACGTGGGCTCCACGACCGCGGACGTGATCCCCTTCGGCGCCGGGTTCGTCCTGGCTCGCGGCGCGACCGACACCGCCCGGCTCCTCGAGGGCGAGCTCGTCTACACGGGGGCCCTGCGCACTCCGCTCGGCGCCCTCCTGGAGAGCGCACCGCTCGGCGGCCGCGAGTGTCCCGTTGCGGCCGAGCACTTCGCGATCGTGGCGGACGCGCACCTCTGGCTCGGCGCGATCGAGCCCGCGGCCTACACCTGCCCCACACCCGACGGAAGGGCGCGCACGCGGGAAGCGGCCGCCGCGCGCATCGCGCGCATGGTGTGCGCGGACCGCGAGACGCTGACCGACGACGATGTCACGGCGATCGCCAGCCGCGCCGCCGAGATCCAGATCCTGCGCATCGCGCGCGCCCTGGCCCGCGTTGCCGCGCGCCTCGCGCCGGAAGCGGAGACCGGTGTCCCGGCCCTCGCGACGCCGCGAGTCTTCACGGCCGGCTCCGGCGACTGGCTCGCGGAAGCCGCCGCGCGCCGTGCGGGGCTTCCGTTCGAAGCACTCGCCGACCGGCTCGGCCCGGTGGCGCGCCTCCTGCCCGCCTGGGCGGTGGCCCAACTGGCAGGAGCGGAGACGGGCGGCCGCTCCCCTAGCGAGCCAATGGGTTTGCTTGGCGAGCGGGGGAGACGGCCGCCCGTCTCCGGGGCGAGCGGCGCCTCGCGCTCGACGGGTCGTGGGAGGCGGCCGGCCCATCGCTGATCCACGCGTGATCGAGGGGCCGCGGGTGACGGGCCGCGGCGATCGGGAGCGGCTTCCCGCCGATGTCGTCAAGGTGGGCGGCAGCCTGGCCCGGGAACCCGGCGCGTTGCGCGGCACGCTCGCCGCGCTGGCCGAGGCGGACGCCGCGCCGCTGGTCGTCCCCGGCGGGGGTCCGCTGGCGGACGCCGTCCGGCGGCTCCACGCGGGAGGCGGCCTCTCGGAGGAGACGGCCCACCGGATGGCGCTCCTGGCGCTCGACCAGTGCGCGCTCTGGCTGGCGGAGCTGGCCGGGCCCGGGGCGAGGGCGCGGGTGGTGAGCTCGCGGGAGGAGATCGTTCGCGCGCTCGACCTGGGCGAGCTGCCCGTCCTGGCTCCCTCGCGCTGGCTCGAGGTCGAGGACGAGGCCGGCCAGCTCCCGGCCTCGTGGCAGGTGACCAGCGACTCGATCGCGGCCTGGACGGCGGGTCGCATCGGAGCGCGGCGGCTCCTGCTGCTCAAGTCGTTCGCGTTCAGGGCCCGGCGGATCGCTCCCGGTGATCTTCGTGACGCGGTGGACGCCTTCTTCCTGAGGGCGCTGCCGCAGGATCTCGAGTGTCGCTTCGTGGACGGCCGCGAGCCCGCCGGCGTGCTGGCCGCGTTGGCCGGCGAGCCCGGGGCCGGCACCTTGCTCCAGGAAGGTGGAGACGATCCGGCGCCGGGGCTCGGTCGCTCGCCGGCGGCTTCGCGTGCGAGAGGAGGTGAGCTCGTGTGAGTGTCCCGATCACGGTCGTAGACGCCTTCACGGACCGGCTCTTCGGGGGCAACCCCGCGGCGGTCTGCCTGCTCTCCGCGGCGAGAGAGGCGGACTGGATGCAGGCCGTGGCGCGCGAGATGAACCTCTCGGAGACGGCCTTTCTCGTGCCCCGCGAGGATGGGTTCGGCCTGCGCTGGTTCACGCCCAGCGTGGAAGTGGATCTCTGCGGCCACGCCACGCTGGCCAGCGCCCACGTGCTCTACGAGACGGGTGCGCTCGAGCCGCGGAGACCGGCCCGCTTCCACACCAAGAGCGGCCTGCTGACGGCCGAGAAGAGCGGAGAGTGGATCCAGATGGACTTCCCGGCCGAGCCGGCCGTTCCCGCCGATCCGCCCGAGGACCTGCTCCAGGGTCTCGGAGCGACGCCAGCCTACGTGGGGCGGAACCGCCTGGACTACCTGGTCGAGCTCGGGTCCGAGCAGGAGGTGCGAGGCCTCACGCCCGACTTCCGGCTGCTTGCGAAGCTCGGCACGCGCGGCGTGATCGTCACCAGCCGGTGCGCGGCGCTCGACATCGACTTCGTGTCCCGCTTCTTCGCCCCCGGGGCCGGGATCGACGAGGACCCGGTCACGGGCTCGGCACATTGCTGTCTGGGACCCTATTGGGAGGCGCGGCTCGGCAAGAGCGACCTCGTGGGCTACCAGGCCTCGGCGCGGGGCGGCACCGTTCGCGTCCGTCCCCTCGGGCATCGGGTCCTGCTGGGCGGCCGGGCGGTGACCGTTCTCCGCGGGCAGCTCTCGTGATGCGTTTCGCCGGGAAACGGGCGGTGGTCACGGGGGCGAGCGGCGGGATCGGCCGCGCCTGCGCGCTGGCCCTGGCTCGCGAGGGCGCCGACGTGGGGGTCCACTACGGGCGGTCGCGCGAGGCCGCCGAGAAGGTCGCCGGCGAGATCCGCGCGCTGGGCCGGCGCGCGGTCCTGCTCCAGGCCGACCTGTCGAGCGACGCCGACGTTGCGCGCCTCGTCGTCGAGGCGGGACGCGAGCTGGGCCAACTGGACGTCTGGATGAACATCGCGGGCGCCGACATCCTGACCGGCGCCGCGCGCCGCTTGAGCGACCGCGAGAAGCTGGAGCGCGTGATCGCGGTGGACCTCCGCGGCAGCGTGCTCTGCTCCTGGGCCGTGGCCGAGGTGATGATTCGCCAGGGGTCGGGCGTGATCGTGAACATGTCCTGGGATCACGATGCAGTGGGCGTCGAAGGCGCGGTGCCCGAGGTCTTCTCGGCCACCAAGGGTGGTGTCGAGGCCTTCAGCAAGAACCTCGCGCGCCGCCTGGCGCCCACGGTGCGGGTCAACGTCGTGGCGCCGGGCTGGATCGAGACGGCGTACGGGCGGGGCGTGAACCGCAGCCTCTACCGCAAGGTCGCTTCCTCCATCCCCCTGGGCCGCTGGGGAACGCCCGAGGACGTGGCGGGCGCCGCCCTGTTCCTGGCGTCGGACGACGCGGCCTACGTGACCGGCCAGGCCATCCGCATCGACGGCGGAAAGGTCACGTAAGCGGAGCGCTCGCTCATCGCGCTGGCGATACCCACCCGTCCACCTCCTCGTCCCACGGCGCCGACCGCCGGGGCGTCCTGAGTCCGGGCCACAGCCGAAAGTCCTTTGGCGAGCGGCGCTTGCACGCGTTATGATTTCCGTTCGAGGAAGATCGCGATAGGCGGTTCTGGCGGCGGGAGAGGAGAATCCATCATGGCCGAGAAGCTCCGGACCTACACTGAAGCCGAGATCGAAGAGAAGCTCAAGGAATTGCCTGGCTGGTACCTCGAGGACGGCTGGATCCGCCGCAAGTACAACACCGACGGCTGGCCGACCACGCTGATGCTCGTGAACCTGATCGGCTACATCGCCGAGGCCGCCTACCACCATCCCGACCTCGCGGTGACCTGGGGCAAGGTCTGGGTGAAGCTCAAGACCCACGCCTCGGGCGGGATCACCGACAACGACTTCTCGCTGGCGAAGAAGATCGAGGAAGTGGCGCTCTGGCGCCCGGCGCCGGGCGGGACGCTGACCGGCACGCCGAACAAGTTCGTCCACGCCAAGGCCGAGAAGTAGCGGCCGGTCTCTCGACGGGCGAGCGCGGTCAGGTCCGGTCACCGAGCCGATGAGGGTTCTCTTCGTCACCGGCAAGCTCGCGGAGCGCGCGCTGCGCGAGACCCTGCGCGGGCTGCCTGGCGAGGTCGAGCCGGAGGTCGCGGTCCTGGGCATCACGGTGGCGGCGCTCATGACGCCGCAGTGGATCGTCCGCCACCTGACGCCGCCGCCCGAGATCGACCTGATCCTGATCCCCGGCCTCTGCCAGGGCGACCCGGCCGAGATCCAGGCCGCCTTCGGCGTGCCCACCGAGAAAGGCCCCGCCGACCTGCGCCGCATCCCCGAGCACTTCGGGCTGGCGGCCGCCCGCCGCGCGTACGGCGCCTACGACATCCGGATCCTGGCCGAGATCAACAACGCCCCGTCCTGGGAGCCGGAGGCGCTCTTCCGCCAGGCGGCGTACTTCGCCGAGAGCGGGGCCGAGTTCATCGACGTGGGCTGCACCCCGGGCATGCCGTTCCCGGGGCTGGGCGCCACCGTGCGCGGCCTGCGCGAGCGCGGCTACCATGTGAGCGTCGACAGCTTCGACACCGGCGAGATCGAGGCCGCGGTGGCGGCGGGTGCCGAGCTCGTCCTCTCGGTCAACGGGCAGAACGCCGAGGTGGCGCGCGACCTGGACGCCACGTTCGTCGTGATCCCGGACTTCGGCGCGGGGATCGAGACCCTGGACCCCACGGTCGAGAAGCTGGAGGCCTGGGGACGTCCCTACGTGCTGGACGCGATCCTGGATCCGATCGGCTTTGGCTTCGCGAAGTCGCTCGGACGCTACCTCGAGGTGCGGCGACGCTACCCCGAGGCGGAGATGCTGATGGGCACGGCGAACGTAAGCGAGCTCCTGGACGCCGACACGACCGGCGTGAACGCGCTCCTGACCGCCTTCAGCCAGGAGGTGGGGATCCGCTGGATCCTGGCCACCGAGGTGATCCCCTGGGCGCGCGGAACCGTGCGGGAGCTGGACGTCGCGCGCCGCCTCATGCACTTCGCGGTGACCGAGGGCCAGCTGCCCAAGCACCTGGACGACCGCCTGCTGACGGTGAAGGACCCGGAGATCCTGTCCTTCAGCGTCGAGGAGCTGCGCGAGCTCCAGCGGCAGATCACCGACCCCAACTTCCGCATCTTCACCGACGAGTCCGCCATCACCGTCTTGAACCGCGACCTCTTCATCACCGGCACGTCCATCCAGGAGATCTTCGACCAGCTGGGAGTAGAGGAGCCGTCCCACGCCTTCTATCTGGGGAAGGAGCTCGCCAAGGCGAAGCTGGCCGTGGACCTGGGGAAGACCTACCGCCAGGAGGGGCCGCTCTCGTGGGGCTACCTGACCCCGCCGGAGGAGCCTCTGCGCGAGCACGTCAAGCTGACCCAGACATCGCGCGCCTCGCGCAAGGCGAAGGAGGACGCCGATGCGAGTCGTTGAGCTGCGCGACCCGCCGGCGCCCGACGTGGCTTGCCAGGCCTTCCTCGACCTCCCACACGTGGCACTCCTCGAGAGCGTCGGCGAGACCTCGGACCTGGCGCGCTGGTCCTTCCTGTCCGCCGATCCCTTTCTGCGGCTCGAGGCCAAGGGCCGCCGGCTGACCTGGCTCGAGCCGGGGAGCGTGCGGGAGGAGGAGGGCGATCCCTTCGCGGCGCTCGAGGGAGTCCTGCGGCGCTTCGGCGGATCGATCCCCGGCCAGGCGCGCGGTGGGGAGCTGCCGCCTTTCCGCGGCGGGGCGCTCGGCTACTTCGGCTACGACCTGCTCCACCACCTGGAGCGGGTGCCGGCCCCCCGTTACGACGACCTGCTGCTCCCCGATCTGGATCTGGGATTCTACGACTGGGTGCTGGCCTGGGACCGCCTGACCGGCCGGGCCTGGCTGACCTCCACGGGGCTTCCCGAGTCCGGTCGGGCGGGCGAGGCGCGCGCGGAGGAGCGCCTGCGGCTCGTGCTCTCGCGTCTGGAGCGCGCCGGGCGCGGGACGCGCCGCGACGGAGAAACGCCCGGCGCCGCCGCCGAAGCCAGCGGGAGCGATGAGCCGAACGGGCAGGCGAGCGACGTCGAGCGACCGCCCACCTTCCCCGTCCCCGAGGCGCTCCACCTGCGCTCGACGTTCTCGCGCGCCGCCTATCTCGAGGCCGTCGCGCGCTGCCGCGAGTACATCCTGGCCGGCGACATCTTCCAGGTGAACCTGTCGCAGCGGCTCTCGCTGCCCTACGCCGGGGCGCCGATCGCGCTCTACCGCCGGCTGCGGAGCGTCAACCCCGCCCCCTTCGCCGCCTTCCTGGCGGGCCGCCGCGCGAACGTCCTGTCGGCCTCGCCCGAGCGCTTCCTGCGGCTCAGCGGCGACCGGGTGGAGACGCGTCCCATCAAGGGCACCTCGGGCCGGGGCTACACGCCCATGCACGACTTCGCGCTGTCCGACGACCTGCGGGCCAGCGAGAAGGACCGCGCGGAGAACGTCATGATCGTGGACCTCCTGCGGAACGACCTATCGCGCGTGGCGGTGGACGGCACGGTGCGCGTCCCGGAGCTCTGGCGCGTGGAACAGCATCCCACGGTTCACCACCTCGTCTCCACGGTGACCGCGCGCATGCGCCCGGGGCTCGGGCCGGTGGACCTGCTGCGCGCCACCTTCCCCGGCGGCTCCATCACGGGGGCGCCCAAGGTGCGGGCGATGGAGATCATCTACGAGCTCGAGCCCACGCGCCGGAACGTCTACTGCGGCTCGATCGGCTACCTCGGCTTCGACGGCGAGGCCGACCTCTCGATCGCGATCCGGACCGTCACGCTGAAGGACGGCACGGCCTACTTCCCGGTGGGCGGGGCGGTCGTGGCCGACTCCGATCCCGCCAAGGAGTACCGCGAGACGCTCCTCAAGGGGGCCGGGCTCATGCGCGCCTGGTCGGCGCCGGCGGACGCGGGGGTGGCCGGATGAGCGTCGCGATCCGACAGGCCCGCGCGCCCGATGCCGTGGCCGACGTCCTCCTCGTGGACAACTACGACTCCTTCGTGCACAACCTCGCGCGTTACGTGCGCGAGCTCGGCGCCCGGACGCGCGTCGTGCGCAACGACGCGATCGACGTGGCCGAGATCGAGCGCGCGGCACCCACGCACATCATCCTCTCCCCCGGGCCCTGCACGCCCAACGAGGCGGGGGTGTCGAACGACGTGATCGCCGAGCTGGGGGAGACGATCCCCGTGCTGGGGGTCTGTCTGGGACACCAGTGCATCGGCGCCGTGTACGGCGGGCTGGTCACGCGGGCACCGCATCCGATGCACGGCAAGACGTCGCTCGTCTTCCACGAGGGACGCGGCATCTTCGGCGGCGTCCCGAGCCCCTTCCTCGCCGCGCGCTATCACTCCCTGGTCGTGGATCCCGAGAGCGTCCCACCCGCCCTCGAGGTCCTGGCCCGCACCGCCGAGGGTGACGTGATGGCGGTCGCCCATCGCACGCATCCCGTGGTGGGCGTCCAGTTCCATCCGGAGTCGGTTCTGACGGAGCACGGCTACCGGATCCTGGCCAACTTCCTCGGCTGCGGCGCGCCGCGACCGGAGCTCACGCCCCGGTGAGGCCGGAGGACACGGCCTGGGTCTGGCTGGACGGCAGGATCCTTCCCGAGGTCGAGGCCGCCGTCCCCGTCTCCGACCGCGGCTTCGTCTACGGTGACGGGCTGTTCGAGACGCTGCGCTCCCGCGGGGGTCACGTCTTCCGGCTGGAGCGACACCTGGAGCGGCTGGAGCGGGGGGCGGCGCTCACCGGCCTGACCGTGCCGCGCGGCATGGCCGCGGCCGTGCAAAGCCTGGTCGACCACGCGCGCCTGGCTGACGGGGCGCTGCGCGTGACCCTCACGCGCGGCTCCGGCGCGGGCGGCCTGCGTCCGGCTCGCAACGCGGCGCCCACGCTCGTAATCTCGGCCCGGCCGGCGCCGGCCTTCGAGGTGGCCGCACCGCTCGCCGTCGGCCTGAGCGAGCTGCGCGTTTGCTCGCGCTCACCGCTGGCGGGGCTCAAGACCCTGGGCTATCTGCCCAACGTCGTGGCGCTGCTGCGCACCGGAGCCGACGATGCGCTCATGCTGGACGACGAGGGGCGAGTCGCGCAGGCCAGTTCGAGCAACGTCTTCTGGGTGTCGCGCGACGGCGAGCTGCGCACGCCCTCCCCCGCCTGCGGCATCCGGCGCGGCGTGACGCGCGAGGCCGTGCTCGAGCTGGCCCGCGAGGCCGGTCTTTCCGCGGAGGAAGGGGAGTGGACCGTCGACGGGCTGCGCGAGGCGCGCGAGGCCTTCGTCACGAGCTCGCTGCGCGGTGTGGCGCCCATCGGGTCGCTGGACGGCGCGCCGATCGGGGACGGAACGCGGGGAGAGATCACGCGGCGGCTGGCCGGGGGCTACCGCCGTCTGTTCGAGCGCGAGACGGACTGACCCGGAGCCGACGTGCCGTTCATCGTCGAAAGCATCGTCACGACGGTCGCACCCGACGGCGAGTTGAACATCGCGCCGATGGGTGTCGAGTGGAGCGAGAACGAGCTGCTGCTCCGTCCGTACCGCAACACGACGACGTTCCGCAACCTGTCGGCGGCTGGCGAGGCGGTGGTGAACCTGACCGACGACGTGCGCATCTTCGCCGCGGCCGCGATCTCGAACCCGACCTTCCCCACGAAGCCCGCCGCCGTCGTGCGCGGGCGTGTGCTCGAGGCGGCCTGCTCGTGGCGCGAGGTCCACGCGCGCGAGGAGGAGGGAAGCCCCGAACGCTCGCGCTTCGCCGCGCGCGTCGTGCACCACGGGTTCACGCGCGAGTTCCTGGGCTTCAACCGGGCGCGCAACGCGGTGCTCGAGGCGGCGATCCTGGCCACGCGCGTGGCGTACCTCCCGGCGGAAGAGATCCGGAGCGGCTTCGAGCGCCTGCAGGTGATCGTGGAGAAGACGGCCGCAGAGCCGGAGCGGGAGGCGATGGACCTGCTCTCGCGGCACGTGCGCGCGGCGCTGGAGGCCGCTCGGCGGCCGTGAGCGCCGCCGCGGTGGACGCCATCCGCGTGGACACTCCGGCTAGGCTTCAGATGGGTCTCCTCGACCTGCGCGGCGACCTGGGCCGCGTCTTCGGCGGGATCGGGGCCGCGATCGAGAAGCCGCGTGTGGTGGTCGAGGTCGAGCGGGCCGACCGGTTCGTGGCCGACGGGCCCGACGGCGAGCGCGCGGCGGAGTTCGCGCGCCGCTTTCTGGCCCATCACGGCCTCGCGACCCGGGTCCACGTGCACGTCCGGCGCACGGCGCCGGCCCATGTCGGGCTGGGCTCCGGCACTCAGCTCGCCCTGGCCGTCGCGGCGGGGCTCGCGGCCCTGCACGGGCTGGCCTCCGACGCGCGGAGCCTCGTGGCGGCGGTCGGGCGCGGGGCGCGCTCGGGAGTGGGGAGCTGGACCTTCGCACGGGGCGGGCTCGTGGTGGACGGCGGCCGGCCTTCGGAGGGGGCGGATCGAACGAGCCTGGCCCCACTGCTCGCGCGCTACGCGATGCCCCCGGCCTGGAGGTGCGTGGTCGCCGTGCCCGATGCTCCCCAGGGTCTCGAGGGCTCCAAGGAGCGCGACGCCTTCGAGCGCCTGCCGGCGCCCGCGCCCGAGCTCGTCTGGCGCATCTCGCACCTCGTGCTCCTGGGAGTGCTCCCGGCTCTGGTGGAGCGGGATCTTCCAGCCTTCGGCCGTTCGCTCACGGAGCTTCAGCGTCTCGTGGGCGAGTGCTTCGCCCCGGTCCAGGGATCGGTGTACGCGGGCCCCGAGTCCGCGGAGCTGGTCCGACGGTTCATCGAGGCGGGGGCGGCGGGCGTGGGGCAGAGCTCATGGGGACCCACGGTCTACGCAATCGTCGAGGGGGAGGCCCGGGGGGTCGAGCTGGCGGAACGGGCGGCGGGGTGGATGAGCGGCGGCGGGCGCGCGTTCTCCACCGGCTTCGACAACCGCGGCGCCCGCGTCACCCGGCTCCTGGGCGTCCAGCCCTGCCCGGAGAGCGGCTAGACCCGGAGGCCCCCCGGGACCCGGAGACGGGTCCGGCCTGTCCTGATTCAGGGCTCTCATTCGTCTAAGCAGGATCCTCACGTTCGGCGGCACTACCAAACTCGAGCGGCTCCCCGTGCGCGCATTCTTCGACCTCTGGTATCCGCGTCTGGTCCGCTACCTCTGCGCCCGGGTGGGCGACCGCGACCAGGCCGAGGACCTGGCCCAGGAAGCCTTCGTGCGGCTGGTGCGCCATCGCCCGCGCGAGCCGCGCAGCTGGCTCTTCACGGTCGCCGAGAACCTGGCCCGCGACGAGGCGCGCCTGGCGCGCGGGCGCTCCCGGCACCTGCAGGTGATCGGCGCCGAGCGCCGGGACGAGCTCGATCCGGGCCCCGAGCCCGATCTCGTCGCCCGCGAGGACGCCGAGCGCGTGCGGCGCGCGCTGGCGGGCCTGCCCGAGCGCGACCGAAGCCTCTTGCTCCTCCACCACGCGGGCTTTCGGTATGGCGAGATCGCGCGCGAGGTGGGCGTGGCCCCCGGGTCGGTCGGGTCGCTCTTGACGCGCGCCCAGCGGCGCTTCCTCGAGACCTATCTTGAGATCCACGAGCGCGAGCATCCGGAGGCACGCCGTGCCGTCCCCTGAGCCTGCGTCTCCCGCGCGCGATGCCGCGCGGCATCCGGGGCCGGAGTCTCTGCGCGCCTACCTGGATCGCGAGCTCGGCTGGTGGGCGCGCCTGCGCTGCGCCCGCCACCTGCGCGGATGCCCCTGGTGCCGCGAGCGGTTGGCGGCGGAAGCGGAGCTGGAGCATCACGCGTCGGCTCTGCTCGCGGACCCCGCTCTCGAGGTGGACCCACTGGAGGGCTGGCGGCGGCTCGAGACCCTGGCCGGTCCGGCCGTGCGGCTGCGCCCCCTCGCGCCCCTTGGCTCTCCCGCCCGTCTCGCGGCGGCGGGACTCGGCGTGGCCGTGATCGCCGTGACAGCGGTCCTCTTGCTTCGAGGGACGACGGGGCCCGGAGGTCAGGCCGGTGCGGACGCCAGGTTGCAGGACATCTGCTGCTGGGACCTGGACGGAGGCGGACCCGGAGACGACGGCGTGGTCACGGTCACGCTTCCCGGCCAGCAGGTGCTGGGGCTCACCGTCTACGAGGACCGGAACGGGAACGGCGCGCTGAGCGGTGAGGACCCGATTCGCTTCGCGTCCGCGCCGGTCGAGCGACCGCACGCCGAGAGCGCCCCGGCTGCGCACGCCTCGGCCACGATCGTGCGCGACGTCTGCTGCTCCGACTACGACCGGGGAGGTCCGCCCGACGACGGGCTGGTCACGGTGAGCGCCGGCGGTAAGGTGCTGAAGGTGCTGCTCTACGAGGACGCGGACGGGAGCCGCACCTTCTCCTCCGGCGACCCGATGCGCTGGGCTTCGGGGACGGAAGCGAAGTGACGCCCGCGGCCCGGCGGCTCCTGGCCGCCTTCCTCGTCGCGGTCGCCGCCGCGGCGCCTGGTGGGCGCGGCCTGGCCCAGGAGCCCGGAGACGGCCGGCCCGGCGCGGCCGATTCGCTGGCGAACGCCGACTCGCTGGCCGCCGCGGACACGCTGCCCGCCCCCGGCGACACCCTTCCCGCCGTGCGCGGCCGACCCACCTCGGAAGTGCTGCTCTCGCCCGAGATCCTGGTCGAGGTCGGCCGGCTCGGGGCCGGCGCGCTCCCGATCGGGCGCCTCCCCTACAGCACGCAGGTCCTGCCCGGCGACGAGATCCGCGAGGAGACCACGCAGACCGTGGCCGACGCGCTGACCCGCCTTCCCGGCGTCACCATGGCGGATCAGTTCGGCACTCCCTACCAGCCCGACATCCGGCTGCGCGGCTTCACGGTCTCGCCCGTGGTCGGCGTTCCGCAGAGCCTCTCGGTCTTTCTCGATGGCGTGCGCATCAACGAGCCCGAGGCCTCGCAGGTCCAGTTCGACCTGATCCCACTCGACGAGATCGATCGCGTCGAGGTGATCCGGGGACCGGGCGGCCCGTTCGGGCGCAACACCCTGGCAGGTGCCGTGAACATCACCACGCGGCGCGGCTCGGGCCCCTTCTCGGGGGAGCTCCAGGCGAGCGGCGGCTCGTACGGCCGCCTCGAGGGACGGGGCGAGATCTCTGGCTCCAGCGGCGACGTGGACTACTTCGTGTCCGGCCGCTACCACGACACGGAGGGCTGGCGGCAGACGAGCGACGCGCTGCTGCGCCAGGGTTTCGCCAAGTTCGGCTATCGCCAGGGGGACACCGACGCCTGGGTCTCCTACACGTTCGCCGACAACGAGATCTTGCAGCCGGGCTCGTTGCCGACATCCTGGCTCGAGGGAGGCCCGCTGCCCGAGCGCTTCCAGGGGATCGACGACCCGCGCGAGATCAACTTCACGGGTGGGGACACCTACAAACCGCGCCTGCACTTCTTGAACGGGACCCTGACCCAGACGCTCTCGCCCTCGGCCACGCTCTCGGCCGACGTCTACGGCCGCTGGCTGGACGTGGACCAGTTCAACGCCAACGTCTCCGAGGCCGACTCGCGCGGCTTGACGGACATCGGCACGGGAGGCGCGACCGCTCAGCTCACGCTCAAGTCCGGCGGCGGCCTGATCCTCTCGGGAGGCGCCGAGTACGTCCATCACGACGTGGACATCCAGATCTTCCAGGAGCCGAACGAGTTCTTCCCGGACGTCGAGGAGGAGCTCACGGAGCACGTGGGGACCGACGAGGAGAATGCGGGCGTGTTCGCGCAGGCCTGGTGGCCGCTGACCGAGCGCGTGGCGCTCACGGGGTCCCTGCGCTTCGACCACGTGCACGTGCCGTTCAACGATTTTCTGGCTCCCGAGGACAGCGGGACGAACGACTTCAACGAGCCCTCCGGGCTGGTGGGCCTGGACGTCCTGGTGGGCGCGAACGCGAGCGTGTTCGCGAGCTACGGCCGGGGCTTTCGCGCGCCGGTCATCCTCGAGATCACGTGCTCCGACCCCGAGGACCCCTGCCCCCTGCCATTCGAGCTAGGCGCCGATCCGCCCCTCGATCCCGTGACGGCGGACAGCTGGCAGGCGGGCGCGCGTTACCTGACACAATCGCTGAACCTGGAGGCGGTGGCGTACTGGACCGAGGTCTACGACGATCTCTACAACGTCGTGCTGCCGCCCTCCACGCGCGGCTTCTTCCAGAATCTGGATCGCACGCGCCGCGTGGGCGCCGATCTCACGCTGTCGGCCGCTCCCGCGGAATGGATCGCGATCAACGCGGGGCTCGCGTTCACGAAAGCCACGTTCCAGAGCAACGCCCTGCTGGCGTCCGCCCTGCTCGGGGACGACGACGATGAACAGGGAGGAGACGGTGCCGAGGCCGCGCTCGCTGGCGCGCAGGAGGGGGACGGGGACGGTGGCGGCGAAGAGGGAGGCCCGACCGAGGTCCAGCCGGGCGACGAGTTCAGCATGGTGCCGAACGTGTCGGCTACCCTGGGCGTGGACGTGGAGAGGGGTGGTTGGTCGTTCTCGCTGGACGGCACGCTGACGGGAAGCCAGTGGCTGGTGGGCGACGAGTCGAACGTGCGCCCCGAGGACAAGCTCGACACCTACGTCGTGATCGGGGCCTCCGCCGAGCGCAGCTTCGGCCAGTTCACGGCGTTCGCGATCGTGGACAACCTGCTGGACAGCGAGTACGAGACGTTCGGGATCATCGCCACGAACCCGCTCGGGCCCGGCGACCCGGACGCGGTGGACCCCTTCCTCACGCCCGGCATGCCCATCCGTCTGACCGCGGGGCTGCGCTACGACTGGTAGTCGTGGCCCGGTGGCCGTCTCGCGGGCCTGGCCTACGACTTGTGAGTGGCTGTAGCCGGCGGCGGCTGACCTAGCGAGCTCTGCCAGCGTGATTCCAG
>DATBJW010000005.1:0-2684 GCA_036556205.1 Gemmatimonadota bacterium
AAGCTGAAGACCGCGGTGTTCGCGCCGATACCCAGGCCCAGCGTCAGGACGACCACCGCGCTCAGGCCGAGCCGGCGGGGGATGCTGCGCAGGGAGCGCCGAACGTCGGCCCAGAGCTGATCCACGCAGGTCCTCCTTCCCCTCGGGAACGCAATGCTAAATGGCGGCTCTC
This sequence comes from Gemmatimonadota bacterium, assembly GCA_036556205.1. Classification (GTDB taxonomy): domain Bacteria; phylum Gemmatimonadota; class Gemmatimonadetes; order JACCXV01; family JACCXV01; genus DATBJW01. Next base: position 173 of record DATBJW010000005.1, read on the forward strand.
GGGTGGGCCACGACGATTGAATGGCTGGTCATTGGCCGCCGATGAGTGGCCGCCAGCCGCACGCCGTTGGCGCGCCGTTCGGCGGCGCGGGACGAGCGGTCAGACGAGGCCGCCGAGCCCGCTCGGTTCCTACTCGGCGCGCAGCGCAATCAAAGGATCGACGCGGGCGGCCCGCACTGCGGGAAGGAGCGCGGCCAGGAGTCCCGCGGCGGCCAGGACGAGCCCCACGAAAACGTATGTGTGGGGGTCGAACCAGCGTACGCCCAACAGCCGCGACCCGAGGGCGCGGGCCACGAGTGCGGCGGCGGCCAGGCCGAGCGTCAGTCCCTGAGCCACGAGCCAGCAGGTCTCGCGTGCCACGAGGGCCACGACGCCGCGGGGGAGCGAACCGAGGGCCATGCGCAAGCCGATCTCGCGCGTCCGCTCCGCGACCGAGAAGGCGAGGACGCCGTAGAGCCCGAGCCCGGCGAGAACGAGCGCGGTGAGCGCGAAGGCCGAGAGGAGCGTGCTCCACGCGCGCCGCTGCCAGAGCGTCTCGCTCACGAGCTCGCCGAGGGCGCGCACGTCCTCGACGGGGGTCTCGGGATCCACGTCGGCGGCGGCCTTGCGGATCTCCGCTTCGAGCCCGGGCCGAGCCTCCGCGAGACGGAGCGCGAGCCGCGTCGTGCTGAGGCCGTATTGCTTGTACGGGTAGTAGAACTCGATCGCCGTGTCCGCGTCGCTCGCGCGGTATCTCACGTTGCCCACCACTCCCACCACCGTCGCCCACGGGTCCACGACCCCCGCGGTGTTGATGCGAACCTGCCGTCCGAGCGCGGATCGTCCCGGAAAGAGCGAGGCCGCGGCCCGTTCGCTGAGGATGATGACCCACGGTGCGTCGAGGTCGTCGTCCTCGCGAAACCCCCGGCCTTCGAGAAGCGGGATGTGCATGGCCTCGAAATAGCCGGGCGTGACGTCGATGAAGCCGGCGGGGGCGCGATGGACGACGTCCGCCTGCAGGTCGCCCCTGACCTCCACGGCCTGCGTGGGACGCGTGGCGTAGGTGCCGGTGAACGGGAACTTGTCGGTGCCCCCTACGGCCACCACCCCCGGGATCTCGCGCAGGCGCGAGACCATCCGCTCGAAGTAAGCCGTGCTCTTGCGGATCCGCTCCTGTTCCCGTCCCGGCACGAACGGTGAGAGCTGCACGGTGACGACGCCTTCGGGGTCGAACCCGAGCCTCACCTGGCGGAGCCGTTCCAGGTCGCGGAGCAACAGCACCGCCGAAACGAGCACGACGGCCGCCAGCGCCACCTCGGCCACGACGAGGCCGCTCTTCAGCCGTCCGCCCGCGGAGCTGCCGCGCCCCCCCTCTTTGAGGACATCGTTCGCGTTGGCACGGGAGCCGACGAGCCCGGACACGAGCCCGACGGTGGCGCCGGTCAGGAGAGTGACGACCACGCCGAAGAAGAGGACGGGCGGATGGACGGCGAGGCTCGTCCAGCCCGGGAGCCGCACGGCCACCGCGCGCGGCACCGCTGTCACCGCGAACTGGGCCAGGCCGATGCCCAGGAAGCCGCCGAGCGAAGCGAGGGCGACGCATTCCGCGACCTGGCCCAGGACGAGCTGGCGGCGGCTCGCGCCCAGGGCGCTGCGCACGGCCAGCTCGCGCTTGCGAGCGGCGAGGCGCACCAGCATCAGGTTCGTGACGTTCGCCACGCAGACGAGGAGCACCAGGGACACGGCCGCGAACAGCAGGCGGACGTAGCCACGCACGTCCCCAAGCTCCGCGTCCCGGAGGGGGAGGACGAAGGGCTCCATGCCCTCATTCGTCGACGGGTACTGCCGGGCGAGCGCGGCCGCGATCGCCTGCAGCTCGGCTTCCGCCGCCGCGGGCCGGGCGTGCGGTGCCAGGCGGGCGACCACCTGGAACGTGCGGTCCTGGCGTTGTCTCTGGCGCTCGAGCCCGCGCACTTGGTCGAGGCTCTGCACGGGCACCCAGAGCTGCGCTCCGGTGGGATACGCGAAGCCGGCCGGCATCACCCCCACCACCACGAGGGAGGTGACCGACGTGCGAAGAGTCCGGCCCAGCACGGCGGGATCGGAGCCGAAGCGGTCGCGCCACAGGCCGTAGCTCAGCACCGCCTTGTGAACGTCCCCGCCCGGCTGGTCGTCGGCCGGCTCGAAGGTGCGGCCGAGGAGCGGCCCTATCCCGAGCGTCTCGAAAAACCCCGGCGTCACCCGCGCGTACTCGACGGCGCGGGCCGCGCCGCCCTCGAGTAGGCCGAACCGCCGCGGCTGGAACGCGGCCATCGAGAGCGTGAGCCGAGCCTCCCGGCGCAGGTCCTCGAAGTCCGCGAGCGAGACCTCTCGGGCGGTTCCGCGCAGGACAGCGGAGCGCGTCTTCAGCACCACCAGCTCCTCCGGCGCGGGGAACGGAAGCGGACGCAGCAGGAGCGTGTAGACGACGCTGAAGGTCGCGGTGGTGGCGCCGATGCCGAGCGCCATGACGGCGACCAGCACGACCGTGAGC
>DATBJW010000006.1:0-17115 GCA_036556205.1 Gemmatimonadota bacterium
GCCCGCGGGCGCGGGCGGCCGCCTCTTCTCACCTGGGGGGTGCCGCGCATGAGGATCCTGGGTTCGCTGGCCGCAGCACTCGTGGTCGCTGGCTGCGGCGCGACGCTGTGGCCGACGCTCAACGCCGTCACACCCAGCTCGGTCAAGGAGACCCTGGCCTGCGCCGGAAAGGCGGCCGAGTCGCGCGGCTACTATCTGCGAAGCAAGCGCGGCGACAACTGGATCGAGGGCAAGAAGGACGTCGAGACGAGCAAGCAGCGCCAGTTCAACGAGGTGCGGCGCTACGACACGCTGTGGATGGAGGTGCACGACCAGCCCGAGGGGGCGCGGCTCGAGATCCAGGCCCGCTCCTACTCGCAGACCGAGACCCGGCGCGGACCCACGATCAACGACCAGTACGCTACCGAACAGGTGCAGGCCGACGCGCAGGCCGTGCTCGACAAGTGCGGGGGACCGGCGCCGACACAGGGATGAAGGCGATCCTCAAGCCCTGACCGTCACGAGCGGGTCTGCGCCGGAGCGTCGCGGACCGGCGCCCGCCTGGCGAGCCGCAGGTCCACCGTCACCACCACCACGTCCCCCACCGTTCCACCCCCCGTGGCCTGGGCCCAGGCCGCGACCTCGTCGTCCATCCCCAGCTGACGCAGGGACACCAGCAGCGGTACCACCGTCGTGATGCGGTAGCCCCCCGGCGCGCGGGAGATCTCGCCGTCGAAGTCCCGCGAGACGGCCATGCCGTGGATCACGAGCTGCGCCCGGGCAGTCACCGGCGTCACGGCTCCGACCGGCAGCAAGGTCGTGAAGCTCTTGCCGAAGAGCTGCCGGACGCTCAGGCGGGCCGTGCGGAACTCACGGTTGGCGTTGATCTGGAAGACGTCGCGCGCCAGCGCGCCGGCTTGCGCGGTATCCGGCAGGAGAACCGACCCGAGGTCCAGCGTGAACTCGCCTTTTCCGAGCATCAGCCGCCGCACATCCTCCTCGAACTGGACGGCGCCCAGCACTCCGGGGAACGTCCCCACGACCGGATTGCCGTCGCGAAGGAATAGAACGTGGACGCTCGAGGAGTCCGCGAGCACCACGTAGTCCCCCGAAACCTCGGCCGGCGGCGCCTCGGCGCCCCCGCGGCAGCCGGCCAGCGCCCCCCCGCAGAGCGCCAGCAGGAGCGTCGCCCCGCGCGCGACCCCCCGCAGCGGCCGCATCCTCAGTACTCCTCGGGGTCCACGGGCTGCGCGGCGTGCAGGATGGGGACCATCCGGCGCAGGGTCTCGTCGCTCCAGGTCTGCTGCATGAACCGGATGCGCCACTCCGCTCCCTGCCGGACGGCGACGCCGCTCGTGAGCAGGTCCTCGGCAAAGGCGTTCCGCGCGCTGCGGCCGCTCTCGCGGCGGTACTTCTCGCGCACGATGGCCCGGAACCAGAGCGCGCCCTCGCCCGCCGAACCGGCGTGCAGCGCCCGCACGTCGGCCCGGTAGTCCCGCAGGGTTCCGGAGTCGAGCGCCTGGCGGTAGCGCGACAGCGTCTCGTCGCGGAACTCCAGCGCTCCCCAGGGGCCGATGTAGAAGAACTCCGGCGTCAGCCACTTCCCCGCCGCCTTCGTGTCGCCGGCTTGCAGGGCCGCGTAGAAGCCCGAGAGCGCCGACACGAGCCCGGGGTCGGGTGCGACCTCCCCGCCCGCCAGCTGCGCGACCGCGGGCCGCGCGAGGCACAGGGTGAGCAGGGCCGCGCATAGAGCGTGGGTCCAGCGTGCGATCATGACGAAGCTCCTCGAGGGGGACGCCTACTTCTCGTAGGAATAGTGCTCGTAGACAACCTTCCACTCCCCTTTCAACCGGCGGAAGACCAGCGTCCAGACGCCCTCGCCCTTCCACGAGCGCCCGTCCTTGGCGGCGATCTCCTGGCGCATGGTCGTCATCAGCGCGACGACGTCCGGCGCGAGCTGGCGCACCTCCACCTGCAGAGGCTCGATCTTCTGCGACGCCAGGGCGCCGTACCACTGGTGCGTCTTCCCGTCGCGGCTCTCCCAGCCCAGAGTCGGCGTTCCCTGGGCGACCGAGATGAGCTCGGCCGAACGCCAGAAGAAGCCGGCCTCCCCCTCGGCGTCGAGCCGGTTGGCGGCCGCCACGAGCAGGTTGAAAACGCCCCGCACCTGCTGCGCCGGTGAGACGGCGGCGGTTTGCGGGGGGCCGTCCGAGGCCTGGGCCGCGAGCGCCGTCCAGGCCGCGGGCGCGAGCGCTGCCGCCATGACCGCCGCTCGAAGGCAGCCCGCCGGAGCCCGCGTGCGTCGCGGAGACGAGAGAGGTGCCGGGATCATCGCGCGATTCTATCGGCCCCCCGGCAAGGGGTCAACGCGACCGCGCCGAAGCTCCTTCTCTTTTCCCGGTCGCCGGTTAGGTTGGGAGCGCCTTCGCCCCCGTACGCCAGCGGAGACCCGTGCGAACGCTCTTCCAGCGCAAGCCGATCGACCAGCTCGAGCCGGTGGGCGGCGACGAGCACGGCCACGCCCTCAAACGGGTCCTGTCGGCCTGGGACCTGACCTTGCTCGGAGTGGGCGCGGTCATCGGAGCGGGCATCTTCGCGACGGTGGGCACGGCCGCCGCCGGAGCACCCGGCCGGCCGGGCGCGGGGCCCGCGCTGATCCTCTCCTTCGTGCTGGCCGCCACGGCCTGCGCCTTCGCCGCTCTCTGCTACGCCGAATTCGCGGCGATGATCCCGGTCTCGGGCTCGGCCTACACGTACGCCTACGCCACGCTGGGCGAGTTCGTGGCCTGGATCATCGGCTGGGACCTGATCCTGGAGTACGCGATCGGCAACGTCGGTGTGGCGGTGAGCTGGTCGGACTACTTCACCACCCTGCTGTCGGGATTCGGCGTCGAGCTCCCTCCATGGATGACGATGGACTTCCGAACCGCGGACTGCATCCAGCGGGTGGGCCCGGGTGTGGTGGGCGGAGCCTTCCCCGAGGGGCGCTGCGCGGAGGTGCTCTCCAGCGTCGGCGTGCAGCCCGACGTCGCGGCGCGGCTGGCTCCCTACTTCGCGGCCCGGCCGCACCTGTTCGGCTTCCCCATGGCCTTCGACATCCCGGCCTTCACGATCGTCGCCCTGCTCACGATCCTGCTCGTGATCGGCATCAAGGAGAGCGCGCGCTTCAACTCGGTGATCGTGGTGCTCAAGGTCGCCATCGTGATCTTCTTCATCGTGATCGGCGCCACCTTCGTGAGGCCCGAGAACTGGCATCCCTTCATCCCCAACGGCTGGGCCGCCATCGGCTCCGGCGCGGCGATCATCTTTTTCTCCTACATCGGCTTCGATGCGGTCTCCACCGCCGCTGAGGAGGCGCGCGACCCGCAGCGCGACATGCCACGCGGGATCCTCGGGTCGCTCGTCATCTGCACGATCCTGTTCATCGCCGTGGCGGCCATCCTGACGGGCGTGGTGCCGTGGCAACAGCTCGGCTCCGCCGATCCGCTGGCCATGGTCCTGCAGGGTCGCGCCGACTGGGCCGCCGGAATCGTTTCCTTCGGTGCCGTGATCGCGATGACCTCGGTGCTGCTCGTCTTCCAGCTCGGCCAGCCGCGCATCTTCTTCTCGATGGCGCGCGACGGGCTGCTTCCCCCGTGGGCCGCCAAGGTGCATCCGCGCTTCCGCACGCCCTACGTGACGACGATCCTGACCGGCGTCTTCGTGGCCGTCTTCGCCGGCCTCATGAACATCGCCGAGGCCGTGGCGCTCACGAACATCGGCACGCTCTTCGCCTTCATCCTGGTCGCCATCGGCATCCTCATCCTGCGCGTCAAGGAGCCCGGACGACGGCGTTCGTTCCGCGCGCCCTTCTCGCCGGTGACCCCCATCCTCGCGGTCGTGTTCTGCGGCTACCTGATCCACAAACTGCCAGAGAGCAGCAAGTTCCGCTTCGTGGTGTGGCTCGCGATCGGGATGGTGGTCTACTTCCTCTACAGCTACCGCCACAGCGGCCTGCGTCGCGTCGAACGGGCGCCGGCGATCTTCCGCGAAAGCGACCCGGACGACAGCGCGGCGCGGCGGCGCTAGACGGGAGATCGCGTGCCCCGCTCCGGCCACCGCTCGCCCCACGCGCTCGAGCCCGGCGCGGAAACCCCCGCGCCTTCGGGCGAGGCGCACCTGCGGATCGGCGGGCTGGAGATCCGCGTCGAGGGTCGCGAGTTTCCGCAAGCCGACGACTACTGGGACGGCAACTGGGTCGTCGCGGCCGTGCACTGCGCGTCCCCGCACTCGAGTGTCGCGTTCCGCGGACCCATCCTCCACCTGAGCGAAGTCGCGCACCTCCTCGAGGGCTGCGAGGCCGTCGCCGAAGGAGAGGCCGGCTCCGCGACGCTGCCCTGCAGCGAGCCCCACCTCTACGTCGAGCTCGAGGCGAGGCCGCGCGGGCGCGTCCGGGCCACCGTCGAGCTGCGCCCCCAGGGCGAGCGGCACGTTTACGAGTTCCCGCTGGACCGGGACGCGGTGGGGCGGATCGCGGCCGAGTGCCGGGCGTTGCTCACGGCCTTCCCGATCCTGGGCGAGCCGCCCACCGAATCAGCGGAGGACATCAACTGACGCATCGCAGGAGACACCGATGAAGCAGATTCTCCCCGGCATCTGGCACTGGAGTCGGATTCACGAGACGATCCGGATCCCGGTGCACTCCTACTACGTGCAGGACGCGAGGGTCCTGATCGACCCCATGCTGCCCGAGGAAGGGCTGGAGTGGCTCCGCAAGCACGGCCCGCCGACCGACGTCCTGCTCACGAACCGGCACCACTTCCGGCACAGCGCCAAGCTCCAGCAGACCTTCGGCGTGGCCGTGCGCTGCCACCGCGCGGGCCTGCACGAGTTCAAGGCCGGACAGAAGGTCGAGCCCTTCGACTTCGGCGACGAGTTGCCGGGAGGGATCCTGGCGCTGGAGGTGGGGGTGCTCTGCCCCGAGGAGACCGCGCTGCTCATCCGGCGTGAGGAGCGCGAGGGTCGGACGGGCGCGGCCGGCGACGGGAACGCGCTCGCCCTGGGTGACGCCGTGATCCGCAACGAAGAGGGCGCGCTCGATTTCGTGCCCGATCAGTACATAGGGGACGATCCGGAGGGCGTGAAGCGCGGGTTGAAGGCGGTCTTCCGCAGGCTCGTGGAGGAGCCGTTCAAGCACCTGCTCCTGGCGCACGGGGAGCCGGTCCTGGGAGACGGCCGGTCGGCCCTCAAGCGGTTCGCGACCTAGCCGCCGCCGGGGCCCTCCCGAACGCGGGAACGCCGCCTCGACGAGCTTCCCCCGGACCCTATCCGTTCGCCGAGGCCTCCATGGCGGTCAGGATCTCGCTCCGGCGGTAGCGGCGCCGCCGGGTGGGCGTGTAGTAGACCTTGACGCCGTACGCCGCGAGCTTGCCGTTCTTCTCCAGGCGGCGCAGCGTGCTGGGCGACACGCCCAGCAGGCGACAGGCATCGCCGATGGACAGGAACTCCAGGTCCTCGTTCTTCTTCATCGCTCTCGCTCCCCCCTCGTCTCGTCCGTCCCCTCCCTCCCCTCCGCCCCCCTCGCCGACCCTCGCGGCTCCACGGCGCCGCTGGGCCGCGTCGCCTACGTCAGCTTCTGACGCGGGCCACCCCCGCCCTCGGGGGCGACCCAGGTGATGATCTGGTATGGATCCCGGATGTCGCAGGTCTTGCAGTGCACGCAGTTCGACGGGTTGAGCTTGAGCCGCCCGTCGACGATCTCGTAGACGTTCGCCGGGCAGAACGAGCGGCAAGGGTTGCCGTACTCCTCCGCGCAACGCCCGTGGCAGATGTCCAGGTCCGCCACGAGCAGGTGCGACGGCTGGTCCTCGTCGTGCGCGGCCCCCGAGTGGAAGACGTCCGTCACCTTGTCGAAGGTGAGCCGGCCGTCGGGCGCGGCGTCGTCCGGCGGCCTCGGCTCGGCGGCGCGACGCCGCCCGTGGACCCCGGTCACGGGGCGCATCCGGCGCCAGTCGCTCTCATCCTCGATGCGGTGCTTGAGCCCTCTGCCGCCGCTGACGAGCTGGAGTGCCGTGCCGAGCGCGCCGCGCAGCACGCCGCGCGAGTTCGCCTGATGGAAGTTCCGCACCCGGTAGAGCTCGCGGCCCACCGGCCCGTCGTAGATCCGGGCCTCGTACTCCTGGAGCCGCGCGGCGCTCGTGTCGCCCTCGCGCAGCGCGGCCCAGACGGTCTCGGCGGCCTCGATCCCGCTCCGGATCGCCAGATGGATGCCCTTCAGCCGCTGGCTGTTCAGAAAACCCGCCGAGTCGCCCACCAGGAGCGCCCCGTCGAGCGCCAGGCGCGGCAGCGCCCAGAAGCCGCCTTCGGGGATGGCCTTGGCTCCATACTCGATCAGCTCTCCCCCCGTGAGGATACGGGCGACGAAGGGATGACGCTTGTAGGCCTGAAAGACCCGATGCGGATCCGTGAACGGGTCGTCCCCGCCGAGCCCTGTCACGTAGCCGACCGAGACCAGACCCTCGGCCATGTGGTAGATCCAGCCCCCGCCGAACTCGGAGCTGCCCAGCGGATGTCCGAAGTTGTGCACCACGAGGCCCTCCTCGTGGACTTCGGGTCGCACGCGCCAGATCTCCTTGACGCCGGTGGCGTAGACCTGCGGGTTCTTCCCGTCGTCCAGGGCGAGGCTCTGGATCAGGTGATGGGACAGCGTGCCGCGCACGCCCTCGGCCAGCACCGTCACGCGCGCCTGCAGGTCGTAGCCGGGCTGGAAGTTGGGCTTGGGCTCCCCGTCACGCCCGAGACCCTGGTCGCGGGTCTGGACCCCGACCACCCGTTCGCCGTCGAAGAGCAGGCGGGCGGCCGGAAACCCCGTGAACAGGTCCACCTTTCCCGACGCCTCGACCTTCTGCGCGAGCCAGGCGCAGAGGCGCGAGAGCGAGACGATCCACTTGCCGTGATTGCTCAGGAAGGGAGGCACGACCGGCGCCCGGAGCGTGGAATGGCGCGTGAAGTAGCGCACCTCGTCGCGGCGCACGCGCGTGGCGTGGGGGATGTTCCAGGCGTCCTCGGGCAGATCGGGCAGGAGCGCCCGGAGCCCGGACGGGTCCATCACCGCGCCCGAGACCGCATGGGCGCCGAACTCCGACGCCTTCTCGAGCAGCAGGACCGACGGCCGGCTCCCCGAGGTGTGGGACTCCGCGAGCTGCGCCAGCCGAAGCGCCGTGGCGAGCCCCGAGACCCCGCCGCCCACGATCGCCACATCCACCTCCATGCGCTCGCGCTCGACGTTCTCCGCCTGAAGGGCGTCGTAGGCGGCGCGGGGGAAGCCCGTGCGCGGGTTCTCGTGGACGCGGATCCCCGGAGGGATCGAAGCGGTCTGCAGGGCTGGCTCAGGGGCGGCGGTGGACATCGGAGGCGAAAAAAGACTAGGACAGGTGCCCGAGCTTGTCTAGTTGTCCGGCATCCGGGCTTTCGGGCCTCTCGGGGCCGCCCCTAAGTTTAGCGCCCATGCCCCCCCTCACCCCCGTCCACCCACCCGGAGGGACCCACCCATGTGCCTCCGCCCGGCGCAGCCCGGCGCGCGGCCCTTCGCGCGGACCTTCGCCCGTGCCGTGCCCCTGCTCCTGGCCATGGCCGCGGCCTGCACGGGCCACGGCGGGCCGCCGTCCACGGCGGTGAGCGGCCCGCGGGCGCGGCCGGGCGCTCACGGCTCCCCGCCCGAGCCCCTGCCGCCCATCCCTCCCGAGATCGCGGCGCTCCACCGCGACGCCATCGTGGTCGACGGACACGCCGATACCGCCCAGCGGCTCCTGGACGAGCGCATCGACTTCGGCCGCCGCCTGCCCGACGGGCAGGTGGACCTGCCGCGCCTCAAAGAGGGCGGTGTGGACGCTCAGTTCTTCGCCGCCTGGATCGGGCCCGACTTTCCGCAGGGCCGCGCGTTCGCCCGCACCGACAGCCTGCTCGACGCCGTGATCGAGCTCACCCGGACGAACCCCGAGGTGGAGCTGGCGCGCACCGCCGCCGACGTGCGCGCCATCGCCGCGCGAGGTCACGTGGCGGCGCTGCTGGCCATCGAGAACGGGCAAGCGATCGAGAGCGATCTCGAGAAGCTGCGCCACTTCGCGCGCAAGGGCGTGCGCTACATGACGCTCACCTGGATGAACTCGCATGACTGGGCCGACGGCTCGGGCGGCGAGATCCTGCACTACGGCCTGACCGACTTCGGACGCGAGGTTGTCCGCGAGATGGAGCGGCTGGGGATCGTGGTGGACGTCTCGCACGTCGCGGACGCCACGTTCTGGGACGTGATGGAGATCGCGACCCGGCCCGTGATCGCGAGCCACTCTTCGACCGACGCCGTGCAGGAGCACCACCGGAACCTGAACGACCAGCAGCTGCGGGCCATCGCCAGGAACGGCGGGGTGGTGGGCATCAACTTCTACCCCGTCTACATCGATCCGGCCTACGCGCAGGCCGCCGACTCGGTGGCCAGGGCGATCGAGTTCGAGCTGGACTCGATCGGCGCCGTCCACGCCGCCGACCCGGCCGCGGCCAGGGCCGCCAGGGACAGCCTGCGGGAGCGGGCCATGGCCGGCGTGCCCCGCCCTCCGCTCTCGCGCGTGGTGGATCACATCGTTCACGTCGCCCAGGTCGCGGGCATAGATCACGTGGGCCTGGGAAGCGATTTCGACGGGATCGGCTCGACACCGGTGGGGCTCGAGGACGCGAGCCGCCTGCCCTATCTCACCTGGGAGCTCAAGAAGCGGGGGTTCTCGGACGAGGACGTGCGGAAGATCCTGGGGGAGAATTTCCTGCGCGTGCTCGCGGCGGACGAGCCCGCGCCCGGGCCCTGATCGAGGCTCAGGGTCCCGGCGGCTCCCCACCGCAGATGAAGGTGTGCTCGCCGGCCGACGGGCCGAGCGCCCCGGCCGGGCCCGCCGTGCGGGACAGGTTCAGGCCCGCGTAGGCGCTGCTCTCGCGGTCGGGAGATGAGTGGCCCGGGGCGCGGTGGTACTGGACCGTCGCATCGGCGTGGTCCAGGGCGGTGAGCGACGTCACGCCGACGACCGGCTGCATCAGGCTCGTCCGCCCGGCCAGGGTCGAGTGGCCCAGGCCCATCGTGTGACCCAGCTCGTGGCCGGCTACGGCCTGCAGGACGGCGCTCGACGCGTTGGACGAGCAGGACGGCGTCCAGAGCCGGGAGAAGGCCAGCCGGATAACCCCCCAGCGCAGCTCTCCCGAAGAGGTCCAGCTGAACTGGGCCTGCCCAACCGTTCCTCCACAGCCGCTCGGATTGATCGAAGGATCGAAGCGCATCACGATCCAGCCCACCGTGCCGTCGGCCGGCGGCGTGGTCCCCACGGTCACCTGCGGGTTGAACTGGCCGTCCGTCCACTGATCCGGGAACGACTCCGCCGCGGACTGAGTCGCCGAGATCCAGGCGGCGGGAATGACGAGCCCCGTCCCGACCTCCGGCCGGGTGTCGACGTAGACGCGGAACGACGACATCCAGCGCACGGTGGTGCCCGAATCTACCTCGCGCACGATGTCATCGTATGCCGGCATGTCGAAGGACGCCGGGATCATCGTGAGCGGGTTCGTCAGGCTGTTGTTGGTGCTCGCGAAGGTGTTGCGCGTCACCATGCCCGACCCGCTGAGCGTGATCGCCTGCACGCCCGACGGGGGTAGCCCCGTCGAGAAGTCGCCGCTGCCGTTGCTCGCCACGGTCGTGGCCCCGACCGTGACGGAGATGCCGGGCAGACCGGCTGCGGTGAAGATCTGCTCCACCGACCCCGAGAACCCGCCCGGCGGGGGCGGAGGAGGAGGTGGCGGCGGCGGCGGTGCCGGAGGTGGCGGTGGCGGCGCCGGAGGTGGTGCCGGCGGCGGCGCCGGAGGTGGCGGAGGCGGTGCCGGCGGCGGTGCCGGAGGTGGTGCCGGAGGTGGCGCAGGCGGCGGTGCCGGAGGTGGCGCAGGCGGAGGCGGCGCAGGCGGTGGCCCGGGTGGCGGCGGGGGGGGCGGAGGACCCGGAGGAGGCGGCGGCGGCGGGGGAGGGCCTCCCGCGCCGGACACGCGCATCGCGACCCAGACCGAGACCGTCCGGCCGGCCGCGCGGAAATCCACGCGCCCCGCATAGGGCCCGGCGGCCAGGCCCGCGCGGGTCACCCGCAGGTTGATCGAGCTCGGGGTGGCGCTGACGATCCCCGATCCCGGGTCCGCCGAGAGCCAGGCCGCGTTCGAGGTGGAGCTCCAGGAGGCCGCTCCCGACCCGTCCAGGGTCAGCTTCACGGAACCCACGCTGGCCTGCGATCCCAGGTCCAGGATCGCGGGCTTGACGCTCAGGGGGCCGTTGACGCCTCTCTGGATGACCACCCGCACGTGGAGAGTGGCCGCACCCCCGTTGGACCGGATCACGATGTCGGCCTCGGTCGTGTCGGCGGCCATGGCCGCCGTGTCGGCCGTCACCTGCACCGTGATCTCGCCCGAGGCCAGGCTGCCGCTGCTCGGGTCGATCGAGAGCCAGGGGAGATCTTCCTCGACCGTCCAGTCGAGAGGCTGGTCGCCCAGGTTCCGGATCGTGAACGTGGCCCGGTCGGTCAGGTCGAGGCTCGAAATCGCCAGCTGGAGGACCGGATTCTCCCCGTCGTCGTCGGGTCCGGGTCCGGGCCCGGACGGACCGGACCCTCCGGAACATCCGGCCAGCACGACCAGGCCCAGGGAGGGGAGCCATCGAGGGAGAGGGATCCGGGACCAGATGGAGGGCGATTTCATCAACTGAATCGAAGCGCAATGTCCATACCACGGGCGGGCTTGCCGCCGTCGCGTTTCGCGTCGGATCGGGTGCGGCCGGTCCGGCCGGGCGATCCCCAAGGCCCGTGTGCAGTAGCGGGCGCGGACCGGGGCCGCGGCCGACCGCCCGCGCGCCCGGCGCTCCACGCGAGCGCGCCCACCACCCCGGCGAAAGGCGCAAATTGCAAGAGCCCTGCCCCGTCTCGCCGGCTGGACGCCGCCTCGGATCGCCGGATACATTCCGCGGATGAGCGTGCGAGCGTCCCGTTCGGGCGAACCCAGACCACGGCTCGGGGGGACCGGCCTCGCCGCCGGGGACCCCGGGGGCGCCGGGCCCGGCGAGCCGCGTCCCGACGCCCGCGAGCCCGACGCCGAGCGCTGGACCTCCTTCTGGCGCGCACGGCGGAGCCCCGACGAGTTCTACCCGCCGAGCCCCCGCATCCGGGAGCACCTCTTGGGGCACGTGCGCGAGGGGACTCGCGTCCTCGAGGTCGGCGCGGGCAGCGGGCGGGACAGCGCCGCACTCGCCCGCGTGGGGGCGCGCGTCTGCCTCCTCGACGCCTCCGCGGGGGCGCTCGACCTGGCCGCAAGGGCCGGCGCGGGCTTCCGGGGCCGGGCGCTCGTGCGGGGCGACGCGCTGGCATCTCCCTTCCCCGAAGCGACCTTCGACGTCGTCTTCCACCAGGGGCTCCTCGAGCACTTCCCCGACCCGCTGCCGCTCCTGCGAGAGAACCGCCGGATCCTGAAGCCGGGCGGCATCCTGCTGGTGGACGTCCCGCAGACCTTCCACGCCTGGACCGTGCTCAAGAAGACGCTGATCGCGGTGGACCGCTGGTTCGCCGGCTGGGAGACGCAGTACACGCCCGCGGGACTGGAGCGCGTCGTGAGCCGGGCCGGCTTCGAGCTCCTGGAGACCTATGGCGACTGGATGAACCCGAGCCTGGCCTACCGCCTGCTGAGGCAGGCGCTCATGGCGGGTGGCGTGCGACTGCCGCTCGAGCCGCCGCGCGTGCCGCGACTCGGCGGTCTGCGCCGGCGGCTGCACGACGCGGGGCTCCGCAAGCGGGCCGCGCTCTACACCGTCTCGACGGTCGGGGTGGTGGCGAGGAAGCGCCCCTGAGGGGGCCTAGCGTCGCCCGGCGAGCCGGCGCAGGCCGTGGCGCAGGACGATCTTCGTGCGGAGCCGGAGGAGGTGGGCCTCCTCCTGGTGTCCCGGGCGGTTCCTGAGCAGGGCGCGGCCTTTCGTGGGGGGATCCACGATCCACCGCAAGTGGAAGCTCTCCCAGCCCGGCAGCGGAGCTCCGGAGGTCGCCAGCGGGTAGCCGTACGCCACCAGGGTCCGCCCCGCAACGGCCTCGAAGATCCGCAGATCCCGCCGGCTCATCTTCGTTCGCCACCCCCCCACCTTCTCGGGCAGGAGCGGCCTCCAGAGATTCGCGTGCTCGTCGAGGTAGCCGCTCGTGTAGAGGCTCGGGTTCCGGTGGAACTCGAGCATCTCGGGAGCATAGCGCTCGCCGAGGAAGGCGCAGATCCCTCCCAGCACCTCCTCCGGTTGCTGGAGCAGGTCCTCGTACCGGATCTCGTGCAGGCGCACTGCGGGGGTGGCGGCCTTGATGCGGTCGATCGCGGAGAGGTACTGCGTCCAGCGCTGCGCCGCCCGATAGACCGTCTTGGGGCCGAAACGCGCCCGGATCAGCCCCAGCGCGACATCGCGGCCGTCGCGGACGATGTGAACCAGCGGCGCGTCGGGCAGCGCCTCCGTGACGTCCCGCCAGTGCAGCACGTGGTGCGGGGTCTTCTCGCCCCAGCGCGGCTTGCCCTGGGTCTCGGTCCAGGCGTCCAGGATGGCCCGAAAGACGCCTCCCAGCGTCGGCTCCTCGAGCTTGGCCAGAACGGCGGCCCGCGTCAGAGGCGGCGACCACTCGCGGATCTTGAACGTCGAGAGGGCGTCGTCGACGAGCCGGTCACGGTTCTCGGGTACGGCGAGGTCGCCGTAGAAACGGCGCAACGGACCGAACGTGTTGAAGTAGAAGGACTCGCCGGGCACGGCCAGGCTGGGGTGCTGGTTCAGGATCCGCGACAGCAGCGAGGTCCCCGAGCGCTGGCCCCCAATGATCAGGAACGGGCTCCGGGAAGCGGGCTCCGGAGTCATCGCGACGATCCCCGCGACGAGAGGGACGGGAAGGGGCGAAGCCACAGCATGAGCGCGGCCGGCAGGTTGGCCACGCAGAGCGGGATCACCCTACGAAAGAGACCGAAGGCGACCCCGGCCTCGGGAGGAAAGCCGGCCTGGCGGAGGGCCACCAGGTAGAGACCCTCGAGCACGCCCAGGCCGGCGAAGGTGATCGGCAGCCGGCCGAGGAACTGGATGGTCGGGGTCGTGAGCAGGAAGAACTGCCAGGGGGCTTGGATCCCGAGCGCGCGGGCGGCGGCGAAGTCGACCCCGATCATGACCAGCACGTCGAGCACGGTGAGCAGCAGAAACACGGCGGTCCCCGAATGGGCCCCGGCCTGCCGGTAGACCGCGAAGAAACGCTCCAGCCTGGCTGCCATCCGCCCCCGGCGGAGGCCCGGGATCGCCCGCGAAGCCACCTCGGCGACGCCCGGCCGCAGCGGAGCGAGGACCGCTGCGAGGCTCAGTCCCACCAGGACCAGCGCCGTCCAGATCACGGCCTTCGAGCCGAGGCCGAAATAGCCCGCCGCGGCCGGGATCGTGGCCAGCGTGAAGAGGCCCATCACGACCATGCCGAGGAGCCGCTCGACGACCACGGTGGACGCCACCGCGGCCTTCCCGCGCTCCCCCAGGGCCACGACCCGGTAGACCTCGCCCGCGATCCCGCCCGGCGTCACAGCCCCCACCAGGCCGCCCACGAGGTAGAGCCGCAGCGCCGTGGCGAAGCCGACCCCGAGTCCGCGCGCCCGGAGCAGGACGTCCCACTTGTACGCCATCAGGCTCCGGTCGCAGGCGAAGAGCGCGAAGGCGGCCAGGGCCGTGAGCGGACGCAGCCCCGCCAGCATGGCCCCGACCGCGTGCAGGTCCGCGGAGCGGACCGCCACCGCCAAGAGAGCGAGCCCGAACCCCAGGCGCAGGAGCGTGGGCCACCGCTTCCGGCGAGGGGGCGGCTCGACGGCCTCCGTGCCCCGAGGGGGGAGCTCCCCGGCGGCCGGTCCGCTCACGCGTGCCGGAGTCGCTCGGGCGCCGTCAGCTCGCGGCCCCCGAGGCTTGCGAGGCCGTGGCGGCGGGCTTACGGAACTTGAGCACCATGCGATCCGTCCCCTCCCGGTTCTCGAACTCGGCGGACTCGTAAGTGTCCTTCGGGTTGCCGAGCATGTCGGAGCGTCCGTCGAGCGTGAAGCCGGCGGCGGTGACCTCCTTAACGACCAGGTCCTCCGCGATGCGGTGCAGATCCCCCCCGCGCCCTTCGAAGCCAGGCTTCGTGCGGACGTCGACGACCGCGAAGACGCCTCCCGGCTTGAGCGCGCGGGAGATGATCTGCAGCCAGGCAGCCACGTCGCCCTCGGGGACATCGTGATAGTTCCGGACGGTGAGCACGACGTCCAGCGAGTCGGCCGGCAGCTCTTCGATCTTGCCGAAGATCACGATGTTCGAGCGGCCCTTGAGGTCGCCGCCTTTCACGCGCTGGGACACCGTCCCCTTCCGCCCGTCCTGGCTGAAGACCACGCCGCCGTCGCCGACCAGGTGGGTCAGGATCGCGGTGTTGTAGCCGCCCCCGGCGAACAGGTCGGCCACCACGGCACCCGACCCGATCCCGAAGAACCGGTAGAGCTCGAGCGGCCTGGAGGTGGCGTCGCGGGCGACCTCGTCGGCGGGACGGCCGAGCTTGGTGAGATCGAGGCCGGTCTGCGCGGCGGCTGCGGCACCCGCCCCCGGCGAGACGAACGCGAGCGCCGCGGCCAGGACGAGCAGCCGGTAGCGCGGCCGCGGAATGGGCGATTTCATCGTCACTCCTCCAGAGATGCGTGAAGTCGAGGGGTCGAACGCCCGCAAACCTACCGCCGCCTCCACCCCTGCGCCAACGCCGGTCTCCCTTGCGCGTGCCGCACTCCTGCATTACAACTCTCCCAGCGGCCGGCCTTCTGGAGAGGCGTCACCCGCGGCCGCGCGCGTGCCTTCCCAGTTCTCGCACAAGGCGTGAAGACGGTCGCGAGGCGACCCGTGCAGCAGGCGCGGTGGCGGCCAATCGGTCCATCGGCCCACCGGCGAGACAGCGGGATCGTTGCCGAGGGGAGCGCTGCGAGGCCCCTCTCACCACCCTCCAAGGAGGCGTTTGATGCCGGCGAAGAAAACCAGCGGTCGCGGGAAGAGACAGCCGAACCCGGCTTTCATGAAGCCGATGCAACCGGACGACGCCCTGTCGGCGGTCGTCGGCGGCAAACCAATGCCGCGCACGCAGGTGACCAAGAACCTCTGGAGCTACATCAAGCGGCACGGCCTGCAGGACTCGAAGAACCGCCGGATGATCAACGCCGACGACAAGCTGAAGCCGGTCTTCAACGGCAAGAAGCAGGTCAGCATGTTCGAGATGACGAAACTCGTGAACAAGCACCTCAAGGACACGAAATAGGCGCTCCGCCGCGGGCGCGCGTCGGCCGCGCCGCAGAACGGCCCCTGACCCTCGGAGCCCCGCCCACCGGCGGGGCTCTTCGTTTTTCTAGCGCAAGGGGGCCGCGGCGAGCGTGCGGAGCACCGACTCGGCGCAGCGGGACATGAGCTCCACGGCGGGGGCCAGGACATCCTCGTCGATGCGGAAGCGGGCGTTGTGGTGCGGGTAGACCGCACCCTTCTCGGGATTCGCGGCGCCGAAGAAGAAGAAGCATCCGGGCACCTCGCGCAGGAAGAAGCTCATGTCCTCGGCCCCCATCGAGCGGATGTCTTCGAACACGCGCTCGGCGCCGAGCAGCCCGCGCCCCTCCTCGGCCACGATGCGCTCGATGCGCGGGTCGTTGATGGTGGGCGGGTAGTAAGGCTTCCAGCGGAACTCGTACTCGGCGCCCAGCGCCTGGCATACGCCGCGCACGATCTGCTCGATGCGACCTGGAAAGGCCTCGCGCACCGCCGGGTTGAAGGCGCGTGCCGTGCCGCGCAGGATCGCCTTCTCGGCGATGATGTTGTAGGCGCCCTCGCCGGCTTCGACCCTGGCCACCGTCACGACCGCGGACTCGAGCGGGTCCGTCGAGCGGCTGACGACCGTCTGGAGCGCGGTGATCACGTGGGCGGCCACGACCACCGAGTCGATGCAGGTGTGCGGCGACGCGGCGTGCCCGCCGCGGCCGCGGATCTCGATCGTGAACTCGTCGGCCGAGGCCATGAGCGGCCCGGGCGACGTCCCCAGCGTGCCCGCCGGCAGCTGCGTCCACAGGTGCAGGCCCACCGCCGCGTCCACGCGCGGATCCTCGAGCACGCCGGCGTCGATCATCGGCCGCGCGCCGCCCGGGTCCTCCTCGGCGGGCTGGAACACGAGCTTCACGTCGCCTGCCAGGCGATCGCGGCGGCCGCTCAGCACCGCCGCCGTCGAGAGCAGGATCGCCGTGTGCCCGTCGTGGCCGCAGGCGTGCATGCGTCCCGGCACCCGGGAGCGGAACTCGTCGGCGTTCTCCTCCTGCAGCGGCAGCGCGTCCATGTCCGCCCGCAGGAGGAGCGTGGGCCGACCGCGGCCCGGGGCGGACCCGGCCGCGCCCGGTCCTCCGTTCCCGGCCGCGCCGGGGCCGCCTCCGCGCAGCAACCCGACGACGCCCGTGCCGGCCACGCCCGAGCGGTACGGGATCCCGAGCTCGTCCAGCCGGCGGCGCACGAGCTCGGACGTCCGCACCTCCTCGAACCCGAGCTCGGGGTGGGCGTGGATCTCGCGCCGCGTGCGGATCGTGCGCTCCTCCTCGGCCGCCACGTCGGCGCTCACGGAAGGGATGAAGGGGGCGAGGTGGGCGTTGCGCACACTAGGTTCCGGAATCGGGGTTGGTCGGGAATGCGGAGCCCTGCCCGCCACCCAACAGCTCGGCCAGGAAGCGCGGGTCGATGTTGCCGCCCGAGACGATGACGCCGACCCTGCGGCAGGCCGCCGGGATCCGGCCGGCGAGGAGCGCGGCCACGCCCACCGCACCGCTCGGCTCGACGACGAGCTTCATGCGCAGGAGCAGGAAGCGCAGCGCCTCGACGATCTCCTCGTCCGAGACGGTCACCACCGCCTCCACCAGCCGGCGCACGATGGGAAAGGTGAGCCGGCCGGGCACGGGAACCCGCAGGCCGTCGGCGATCGTGGCCGGGATCGGGATCGTCACGCGCTCCCCCGCCGCCAGCGAGCGCCGGGTGTCGTCGCCGTTCGCCGGCTCCACGCCGAACACGCGAATGCC
>DATBJW010000007.1:0-27712 GCA_036556205.1 Gemmatimonadota bacterium
ACGCGGTGGCCGAGATGACGACGAGGCCGATCAGCAGCAGAAGGACCGCGGCGGGCAGGAACCACTTCGGCAGGTCGAAGGCCTGGATGAAGAGCGAGGTGACCTGCAGGATCAGCCAGGAAACCCCGAGGTAGACGGCCAGCACCCGCAGCAGGCGGGCTTCGCGGACGCGCGACCACAAGCCGGAAGCGGGCATAGGCATCGAAGATGGGCGCCAGGAATCGGGCTGGAAAGGCTCGGCAGCCATGCGCGGGTCCCCTCCACCCCGGAGCCGAACCGTCCTCCCGGGTCTTGACTTGCGCGTGCCTCGCGACGTGAATTGCGCTGTCCAGACCGCGTGAAAGCTGGTATCAGGCCAGTTCGCTGGATTCTCACTGTCCGCTTCCGGAGGAGACGATGCGGTTGCGCCAGAGTCGGAGGGCCCGGCACCCGGGCGAAGGCATGTGGATGACGTTGAACGTGCTCGCCCTCGCCGTGGGGCTGACCGCGCCCACCGCAGCGATCGCGCAAGATGCGTCGCGCCCGCCCGGCAGCGACCCCTTCTGGGAGCGCTGGAAGCTGCGCGTCAGCGGCTACCTTCCCACCTCGAACACCTCGCTCCGGTTCGATGCGGCGGACGGCCGGATCGGGACCGAGCTCGACTTCGAGGACGACCTGGGGATCGACGAGCGCAAGTTTCTCCCTGCGTTCGATCTCTCGTACAGGTTCAACGAGCGCCACCGCATCGAGGGCTCCTACTTCTCGATCGGGCGCGACGGCACGCAGGACTTGGAGATCGACATCGATTTCGGAGACACGGAGTTTTCGAGGGACACGGAGGTAGACTCGTTCTTCGATACCGACATCTACCGGGTCTCCTACTCCTATTCGTTCGTCAACGAGCCCAATGCGGAGTTCGGGTTCCTGGCGGGGCTCCACCTTGTCGATGTGGACATGGGCATCGCGACCGCGGTCGGCAACATCAGAAGAGAGCCGAGCCTCACATTGCCCTTGCCCGTGATCGGGTTGCATGGCGGGTACGCGTTCTCCCCCCGGGTCTCGCTGAACGGCCGCGGCCAGGTCTTCGCGCTGGAAGTCGGCCGCTACAGCGGCGTGCTCTTCGACCTGTTCGCCAGCTTGCAGTACGACTTCAGCCCGCACCTGGGGCTCGCGCTGGGATACCAGCTCTACGACGCCAATGGAAGCGTCCAGGGTGAGGATGTGGATTTTGAGGGGGAGATGGATTTCGTCTATTATGGCCCGACGCTGTCGGCGATCGCGCGGTTCTGAGCATCCAATTCTATAGCTTCGTGACCCCCTTCAGGCGAGCGAGCGCGCTCCTGGCCTCGTCCAGGAGCGGCCGCAGCTCGGGGTCGCAATCCTCCCAGTAGCGCAGGAAGCGCTCGTAGTCGAGCCGGGCCTCGTCGGGCCTGCCCAGGGCCTCGTGCGCCTTTCCCAGATAGAGGAAAGCCGGAGTGAACGGTGGCAGGGCGATCGTGCTCGACAGGTATCGCTCGGCTTGCTGCGGATCCCCCTCCTCCAGCAGCCACTTCCCCATCAGATAGCGCAGCGTCGCGTGAACGAGGCAGCCCGGACCGCCGCAAGTGCCGGGGATCCCCGGCAGCGCGCCCTCGAGCTCTCGGATCGCCGCCGAGCGATTCCCCCGCGCGGCGTCCGCGTAGGCCTTCAGCGCACCCGCCACTGCCCGCAGGTCCAGCCGCTCCTCCGTGTCGGGTTGCGGCGTGCCGGATCGGGCCAGGGAGTCGAGCGCTCCGAGCTGGCGCTCCACGTTGTCCCACTCTCCGACGTCGGCCGAGTGCGCACCGATCAAGAGGCGCTCCAGGGGCGACGGATCCGCCGCCACGGCGGCCACGGCGGGCTGAACCGACGCAGGATCGAAATAGCCGACCAAGCTCCACAGAAGCACGCGGCTCTGGGGGTCATCGAGCCCCTGTTCGGGATCGTAGACACCGCGGCCCTCGTCGATGGATGACAACGCTGCACGAGCTTCCCCCGCCTTCCCACGCGAGAGGGCGACGCCCTCCATCGTCACGTATCCCAGCTGCCGGTCTCTCGGAGGAAAGCGGTCGGAGATGAGCGCGTGCGCGGTGAGAAGCCGCTCTTGCCAGTTGTCTCGGGCGCGCGACAGGTCCAGCCACGCCCGTTCAACCTGGTACACTCCGGCCGTGTCGAGGACGGCTATCGCGCGGCCCTTCGAGTCCGGTCCCCCCCATACCAGCGCGTACGCGAGCTCGGACCCGAGCACGTCGGGGCTGGTGGCCTCGATCCGGGCGTAGCGCGAGATCAGGCGGCGCGCTTCGGCGCTGTCCGCGCGGGTGAACGCGTCGCCGATCGGGTGGACGTACGCCGCTCCGAAGCTGGGGTCCAGCTCGATCGCCCGCCGGAAGGCGGTGCGCCAGGTCTCCGGGCCGTACAGAGCCTGCGGGCCGGCGTGATAGTACGTGTCCGCGAGAGTCGCCCAGGCTTCCGCGTCGTCGGGATAGCGCGTGGTCAGCGTCTCCAGGACTGCGACGGCTTCCCGTCCCCACAGCGCGGAGCCCTTCATGAGCAGGGCGTCGCGCTCCGGCAGGCGGTCGGCGAAGCGCCGCGCCCGACTGTTGTACTCGGCCACCCGGGGCGTGAAGCCCTCGAGCCAGCCATACGAGGACGCCAGGCGATACAGCGCCAGCGCGAAGGTCGAGTCCGCCTCCACGGCGTGGGTGAAGTCGGCGATGGCTTCCTTCCACCGCGAGGCCCGATACTTCTGCTCACCTGAGAGGTAGGCTTTGAGCGCCGGCAGAGACGTGGTCGAGAGTCCCTGCAGGTCGACGTGTGAAAGCCCGCGTTCGACTCCCAGCGAGCTGCGGAGCAGCTCGGAGCTGAGCCGGTCCACCAGGATGGGGATGCTGTCGGGCTGGCCCTTGACCTGCGTCTCGCCCTGGAGCTTGCCGCTCTCGAGGTCGTAGACCTGCGCCGTCAGCCTGACCTCCCCACCCAGCACGACCATGCTCCCGAGGAGCGCGTACCTGGCCCCCACGTCCCGGGCGATCTGCAGCGCCTGCGGGTCCGTCGGCTCGGTCGCCGCGTCCATCGCGCCGTGCCAGCGGCTGAGCACGGTCCGGGGGGACACGGCGCGGATCCCTCCCGCTCCATCCAGGTTGGTGGACAGCAGGTCCACCATTCCCTCGCGCCAGAGCTCGAGCTCCGGGCCCACCACCCGGAAGGGGAGGACGGCCAGGGCAGTGCCCGGCGTGGCCTGGACGCGTTCAGGGCCCAGAATCTCACCGCGGTCCTTCAGCACCACGTAGAGTCCCGCCGCGCCGAAGAGCAGCGAGAACGCGATCACGCCCCCCAGGATCGAGCGGCTCCAGGTCAGGTGCGGAAGGCGGCCGCGCGTGACCGACTGCCGGATGTCTCCCAGATCGATCTCCCACGATCCGGGCACCTCCTCCCGCTCGGCTCGCGCCGCGATACCGGGCTGCGCCTGCACCCAGGCCGTGGCGGAGATGATCACGAGCCCGATCAGGAGCAGGAGGAGGGCGAGGGGAGTGACCCAGGCGGGGAGCTGGAATTCCTCGCGCAGGAGAGCGGTGATCTGGAGGAGCAGCCAGGACGCCGCCAGGTAGACGGCGAGCACCCGCACGAAGCGGGCCCCGCGCACTTGCGACCAGAATCCGGGGGCGGCCATGGAATCCTCCTACAGCTTCTTGACGCCCTCCAGCCGGGCGAGCGCCTGCTTGGCCTCGTCGAGAAGCGGCCGCAGCTCGGTGTCGCAGTCCTGCCAGTAGCGCACGAATCGCTCGTAATCGATCCGGGCCTGGTCCAGGTTCCCCAGGGCTTCGTGGGCTTTTCCCAGGTACAGGAAGGCCGGGGTCACGTAGGGGTTCCAGTCTGCGCTTTCCAGGTAGCGCTCGGCCTTCCGGGCATCCCCTTCCTCGACCAGCCACCAGCCCAGCAGATAGCGCAGCGTGGCGTGGATGTAACAGCCCTCACTGGGGCAGGTGCCGGGGATCCCGGGCAGAGCCTCTTCGAGCCGACGCACCGCAGCGGAACGATCTCCGTGCCGGTTGTCGGAATAGGCCTTCAGAGCGCCGGCCACCGCCCCCGGGTCCAGGGGTTCTTCCGTCTCGGGCTGGGGCGTCCGCAGACGGGCCAGGGAATCGAGGGCCGCGAGCTGGCGTGCGACTTCCTGCCAGGCCCCTTCGTCGGCGGCGTGCGCGCCGATCAGCAGGCGGTCGAGCGGCGACGGGTCCACGGCCAGAGCGTCGGCCGCACGCTGGACCGACGCCGCATCGAGATAGCCCAGCAGGCTCCAGGTGAGCAGCACCCTCGATGGATTTATGCCGTACGGCTCCTCGCCCGGGATGGACATCGCGGCTTCTCGAGCCTCTCGCAACTTTCCGCGAGAGATGTCGGCGCGCAGGATCGCGTACTGTGCGCGCTTCCGGGAAATCAAAGGCTGGCGCTCGGAGAGCAGCGCTCGCGAGTTCAGGAGGTGCTCCTGCCAGAAGTCGCGCGCGAGCCAGAGGTCAATCCCCGTGCGTTCCAGCTGCCTCGTGCTCGCCGTGTCCAGGGCCGCGATCGCGCGCGCCTTCGAGTCCTGGCTTCCCCACGCCAGCGCATACGAGAGCTCGGATCCCAGAGCTTCCGGGCTGGTGGGCTCGATCTCGGCGTAGCGCGAGATCAAGCGCCGCGCCTCGGCGCTGTCCGCTTCGGTGAAGGTGTCGCCGATCAGGTGGATGTAGGCCGCGCCGAAGCTCGGATCCAGCTCGATCGCCCGCCGGAAGGCTTGCCGCCACTTGTCCCCCGGGTAGAGCGCCTGGGGGCCGCCGTGGTAGTAGACCTCGGCGAGCGTCGCCCAGCCCTCGGCGTCGTCGGGATAGCGCGTGGTCAGCGTCTCCAGAACCGCGATCGACTCCCGGCCCCAGGAGGAATAGCCGCGCAGGAGCAGCGCCTCGCGCTCGGGCAGGCGGTCGGCGAAGCGCTGGGCGCGGTTGCCGTACTCCAGCATCCGGGGGCTGATGCCATCGATCCAGCCGTACGATACCGAGAGGCGGTAGAGCGCCAGGGCGAAAGTCGAGTCCGCCTCGACCGCGCGCGTGAAGTCCGCGATGGCGTCGTCCCACCGCGAGCGCCGAAACTTTTGCTCTCCGGAGAGATAGGCCTTGAGTGCTGGCAGCGACGAGGTCGAGACGCTGCGCAGGTCCACCTCGGGCAGGGCTTCGGGCTCCCGCGCCAGCGCCGTGCGGAGCACCTCGAGACTCAGCCGGTCCACCAGGGCGGGAATGCTGTCCGGCGCTCCCTTGACCTGCGTCTCCCCCTGGAGCTTGCCGTTCTTCAGGTCGTAGAGTTGCGCTGTCAGACGGACCTCGCCGCCCAGCGCCACCATGCTGCCGAGCAACGCGTACTTGGCCCCCAGCCCCTGCGCGACCTGCAGCGCCTGCGGGTCGGTCGGCTCGGCCGTCCCGCCCAGGTCGCCGTGCCAGCGGGAGAGCACCGTCCTGGGCGCGACGGTGCGGATGCCGGCCGCGCCGTCCAGGTTGGTCGAGAGCAGGTCCACCATCCCCTCGCGCCAGAGCTCGAGCTCCGGGCCCACCACACGGAAAGGCAGGACGGCCAGGGCCGTCCCCGGCGCGGCTTGCACCGTCTCCGGACCCAGGGTCCGGCCGCGATCCTGGAGCACTACGTAGAGTCCCGCCACGCCAAAGAGCAGCGAGAACGCGATCACGCCCCCCAGGATCGAGCGGCCCCAGGTCAGGTGCGGAAGGCGACCCCGCGTGACCGACTGCCGGATGTCTCCCAGATCGATCTCCCAGGATCCGGGCACCTCCTCCCGCTCGGCTCGACCCGGGGTCGAGGGGTGCGCCTGCACCCAGGCCGTGGCGGAGATGATCACGAGCCCGATCAGAAGCAGCAGGATCGCCGCCGGCATGAACCACTGCGGCAGATGCAGGGAATCGATGAAGAGGGACGTGACCTGGAGGAGTCCCCAGGAAGCGGCGAGATAGACCGCCACCACGCGAACGAGGCGCGCGCTGCGCACTCGCGACCAGAAGTCGGGAGCGGCCATAGAAGGTGAAAATGAAGATGCGGCTACCGGGGGGGAAGCCTACCCCAGGGCTCGCTCGATCTTTCGCTCCAGATCTCCCAGGCCGGACCCGACCGCGGCCAGCTCCTCCCGCGCGCGCTCGAGCTTCTCGCGCTCGGTCTCGAGGAAGCGTCCGTAGGGGCCGATGACCTCCTGGAGCTGCTGGGCGTAGCGGTCGAGCTGCTCGCGGAAGCTGTGCGAGAGGAGCGTCGAGAGGTCGGCGTTGAGCTTGGCGATCGTCTCCTCGAGCTCGCGCACGAGCTTCTTGCGGCGCGCCGGCAGGATGAGCCAGCCGGCCATGGCCAGAAGCGTCGCCGAGAGGACGCCCGAAACATCGAGAACCGCGGTGGTGAACACAGCCACCAGCACGGCGCCGAGCCCCAGCGCCAGCACCTCCACGCCGAAGGTCTGGGCGATCGAGGCGTTCACCGCCTCCACGATCCGCCGCGCCTCGCGGTCGGCGTCGAACTGCAGGAGCCGCGTTTCGACCGGAGCCCGCAGGCGATCGAACAGCTCCTCGCGGTTGTACTGGAACTCGGAGCCCGCGCGCGGCGCGAGGGCGCCCTCGGCGCGCAGACGCTCGCCGTGGGCCTCGAGCTCGGCCAGCGCCGAGTTCCAGAGCTTCAGGTTGTTCCGCACCAGCCAGTCCACCATGCGGTGGACGGTCTCCTCGATCTTCCGCGGCCCGTCGGCCACGACCTCGTTGCGGAAGCGGTTCTCGACCGCGTCCTTGTTGCGCAGGAACCCCAGGTTGCGCACGCGGATCGTGTCCTCGAACCAGTTCTTGCCCCGCCGTTCCACGTCGTAGAGCACGTTGCGCACGTCCGAGAGGTAGCGCTCGGCGTCGGCTTCCATGTCGGCCACGTAGCGCTCGAGCTGGTCGCGGATCGAGCGCAGGATGCGGCCGTCCTCGTGGACGGCCGCGAGCCGCCGCTCGGCGGCCTCGCGGTTCTCCTCCAGCACGCGCCGCACGACGCCCAGCGGAGAGAGCAGCTTGAGCTTGACGCGCTCGGTCTCGCGCAAAGTGCGCAGCAGATAGTCTTCCAGCGCGGGATACTCGTTGCGAGAATCCGAGAGCTCGAGCGCGGTGTGGAAGTCACCCGGCGTCACCGCCGTCTGCGCCGCCGCCTGTTCAGTCGCCGCAGCCGGGTGGGACTGGGAGCCCGTCGAGGCCGGGGCAGCGATCTTCGCCTTGAGCGCCTCGAGCGCGCTCACCACGTAGATCGCGGGCGGCGGGCCGCCCAGCCGGGCCACGACCTCGCGCTCCAGGAACTCGCGCACGCGGTCGAGCTGCTCGTCCGAGTTGCGCCGGTCGGCGCCGTTCACGACGAAGACCACCTTCTTGCCCCACTGCCGGATCTCGCTCAGGAAGTCGAGCTCGCTGGCGGTCAGCGGCTGGAGCAGGCTGGTCACGAACAGCACCAGGTCGGCGCGCGGCACGAACTCGCGCGTGAGCCGCTCCTCCCGGCGCTCGATCGAGTTCGTCCCCGGGGTGTCCACGATCTCGAGGTCCTGCAGGACCTCGAGCGGATAGCGCTGAATCCGCAGGTTGTCGCCCGCGGCTTCGGGGGGTCCCGCCTCGCCGTGGCGCAGGATCGTGATCAGGCGCGTGGTGGGCAGGTCCCCGGTCTCGAAGACCTCGTCCCCCAGGAGCGCGTTGATGAAGGTGGACTTGCCGGAGTTGTACTCCCCCACGACGACCAGCAGGAACAGCTCGTCCATCCCGCTCAGGACCTCGGTCAGGCGCGCGAGGTCGGCGGCGGGGCCGTCGGCGCGGCCGATGGCGTCGCGGGCGGAGAGCACGAGACGTCGCTCCTCGGCGAGGAGCTCCGCCTGGGCACGCGAGAGGACCCGTTCCATGGATCGGAAGTTAGCAATCCCGGCGCGCGCGCACAGCGGCGGGCGAAAGCCGCGTGCTGCACGGCGGCGGAGGCTGGGCTCGGGGAGGGCGAGCCGGCGTCCCGGCGACGGTGCACAAGTGAGCTTCGGCTCCGGCGACGTGAACGAGTGGTCCGTGCCCTGGCGCCGGGGAAACACCGGTAAAATAAATGAGCCGCCGCCCCTTGCGGGACGGACGGCTCCAGGGTCGAGAGAAGCCGTGGCACTCCCCTCAACCTTCGCGCACATGATGCGCCGCGCGCCAGCCGCGGCCCATCGGCCGTTGGCGTGACCTCCATACGCCCCCGGTCGGAAGACGGGCTAGGAAGCGGCCCCGGGCGGCGCTATAGTGTCCGGAAATCGGGCGATGTCCACCTTCAAGAGGAGGCAGTACCGTGAGGAACGTGACGAAGGGGCTCGCAGCCTGGGTGATCGCATGGTCGCTCTTGATCCCCGTGGTGGCGACGCTTCCGGGCTGCGCGGCCGCGGCCGTCGGGGCGGGAGCCGGCGGCGCGCTCTATTTCACGTCTCGTGGCGTGGAGTCCATCGTGGACGCCACGGTGGGAGACGTGGCTCAGGCCGTGCGCGAGACCTTCTCGGACATGGGGATCTCGATCGAGGACACGAAGACCGAGGAAGGCGGCAACAAGCGGGAGATCACCGGCAAGAAGGGCAACCTGGACGTGAGCGTGCACTGGGAGCGCCAGACCTCGAGCACGAGCAAGGTCGAGGTCGCGGCCCGCAAGAACATGGCCGAGTGGGACAAGGATTATGCAAAGGACGTGCTGAGCCGGATCGTGAAGAAGCTCTGATCCAACCGATCCTACCCCCCTAAGCGTCAGCTCCCCAGCCGCTGGAGCGCCTCGCGCGCCTCCTGAACGGCCGGCTGGAGCTCGGGGTCCGCGTCTCGCCAGGCGATCGTGAGCCACTCGTAGAAGCGACGTGCCCGCTCGCGGTCGCCGGCCGCCTCGTACGCCCTGGCCAGCGGGAGCGCCATCAGCGAGCGCGCGTCGGCGGCATAGAGCAGCCCTTCGGCGGCGGCGGGTTGCCCACGCTCCAGGTTCAGCAGGGCGAGCCAGGTGCGCACGATGCGCTTCGGAGCGTAGCCCACGCCGCTCGGGTCCATCAACCGTTCGGCCTCGTCCAGCAGGGCGTATCCCTGGTTCGGATCACCGCGTCGCCAGGCCGCGTACCCCCGCAGGGCTTGCGCCATGCTGGCCGCCAGAGTGCCGTTCTGGTCGTCGCGGAAGGCCCGGAAGCGTCGCTCGTCGGCGTCGAAGCGGGCCATCGCCTCCTCTGACTCCGACCAGCGTCCGTGGTCCGCCGCGTACGCTCCCGCGTAGAAGTTCCGCACGTCGTTCTCGGCCGGGATCTGCGAAAGCGTCAGATGTCGTTTGACGACGTCGGCCGGGACGGCGAACCCAGCGATCCAGGCCGCGTAGGCCAGCTCCGAGTAGGCGACGGGCGCGAGCTGGGGATTCGACAGCTCCTCCCAGGCGGCGCGGAGCCGGCCGCGCGACAGCTGGAGATAGACGATGCTCTTCGTCCGGTCGCTCGCCTCCCGCTCCCCCACCTCCGGCCGATCGCGGAGCCGCGCCTGCGCTTCTTCCGAGGCGCCCCACAGCGCGGGATGCGCCAGGTAGTACGGCACGCGATCCACGACCGGGAACGGCAGATCGTCGAGCGCGGCCAGGGCCGACTTGCGAGCGGGCGGGGCTCCGAAAGCCAGCGCCAGCGCCAGGCGCTGCGTCTGCTCGAGGCTGCTGTCGGCCGCGATGCGCTCGAAAGCGGAGATCAGTCGCGCCGCCCGCGCGCTGTCGGCGTGCTGCGTGAAGGCCAGCTCGATCAGGTGGATGTAGGCGGGGCCGAAGCCCGAGTCCGAGGCCACCGCACTGGCGAGCGCGCGCTCGCTCTCGGCCAGCCCCGTCTCGTAGGTCGGGTCGGGCGTGAAGAACTGGGCCTCGCCCAGGAAGTACCACGCCTCGGTGTCCCTGGAGTTCTGCTTCACGGCTTCGCCCAGCTGGCGGATGCCCTCGCTGACGTTCAGCCCGTAGGCCTGGGTCGCGCGCACGAGTCGCGCCTTCTCCTCGGGCAGCTTGTCCGCCAGCCGGAACCCGCGCTCCAGCAGGCGCTGGCTGGTGTCGTCCGTCAAGGGCTCGATCCAGCCGACGAGCAGCAGGCGGTAGAACGCCATCGCGAAGGTCGAGTCGGCCTCCAGGGCGCGCAGGTACGCGGACTTGGCCGCCCGGAGATCGGCCTTGCGAGTCCGCTCTTCCCCTTCCTGGTAGGCTTTGAGCGCCGGCCCCGAGGACGTGCCCACGCTCGGAGGCAGAGCGCCCCCGGGCCGTACCTCTCCCGGGCCGGCGCCTCCGGGCAGCTTTCCGAGCAGCCCGGCGGCGAAGCGGTCGATCACCACTCCCAGGCTGTCGGCGGTTCCTCGCTCCTGAACCTGACCCTCGGACTTGCCGGTCCGGACGTTGTAGACATCCGCCGTGAGCCGCACCTCGCCACCCGTCTTCATGGCGCTCCCGGCGATGGCATACGCGGCCCCGAGACGCCTGGCCATGGCCACCGCCTGGTCGCGGGAGAGCACGCCCTTCTGCTTGCGGCCGCGGGAGAGGTCCAGCACCGAGTCGGGCGAGATGACGTGGAGGCTGTCGATTCCATTCAGGGTGGGATAGAGGAGGTTCACCATCCCCTCCTGCAGGTACTCGACGTCGGGTCCGACCGCCCAGAAGGGCAGGATCGCCACGGTGCTCGGCCGCAGCTCTCCGTCCCGGTCGGGGAACAACGCGGAGAGGGCGAAGAGGGTCACGAAGGCTCCCACCCCGGCCAGGATCGACTTCCCCAGCGTGAGGTGCTTGAACCAGGGAGCGATCCGGCGGATCACGTCGTCGAGGCCGCCTTCCGACGGCTGCTCTCCCTCGCCGCGTTCCAAAGATCCCTCGGCGGCCCCGGCCGCGGCGGGCGGCGCGGCCTGGACGAGGGCAGTCCCCAGGATGACGAGAAAGCCGATCCCCAGCAGGAGCCAGACGCCGGGAAGGAACCACTCGGGGAAGTGAAACGAGACCTCGAGGTTGTGGGCGATCTCGAGGATGCCCCAGCTCACGGCCATGTATCCCAGGCACACGGCGCCGACCCGGGTCTTCCCGATCCGGTTGAGCCAGCGTGGCGCCTGGTGGCCGCTCATCGGCGTGGAATCTAGGCCGCCGGCCGGGAAGCCGGGAAGGCTGGCAGGGAACGGCTTCTCGGGCGACCTTCCGGCTCATGGCTACGCGCATCCCGTACCGGGCCATACTCCTCGACCTCGAGGGGACGCTGTTCGACGACGCGGGGCCGGTCGCGGGGGCCGCCGAGGCCGTCGCGCGGCTGAGGGGGGCCGGCCTGGCGGTGCGCTACGTCACGAACGCCACCCGCCGCCCGCGCTCGGCTCTGGTCGCGCGGCTCGTCGAGCTCGGCTTCCCGGCCCGGCGCGAAGAGCTCTTCACGGCCGTCTCGGCCGCCGCCGCGTGGTGTCGTGCCGAGGGGCGCGAGACGGTGCTGGCGCTCCTCTCGCGGGAGACGCTCGAGGACCTGGAGGGGCTGCGGGTTCTGACGACACCGGCGATGGGGACCGAAGAGCCGCGCGCCGTGGTGCTGGGCGACCTGGGTCCGGAATGGACGTACGACACGCTGAACACGGCTTTTCGCTGCCTGCTCGACGGGGCGGCGCTCGTGGCCTGCCAGAAGAACCGCTACTGGAGGACGCGCGACGGCCTGACGCTCGACGCCGGGCCCTTCGTGTGCGCGCTCGAGTACGCGGCTCGCACGGAGGCCGTGGTCACGGGCAAGCCGAGCCCGATCCTGTTCCGAGCCGCGATCGCCGACCTGGGGATCGAGCCGCGGGAGGCGCTGATGGTCGGGGACGACGCCGAGATCGACGTGGGGGGCGCCATCGCGGCGGGCCTGGCCGGCTGGCTCGTGAAGACGGGGAAGTATCAGCCCGGGGACGAGTCCCGGACGAACCCCTGGGCCGAATGCGTGCTGGAGTCGGTGGCGGAGCTGCCGGCGGCGCTGGGACTCGACTGACCGGCCACCCTGCTCAGTCCCGCTTCACGACCTCCACCTCGAGCTTGTCCCCCAGGTCGAGCAACCGCCCCAGGCGATAATTGGCTTCGACAGCCGCCCTCCGCGCGGCGTGTCGCCATGCCGCACGCTCGCGGGCCGCCCTCTCCGTACGGCCGGGCGCGGGCGCCGCCCGCGACCGGAAGCGCTGCCCGAACCGCTCGAGCAGGCCGTGCACCTCCGGGACCCCGTACGTCGAGACGCGCGCCCGCCCGGCGCGCTCCCGGATCCCCGGCATCGCCAGCAGGTTCCGCAGGCTGGCGCGCGTGAAGTAATTGACGTGGCGGGGCGGCAGGTTGTGCGCGAACGCCGAGAGCCCGAGCCGCACGGCGAGCGACCCGTAGTTGGGCATGCCCGCCACGTAGGCCGTGCCCCCCGGCTTCAGCACCCGCAGGATCTCGCGCACGTGCTCGCAGGGACGCGCGATGTGCTCGAGCGTGGAGGTGCTGGTCACGACGTCGAAGCGGTTCTCGGGCAGGCCCGCGCCCTCGAGCGTCGTCCGATGGAGCGTGTAGCCGTGCCGGCGTGCGAAGGGCTCGGCCCAGGACGAGAAGTCCACCCCCTCCGCCGACCATCCGCGCGACTGGAACTCCGCGAGCAGCCAGCCGTTGCCGCACCCGACGTCCAGCACGCTGCCGCCGCGGGAGCCGCGCGTGAGCCGCGTCGCGATCCGCTCGAACCAGGCCGCGTCGAGCGCCGTCTGCCGCGCCTCGTACATCTCCGTGGCGGCGGAGTCGAAGATGGCGCGGTTCTCCGCCTCGATCACGGCGTCGGCGAGATCCGCGTAGACCAGGGCGCAGCGGCCGCAGCGCACGAGGGCGATGCCATTGAGCGTTCGCTCGCCGCGTCCGCCGGCCGCGCCGCAAACGGGGCAGGGCTTCACGGCGTTCGCCGGCCGGGCCCCGGCCCGCGCAGCCACCCGGCGACCGTTCCCAGAAGCCCTCCCGCTCGCGCCCTCAGGATCCCCCACTCGCCCCGCCGCACGTGACCCAGCACGAGCGCCGAGCCCCGCAGGGGCATGCCG
This sequence comes from Gemmatimonadota bacterium, assembly GCA_036556205.1. Classification (GTDB taxonomy): domain Bacteria; phylum Gemmatimonadota; class Gemmatimonadetes; order JACCXV01; family JACCXV01; genus DATBJW01. Next base: position 13,074 of record DATBJW010000007.1, read on the forward strand.
GCCACGAAGGCCGCCCATTCGAGCGGGCTGGCGTGCCGCCGCATGAGCTTCAGGTAGTTCGCGAACTTCGCGCGCTCGTACTCGGCCACGCGCTGTCCGCGCCCCGGCGTGCCGCCCGCGTGGTACACGACCGCGCGCGGCGCGTACCGGATCGAGTAGCCCGCCCGCCGTACGCGCAGCGACAAATCCACCTCTTCCCAGCCGTAGGGGTTGAACGCCTCGTCGAACCCTCCCACGGCCTCCAGGGTTTCGCGCCGGGCGAGGACGGCGAATCCGACGCAGGAGTCCACGAGCGCGGAGCTCTCGTACTGCCCCTCGTCGAGCTGCCCCGCGCCGATGTCGGCGATCGAGCCGCTTCCGAGCCTGACCCGCATGCCTCCAGCCGACGCGATCACGCCGGGCGAGCCCGTGCGGTAGGCCTTGGGGGTCGCGAGGCCGGCGCCCGGGTCCTGGCGGAGTGCCGCCATAAGCTCGGTCGCGAGGGACTCGTCGGCCAGCGCGTCGTCGTCCAGGAAGAGCAGGTAGGCGTACGGAAAGCGCCGCGCGGCCTCGCGGATCCCCAGGTTGCGGCCCCCCGGCGCACCCAGGTTGACCGGGCTCCGCACGAGGTGGACGTCCGGATGCGCGTTGGCGACGGCGTCGGCCGAGCCGTCCGAGGAGGCGTTGTCCACGACCAGCACCTCGCGCGGCGCGTAGCGCATTCGAGCGACGCTTTCCAGGCAGCGCAGCATCGCCTCGCGCTTGTTGAAGCTGAGCACGACCACGACCAGAAGCTCACTCCCCGCGGGAGGGGGCGCGGGCTCGGACAGGGGGCCGCTCACGCAGCCGCGGCTTGACGCGCGGCCGCCCGGGCTGTATCTGCGCTGGCGAGATGACCCAACCCCGTGGCCGACTCCTGTTGATCGGGCTCGACGCCGCCGACGCCGAGCTCGTCGAGCGTTGGACCGCCGACGGCACGCTGCCGAACCTGGCGGCGCTGCGGCGCGCCGGAGCCTACGGCCGCCTCGCGACCGCCGCCAGGTACCTGACCGGCGCGCCGTGGCCGACGTTCTACACCGGGCAGCCCCCCACCCGGCACGGGCTCTATCACGACTTCCAGTGGCGGCACGAGCGCATGGAGTTCGCGGCCCCCGCCCAGGACTGGCTGCCCGTGAAGCCTTTCTGGCGAACGCTCGGCAGCGACGTCTTCGTGCTCGCGCACGACGTGCCGATGACGCCCGCGACCGAGCCCTTCCACGGTGTGGAGATCACGGGCTGGGGGAGCCACGACAAGCTCGTGCCTCCCTGCTCGCAGCCTCCCTATCTCCTGGAGGAGGTCCGCAAGCGTCACGGCGACTCGCCGATCGAGCCCGAGACCTTCGGCCGCGCCTCGTTCAAGAGCCTGCGCAAGCTGCACAGCCAGCTGCTCGACCTCACGCGCCGCTCGACCGAGCTCTCGGCCTGGCTGCTGAAGCTTCCATGGCACCTCGCGATCGTGGCCTTCGGCGCGCTCCACCGGGGCGGCCATCGGTTCTGGGACGGAACCAGCGTGGACGGCGACGTGCCGCCCGCCCATCGCGCCTGGTTCGACGGCGCCCTGCGCGAGCTGTACGTCGCGGCCGACAAGGCCGTGGGCGACCTCCTGGCGGCGGCACCCGACGCCGCAGTCTACGTCTTCTCGCTGCACGGCATGATGGTCAACGCCGCGCGCGTGGATCTGCTCGACGACATGCTCGCCCGCGTCATCGGCGGGCCGCAGGCCAAGCTGCCGCAGCCGGGGGCCCTGCGCCGGGCCGGCGAGACGATCCCGCTGCCGCTGCGCCGGGCCCTCACGCGTCACGTCCCGTCGCGCTTCAAGGACCCGCTCGTGACCCGCTGGACCATGGGCGGCACCGACTGGGAGCACACGCGCGCGTTCCCCTTGCGCGCCGACTTGAACGGCTACATCCGCGTGAACCTGCGCGGCCGCGAGCCGCGCGGGATCGTCCCCGCGGCCGACCTCGACCGGCTGTGCGACCAGATCCGGGAGGGCCTCGTCTCCTTCGGCGACTCGATGACGGGCGAGAGCCTGGTCGAAGAGGTGTGCCGACCCCTGGAAGTGTTCCCCGACGGCGAGCGCAAGGACCGACTGCCGGACCTCATCGTGCGCTGGAAGGAGACCTCCGGGGCTCACCATGTAGCCGTCGAGTCGGTGCGCTTCGGGCGGATCGCGCGCGCCACGCCGGGCCGCATCCCCAACGGGAGGAGCGGCAACCATCGAGGCGTGGGGTTCCTGTTCGCGCGCGGCACCGGGATCGCGGCCGGCAGCCGACTCCCCGCCGACGCCGACATCCTGGACCTGGCGCCGACCGTGATGGCGCGCCTTGGCGTGCGCCCCTCGGCGCCCCTGGCCGGCAAGGTGCTGCAGCCCCTGGTCTAGCCGGCCGACTCGCGGTAGACGTCCTCGTGACGGATGGCGATCGGCGTCCAGCCGAAGCGTTCCCGGGCCCGCCGCCAGGCCCGCTCCCCGAGCTCGCGCGCCAGCGCCTCGTCCTGAACCAGGGATCCGAGGGCTTCGCGCAGGCCCCGCACGTCTCCGGGCTCGACCAGGAGTGCCGCGTCTCCCACGACCTCGGGGCATCCCCCCGCCCGCGTGGTCACGATCGCGCAGCGTGCCGCCATCGCCTCGAGCAGCGAGACCGGGAAGTTGTCGCTCGCGCTGGCCAGGACGAAGATCCGGCTCCGCTCGAAAAGGCCGTCGAGGGGCTCGCGCGCCATCCAGCCGTGGAAGCAGGCCGGGACGCCGCTCTCGCGCGCCTGCCGCTCGAGGGCCCTTCGCTCGGGGCCGTCGCCGGCCACCTCGAGCTCGTGGCCGTGGCCGTCCATGTCGGCGAGCGCCTCGAGGACGTGCTGGACGCCCTTCCTCTCGAAGAGCCTCGTCGCGACCAGGATGCGCTTCTCCTTGAGACCGGGCCGGAAGCGGTCCGCGTCGACCCCGTTGGGGATCCGCACCAGGCGCCGCACGGCGTCGCCGAGATGCGTCCGGATCAACCGCTCCTGCGCCTCGGAGGGCACGATGATCGCCGCGGCGGCGCGCCCGAAGCGCCGCAGGAGAGGCGGCGTGAAGTGGTGGATCAGCTTGAAGCGGTCGGGATTGTAGCCGGGCAGGTCGGAGCCGTGGCTGGTGAGCACGTAGGGTGGGAAGCCCGGCGTTCCGCGCAACGCGTAGGGCACCGCACCGGTCGGCACCAGGAAGTGGCCGTGGCAGACGTGGTAGGAGGTGGTACGGCAAAGGGCGCGGGACTTCCTCAGGGCGGCGACCACGTAGAGCGCCAGCTCGTGCACGTGCGAGAGCTCGGCGCGCGCGCGGAGCGCCGGGACGCGGAAGACACGCACGCCGGCGTCCAGCTCTTCCCGCGGCAGCCCCCGGAAGCCCATCGTGACGAGGTCCACCTGATGGCCGCGGCCGACCAGCGCCCGCGCGAGGCCGCGTGTGACGGGTGAGCCGCCGCCGCCGATCGGCGGATACTCGAAGTTGAGCATCAGGATGCGCAAGTCATCTCTCACGCGCTGAAAGATACTCGAGCCATGCCGGACTTCCTGCCTCTCGCCGACATCCGGATCCTGGACCTGACCAGCTCGCTGGCCGGCCCCTACTGCACGGAGATCCTCTCGGCGCTGGGCGCCGACGTGGTGAAGGTCGAGCACCCCGGCCGCGGCGACGACTCCCGCGCCTGGGGTCCCGCCTTCTTCCCCGGCGGGAGCGTGATCTTCTTCGCCGCCAACGCCGGCAAGCGCTCGCTCGCCCTGGACGTGCGGGCGCGGGCCGGCCGCGAGGCGCTGCTGCGGCTGGTCGAGCAGGCCGACGTCTTTCTCCAGAGCCTGCGTCCCGGCACGGCCGAGCGGCTGGGGCTCGCCTCCGAGGCGCTCCTCGCGAGGAACCCGCGCCTCGTGTACTGCTCGATCGGCTCCTTCGGCCGGAACGGCCCGCTCAGCGGCCGGCCCGGCTACGACCCGATGATCCAGGCCGCCGGGGGGATCCTGAGCGTTACCGGCGAGCCCGATCGGCCGGGGGTACGGGTGGGCGTGTCGCTCGTGGACCAGGGAACCGGGCAATGGGCGGCGCTCGGGATCCTGGCCGCGCTGCGCGAGCGCGACCGCACCGGGCGCGGCCGCGTCGTGGACGTCTCGCTCTACGAGACGGCGCTCGGCCTGCTCCCCTATCAGATCACCCGCTACCTGGGGACCGGCGAGATCTCCCGGCGCCACGGCACGGCCTTCCCGCTCATCGTCCCCTACCAGGTCTTCGCGACGCGCGACGGCGAGCTCATGATCGCCGCCGCCAACGACCGGCTGTTCGCGGCCCTTTGCGAGGCGCTCGAGCTTCCCGAGCTGGCGGCCGACCCGCGCTTCGCTACGAATCCCGAGCGACTGGGGAGGCGCGAGGAGCTGACGCGGCTCCTCGGCGCGCGGCTGCTGGAGCGGGACTCGGCCGCGTGGCTGGAGCGGCTGGAGCGCGCGGGCGTGCCGGTCTCGCCCGTCCTGGACGTGGGGCAGGTCGCCGAGCACCCCCAGACCCGGGCGCTCGGGATCCTGCAGGAGCTCGCCGGTCGCCGGACCGTCGCCTTGCCGCTCTCGGCGGACGGCGAGCGCGTGCGCCACCGCAGCCCCCCGCCACTCCTCGGCGAGCACACGGCCCAGGTGCTCTCGGAGGCTGGATACTCGCGGGCCGAGATCGCGGCACTCGCGGAGTCGGAGGTGATCCGGCTGGGCGGCGCTTCGTGATCCGCGGAGTGACGCCGCAATTCGAGCTCGTCAGCTGGCGCGACGAGGCCGCCGGCGCCAAGCAGAAGGCCCCGCTCTTCGGAGCGGGGCCTTCTCTCATCCTGGGAAGCGCCCGCGGCTGCCGGCGGTCGGCCGGCGCTCGCGGAGCGCCATTACGCGTACTGCAGCCGCGCGACGCGCGGAGGCGCATGCTCCTGAGAGCGCGTCGCGCCCTCGGGCACGCGCACGACTTCTTTCCGCACCTGCCAGGCCATGCCGGCGTGCGGCAGGCGCTCCAGGAACGGATCGGGGTCCAGCTCTTCGGGCACGAGGACTCCGCTCTCCTCCCAGACGCCCTCCGCGATCAGCTCCGCGGCGACGACCGGCGGGATCCCCGTCTGATACGCCGTGGCCTGGACGCCGAGCTCGGCGTAGGCCCGTTCGTGATCGGCCACACTGTAGACGTAGACGCTATGGTCCTCCCCGTCCTTTCGGCCGCGCCCGACGGTGCCGACACAGCTCCTGCCGTGCAGCTTTCCGGCCAGATCCGCGGGCTGCGGAAGGAGTGCCACGACCACGCTGCGCGGTACGACCCGCTGGCCGTCCACCTGGACGGCGTGCTTGCTGCCGAGGCCCAGGCGCTGCAGCACGCGCAGGGTCTCGAGGGTTGCGTCCCCGAGGTGGATCTTGAAATCCGCCTGCCGCAGGCGGGGGAAGAAGAGCGGCAGGGTCTTCGTCTCCTCGTGGTCCACGTTATAGCACGTAAGCTTCCCGAGCTCCGGGAAGTCGAACGCTTCCGCCCCCGTGAGCGGCTCCACCTCCAGGAAGCGGCCCTCCCGATAAACGGTAGCCGGGCACAGGCATTCGTCGATGAACACCCAGGGGTTGAAGGCCGCTATGAAGCCTCCGTCCCCGTCGCCGTCGGAGTCGTCGCCGTCCCGCACACGCAGCTCCAGGACCTCGTCCAGGAGGTGCTTGGCGATGTAAGCGGCGTAGATGTTGGTGGTTCCGGGATCGGCGCCGATGCCCAGCAGGGCGAGGCGTCCGGCCGATCGAAAGGCGGCGTCGAGCTCGAACTGGTCGTCCAGCTTGGGCACGCCGTCCGCGTCGGTGCCCCCGCTCGCCAGATCCATGTAGTCGCAACCCGCCTCCAGGCAGGCGCGCATCAACGTGAGGTTCGTGGCGGGGAGGGCGGCGTTGAGAAGGAGAGTCGAGCCGGTCTCGCGAAGCGCCCGGGCGACGTCGCCCTGGTTGCGCGCGTCGAGGGGGATGGCACGAACCCGACGATCGTCGAGACGGTCCGCGAGCTTCCTGGCCCGCAGGGGTACCGCGTCTGCGATGACGATCTGCTCGAACAACGGGTTCTGCCGGAACTTGAGCGCCGACACGGTCCCCACCGCGCCAGCACCTAGCACTAGGGGCTTCATAACTCCTCTTTTGAGTGTTGCGGCACACGGTTATGGGAGCTGTGCTCCCTCACCCCCGGCCGCGTCTGGGGGCCTCGCGTCTCAAGGGGAAAGTCAGCCGCGAGCGTGGACCCCTCCGTTGGCGGAGGGGAGTCATTGCCAGTATACACCGGGGCCTGTGACCGAGGAAGGCTCCCGTGGAGGGGTTTTTCGCCCCTCTCGGCGGCCCGAATTCTTCTGGTCAAGCCTAAGCCGACGGCCGGCAAGCGCTTAGGCTGGGGACTGCCGGATCGGCCGACAAGCGGAAGCGTACGGACCTTTCGGTGGCCGTTCGTGGAGGATGCTTGCGGGACGCAGGAGGGGCGAGAATACTTGCCGCGGCCGGCCCTGCAACCGGCTCCTTCGGAATCCGTCCCCCCACTAGCGATGGTTTGAGACGCCCTTCATGAGCACCCGTTCGCCGTCGTCCGAGCCGGTCGTCCAGTTCAAGAACGTGAGCAAGTTCTTCGGAGAGATGGCGGCGGTGGACGACGTCTCCTTCGACATCCGGCGCGGAGAGTTCTTTTCCGTGCTGGGACCGTCGGGCTGCGGAAAGACGACCACGCTGCGATTGCTGGCGGGGTTCGAGGAACCGGACCTGGGGGACATCAGCCTGCTGGGACAGGTCGTGAACCAGAAGCGGCCGTACGAGCGCCCGCTGGGCATGGTGTTCCAGAACTACGCTCTGTTCCCGCACCTGAACGTCGGACGCAACGTGAGCTTCGGTCTCGAGCGCAGGAGCACGCCCAGGACCGAGATCGGCGACCGCGTGCGTCGCGCCCTGGAGATGGTGCGGCTCCCCGGCTTCGAGAACCGCGGCGTGCACCAGCTCTCGGGCGGCCAGCGTCAGCGCGTGGCCCTGGCTCGGGCGCTCGTGCTCGAGCCCGAGATCCTGCTCCTCGACGAGCCCCTGGGCGCCATCGACCTGAAGCTCCGCAAGGAGATGCAGCTCGAGCTCAAGGGGCTGAACAAGCAGCTCGCCATCACGTTCATCTACGTGACGCACGATCAGGAAGAAGCGCTGACGATGTCCGATCGCATCGCGGTCATGAACGGCGGGAAGCTGGACCAGCTGGGGTCGCCGGCCGAGATCTACGAGGCGCCGCGCTCGAGCTTCGTGGCCGGCTTCATCGGCCTCTCCAACTTCTTCGAAGGCGACGTGCGCCGGCGCGACGGCGCCTGGTGCACGGTGGCGGGCTCCGGGGGCGCCGACTTCCGCATCCCCGCGACGGAACGCCTGCGGGACGGCGCCGGCGTCAAGATCGCCGTGCGCCCGGAATGGCTCGACGTCTTCCTGCCCGACCAGGTGCCGGCGGGCGAGAACGCGCTGCAGGGCGTGGTGCGGGACCTGATCTACCTGGGGACCACGCTCCACATCCTGGTCACGCTCGACTCCGGACAGGACGTCACGGTCGCGCTCCGCAACGAAGGCACGCTCGGCAAGCCGGCGATCTGGAAGAAGGGCGACAGGGCGGCGGTGACCTGGATGCCCGAGGACTGCCAGGTCCTGGAGGACCCGGCGTGACGCGTCTGCGCGCGGGGGCCCTGACCTACCTGCACACGCACCGGCACGCCGCCGCGTGGAGCCTGCTCGGGCCGGGCATGTTCTGGCTCACGATCTTCTTCCTGGTGCCGCTGCTCATCGTCTTCGCCTACAGCTTCATGAAGCGCGGGCTCTACGGCGGGATCGAGCTCCAGTTCACGCTCGAGAGCTACCGGCGGTTCTTCGACCCGCTGTACCTCGACATCTTCAAGCGCACGTTCGTGCTCTCGGTCCTGACCACCGTGATCTGCCTCGTGATCGGCTATCCGATGGCCTACGTCATCGCGGGCAGCGGGAAGTGGAAGGACATCCTGCTGTTCCTGGTGATCCTGCCGTTCTGGACGAGCCTGCTCGTGCGCACGTATGCCATGATCTTCCTCATGCGCGACACGGGGCTCATCAACACCTGGCTCATGGACCTGGGCGTGATCCCCAAGCCGATCACGATGCTCTACACCGAGCCCGCGGTGGTGGTGGGCCTGGTCTACGGGTCGCTGCCCTTCATGATCCTGCCCGTCTATGCCTCCATCGAGAAGCTGGACCATTCCCTGCTCGAAGCGGCCGAGGTGCTGGGCGCGCGGCCGGCCGTGCGCTTCCTGAAGGTCACGGTCCCCCTCACCCTGCCGGGCATCCTCGCCGGCTGCCTGCTGGTGTTCATTCCCGCGCTGGGCTCCTTCCTGGGGCCGGACCTGCTGGGCGGAGCCAAGCACATGATGATCGGCAACCTGGTCCAGAATCAGTTCGGGGCCGCCCGCAACTGGCCCTTCGGGTCGGCGGTCTCCTTCATGCTGATGGGCGTCGTCCTGATCTCCATGCTGATCTACATGCGGGTTCAGGGCCGCGAGGCGCTGGGCGCGATGGGAGGACCGTGAAGCGGCGCCTCCCGGGCTGGCTCGTCGCCCTCACCGGGCTCGGCTTCATCTTCCTGCATCTGCCGATCCTGGTGCTGATCGTGTTCTCGTTCAACGCCAGCCGGTTCTCCGTGCACTGGACGGGCTTCACGCTCGACTGGTACCTGAAGCTGCTGGACAGCCCGCTGCTGCTGCGCGGCCTGAAGCTCAGCCTGATCATCGCCGTGGCGGCGACGCTGCTCGCGACCATTCTCGGAACCCTTCTGGCGTTGGCCCTGGCCCGCCATCGCGTGAAGGGCCGGCAGGGCCTCGAGGGCCTGCTCATCCTGCCCATCGTGACGCCCGAGATCGTGGTGGGGATCTCGCTGCTCGTGTTCTTCACCTTCCTGCACTATCCGCTGGGTGTCTCGTCGGTCGTGATCGCGCACGTGGCGTTCAGCATCTCGTTCGTGGTGGTGGTCGTGCTGGCCCGGCTGCACGGCATGGACCGCAGTCTGGAGGAGGCGGCGCTGAACCTCGGCGCCGACGAGGTGGTCACCTTCTGGAAGGTGACGGTTCCGCTGCTCCTGCCCGGTATCATCGCCGCGGGCCTGCTCGCCTTCACGCTGTCGTTCGACGATTTTCTGATCACCTTCTTCGTGGCGGGCGTGGGCTCGAGCACCCTGCCGCTGGTGGTCTACTCGATGGTCAGGCTCAACGTGTCGCCCACCGTGAACGCCATCAGCACGATCATCGTGCTGGCCTCGACGCTCACGGTGATGCTGGCGGACCGGTTCACCCGGTCCCGGACCGCGCTTCCGGCCGGGGCGCGTCCGAAGGCTGCCGCGACCCTTCCGGCCTAGGGGAGAGAAGTCATGTCGGATCTGAGGCGATTGGAGAAGCTGGCGCGCGCCGTGGAGAGGGGACGGCTCACGCGCCGGGATTTCCTGAGGGAGGCGACCGCTCTGGGGATCGGGCTCTCCGCCGCGGCGCAGTTCCTGGCCGCGTGCGCCAAGGGCGAGCCGGGCGAGAAGCAGGCGTCGGGCGGTGAAGGTGCCGCGGCCAGTGCGGAGCTCGAGAAGGAGCTGAACGTCTACAACTGGTCGGACTACATCGCCAAGGAGACCATCCCGAACTTCGAGAAGGAGTTCGGCGTGAAGGTCATCTACGACGTCTACGAGAACAACGAGGAGATGCTGGCCAAGATCCAGGCCGGCGCGACCGGCTACGACATCGTCGTGCCGACCGACTACATGGTGACGATCATGCAGGCTCAGGGGATGCTGGCGGAGCTGGACCACGCCGCGATCCCGAACCTCAAGAACCTCGATCCGCTGTTCGTGAGCCCGCCCTACGACCCCGGGAACAAGCACAGCGTGGCCTACCAGTGGGGGACGACCGGCTACGCCTACCGCGGCGACAAGATCACGGGGGGGACCGACTCCTGGGCGCTGCTCTTCACGGATGCCAAGCTCAAGGGCCAGATCACGATGCTGGACGACTCGCGCGAGGCCATCAACGCCGCGCTCAAGTTCCAGGGCCATTCCCTGAACACGACGGACGAGGCCGCGCTCCAGGACGCCAAGAAGATCCTCATCGACCAGAAGAAGCTGCTCAAGGCCTACATCTCGGCCCCCGTCAAGGCCTCGCTGATCTCCGGCGACGTGTGGGCGGCGCAGCTCTGGAGCGGCGACACGTTCCAGGCGCAGGCCGAGAACGACCAGATCCAGTACACGATCCCCAAGGAAGGCTGCACGCTCTGGACCGACAACTTGTGCGTGCTCAGCACCGCGCCACATAAGCGCGCCGCGATGGCCTTCATGGACTACGTCCTGCGCCCCGACGTCGGGGCCGCGATCTCGAACTTCGTGGCCTACGGCACGCCGAACGCGGCGGCCATGCCGCTGATCGACGAGGAGGCGCGCACGAACCCGGCCGTCTATCCCCCGACGGAGGTCCTGTCCCGCCTCGAGTTCAACAAGGATCTGGGCGAGGCGACCAGGGTGTGGGATCAGATCTGGACCGAGATCAAGGCCGCGTGACCCGCCGGCCCTCCGACGAGGCCCTGGCCCACGCGTCGCGCTACCTGAGGCTCCTCGAGGCGCCGGAGCTCGCCCTCGAAGAGCGCCAGGCGCTCGTCCGGGAGACGCTCGAGAACTGCGCGGCGCACATCAACCGCGGGTTCCTCACCTACCGGAAGTCCGTCACCGAGGCCGGGCAGTACGCCGCGCTGGAGTGGTCGGGCCAGGGCTCGACCCTGCGGGACATCTTCGACCGCGAGTACATCGACTGCCTGGGCGGCTACGGCATCTTCAGCGCCGGCGTCAACCACCCCCGCGTCCTTCGGGCCGTCACCGCCCAGCTCGGGCGCATGGCGCTGAACAGCCAGGAGCTGCTCGAGCCGTGGCGCTGCGCGCTGGCCCGCGTCCTCGCCTCCGCGGCGCCGGGCGACCTCGAGTGCTGCTTCTTCATCAACAACGGCACCGACGCCATCGAGGGCGCCCTCAAGCTGGCCCGGCTCTACACGGGCAAGAACGGCTTCGTGGCGGCCCTGAACGGCTTCCACGGCAAGTCGCTCGGCAGCCTGAGCCTGATGGGCAAGGCGATGTTCCGCGAGCCCTTCTGGCCGCTGCTCGGCGACGTCTACTACGTGCCGTTCGGGGACGCGAAGGCGGTCGAAGAGGAGCTGCGCAAGGCCGAGGCGGTGGGGGTCGGCATCGCGGGCGTCGTGCTGGAGCCCGTGCAGGGCGAGGCCGGCGTGATCGTCCCCTCCGACGACTACTGGCCCGCGGTGCGCGAGATCTGCACCCGCCACGACGTCCTGCTGATCGCCGACGAAGTCCAGACGGGGATGGGCCGCACGGGTGCTCTTTTCGGCGTGGACCACTGGGACGTGGCGCCCGACATCCTCTGTCTGGGAAAGTCGCTCGGGGGAGGCGTCATGCCGCTCTCGGCCTTCGTCTCGACCCCCGAGATCTGGGAGGTCCTGATCCCCAACCCCATCATCCACAGCACGACCTTCGGCGGGAACCCGCTGGCCTGCGCGGCCGGGCTGGCCGCGATCGAGGTCACCCTCGCCGAGGACCTGCCGGGACAGGCGGCCGCGAAGGGCGCCTACCTGATGGGGGAGATGCGCAAGCTGGCCGACCGCTACCCCGAGGTCGTCTTCGAGGTGCGCGGGAAGGGACTCCTGATCGGCCTCGAGCTCCAGAGCCAGGAGATCGGGTGGAAGACGGCAGCCGGGCTCTTCAAGCGGGGCGTGCTGGTGGCGGGGACCTACGCCCGCGCCAAGACGCTGCGCTTCGAGCCGGCACTCGGCATTCCCCGCGAGACGCTGGACGAGGTCCTGGGCCGCCTGGAGGACACCTTCCGCGAGATCGCCGGGGGGATGCGCGCGCCCGCCGAAGCCAGCCCGGAGCGCGCCCGAGCCTGAGCAGCCGCCCGCCCGGGGCCTAGCCGTACCAGCCGATCGGCTTCTCGTCCAGGTTCACGTAGACCTGCTTGGTCTCCAGGTACTCCTCGACCCCCCAGCGCCCCAGCTCGCGGCCGAACCCCGACATCTTCATGCCGCCCCACGGCGCCTCGACGTAGGTGGGCTGCATGTGGTTCACCCACACGATGCCCGCCTCGAGGCTCTTGACGATGCGGAAGGCCTTGAAGATGTCCCGCGTCCAGACCGCCGCCGCGAGCCCGTAGGACGTGTCGTTGGCGATGCGCAGCGCGTCGGCCTCGTCGCCAAAGGGGATGACGCTCATGACGGGGCCGAAGATCTCCTCCTGCGCGATCCGGTAGGAGTTGTCCACGTCGTAGAAGACCGTGGGCTCGACGAAGTACCCCCGGTCGAAACCCGATGCGCGCCCCCCGCCGACCGCGACCTTGGCGCCCTCGGTGCGCCCGACCGCCTGGTACTGCACAACCTTGTCGTACTGCTCGCGGCTCACGAGCGGGCCCATGTTGTTCGCGCGGTCCATCCCGGGACCCACCCGGATGCCGCGCGCCTTCTCGGCGACGGCTTCCACGAAGTCGTCGTAGATCTCGCGCTGGACGAGCACGCGGCTCCCCGCCGAGCAGACCTCGCCCTGGTTCACGAAGCAGCCGAAGAGGGCCCCGTCCACGGCCGCTTCGAAGTCGGCGTCGGCGAAGAAGATGTTGGGCGACTTCCCGCCCAGCTCGAGCGTCACCCGCTTCAACGTGTCGGCCGCGGAGCGCAGGATGTGCCTGCCCGTCTCCTGGCTTCCCGTGAAGGCGATCTTGTCCACGCCCTTGTGCGCGACGAGCGGCGCGCCCGCGCCGGGGCCGTCGCCGGTCACGATGTTCACGACTCCCGCCGGCAGCCCGGCCCCCTCGAGCTCCTCCGCCAGCATGAGTGCGGTGAGAGGAGTCTGCTCGGCCGGCTTGAGGACGCACGTGCAGCCCGCGGCCAGCGCCGGAGCCAGCTTCCAGGCCGCCATCAAGAGGGGGTAGTTCCAGGGGATGATCTGCCCGGCCACCCCGACCGGCTCCTTGATCGCGAGCGAGAGCGCGTCGGCGGGGACGGGCAGCACGTCGCCGTGAATCTTGGTGGCCAGCCCTCCGTAGTACTCGAAGCAGGTGGCCGTGTCGTCGATGTCGTACTCGGACTCGGTCAGCGGCTTGCCGTTGTTGAGCGTCTCGAGCTCGGCCAGCTCGGCTTTGCGGGCCCGGAGCCGCTCGGCGAGCCGCAGCAGGACCCGCCCCCGATCCTGCGCGGTCGTCCCCCGCCAGGTCTCGCGATAGGCCTTACGAGCGGCCGCCACCGCGCGGTCCACGTCCCTGGGGCCGGCCTCCGGCACCTGCGCCACCACCTCCTCGGTGGCCGGATCCAGCACGTCCATCCGCTTGCCGCTCGCGGCGGCGACCCATTCGCCGTCCACGTACATGCCGTACTCTCTCATGGTCGGACCTCCCTGGTTTGCGCCCATCCGTCGTGGCTGAGCAAGCTGAGCGGCGCAACTCGCTTTTCGCAACGCTTCCGTCTGGCTATGTTCGGAGCCCGAGCCCCCCGGGCGCCAGGCGACTTCCGGCCCCCGTCAGCCCGGCCCGGGCTCCGACCCCACACCCATGCGCCAATCCTCCTGCATCCAGATCAAGACCGAGATCCCCGGGCCGCGGAGCCGCGCCCTGGCCGAGCGGCGCGCCCGCGCCGTGCCGCGGGGAGTGCCCGCCATGACGCCCGTGGCGCTGGCCCACGCCGAGGGGGCCCTCGTCACGGACGTGGACGGCAACCGGCTGATCGACTTCGCGGGCGGCATCGGCGTGCTCAACGTGGGACACCGGCATCCCGCGGTGGTGGGCGCCGCGCGGGAGCAGCTCGACCGGCTCACCCACACCTGCTTCCAGGTCGCGAGCTACGAGCTCTACGTCGAGGCCGCCGAACGGCTCAACGCGCTCGTGCCGGGTGGCTTCCCCAAGAAGACGATGTTCCTGAACAGCGGCGCCGAGGCCGTGGAGAACGCGGTCAAGATCGCGCGCTACGCCACCGGTCGGCAGGCCGTCATCGCCTTCGAGCACGCGTTCCACGGCCGCACCCTGCTGGCACTCACCCTGACCTCGAAGGTCATGCCCTACAAGAAGGGCTTCGGGCCGTTCGCGCCCGAGGTCTATCGCCTGCCGTTCCCGTACTGCTACCGCTGCACGGCGGGGCCCGCGAACGGACGCTGCTGCCTGGCCTCCCGCGAGCGGTTGGAATCGCTCGCGGCGGGCCTCGTGGACGCCGACTCGGTGGCGGCCATCGTGATCGAGCTCGAGCTCGGTGAAGGGGGCTTCGTGCCGGCGCCGCCCGAGTTCGTGGAGACGCTGGCGTCGTTCGCGAAGGACCACGGCATCCTGCTCGTGGACGACGAGATCCAGACCGGCTTCGGGCGCACCGGTCGGATGTTCGCTGCCGAGCACTACGGGCTCGAGCCCGACCTGGTCACGACCGCCAAGTCGCTGGCCGGAGGCCTCCCGCTGGCGGCGATCACCGGGCGGGCCGAGATCATGGACAGGGTTCACGTGGGTGGTCTGGGGGGGACGTTCGCCGGCAATCCGGTCGCTCTCGCCGCCGCGCTCGCGGTCCTGGACGTCATGCCCGGCGAGCGC
>DATBJW010000008.1:0-272444 GCA_036556205.1 Gemmatimonadota bacterium
CGCCTGCCGAATGGAAACCTGATCCTGGTGGACAACGGCAATCTGCACAACCCGCCGTCCAGCCGCGCCGTGGAGTATGAGGTGAACGAGGCGGCGAGGACCGCGACGCTCGTGTGGTCATTCGAGCCTGGCGTCTTCAGCTGCTGCATGGGGAGCGTGCAGCGGCTGCCGGGCGGGAATACGCTCATCGCTCTCGGCCAGGACTACCGGGTCTTCGAGGTTTCTCCCTCGGAACGGGTAGTCTGGGAGCTGCGCGTCGCCGACCGGCGTGCGGAGCTGTTCGGAATCTATCGCGCCTTTCGCATCCCCTCGCTCTATGTCGGAATATGAGCCGCGCTTGCCGGACACCGAAGCTTGCCCCGGCGGTCTTGATATCCCGCGTCAAGCCATGGGAGGCCGAGGACTTTAGGTGGGTGACGCCTTGACCGCACCTTCACAAGTCCGTATCTTCCCAGACTTTGCACGGTTCAGGAAGGAACAAGAGGAGGGTCTGTTCGCATGGGGACCGAGCGCGTCCGTCCCACCTGGCACATCGTCGACGCCGACGGGAAGATCCTGGGGCGGCTGGCGACCCGGGTGGCCACGATTCTGCGCGGCAAGCACCGGCCCGACTTCGCCCCCAACGTCGCCGGGAGCGACCACGTGATCGTGGTGAACGCCGGGCGCGTCAAGCTCACCGGGCGCAAGCCGGAGCAGAAGTTCCATCGCTACCACACCGGCTATCCGGGGGGGCTCAAGGAGATCCGTTACGTGGAGCTCCTGCGCGATCACCCCGAGCGGGTCGTGGAGTACGCCGTCTGGGGCATGCTTCCCAAGACGAAGCTCGGCCGCAAGCTGCGCAAGCATCTGCGTGTCTACGCCGGACCCGAGCACCCGCACAAGGCGCAGACGCCGCGGCCTCTCGCCGCGTCGGGCGGCGCCGACCAACCGAGATCCGAGGACGGAGCGCATGGCTGAGCACCGGGCAATCGCGGTCGGGCGCCGCAAGACCGCCGTGGCGCGCGTGGTCCTGCGCGCGGGCCGCGGCGAATGGGCGATCAACGGCCGGCCGCTGAAGGACTACTTCCGGCGGCTGGCGCACATCCAGGCCTGCGAGCGGCCCTTCCTGGCGCTGGACCGGGCCGGACAGTTCGACGTCACGGTGAACGTCGCCGGTGGCGGCCTCACGGGACAGGCCGAGGCGATCCAGCTGGGGGTGGCGCGCGCCCTGGTGGCGCTGGATCCGGCCGAGAAGCGCACGCTCAAGTCGCGCGATCTGCTGACGCGCGACGCGCGCATGGTGGAACGCAAGAAGTACGGGCGCCCGAAGGCGCGCAAGCGGTTCCAGTTCTCCAAGCGGTAGGCTCGCCGATGGCT
Organism: Gemmatimonadota bacterium; assembly: GCA_036556205.1. Lineage (GTDB taxonomy): Bacteria > Gemmatimonadota > Gemmatimonadetes > JACCXV01 > JACCXV01 > DATBJW01. Next base: position 1,357 of record DATBJW010000008.1, read on the forward strand.
CGGCCGTTCCTTTCGCCGCCTGCTCGCTGCGCCGATTTGTTAACACCTGAATCGGCTCCGCGAGGAAGGGTGACGGCGGCTTCAGGAAACGGCCGATCCCCGGCTCGCTAGAGGAAAAACACACACCGGCTGACTCCGCGGTGGGTGTCTCATAGGAGGGCCGTCGCGACTCCCGCCAGGGATTGGCCCGGGCGGACGCGACTCCCGCCACGGCGCCGGCTCGGCGCTTGCGGGGCGCCAGCACGGCCTCCTTGAGATGACCGCGGGGGACGACGCCGGTGGCGGCTCAACCCGACGAGAAGGGAGCACGATGGCGGTCACGGAGCAACTGCGCGAACTGCTCGAAGCGGGGGTCCACTTCGGGCATCAGACCCGGCGCTGGAACCCGAAGATGCGCAAGTTCATCTTCGCCGAGCGCAACGGGATCTACATCATCGACCTCAAGAAGACCCTGCGGCAGATCGAGGAGGCGCGGCGGCTGGCGGCCGAGCTCGTGAAGCAGGGGCGGCAAATCCTCTTCGTCTGCACCAAGCGGCAGCTGAAGGAAGTCGTGCGCGAGGAAGCCGAGCGCTGCGGCCAGTTCTACGTCACGAACCGCTGGCTCGGGGGCACGCTCACGAACTGGCAGACCCTCCGCAAGAACCTGATCCGCCTGAAAGAGCTCGAGACGATCCACGAGGACGGCACCGCCGCGATGCTGCCCAAGAAGGAAGTGCTGCACCTCGAGCGCGAGGCCCAGAAGCTCCAGCGCAACCTGGGCGGGATCAAGGAGATGGAGGAGCTGCCCGGAGCCGTGTTCGTGGTGGACGCCAAGAAGGAGAAGATCGCGGTGACCGAGGCCGAGCGCCTCGGGATCCCGATCATCGCCATCGTGGACACGAATGCCGATCCCGATCCGATCACGGTCCCGATCCCGGGCAACGACGACGCGATCAAGTCGGTGCGCCTGATCCTGAGCCTGGTGGCCGACGCCATCGCGGAGGCCCAGCGCGAGATGGTCAAGGAAGAGCCGGTGGAGGCGGCACCCGTCGCCGGACCCGAGGCGGCCCAGCGGCACCTGCGGAAGGTGCGCGAGCGGCGCCCGGTGACCGCCGAGGAGATGGCCCAGGCGCCCGAGGGCGAGGAGGAGCCGGCCGGGGCGTCCGCAACCGAGCGCCCCCACAAGCGGCTGCGCGTGAAGGCGCCCGCCGGTCCGGCCGCGGGCGAGGCGCATGAGCCGACCTCGCCAGGCGCCCACGAGGCGGCCGCGGCGCGCGGTGAGGACGCCACGTGATCACGGCCGACGCGGTCAAAGAGCTGCGCCTGCGCTCGGGCGCGGGCATGATGGAGTGCAAGCGGGCGCTGGAGGCCTCCGCCGGCGACATGGAGAAGGCGCTCGACGTGTTGCGCCAGAAGGGCGCGGCGAGCGTGGCCCGGCGCGCCGGGCGAACGGCCACGGAAGGCGTGGTCGAGGCCTACGTGCACATGGGCGGCAAGATCGGCGTGCTCGTCGAGGTGAACTGCGAGACCGACTTCGTGGCCCGAACCGACGACTTCAAGACGCTCGCCCGCCACCTGGCGATGCAGATCGCCGCCACGGACCCGGTGGCGGTGGACCGCGACGGCGTGCCGCCCGACGTGCTGGAGCGCGAGCGGCAGATCTACCTGGCCCAGGCGCGCGAGACGGGCAAGCCGGAGGCGATCGTCGAGAAGATCGTGGCCGGGAAGATCGAGAAATTCTTCGGCGACGCGGTGCTGCTCGAGCAGCCCTTCATCCGGGACCCCGATCGCAGGGTGCGGGATGTGGTCCAGGACGTCGCGGCCCGCCTGGGGGAGAACGTCGTCGTGCGTCGTTTCGCACGCTTCGCGGTAGGGGCCTGAGATGGAGGAGGACGGCCCCCCGCGGCGCCCGCGCTACCGGCGCCTCCTGCTCAAGCTCTCCGGCGCGGCGCTGGCGGGCGACCGGGGATTCGGGATCGATCCGCCGGTCGTGGATCGCCTGACCGAGGAGATTCGGGCGGTGGTCGGCCTGGGGGTGAGTCTGGGGGTGGTGGTCGGGGGCGGGAACATCGTGCGTGGCACGCTCGCCAGCCAGCAGGGCATGGACCGCGTCACGGCGGACTACATGGGCATGCTGGCCACGGTGATCAATGCCCTCGCGCTCCAGGACATGCTGGAGGGCAAGGGGGTCGAGACGCGGGTCCTGACGGCCATCCGCATGGAGCAGCTCGCCGAGCCGTACATCCGTCGGCGGGCGCTGCGGCACCTCGAGAAGGGCCGCGTGGTGTTCTTCGCCGGGGGCACCGGCAACCCCTATTTCTCCACCGACACCGCCGCCGTCCTGCGCGCGATCGAGATGGAGGCAGAGGTCATCCTCAAGGCCACCGGCGTCGACGGCGTGTACACCGCGGATCCCCGCCAGGACGCCGACGCCGAGTTCATTCCCTCCATCCCTTACATGGATGTCGTCAAGCGCGGGCTGCGCGTGATGGACACCACGGCCGTCACGCTCTGCATGGAGAACAACGTCCCCATCGTCGTCTTCAACATCCACGAGAAGGACGCCATTCGTCGCATCGCCCTGGGCGAGCAGATCGGATCGCTCGTCGGGGCGAACGCGAGCTGACCGGCGCCCCGGCGCCCGGTCCGTCCCGGAGGTCCCGCGATGGACTCCCCCAACGTGAAGGCCGCGCGCGAGCAGATGCGGCATGCCATCGATGCCGTACGCCACGAGCTGGCCACCGTGCGCAGCGGCAAGGCCTCCCCGGCCGTCCTGGACCGCGTGCGGGTCGAGGCCTACGGGTCCGTGCTGCCGCTCAACCAGGTCGCCACCGTGAGCGCGCCGGAGCCGCGACTGATCCTCGTTTCGCCCTTCGACCGCTCGCTCATCCAGGCCATCGAGCGCGCCATCCTGACCTCCGAGCTGGGGCTCTCGCCGGCCAACGACGGCAACGTCGTGCGGCTGCCGATTCCCGCACTCACCGAGGAGCGGCGCAAGGAGCTGGTCAAGGTGGCTCACAAGATCGCCGAAGACGGACGCATCGCCGTCCGGCACGCGCGGCAGGAGGCGAACCACAAGATCAAGGAGCTGGAGAAGAAAGGGGACCTCTCGGAGGACGATTCGCGCCGGCAGCAGAAGGAAGTCCAGGATCGGACGAACGAGGCGATCACCGAGATCGACGGGATCCTGAAGCGCAAGGAAGCGGAAATACTCGAGGTTTAGCGAGCGTGCGTAGAGGTTTGCGGTGGTCCTGAGCGCATCCGAGCTGAAGGCGTACGGGAACGTCCCCGAGCACGTGGCCATCATCATGGACGGCAACGGTCGCTGGGCGCAGGAGCGCGGCCAGCCGCGCGTGTTCGGGCACCAGGAGGGCATGAAGGCGGTCAAGCGCGCGGTGGAGGCCGCCGGCGAGGTGGGTGTGGGCGTGCTCTCGCTGTACGCGTTCTCGCAGGAGAACTGGAACCGCCCGCGCGCCGAGATCGACGCGCTCATGGAGTTGCTGACGCGCTACATCGACTCCGAGCGCCGCGAGCTCGTCGAGCGCGGCGTGCAGGTGCGGGTGATGGGCCAGCTGGAGCGCCTCTCCGCGGGGGCGCGCGCGGCACTGGCCAAGCTGACGCGCGAGACTTCGGCCGGCGACCACCTGATCCTGAACCTCGCGATCAGCTACGGCGGCCGCTGGGAGATCGTTCGCGCCGCCCGGGCGCTGGCGCGGCAGGCGGCGGCGGGGGAGCTGGACCCCGAGGCGATCGACGAGGAGCTCTTCGCCAGCGAGCTCGCCACGGGGAGCCTGCCGGACCCCGACCTTCTCATCCGTACGAGCGGCGAGTTCCGCATCTCCAACTTCATGCTCTGGCAGATCGCGTACACGGAGATTCACGTCACGGACGTGCTCTGGCCGGACTTCGGGCAGGACGACTTCTTCGAGGCGGTGCACGATTTCCAGCGGCGGGAGCGCCGCTTCGGGAAGGTGTCGCTATAACTCGCTCCGAGAGCCCTCCCGCGACGCGCTCGCCCGGCGCGGCCCGCCCCGCTGAGACCGGTCGGCGGGACGTCTCGCTTCCGATCCGGGTGGCGGCGACCGTGCTTCTGGCCCCGCCGTTCCTGGCCGCGGCCTACGTGGGGGGACCCGTCTTTCTGGCCGTGGCCGCGCTCCTCACGGCCGCCGCGGCCTGGGAGTTCGGGCGGCTGGCCATCCCCGCGCGGCTCGTGCCGAGGGGGCTGGTGATGCTCCTCGCGTCGGCCAGCGTGGCGATCCGCTTCGTATGGCCAGGCTCGGGGCCGGCGGCCGTGGGCCTGACCACCGTGGCCGTGCTGGCGGCGCTCACGATCGGGCTCGCCGAGGACGAACCCGCCGGCGGCCTGCGCACCGCGGCGCTGACGCTGCTCGGGGCCCTCTACGCGGGCCTCTTCTCGTACCTGGTGGCGCTGCGCGAGCTCCCGCGCGAGTTGGCCGGCGTGGGCTACGCCACGGGCTTCGCGTTGCTCGCGGCCCCGGTGGTCCTGGTGTGGGTCACCGATATCGCGGCCTACGCCGCCGGCCGCGCGTTCGGGCGACGCAAGCTCCTGCCGCGCGTGAGCCCGGGCAAGACCGTGGCCGGCGCCGTCGGCGGCACGGCCGCGGCAGCCCTCGCGGCGGTCGTGCTCTCGGCCTGGGCGCCCACGCCGCTGCCCCGACTCGGGGCGCCGGCGGCGGCCGCTCTGGGCGCGGCCGTGAGCGTGGTCGCGCAGGCGGGCGACCTGGCCGAGTCGCTGCTCAAGCGCGCCTGCGGGGTGAAGGACAGCTCGGCCCTGATCCCGGGACACGGTGGCGTGCTGGACCGTTTCGACTCGCTCCTCTTCGCCGCGCCGGTCGCCTACTATTTCTTTCGCGCGACACTCGCCTGAGGCCCGACGTCATGGCCACGCCCGCCAACCCAGCCCTGCACGCCGTCCCGTCCCGGAGCGACGGCGCGCCCGGACTGGAACGCCCGCGCCGGGTGGCGCTGCTGGGTTGCACGGGCTCGGTCGGAGCGGCCGCCCTGGCCGTGCTGCGCCGGCTGGGACCCGGCTTCGAGCTCTACGCCGTCTCGGCTCGCAGCAGGCTGGAGGCTCTGCTCGCCTGCAGCCGCGAGTTTCGCCCGCGACGGGTCGTGTTGTGCGAGCCGGCGGCCGCCCGAGGCTACGCCGCGGCCGGCGGCTGCGGCGACGTCTCGGTGGGGGACGAGGCCCTGGCCGACCTGGCGGCGGACCCGGCGGTGGACATCGTGGTGAACGCGCTGGTCGGCTCCGTCGGACTGCTTCCCACCCTGCGGGCGCTGGAAGCGGGCAAGCGCGTCGCCCTCGCCAACAAGGAGGCGCTCGTGATGGGCGGTGGCCTCGTCCGCCGGGCGCTCGAGCGCGGCGGGGGAGAGCTGATCCCCGTCGATAGCGAGCACAGCTCGCTGTTCCAGCTCCTCGAGGGCCGCCCCGCCTCGCAGGTGCGGCGGCTCGTGCTGACCGCTTCGGGAGGGCCCTTCCGCGGTCGCACGCGCGCGGAGCTGGCGGGCGTCACCGTGGACGAGGCGCTGGCGCACCCCACCTGGAGCATGGGTCCCAAGGTGACCGTGGACTCGGCAACGCTCGCCAACAAGGGTCTCGAGATCATCGAGGCCCACGTCCTGTTCGACGTGCCCTACCCGGCGATCTCGGTCGTCATCCACCCGCAGTCGGTGGTGCACGGGCTCGTCGAGCTCGCCGACGGCTCGTTTCTGGCGCACCTCGGGCGTCCGACGATGGAGCTGCCGGTTCAATACGCCCTCACGTACCCCGAGCGCATGGAGCTTCCTCCCGCCCGCCTCTCGCTGCGCGAGCTCGGCAGCCTGAGCTTCGAAGCCGCCGACGAGAGCGCGTTCCCGGCCCTCGCGCTGGCGCGTGCCGCGGGCGAGGCGGGCGGCACCTGTCCGGCCGTCTTCAACGCGGCGAACGAGGCCGCCAACCTGGCGTTCCGGGAGGGGCGCATCGGGTTCGGCGAGATCCACGACGTCCTCGCGCACGCCCTCGAGCAGGTTACGCCCGAGCCGGTCCACGAAGTCGCGGACGTGCTGCGCGCCGACATGGCGGGGCGGAGTGCGGCGTGGCGGTGGGTGGAGAACGCAACCCTGGCCCGAAAGAGCTGACCCCATGGTCACGATCCTCGTCACGATCCTCGTCCTGGGCATCCTGGTCTTCGTGCACGAGCTCGGTCACTTCGTGGCCGCGAAGCTGGGGGGGATCCAAGTCCCGCGCTTCTCGATCGGGCTGGGGCCGCGCCTGTTCGGCTTCCGCATCGGCGAGACCGACTACTGCATCTCGGCCATCCCGTTCGGGGGCTACGTGAAGATGGCCGGCATGGAGGCCGACGAGGCGGTGAGCGGGCTGGAGGGGGATCCGCTGCTGCAGGACGCGGGGCCGCGTGACGTCGCCCGTGTGGACTCCGGGAGCGCGGCCCAGGACGTCGCGTTCGACCCCGAGCGCGGCTTCGACCGGAAGCCTCTCTGGGTGCGCCTGGTCGTGATCCTGGCCGGCGTGTTCATGAACTTCGTGTTCGGGTTCCTGGTCTTCGTGTGGCTCTCGTGGAGCCAGGGCGAGCCGCGTCTTCCGACCATCGTCTCCGACGTCGATCCCGAGGTCGCGCTCCTGGACGGGCGGCTGGAGGGCTGGCGGGGTCGCGCCATCCGGTCGGTGAACGGCGCTCCGGTCGACACCTGGGCCCAGCTCGACGAGCGGCTGCACGCCGCACCCGACGGGACGCCGCTGCGGATCGGGTTCGCGGACGGGGAAGAGGTGACCCTCGATCCCGCCGTGAACGGCTCGGAGCTCGCGCGCGGGGTCGCCTTCGGGCTTCCGCCCGTGATCGGCGAGGTCCAGCGCGGAAGCGTGGCGGAGGCCGCGGGCCTAGGGTCCGGAGACCGGATCCTGGCCCTCGACGGCCGGCCGGTCGTCGTCTGGGACGACATCCCGGACTACGTTCGGAGCCGCGCGGGCCAGCCGATACGCGTGCGCTTCGAGCGCGACGAGACGCCCGGCGCCCCCGGCGGTGAGCGGACGCTCGAGGTCGAGGTCGTGCCCGGCCGCCAGCAGGAGCCCGGCGCCGACAACCGCTTCGTCCAGGTCGGGTTCCTGGGTGTCGCGGCCAAGCTCGAATCGGACCCCATCAGCTTCCCGGAGGCCGTGCGCCAGGGCTGGCACCTCACGGCTCGCGCGGGCGGGCTGATCCTTCACGGGCTCGGCCAGCTCGTGACCGGCAAGCTGTCGCTGCGAGCGCTCGGCGGCCCGGTGGTGATCGGCCAGATCACCGGCTACTACCGGCGCCAGGGCATCGACCAGCTGCTCTACTGGATGGCGCTGTTCAGCATCAACCTGGCGATCCTGAACCTGCTCCCCATCCCCGTGCTGGACGGCGGGCACGTCCTGTTCCTGCTCATCGAGGGCATCCGGGGGCATCCGCTCTCTCCACGCTTCAAGGTGCGGCTCTCCCAGGTGGGCATGGTGCTCCTGATCCTGCTCATGGCGTGGGCCGTGACCAGCGACCTGTTGCGGCTGCTCGAACGTTAGGTCCGCCGGCGGCGTCCCGCCGCCGAGCGGGTCGTACCGCGGCTCCGCCGCAAGCCGCCACGAGCGATGCCTCACGCCGCCACGCACGAGCCGGCCGACGCCTTCCCTCCGGAGCCTCGCGCGCCCGCGCTGGTCGTCTTCGCCAAGGCTCCTATCCCCGGACGCGTGAAGACGCGGCTCGCGCCCCGGGTCGGCGCGGCCGCGGCCGCCGAGCTCCAGAGCGCCCTGCTGCGCGACACGGCCGACATCGTGCTCGACGCGACCGGCAGGCGCCGGCCCCCGCCCGCCGTCTGGTGCGCGGCGGCCGAGCGAGGGGACGAGCCCGTGCTGCGCTCGCTTTTGCCGGCCGGCTTCGGGATGATCGCGCAGGGGCCCGGCGACCTGGGCGAGAGGATCGCCCGCGTCCTGGGCGCCGTGCACGGCGGCCGCATCCCCGTCCTGGCGCTCGGCGCCGATTGCCCGGACCTGACCACCGAGTTGCTGGATCGAGCCCTGGAGGCGCTCGCGCGCACGGGCGCGGCGCTGGGGCCGGCCGCGGACGGAGGCTACTGGGCGATCGGGCTCGCGCGCTTCGACGCCGCTCTCTTCGCGGACATGCCCTGGTCCACGGCCGACCTGGCCCGACGCACGCGACTCCGATTCGCCGAGCGGGGGACCGCCTTCGAGGAGCTCCCCGAGCTGCGCGACCTGGATCGCTACGACGATCTGCTCGCGTGGGCGCGCTCGCCGAACCCCGGCTTCCGGCGCACGCTCGCCTGGTGCCGGGCGCGCGGGCTCGCGTGACTTCGCCCGTCCGGAAGGCCACGATTCCCGTCGCCCACCACGCGCGTGACCCCATCGTTCCGCCCCGCCTCGCGCTGGGGGCGGCGGTGGTCGCCATCAGCTCGGCAGCGATCCTGATCCGCTGGACCGGCGCGCCGCCGCTCGTGGTCGGGGCCTACCGCCTGGCCTACGCCACGCCGCTCTTCTGGCTGGCCGCCCGCTTCGCGACAGCGCCTCTCTGGGTGGGGTGGACGCGGGCGCGCGTCGCCGCGGGCCTCGCGGCGGCCGTCCTTCTCGCGGCGCACTTCGGGCTCTGGATCGCCTCGCTCGGGCTGACGTCGGTGGCGAGCTCGGTGCTGCTCGTTTCCACGCAGCCGATCTTCGTGGCCCTCCTGGGCCGCGCGGTCCTGCGGGAGCCGGTGGCGGCCAGGGCGGCGGCCGGGATCGTGCTCGCACTTGCCGGCACGGTCGCGATCACAGGCGGCAACTTCCGCGGGCCGGAGGGAGCCTGGCGGGGCGATCTGCTGGCGCTGGGCGGGGCTCTCGCCATGGCCCTGCACACGCTTCTCGTGCGCCACCTGAGGCCGCACGTGAACCTCGTGCCCCTCATGTCTCTCGAGACGCCCGTGGCGGCCGCACTCCTCGCACTCGGCGCCGTCCTGGCGGGCGAGCCGCTCACGGGCTACGCTCCCGGCACCCATGCCCTCTTCCTGCTCCTGGCACTCGTCCCCACTGGGATCGGCCACACGCTCCTCAACTGGGCGCTGCGCTACCGGAAGGCCTACGAGGTGAACGTGGCGGTCCTGGGCGAGCCGGTGGGAGCCACCCTCCTGGCCTTCGCGCTCCTCGGCGAGCGGCCTGCGCTGCACGTCGTTGCCGGCGGCGCGCTGGTCCTGATCGGGATCCTGCTCGCGTGGAGCTCGAGCGCCTCGCCCACCGCCGCGGGCTCGGTGTGAGCGGCCCGGCCACGGTCGAGTACCGCCGGGCGGGCCGCCCCGAGGCGCTGCACCGCCTCTCGCTGGCGGTGGCGGACGGCGAGGGAAGGCTCGTGGCGCGGGTCGGCGAGCCCGGCCTGCGAACCTACTGGCGCTCCGCGGCCAAGCCCTTCCAGGCCCTTCCGTTCGTCGCCTCCGGGGCGGCCGAGGCCTACGGACTGGGCACGCGCGAGCTGGCACTCCTCTGCTCCTCGCACAGCGGCGAAGCGCTCCATCGGGCCGCCGCGGCGCGCATCCTCTCATCGGCGGGACTCTCCGAAGCCGACCTGCTCTGCGGAGCGCACTGGCCCCTGTGGCCTCCGGGCTGGCACGACCTGGAAGGGGCGGGCGGACGACCGAGCCCGCTCGGGAACAACTGCTCGGGCAAGCACGCCGGCATGCTCGCCTACTGCCGCTTCCGCGGCTGGCCGCTGGTGGACTACCGCCGGCCCGATCATCCGCTCCAGGTGGAGATCCTCGAGGTCGTCCGGCGCGCGAGCGGGGAGCCGGCGGAGTCCATTCATGAAGCCGTGGACGGCTGCGGCGTGCCCGTCTTCCACCTCTCGCTGGCGGGCATGGCCACCGCGTACGCGCGACTCGCGGCCGGCGCCGAGCTTCCCGCCGCCTGGCAGGCGGCCTCTGCACGCCTCCTGGAGTCCGTCGCGTCGGAGCCCTTCTACCTGGCCGGAACCGACCGGCTCTGCACGCGCCTGGTCGAGGTCACCTCCGGACGCGTGGTCGCGAAGGTGGGTGCCATGGGCATCTACTGCGCCGTGCTGCGCGACCGCGGGTGGGGTCTGGCGCTCAAGGTCGAGGACGGAGCGTCCAGCGCGGCCGCGGTGAGCCTCGTGGAGGCGCTGCGCCAACTGGGCGCCCTCGAGGGCGAGGCACTCGCCGCCCTGGCGCCCTTCGGCCCCGGTCCGCTCGCCAACCACGCCGGGACCGTCGTGGGGGAGGTGGAGGCGCGCTTCGCGCTCGCTTGAACCGCTCCTGCACCGGCTCCTATGTTCCCCCCGATGAGCTCTTCCCGCTCCGCCAGCCGGCCGGCCGGCCGCCTTCCCGGCGTCGATCCAGCGCGCGAGCGTCCGCCTGGACGGGAAGAGCGACGCGCGCTCGCGCGCCTCGCGGCGGCCGTCGCGGCGCGAGACGACCGCGCGGTCGAGCGTGAGGCCGCCCGACTCTCGGGCCGGCTCGCGCGGCGCTGCGCGGAGGAGACGGTGCTCCAGACCTACCTCTTCGCGGGCTTCCCGGCCGCCATCAACGGGTTTGCCGCGCTCGAGCGGGCGTGGCCGCCGGAGCGCGCGGACGCGCCCGCGCGGGACGGCCGCGAGCCGGGTCCCGATCCGGCCGGCTGGAAGGCGCGCGGCGAGCGGCTCTGCGCGCGCGTGTACGGTCCGCGGTACCGGCGGCTGCGCGCGCGCATGCGGGCCCTTTCGCCGGCGCTCGACGACTGGATGGTCGTCGAGGGCTACGGCAAGACGCTCTCGCGCCCCGGGCTGGATGAGGCCACCCGCGAGATCTGCGCGGTGGCGGCCCTGGCCGCGCTGGGGGCGACCCGCCAGCTCGAGGCCCACCTCGAGGGCGCGCGGCGGCTGGGCGCGGACCCGGTCCTGATCGACGAGGCGGCCCGCGACGCGGTGCGCCGGCACGTTCCGCGCGCGCGCCGGGCCGAGCTCGAGTCCCTGCTCGCCCCGCCGCGGCGGCCTTCGCGCGGAGCTCGCCCGTGACCGGCGCCGACGCGACCCGTGGAGCCGTGCAGCGCATGCGGGTGCGTGTCCGCTACGCCGAGACCGACCAGATGGGAGTCGTCTACCACGCACACTACCTGGTATGGATGGACGTCGGACGCACCGAGCTCCTTCGCGCCCTGGGTCATCCCTACGACGCGCTGGAACGCGCCGGCCTGCTGTTCGCGGTCTCGGACGTGAGCTGCCGCTTCGTTGGCGCGGCCCGCTACGGCGACGAGGTGGAGGTGGAGACCCGCGTCGCCGAGGTGCGCAGTCGCCAGGTGTGTTTCCGCTACCGGATCACGAGGGGCGGCGGCGAGCCCGTCGCGGAAGCATCCGCCACCGTGCTCGCACTCGGGCGCGACCGCCGGCCGCGAAGGATCCCGGCCGAGCTGCTCGCCTCCCTGCGCCCTCCGACCGGCGCGCGCCGCGCGCCCGTCCTCGAAGACGTGGCTCTGACATGAAAGGGCGCGGGCCACGAAAGGCCGGTCGGCGGGTCGGCGAGCGCGTTTGCCGCGGGCCGATCGCGGCCGCGCTCGGGCTGCTGGCACTCGTGCTGGCGACAGCCGAGGCCTCCGGCCAGATCGTTCCCTTCGGCAAGAACAAGATCCGCTACGAGGACTTCGACTGGCACGTGCTGCACGGCGAGCACGTGGACGTCTACTTCTATCCCGAGGAGGCGGAGGTGGCGCAGGTCGCCCTGCGCGAGGCGGAGCTGGCCTATGCCGACCTGGAGGTCAAGTTCGACTATCATCCGACGGAGCGGGTCCCGCTCATCATCTACAGCTCGCACGTCCACTTCGAGCAGACCAACATCCTGTCCGGCTTCATCCCCGAGGGTGTGGCCGGGTTCACCGAGTACCTCAAGGGCCGCGTCGCGCTCCCCTTCAACGGGTCCTACTACGACTTCCGGCACGTGATCATCCACGAGCTGGTGCACGTCTTCCAGCTGCGCAAGATGACGCACGAGCGGGACCTGCATCCGAGCAGCGGCTCCCTGGGCCTGCCGCAGTGGTTCACGGAGGGGCTGGCGGAGCACTGGTCGAGCCAGTGGGGGTCGGAAGGGAATCTCTTCGTGGGCGACTTCGTGCTCTCCGGCAACCTGCCGCACATCCAGGAGCTCTACGCCTACAACGGAACGTTCGCGATCTACAAGCTGGGCCAATCCGTGCACGACTTCCTGGGGCGGGAGTTCGGCGAGGAACGCATGGCGCTGTTCTTGGAGAGCCTGTGGAAGTACGACAACCTGGACAGCGCCTTCAAGGCGATCTACGGGCTCAGCCTGGACGAGCTGGACGCGCGCTGGCGCTACGACCTGGAGCAGCGCTACTACCCTCAAGTCTCGCGCGCGACGCCGCTCGACCTCGCGGCCCAGCGCGTGATCACGAAGAGCCGCGCCAACTTCAAGCCCACCGTGGTGCCGCGGCCCGACAGCCTGCCCTCCCGCTTCTGCTACGTCTCGCCGCGGACCGGCTTCACGAACATCTATTGCGCGGACCTGGCCGGCGTGGACCGCCACGTCGAGACTGTGCTCGAGACGGAGCGGCGGCCCGAGTTCGAGTCCATCCACGGGTTCACCTCCAGTCTCGACGCCAATCTCCGGGGCGAGCTGGCGTTCGTCTCCAAGTTCGGGGAGAGCGACGCGCTGTTCGTGATGGACCTGGCGTCACGGAAGATCCGGCTCCAGCGCCGCTTCCCGGACCTGGTGGCGCTGTCGAGCCCGAGCTGGGATCCGTCGGGGGAGGCGCTGAGCTTCGTGGGGCTCTCAAAGGCCGGGTTCTCCGACCTCTACATCTATCGGATCCCGGCGGACAGCCTGGAGCGCCTGACGGAGAGCCGCTTCCTCGAGGAGGATCCGGCCTGGTCGCCCGACGGCGCCTGGATCGTCTACGCCACCGACAGCATCCCCGGGGGGAACCGCGGCTACAAGAACCTGGTCGCGCGCGAGCTCGCCACCGGCAGGTTGCGCCCGCTCACGCGCGGCCCCTGGCGCGACACCGATCCGCGCTGGTCGGCCGACGGACGGCGCGTGGTCTTCACGTCGGACCGGTCCGGCCTGGCGGCGCTCTACGAGGTGGACCTGCAGGGCGACGGCCGCCGGCTCATCGAGTCGAGCGGGGGCGTCCTGGACGGCGAGCCGTTCCGCACGCGCGACCCCGACGGCACGGAGCGCGAGGCGCTGCTCTTCGCGGGCTACGAGAACGGCCAGGCCGCGATCTGGAGCGCGACCGTGCCCGACAGCGGAGGCGAGGCGATCACGCTGGCCCCCGACACCGCCTCCCTCGGTTGGAGCTGGCAGGAGGTGCTGGCTGACTCGGGCCGGGCCGTGGCCTCGGCCCCGTACCGCCGGCGCTTCTCGCTGGACCTGGCCGCGGGAGGGACGGCGGTGGGCGGCAACACCAGCGTCGAGGCGGTCCAGGCGCTCTTCAGCGACTTCCTGGGCGACCATCTGATCCTGCTCGAGCTCTACAGCTTCACCCAGGACGTGGAGAACTTCTTCGACAACCTGGGCGGCGAGGTCACCTACCTGAACCTGAAGCGGCGTCTGAACTGGGGGGCGACCGCCTACCGGGTGAATGCCAACTACCTGACGAACGGGACGCTCAACTCGCCGCCCGAGCTGTACCGGGTCGACCGCTACGGCGGAGGTGGGATCCTCAGTTATCCGCTCTCCAAGTTCCGGCGCATAGAGACGCGCCTCAACCTCGAGCACAACGACACGTTCGCGATCGGGCAGTCGTTCGAAGGCGGCCTGGTGGATCGGACCGGGATCATCGGGATCACGGGGGTCTCATACATCAAGGACAACACGCTCTGGCTGCCCACGGGACCCATCGACGGCGAGCGTTACAACGTGAGCCTGGGAGGCACCGCCAACCTGTCCGACGCTGAGGCCGAGAGCTTCTTCGCCGTCTTCGACTACCGGCGCTACTTCCGGCTCGGCCTGCAGAGCGCCTATGCGGTGCGCGGCCAGTTCCTCTACTCCGACGGCCTCCTGCCGGTGCGCTTCGTGATGGGCGGCTCGGGCACCCTGCGCGGATATCCGCGCTTCGAGCTGCTGGGGTCGCGGTACGCGCTCGTGAACCAGGAGCTGCGCTTCCCCCTGCTGACGGGCTTCGCGTTCGGCACGCCCATCCTGGGCGCGGTCCGTTTCCCGGGGGTCCAGGGGGCGCTGTTCCTGGACCTGGGAAACGCGTGGGAAGAGGTCGAGCAGGAGGAGTTGGGGTTTCCCGGCGTGCTCGGGAGCTACGGGCTGGGCCTGCGGATGAGCCTGGGCGGCCCACTCGTGCTGCGGCTGGATTTCTCGCGACTCTTCGAGATCGACGACAAGCGAGACCTGCGCGTCTACAACGACAAGAACCGCATCGACTTCTTCATCGGGTTCAACTACTGAGCGGGCGCCTCCGGCGCACCGGAGGCCGCGGTCGCGGGAGCCGACGTTCCCGCCCCGGGGCCCGCGTCCAGGAGCGCGAGGGTGCCCCGGTCCGTGACCACGGCCAGGCGTCCCTCGACCCAGACCGGCGTCGCCGCCGCCCCCGCGAGCTCGGCGCGGCCCAGAACGGCGCCGTCGGCTGCCGCGAGCGTCCACACCGCGCCCGCGAGATCGGCCACGGCCACGCGGCCGCCGTCGGGCGAGACGGCGGGAGGTGCCGCCGCCAGCGCATCGAGGTCGCGCTCCCAGAGCGGCGTCCCGGACGGCAGGGCGTAGGCCCGGAGGCGCCGGTCCTTTCCGGCCGCGACCAGGAGGCCCGGCCCGGCGGCGGGGGCCCGCTGGAGCGGCGCCGAGGACACGTCCAGGGTGCCCGCGGCGAGCTCGTGGTCGAAGGAGCGGATGCGGCCGTCGAAGGTGGCCGCCGCGAACCCGCCCCCGGGGAGCGGGACGAGCTCCGGCGTGGCGGGGGATCCGAGGTCGAGGGATCCCAGGCGACGGCCGGTGGCCGGATCCAGGCGGACGAGCGTTCCCGCGGCCGAGAGGACGATCAGATCGCCGTCCGCGAGAAGCGAGCCGCCCGGGAAGACGCCCTCCGCGCGCGTCTCCCAGATCTGGTCGCCCGTGCGGGTGTCCACGGCACGGATCCAGCCGCCCAGCGAGACGAAGAAGGCGCGCGCCTCCTCCACCAGGGGCGGCTGCGAGACGTCGCCCACCTTGCGGGTCCAGCGCGTCAGTCCGCTGCGCGGGTCGAGGGCGTAGGCCGTGGCGTCGGGGTGCGGCGAGACGACGATCAGCTGGTCGCCCGCGAGTCGCGGAGACGCCTGGAAGCCGCGCGCGAGCCCGTGCGACCAGAGCTCCCGGCCCGTGGTCAGCTCGAACGCCTTGACGTTCGAGCGCGCGGTCGCCACGTACAGCCTGCCCCCCGCGGCCAGCGGCTGGGCCGTGGCCCCGCGCCCGGCACCGACCTGCCAGACCACGGCGAGCGGCGGGGGAAGCCCGGCGTCCGAAGCGGCGGGGGTCGTGGCCTCCGGTTCCGCCGGGCCGCTCTGGGCGGCGAACGTCGGGGTCGTGAGCAGGAGACCCGCGAGCGTGCTCGCGACGAAAGCCGGTCGCGCTCGAGGTGCTCGAGGATTCTCTGCCGAAGGGTCGCGGGTCACAGTGCCAAGCTAGACCCGCCGCCTGGCGTGGGCAACGCGACCAGGCCCGGCGGGGGCGTGAGGGTGACAGGAGGAGGTCGCGGCGGGCCGGCCGGCAGCTTCGAGCCGGTGAACCTCGGCCGCGCCCCGAGCCGGGCGCGCGAAGGATGGTGAGCATGGACCCTGTCTCGGCACTGGCGCCAGGCGACGCCTCAACCGTCGTCCGGGTGCGCGACCTGGGCGCTCACGTGGGCCGTGAGGTCACGGTGCGCGGTTGGCTCACCACCAAGCGCTCGAGCGGCAAGATCCGGTTCCTGGTCCTGCGGGACGGCAGCGGCCTCCTGCAGTGCGTGATGGCGAAGGCGAGCGTGGACGAGGCCACCTTCGCGGCCTACGACGTCCTCACGCAGGAGACCTCGCTCGAGGCCTCGGGGACGGTCCGCGCCGACGCGCGCGCGCCGGGGGGCTTCGAGCTGGACGTCCGGCGGCTGGCGCCGTTCCAGATCGCGGAGGAGTTCCCGATCAGCCCCAAGGAGCACGGCACCACCTTCCTCATGGACCACCGGCACCTGTGGCTCCGCTCGAGCCGGCAGTGGCACATCCTGCGCGTGCGCGCCGAGATCGTCCGGCGCATCCGGGAGTTCTTCGATTCACGCGGATTCGTGCTGATCGACACGCCGCTGCTGACCGGAGCCATCGGGGAATCGGCGGGGACGCTCTTCGAGACCGAGTACTTCGACCTGGGGAAGGCCTACCTGGCGCAGACCGGTCAGCTCTACGTGGAGGCGGCCATCTACGCCTTCGGCGACGTCTACTGCTTCGGGCCCACGTTCCGCGCCGAGAAGTCCAAGACGCGGCGGCACCTGACCGAGTTCTGGATGGTGGAGCCCGAGATGGCCTGGTGCGACTGGCGGCGGAACATGGAGGTGCAGGAGCAGCTGGTCACGCACATCGTTCAGGGCGTGCTCGAGACCCGGCGCGAGGACCTGAAGGCCATCGGGCGCGACCTCTCGAAGCTGGAGGGGATCCATCCCCCGTTCCCACGCGTCTCCTACGACGAGGCGATCGAGACGCTCCGCGCCGGGGGGTCGCCCATCGAATGGGGCAGCGACCTCGGTGCCGAGGACGAGACCGCGCTCGCCTCGCGCCACGAGCGGCCGCTCTTCGTGTACAAGTATCCGCGGGTGGCCAAAGCCTTCTACATGAAGTCCGACCCCGAGCGCCCCGAGGTCGTGCTCTGCGACGACCTGCTGGCGCCCGAGGGCTACGGCGAGATCATCGGCGGGTCGCAGAGGATCGACGATCCCGACGAGCTCGTGCGCCGGATCGAGGAGGAAGGGCTGCCGCGCGCGTCCTACGAATGGTACATCGACCTGCGCCGCTACGGCTCGGTGCCCCACGCGGGCTTCGGCCTGGGCGTCGAGCGCACGGTGGCCTGGATCTGCGGGCTGCCGCATGTGCGCGAGACGATCCCGTTCGCGCGCATGATCAACCGCATCACGCCGTAGGCCGGCTCCTCGCGCGGGCGGCGGTCTGGCTCGCTCGGCGAGGAAGATCAACGCCTCGCCGAGCCAGCCGCTGCCGCTGACCTCAACGCCTCTCCTCGCGCGGACGGCGGTCTGGCTCTGCCGGCGGAGTTCCGACAAAGCAGAGGGTCCGATAGGCACGGCACTGGCAAGGTCTCAACCAAGGATGACTCGCTGAGCCAGTTACTGCCCGCTGGAGCCGTCCTCTTCGCTCTTCGCCTCGTCCCATAGCGCGTCGAGCGCCGCGAGACCGGCGGTGGCGACGTCGAGGCCGCGCTCGGCAGCGAGCTCCTCGACGCGCTCGAAGCGCCGCCGGAACTTGGCGTTCGCGCGCTCGAGCGCGTCCTCCCCGACGAGTCCCGCCTTGCGCGCGACGTTCACCGCCGCGAAGAGCAGGTCGCCGAGCTCTTCCTCGAGAGCCGCCGCATCCGGAGGTGAGGTGTGGAGCTGCGCCGAGACCTCGACCAGCTCCTCGCGGAGCTTCGCGAGTGCCCCGCGGACATCGGGCCAGTCGAACCCGACGGAAACGGCGCGCTCCTGGAGGCGCTGCGCCTTGAGGAGCGCCGGCAGCGCGCGCGGAACGCCTTCCAGGAGGCGGGCGGGCTCCCCGGGGGCCGAGCGCTCGCGGCGCTTGAGCTCTTCCCAGGGCACGGGCGGGAGCGGGTCCGACGCCGGCGTCCGGCCCGCGGCCTCGCCGAAGACGTGCGGATGCCGGCGCACCATCTTCTCCACGATCCGCTCGAAGACCTGCGCGTTTGTGAAGGCGCCGCGACGCTCGGCGAGCACGGTCTGGAAGGCCACGTGGAGAGCCAGATCGCCGAGCTCGCCGAGGAGCGCGGCGTCGTCGCCCGCGAGCACGGCCTCCCGCACCTCGTAGGCCTCCTCGACCAGATAGGGGAGCAGGGAGCGCGGCGTCTGGGCGCGGTCCCACGCACAGCCGTCGTCGGCCAGCAGCCGGCGGAGCAGCGTCAGCAGGTCTTCGAAGGCGGCGGGTGTGGCGTCGGGCTCGGTCACGTCGGGCCTCGTGGCGGTTTGCGCGCTCGCGGCGGCGAATACTATTCTTTCGCGCCCTCAACGGAAGCGTGAGCGATGCGAACGTGGGCGGACATACGGTTCGAGGCCCTGGCCGCCAACCTCGCAGCGCTGAAGAAGCGTTTGGCGCCCGGCGGCGGCCTGCTCTTGCCCGTGAAGGCCGACGCCTACGGCCACGGCGCGGCGCAGATCTCGCTCTGGGCCGAGGAGCTGGGCGTGGGCTGGCTCGGAGTGGCCTCGCTCGACGAGGCGACCTCGATCCGGCGGGCCGGTGTGCGCGCCCGGCTCCTGCTCTTCGGGCCGCTCCCCGACCTCGGGCTGGCGGAGCTGGTCGCCTGGCGCGTGACGCCCACGCTCTGCTCGGTGGACGATGCCCTGCGCTGGGCACGCGCGGCCCCCGGCGTGCCCGCGCACGTGGAGATCGACACGGGCATGGGTCGCGGCGGCTTCGACTGGCGCCGCGTCACGGAGGTCGCCCGGCTGGCCGGGATCGCGGGTCTCGTGTGCGAAGCCGCCTACACGCACTTCGCGGCGGCCGAGACCGAGCCCGCCTTCACGATCGCCCAGGACGAGCGCTTCCGGCGGCTCCTGGCCGATCTCGCCGGCCGGGGCCTGCGCTTTCCGATGGTGCATCTCTCGAACAGCGCCGCCTTGCTCCTGCATCCGGGAAGGCCCGAGGATCTGGCTCGGCCCGGGATCGCGGTGTACGGCGCGCTGCGCGAGACGGGCGTGCGGCCCGACGTGGCCCGCGAGTTCCGTCCCGTCCTCGAGTGGTGGGCGCCCGTCGTGCAGGTGCGGGAGTTCCTGCCCGGCGACACCGTCGGGTACGGCCGCACGGCCCGCATTGAGACGCCCACGCGCGCGGCGCTGCTCGGGGTGGGCTACGGCGACGGGTATCCCCGCTCCCAGGTGGCCTCGGGCTTCGTGCTGCTGGGCGGCGAGCGCTGCCCGCTCCTGGGTCGCGTGTCGATGGACCTCGTGATGGTGGACGTGGGACGGGCCGGTGCCGTGCGCGAGGGCGACGCAGCGCTCCTGGTAGGCGAGGCGCCCGGGCTCTCCGCCGAGGAGGTGGCGGCGCGCTCGGGGACGATCAGCTACGAGCTCCTGACCGGCATCCGTTCGCGCGTCGAGCGCCGCTACCTGCGCGGCGCGGGCGGAAGAGAGCGGGCGGAACCCCTCGCCCGGGGTGCGGTACAGACCGCGTGACGGCCGCGCGGGAGGGAAAGGCCGCGGTGAGCGGGCCCGACGCTCGCTTGCTGGCCGCGGCGGCGGCGGCCCGCGTGCACGCTCATGCTCCGTACTCGGGGTACGCGGTCGGCGCGGCCCTCGAGACCGCGAGCGGCCGCGTCTTCACCGGCGCCAACGTCGAGAACGCATCCTACGGCATCACGCTTTGCGCCGAGCGCGTGGCGCTCGTCAAGGCGGTCTCGGAGGGCGAGCGCGCGTTCGTCCGCATCGCCGTCGTCGGCGAAGGCGCGCCCCCTTTCCCGTGCGGCGCCTGCCGCCAGGCCCTGGCGGAGTTCGCGCCCGATCTCGAGGTGCTGGTTCGCGGCTCGGGGGGGCTCGCGCGTCGGCGTCTCTCGGAGCTCCTCCCGGACCCGTTCCGTCTGACCGCGCGCGGGAAGGCGCGCCAACCCCGAGGCTCGTGACCTTAGGCGCCGATTCCCGCTTGCCCCAGCCCTGCTTGCGCGCCGGAGCCGCCCGTGCCCCGGCAGGCCGGGACCGCCGTCTGGCCGCCGCCGCGTGGCTCGTTCTCGCCGTGGTTGTCGGCGCCTGCTCCGAGGACGACGAGAACCCGGTCGGGGCGGACGAGCTTCCCCAGCTCAGCGATTCGATCCAGGAGGTCGTCCTCTTCCCGGTTCAGGCCACGAGCTTCGAGACGCCTTCCTCGGACCGCGTGTTCGGGGACACCCTCGTCGCGGCCCAGGACCTGCCCGACGCGGCGGGGTACGAGAGCCGCGTGCTGATGCGCTTCGCGCTCGCCATCGCCGACACGTCACGCGGTCCCGTGACCGTGGACAGCGCGCAGGTGCGGCTGCTCGTCACGAGCGTGGCGCCCGACTCGCTGCGCTTCGTCCTGAATCGGGTGACCGAGAGCTGGAGCGAGGAGGAGGTGTCCTGGGACGAGCGGAGCTTCGGCGTTCCGTGGTCCACGCCCGGCGTGACCTTCGATCCCACGCCCGTGCTGGAGGGCACGCTCGTCGCCGACAGCTCGTTCTTCTCGCTTCCCGACACCCTGGTCCAGCGCTGGCTCGACGAGCCCCAGAGCAACGCGGGTCTCGTGCTGCGCGTGGAGACCGCGGGCGGCGCAGGACGCTTCCGGGCCGCGAGCACGACCGGCCTCACGAACGAGAACGGCCCCCGGATACGCTTGTTCCTGACGGTCGGCGACTCGTCGTCGGTGGCCGGCGTGCTGGCCACGAACGACGCCTACGTCACGGAGTTCCGGGGCACGACCCTGCCCGGGATCACCGTAGGCGTCGACCCCTTCGTGCGCAGCCTGCTCAAGTTCGACCTGAGCGCCGTTCCCCCCAACGCGAGCATCAACCTGGCCGAGCTGCGCCTCGTTCCGCGGCAGGTCGTGACCCCACTCGACTCGCTGCGTCTCGAGCTGCGACGCGTCGTGAGCCCCGAGCTCGGCGGCGGGACGGTCTTCACGAACAACGACGTCTTCATCGTCGTCTCGGACACGATCCGGGCCGACTCGGCGATCACGATCACGTCGGTCAGGCTCTCCGCGCTCGTGCGCCTCTGGCAGGCGAGTGCCACCTTCAACCAGGGCCTGGGCCTGCAGACCCAGCGTCGCAACCCCGCCGCGGGCGCCAACCTGGTGCCCAGCGGGAATCTCGGCTTCGCCGTCTTCGGCGACGCCTCGGCGCCGCTGGAGGACCAACCCCGGCTGCGGATCATCTTCACGCCGGCTTTGCAGTCCGACCTGGATCGCGCGCGCCGATGATACGTCCCGTCGCGCTCGCGCTCCTCGCCGGGCTGCTGGCGGCCGGCGGCCTCGCGCGTCCGCGTGCAGTTTTTGCGCAAGAGTCGGTGTTCGGATCGCTGGGCTTCGGCCTGCCCGAGGACGGCCTGAGCGTGCGCAGCCGGGGCATGGGGAACGCCGGCTCGGCGCTGCCCGGGATCCACTTCAGCTTCCGCAACCCGGCCGCGCTCGCCGTCTTCGACCGGAGCGGGCTCTCCCTGGGTGCGGTGCTCCAGACCCGCAAGCCCGAGGACGCCAACGCCGACTCGCGTCAGAACGACAGCGAGGTTCCCTTCGCCCAGCTGGCGTTCCCGCTGGGCCACGGCCTGGTCCTGGGCGGCGGCTACTACCGCTACCTGGACTTCGACGGCTTCGTGGACACGTTCACGACGTTCCGCGGGGAGAGCCTGGCGACGCGGCTCGAGTCGGACGGCGGCGTGAGCGTCCTGTCGCCCCAGCTGGCCTTCCGCCTGAACCGCTACCTGCGTGTGGGCGGAGGTGTCGATTTCTACACCGGCTCGCGCGAGCTCAGGCGCCGGATCGAGTTCGATCCGGACCTCGGCGTTCCGACGACAGACTCGCTCGCCTTCGGCCTCGGCGGCACCGGCTTCACCGTCGGCGCTCAGATCGCGCCCACGCGCCGTCTGATCCTGGCCGCCAGCTACCGCTCGTCCGTGACGCTGGACGGCGATGAGGAGTTCGGGCCCGGCTTCGACCGCGATCAGTCCGACGCCGACACGGTCGGAGGTCGCCAGATCGACGTGGATCTGCCGGCCACGCTGGCCGGCGGCATCAGCTATCGCTTCGGGCGCGGCGTGGTGGTCGCGGCCGACGTCGAGAGCGCGAGCTGGGGCGACTTCGGGATCGACGGCCGGAAGGATCCCGACTCCCAGGACACCTTCGGCGCCTCCTTCGGCGTCGAGTACGCGTTCCCCCGGCGCCTCTGGGTCCTGCCCGAAGGCACGATGCTGCGCCTCGGGGCGCGCACGCGCGAGCTGCCCCAGCGCTTCGGGGGAGAGAGCGTCCGCGAGCGGGCCGCGACCTTCGGGCTCGGGCAGCTGATCGGCATCGGTGCCACCGCCATGGACCTGGCACTCGAGGTGGGGAAGCGCGGCAGTCTCGACTCGAACGGCCTCGCCGAGAGGTTCGTGCGCTTCGCCGTCTCGCTCTCGGCCTTCGAGAAGTGGGCCAGCCGCACGCCCGGACCCCCGCAGTGAGCGGGCGGACCTAGCGTGGACCTTCTGCGCGCGCTGCTGCTGGGAATCGTCGAGGGTGCGACCGAGTTCATTCCCGTATCGTCGACGGGGCATTTGATCCTGGCGGGACACTGGCTCGCCTTCACGGGGGAGCGGGCCAAGGTATTCGAGGTGGTCATCCAGGTCGGGGCGATCCTGGCCATCGTCTGGCTCTACCGGGGCACGTTCATCCGTTTGGCTCTCGGCTGGCCGCGGGACGCGGCGGCCCAGCGCCTGCTGCGCAACCTCGCGATCGCGTTCCTGCCGGCGGCCGTGGTCGGTTTCCTCACGCATCGCTTCATCCAGACCTACCTGTTCGACCCCCGGATCGTGGCCTGGGCGCTGGTCGTGGGCGGTGTGGCGATGCTGATCGTCGAGCGCCGGGCCCCTCCGGCGCGGATCGCGACCGTCGACGAGCTCCCCCCGCGGACGGCCCTCGGAATCGGGCTCGCGCAGGTCCTGGCGCTCATCCCCGGCGTCTCCCGCTCGGCTGCGACGATCATGGGCGGTCTCGGGCTGGGGCTCTCGCGTCCGGCGGCGACGGAGTTCTCGTTCTTCCTCGCCGTTCCGGTCATCCTGGCCGCGGGAGGCTTCGATCTGGTCGCCAACCTGGGCGTGCTGACCGCGCGCGACCTGCCCCTGTTCGCCGTCGGCCTGGCGACCTCCTTCGTCGCGGCGCTGATCGTCGTCCAGATCTTCGTGCGCTTCGTGTCGCGGCATCGTTTCACGGGGTTCGCCTGGTATCGCATCGTGGTGGGCGTCTTGCTCCTGGCGCTGTTCGGGTGGGGTCCCGCCGCTTGACAACCTCCTTCGAGGGGGTAGAATCAACGCTCCCTTGAACGACCCTCCGTTCCGGCGCCCGCGCGCACGAGGCCTCCTTGTTCCGTAACCTGAAGCTGCGCTTCGCGCTGATCACGGCGCTGATCCTGCTGTCCCTCTGGTATCTGATCCCCACGATCCGCCTCTACAGCATGACTCCCGCGGAGCGGCAGGAGCTGGCCCAGCGCGACCCCGAGACCTTCCAGAAGCTCAAGGAAAGGGCGATCAAGCTCGGCCTCGACCTCCAGGGCGGGATGCACCTGGTGCTCGAGATCGACGAGACGAACCGCAAGCTCGCTCCCGAGGAGAAGCGCCGCGCCCTGGACCAGATCCTCGAGGTGATCCGCAACCGCGTGAATCAGTTCGGCGTGGCCGAGCCCGTGATCCAGAAGGTGGGCGACGACCGGATCATCGTGGAGCTCCCCGGGGTCGAGAACGAGGCGCGCGCCAAGGAGCTCGTCCAGCAGGCCGCCTACCTCGAGTTCAAGCTCGTGCACGACACGCGCGAGGCGGCGGCTCTCATCCAGCGGCTGGACGCGGCGCTGCGGTCGGCGCGCGCGCGGGGCGAGGCTCCGGCGGCGGACTCGCTCGCCGTTGGGGCGCAAGCGACCGCCGCCCCCGCGCCGACGGGCGCGACCGCGCGCCCCGCCGCGCCTCCGGCGCCGACGGACACCGCACCGCGCGCGCCCACCGCGCCTCCGCCCGCGCCCCCTCCGGCGCGGGCCGACACAGCCGGTCAGAAGGCCGACACGTCACGGGAGGTGGGCGACCTCGAGTCCTTGATCCGAGGCGACACGGGCGCGCCGGCCGAGAGCGCCGCGGCGGCGACCGCCCCGGAGGGTGAGGAGACGTTCTCGACCTTGATCCAGGTCGATCCCTCCTCGGGCGACATGGTGGTCCCGGTGGACGCGATCCCCAAGGTGAAGGGCTGGCTGGCCCTGCCGAGCGTACGGGCGGCGATTCCCGACGACGTCGAGCTCCTGTTCAGCAGCGGTTCGGGCGAGCAGATCCAGTTCAGCGACGGCAAGACCTACCAGCGGGTCTATCTGGTCGACAAGAAGCCGCTCATGACCGGCGAGTACATCGCCACCGCCAACGCAGGCTTCGACACCCAGTTCCAGAACCGGCCGATCGTCTCCCTCACGATGACGCCCCGCGGGCGCGCCCTGTTCGCGCGGATCACGGGCGCCCACGTGAACGACCGGCTGGCGATCGTGCTCGACGGCGTGGTCCGCATGGCGCCCCGCATCATCCAGCGCATCGCCGAAGGGCGCGCGCAGATCACGGGCTTCGACTCGCCTCAGGACGCGAACGTGATCTCGATCGTGCTCCAGGCCGGCGCACTGCAGGCGCCGGTCAAGGTGATCGAGGAGCGCACGGTCGGCCCCACGCTGGGCTCCGACTCGATCCAGGCCGGTCGGCGGGCCTTCATCATCGGTCTGGTGGTGGTCGTGCTGTTCATGGTCATCTACTACCGGTGGTCGGGTGCGATTGCCGACTTCGCCCTGATCCTCAACACGCTCTTCCTGCTGGCCGCCCTGGTGCTCCTGCGCGCCACGCTGACGCTTCCGGGCATCGCCGGGGTCATCCTGACCGTCGGCATGGCCATCGACGCGAACGTTCTGATCTTCGAGCGCGTGCGCGAGGAGCTGGACGCCGCCAAGAGCGTGCGCGCGGCACTCGACCTCGGCTACGAGAAAGCCTGGGCCACGATCCTCGACTCGCACGTCACGACGCTCATCGTGGGGATCGTCCTGCTTCAGTTCGGAACCGGGCCCGTCAAGGGATTCGGCATCACGCTCTGCATCGGCATCGTGTTCAGCCTGTTCACGGCGATCTTCGTGACGCGCGCGATCTTCGACGCCTGGTTGCTCTACCGCTCGCCTCGCGCGCTGTCGATCTGACCGTGCTGCGCTTCTTCAAGAATCCGAAGATCCCGTTCATCGAGTGGCGGCACTACGCGTACATCTTGTCGCTGCTGCTGCTGGTGCCCGGGACCGCCTCGCTCCTCCTCAAGGGCGGGCCGCGCTACGGCATCGACTTCACCGGCGGGACCCTGGTCCAGCTGCGCTTCGAGCGGGAGGTGCCGCTGGACAAGCTGCGCGGGCGTCTGGCCGACGTGGAGCTGGGCACCTTCGAGCTGGAGCGCTTCGGCGATCCGCGCGAGGTCGTGATCCGGGCCAAGGAGCAGGCCGGACGCGCCTCCGAGCTGGCGCAGCGCATCGAGGCGGCGATCCGCCAGGACCCCGAGCTGGCCTCGAACGAGTTCGAGGTCGTGCGCGTGGACGCGGTGGGCCCCAAGATCGGGAGCGAGCTGCAGCGAAAAGCGATCCTGGCCATCGTCTATTCCTGGTTGTTCATCAACCTCTACGTCTACTTCCGCTTCAAGGGCTTCAAGTACGGGGTCACGACGGTCATCGCGCTGATCCACGACTCGCTGGTCGTGATCGGCGTCTTCTCGCTGCTCGATAAGGAGATCACCCTCGACGTCATCGCCGCCATCCTGACCATCATCGGGTACTCCGTGATGGACTCGATCGTGGTCCTGGACCGGATCCGGGAGAAGATGCGCAGCCGGACGCGCGCTTCGCTGGTGGAGACCATCGACCGCGCGATCAACGAGACCCTGTCCCGGACGGTGATCACGAGCGGCCTCACCCTGCTCGTGGTCCTCTCCCTGCTGTTCTTCGGCGGTCGCGTCATCCACGACTTCGCCTTCGCGCTGCTGGTGGGGATCGTGGCCGGGAGCTACTCGTCCATCTTCGTCGTGGCGCCGCTGCTGGTCGAGTGGGAGGCGTTCATGCGGAAGCGGAGAGGCGGCGGCGGCGAAGTCGATTCGAAAGGCGTCGCCTCGCCCGCCCCCGCGACTCCCGACGGCGTCTCGAGCTCCACGGAGCGGGAGAAGTCGCCGCAGCCGGCGGGGCGCGCTTCGAGGGCCCAGCGACGCTCGCGCTCACGACGGGGAAGGTGACGCATTCTCGGACAGCCCCGCAGCGGCGCGGGATGGCCCGGTGCGACGGGCGGATGGCTTCGCGGGGTGATCCCGTCCTGGCCAGAGGTGTATCTTCCTACCAAAGCCCCATGCAGACCGCCCCGGCCATCGGACGGGAGTCCGTCTCCCGTAGGGCCGGCGCCGGATGGGGCCGGCCGGCCGGCGCCGGTAGGCTGTTTGTTTGGCGGTTCGGCTCCGGGGCATCGCGTTGGATGCCTCGACCCGCGGCTTCGCGACCCGCGCCAGCCCGGCGGATGACCCCGTCCTCGTACGACTCGGAAAAGGATCGAACTCGCCCGTGAGCACCGATCTCGCCACGCCGGCGCCCACCGCCGTCGCCGTCCTCATCCCTTGCTACAACGAGGCGCTCACGATCGCCGACGTGGTGCGCGAGTTCCGCGAACAGCTCCCCGAAGCGGCGATCTACGTCTTCGACAACAACTCGACCGACGGAACCGCCGAGCGGGCCCGCCGGGCCGGAGCGATCGTGATGACCGAGCGGCGGCAGGGGAAGGGCTACGTCGTCCAGTCCATGTTCCAGATGATCGAGGCCGACATCTACGTCATGGTCGACGGGGACGGCACGTATCCGCCGTCCAATGTGGGGGCCTTGATCGCTCCGGTGCGCGACGCCGAGGCCGACATGGTGATCGGCTCGCGCCTGCACGCCCTCTCCCACAGCCAGTTCAAGCTGCTGAACCTCTTCGGCAACACCTTCTTTCTCGCGTTGCTGAACTGGATGTTCAACGCCAAGCTGACGGACCTGCTCTCGGGCTACCGCGCGTTCAGCCGGCGGTTCGTCAAGAGCGTTCCGCTCTCGGGAGGCGGATTCGAGATCGAGGCCGAGCTCACGATCAAGGGGCTGGAGCGAGGCTACAGGATCGTGGAGGTCCCCGTGGATCTGGGCAAGCGCCCACGGGGCAGCCACTCCAAGATCCGCCTGGTCCAGGACGGCCTCCTGATCCTGAACACGATCCTGGCGCTCTTCCGCGACAACAAGCCGCTCACGTTCTTCGGCAGCACGGGGATCCTGCTCACGGGAGTGGCGGTGATCCTCGCGGTGACGCTGATCGTCGGGCACCATGATCCCGGCTCGCAATCGCAGCTGATCGCCACGGTCGTGGCCTCGGCCCTGTTCATCGCCGGCCTGCTGCTGATGGTGGTCGGGCTCGTGCTGCACACCATCGTCCGCAAGTTCCAGGAGCTCTCCCACCTCGAGACGCTCGCCTATCATCGGGCGTTGGCCGGCATCGAGGAGCGCGTCGCGCGGGAGGGTGACGGGCGAGCCGCGGCACGGACCCACGACCGGGACGCCGACCCCACGAGCGTGGCACGGTGACGACCGGAGGGCTAGGCTCCATCGCCCCTGCCGGGCGCGAGCTCGATCCGCCCTCGAGCGGCCGGCGGGCTGGACCGTGGTTGGCCCTCATCTTCGCGGTCGCCCTCGCGCTGCGCCTCGGGTTCGTCTTCGCGCTGGACCCCGACCGCATCTACTTCCCGGACAGCATCGACTACCTGAAGGCCGCCGAGAGCATCCTGCATGGCGGCGGATTCGGCGAGACCTACAAGCGCCCGCCGCTCTACTCGGTGTTCCTGGCCGGCATCCTGGCGGTCGGCGGCGGAAAGCTCGTGGTCGTGAAGATCGTCGAGGCGATCCTCGGCGCCGTGACGGTCCTGGTCGTCTACCAGCTGGCGAAGGCCGGCTGGGGGCGCAACGTGGGGTTGATCGCGGCCGGGCTGGTGGCCGTTCACCCCTATCTGTTCGTGCTCAGCGCGTTCGTGTATTCCGAGATCATGTTCACCTTGCTGATGCTGCTCGCGACCTGGCTGCTCCTGCGGGCCGGGGATTGGAGGGGGGTCGCGCTGGCGGGCTTCCTGGGGGGTCTCGCCTGCCTGGCACGCCCGGCGGCCATGGGCTTCCTCGCCGCCGGCGCCCTGTGGCTCGTGATGGCAGGGACGGAAGGCCTGCGCCG
This sequence comes from Gemmatimonadota bacterium, assembly GCA_036556205.1. Taxonomy (GTDB): domain Bacteria; phylum Gemmatimonadota; class Gemmatimonadetes; order JACCXV01; family JACCXV01; genus DATBJW01. The sequence continues at coordinate 29,474 of DATBJW010000008.1, forward strand.
GAGAGTCGGCCTGTCGCTCGTCCTGCTCCTCAGCGGGGCGTTCATCATCGCGCCCTGGCTGTCGCGGAACTACAACGAGTTCGGGGCCCTCACGCCCCTGGACGCCCGTTCGGACGTGCACCTGCCCTACAAAGTGGATGGGCGCTTCGTCTCCAAGCTGGAGTACCTTCAGGTCTGGAAGGCGACCCACCCCATCAGCCACGAGAGGCCCGTGCTCGACATCGTGCGCTCGCCGGGGGCCTACGCCGTCTACGTGGCCGGACAGCTCAAGGCCTTCTGGACGATCGAGCCGGACGAGCTGCAGACCTCCAGCGAGGTGATCCGGGAGAGGGCCGCCGCCCACGACCCCAGGATGATCGTCCAGAACCATCCGTCCGTGATGGTGGCGCGGTACGGCTGGGTGCTGGGGATCCTGCTGGCGCCGTACTACGTGCTCGCCGTCGTGGGGGCCTTCGCGGCGCGGAAGCGCTTCCGCGAGTACTCGCTCTACCTGCTCATCATTCTCAGCTTCGCGTTCGGCTACGCGATGTTCTTCGGGCGCCTCCGCTACCGTCTTCCCATCGAGCCCTACGTGGCGATCTTCGCAGCCGTCGGCATCCAGACCCTGGGTGCTCTGCGCGGACGCCGCCGTGGCTAGGCGAGACCTTCCCGCTCTCCCGCCCGCTCCCGGCCCGCTCTTCGACTCCCACGCCCACCTCGCGGACGCGCGGTTCGCCGCGGATCTGCCGCAGGTCCTGGCGCGCGCCGCCGGGGCCGGGATCTCCGAGGTCCTGATTCCCGCCACCGAACCCGCCGACGCCGGCCGGGCGGCCGCGATCGCGCGCGGCCTCGGGACGCGGATCCCGCGCCTCTACTGGTCCGCCGGCCTGCATCCTCACGAGGCCGGGCGCTGGGAGCCGGACACGGCGGTCGAGATCGCCGCCGCGCTGGACGCGGGTGCGGTCGCGGTCGGGGAGACCGGGCTGGACTTCCACTACGACCACGCCTCCCGCACGGCGCAGCTCGCGGCCTTCGAGGGCCAGGCGGCCCTGGCGCGGGAGCGGGAGCTGCCGCTCGTCGTCCACTCCCGTGAGGCCGACGCCGACACCGCGGCACTCCTGCGCGCGAGCGGCGTCGCTCCCGAGCGTGTGATCCTGCATTGCTTCAGCGCCGGGGCGAGCCTCTTCCGCGAGGCGCTCGAGCGCGGCTACTACGTTTCCTTCAGCGGCCTCATCACCTTCGCGGGCTACGCCACGCCGGAGGTTCTCGTGCAGGTGCCGGAGGAGCGGGTGCTCGTGGAGACCGACGCGCCCTACCTCGCCCCCGTGCCCCTGCGCGGCCGGCGGAACGAACCCGCCTTCCTGCCCGCGACGCTGGCGTGCCTGGCGGCCGCCCGCGGGCTGGATCCGCAGGATGCCGTGCGACTCACCCGGACGAACGCGTTTCGGGTTTACAAGCTCGGCGGGCTCTCCTAACATTCCGCGCGGCCGGCGGGGCATCCCCGGCCCCGGCCCATCCCAGCAGGCTGCGCCGCCGGCGGCGGGCGGCACCCATCCCAGCGCGAGCGGAGCACGCACCCGGGAGACGCCATGCCCGTCACCGTGAGATCGCCCGTCCCTTCCGACCTGGAGATCGCCCAGTCCGCCATCCCGCGGCCGATCGACGAGGTCGCGGCCGAGCTCGGCCTGGACCCCGCGCGCATCGAGCACTACGGACGCACGAAAGCCAAGGTCCCGCTCTCGGAGGTGGACCTCTCGCGCCGGCGCGGCAAGCTCGTGCTGGTGACGGGCATCACGCCGACCACGGCCGGGGAGGGGAAGTCCACGGTCACGATCGGCCTGGCACAGGCGTTGCGCCGGATGGGGCGCCGAGTGGTGGCCTGCCTGCGCGAGCCCTCCCTGGGCCCGGTCTTCGGCATGAAGGGGGGTGCCGCGGGCGGCGGTTACTCCCAGGTCATCCCGATGGAGGACATCAACCTCCACTTCACGGGCGATCTGCACGCCATGACCAGCGCCAACAACCTGCTCTCCGCGATGCTCGACAACCACGTGCACCACGGCAACCGGCTCGACCTGGACGTGCGCCGGATGCTCTGGAAGCGCTGTCTGGACATGAACGACAGGGCGCTGCGCCAGATCGTGGTGGGCCTGGGAGGGACGGCGAACGGCGTCCCGCGCGAAGACGGCTTCCAGATCACGGTGGCCTCGGAGGTCATGGCCATCTTCTGCCTGGCCTCGGGGCTCGACGATCTGCGGCAGCGGCTGGGCAGGGTCGTGGTGGGGTACAGTCGGTCCGGCGATCCCGTGCGCGCCAGGGACGTCAAGGCCGACGGGGCCATGACGCTGCTGCTGCGGGACGCCTTGAACCCCAACCTGGTCCAGACGCTCGAGGGCGGCCCCGTGTTCGTTCACGGTGGACCCTTCGCGAACATCGCCCACGGCTGCAACAGCCTGCTGGCCACGCGCACGGGCCTCTCGCTCGCGGACGTGGTCGTCACCGAGGCCGGCTTCGGCTCGGACCTGGGAGGCGAGAAGTTCTTCGACATCAAGTGCCGCTTCGGCGGCCTCGAGCCGCAGGCGGCCGTGCTGATCGTGACCGTGCGCGCCCTGCGCCGTCACGGCGGGGCCGTCAAGGACGGCATCAAGAAGCCCGACGTCCAGCGCGTTCGCAAAGGCCTGCCGAACCTCGAGAAGCACGTCGAGATCATCCGCACCTTCGGCGTGCCCCCGGTGGTCGCGTTGAACCGGTTCACGGACGACGCCGACGACGAGCTCGCGGCCATCCAGGACTTCTGCCGCTCGCTGGATGTGCCGTGCGCCCTGACCGAGGTGTGGGCCAAAGGGGGGGAAGGCGGACTGGACCTGGCGAAGCTCGTGGAAGGCGAGATCGCCTCCGGCAAGAGCCGGTTCCAGGTCCTCTATCCCGACGACATGCCGCTGGCCGAGAAGATGAAGACGATCGCCACCAAAGTGTACGGCGCCGACGGCGTGGTCTTCTCCGCGGCCGCGGAGAAGGCGATGAAGGAGCTGGCCAAGATCGGGATGGAGAAGGCACCCATCTGCGTCGCCAAGACGCAGTACTCCCTCTCGGACGACCCCAACCTGATCGGCCGCCCACGGGGCTTCCAGATCCACGTCCAGGACATGCGGCCCTCGGCCGGCGCGGGCTTCGTGGTGGCGTTGACCGGCGAGATCATGACCATGCCGGGCCTCCCCAGGGTCCCCGCGGCCGAGGCCATCGGCGTGGACGCCGAGGGGAAGGCCGAGGGACTCTTCTGAGAGACGCAGGTCGTTCCCGGAGCGGAGGGCGACATGAAGCGAGCCGTATCGACGTCCGAGGCGCCCGGGGCGATCGGCCCCTACAGTCAGGGCATTCGTCAGGGAGCGTGGCTCTTCAGCGCCGGGCAGGTAGGCCTCGATCCGGGCACCGGCGAGCTGGTCGCGGGCGGCGCCTCCGAGCAGGCCGAGCGCGCGCTCCAGAACCTCGGGGCCGTGCTGCGGGCCGCGGGCCTCGGGCCGGAGCACGTCGTGAAGACCACTATCTTCCTGACCGACATGGCCGACTTCGCGGACGTGAACAAGGTCTACGGCCGCTTCTTCCCCGAGCCCTTTCCGGCCCGCTCGACCGTGCAGGTGGCGGGGTTGCCGAAGGGAGCCAGGGTGGAGATCGACCTGGTGGCGTGCGCCGAGGGGTGATCGAATGGCCACCGTCGAGGGCGAGGTCGTCCTGCGAGCCCCGCGCGGCCGCGCGCTCTCCTGCCGCGGCTGGCATCAGGAGGCGGCGCTGCGGATGCTGCTCAACAACCTCGATCCCGAGGTGGCCGAGAGACCCGACGAGCTGATCGTCTACGGCGGCACGGGCAAGGCGGCGCGGAACCGCGCCTGCCTCGAGGCCATCGTGGTCGCGCTGCGGCGCCTGGCCGACGACGAGACCCTGCTCGTCCAGTCCGGCAAGCCGGTGGGGATCTTCCGCACCCACGCCTGGGCGCCGCGCGTGCTCATCGCCAACGCGAACCTGGTGGGGCGCTGGGCGACCTGGCCGGAATTCCGCCGGCTCGAGGCGCTGGGCCTCACCATGTACGGCCAGATGACGGCCGGCAGCTGGATCTACATCGGGACGCAGGGGATCCTGCAGGGCACGTACGAGACGTTCGCGGCCGTGGCCGGCGCGCACTTCGGCGGCGACCTGCGGGGACGCTGGATCGCGACCGCCGGCCTGGGGGGCATGGGCGGTGCCCAGCCGCTGGCAGCCACCATGAACGAGGCCTGCCTGCTGGCCGCCGAAGTGGATCGCTCGCGCATCGACCGGCGGCTGGCGACGGGCTACCTGGACCTCCTGGCGACCGACCTGGACGGGGCGCTGCGGGCGATCGAGGACGCGCGCGCCGCCGGCCGGGCCATCTCGGTCGCGGTCGAGATGAACGCCGCGGACTTCCTGCCCGAGCTCCTGCGCCGTGACAGCACCCCCGACGTGCTCACCGACCAGACCAGCGCCCACGACGCTCTCGAGGGCTACGTCCCGGCCGGGATGCCCTACGCGGCCGCGCTCGAGCTGCGGCGCGCCGACCCCGAAGCCTACGTGCGGCACTCGATGGCCTCGATGGCGACGCACGTGCGGGCCATGCTCGAGCTCCGGCGCCGGGGAGCGGTGGCCTTCGACTACGGCAACAGCCTGCGGGCCCAGGCGCGGGATGCGGGCGTTGCGGAGGCCTTCGAGATCCCCGGCTTCGTGCCCGCCTACATCCGGCCGCTCTTCTGCGAGGGGAAGGGACCCTTCCGCTGGGCCGCGCTCTCGGGCGACCCCGCCGACATCGAGGTCATCGACGCGGCCGTCCTGGACCTCTTCCCCGGGAACCGCGCGCTCGCACGCTGGATCCGGCTGGCGAGGGAGAAAGTCCGCGCTCAGGGCCTGCCCGCGCGAATCTGCTGGCTGGGCTACGGAGACCGCTGGCGGCTGGGGGAGCGCATCAATGACCTGGTCGCGAGGGGCGAGGTCTCGGCCCCGGTGGTCATCGGCCGCGACCACCTGGACACGGGCTCCGTGGCATCGCCCTTCCGTGAGACGGAGGGCATGCTGGACGGCTCCGACGCGATCGCCGACTGGCCGGTGCTGAACGCGCTCCTCAACGTGGCCTCGGGCGCGAGCTGGGTCTCGTTCCACCACGGCGGCGGAGTGGGCATCGGCAACTCGCTCCACGCGGGCCAGGTCTCCGTGGCGGACGGCACGCCCCAGGCCGCCGAGCGCCTCCGCCGGGTGCTCACGAACGATCCCGGCATCGGGGTCGCGCGCCACGCCGACGCGGGCTACGAGCAGGCGCGCGCCTTCGCCCGCGAGGCCGGGATCGACCTGCCGATGCAGGACGGGTGAAGGCGGCCGGCGCGGCCGTCGCGGCGGCCCTCCTGCTGGTCGCCCTCTCCGCGGCTTTGGTCATCCTTTCCGACGGCGCCCCGCCGGCTCACGGCGCGCCCTCCCTGGACGTGCCGGCGGACCGCTCTCGTGCGGCGCTCTCCGCCGCTTCGGATTCCCTCCTCGTGCGTCTCGCCTCTCTCACCGCCGTGACAGGCTTCGAGGACGCCGCCGCGGAGAGCGTGCTCGCGTGGCTGCCGGGGGCCGAGCTCGACCGGGCCGGCAACGTGATCTGGAAATCTGGAAGCGGTGGGCCCGTGCGGCTCGCCGCCTGCCCCCTGGACGAGCCGGGCCACGTGGTCGCGGGGGTGACAGCGGAGGGCTATCTGACGCTGCGCCGCGCGGGGCGGCCTCCACCCGGGACCTCGCCCGAGCGCTTCCTCGAGGGTCAGCGGGTCACGGTCTTTGGCGCAGCCGGTGCGGTGCCGGGAGTGGTCGGCGTGCTCTCGACCCACCTCCAGCGAAGTCGGTCGGGAGCCGAGGGGCACGTTCCCGGCCGCGAGCCGCTCCCCCTGGACGATGCGCTGGTGGACGTGGGCGCCTCCTCCGCCGAGGAAGTGGACGCCCTTGGATTGCGCGTGCTGGCGCCCGTCGCGCGCGTGAAGGCGCCGCTCCGCTACGGGCGCGATCTCGTGGCCGCGCCCTCCGCGGCGGCCCGGGGGGCGTGCGCGGCCCTGCTCGCGGCGGCCCGCCTCGCGGCGCAGGAAGGCATCCGTGACGGCGCGGCCGTGGCGGCCTTCACCCGCCGCCGGTACTTCGGATGGGACGGCGCTGCTTTCGCGGTCGCGAGCGCCGCGGGCACGGAGGCGCCCGGCCCGCCGGGGGCCGGGGTTCAGGCGGTCCTGCTGGGCGATCCCGCGCCCGACGACTCGCTGGGGCGCGGGGCCTACTCGATTGCCGAAGGCGGCCCCGAGGGGTTCCCCGACCTGGCCCGGGTCGTGCACTGGTCCCTGCCCGCGCGCTACGTCTCCTCGCCCGTCGAGACGGTCTCCTCGAGCGATGTGGAGCACCTCTCGAGGCGGCTCGCGGCCTTCCTCACCGGGGCGACTCCGCCCGCCGCGGAGGCGAGGCGAACCGGTGCGGTGTCTCAGCCAGCGCCGGAAACCGCTTCCTCCCGCGAGCGCCCGTCCTCGTCACCGGCGGGCGACAGGCTGGCCGCGGCCGCCGCGGTCCTCGCGCGGCTCGTGGGGACCTACGCCGTCTCGGGAGCCGAGGAACCGATGCGGGAGGCTGTGAAAGGGCTGCTTCCGGAGTGGGCCGCGGTCCGGACGGACGGTGTGGGAAACCTGCGCCTGCGCGTGGGAGCCGGAGCGCCGCTGGTCGTGATCGTGGCGCACCTGGACGAGATCGGCTACTCCGTCACGCGGATACGCGAAGACGGCGGGCTCGAGATCGAGCCGCGAGGGGGTTTCTACGGCTCGCTCTTCGAGGGTGAGGCCGCGCTCGTGCACGCTTCCGGGGGCCCGGTGCCGGCCGTTTTCGCGCCGCGGGACTCGTTCGACGCCTCTCCGCCGGCGAGTCTGGCGGGGAGCCCCGGCGGTCCGCCGTTCGTGGATCCGGGGACCCGCTCGCGCGCGGAGACCCAGGCTCTCGGGATCCGGCCCGGCGACACGGTCACGATGCCCAAGCAGCTCACGTCGTTGGCCGGCTCGCGCGTGACGGGGCGCGCGCTCGACGACCGCGTGGGTTGCGCGGCCCTGATCCTGGCACTCTCCGCCCTCGACCGCTCGCGCCTCTCCCACGCGGTCGAGTTCGTGTGGTCGGTCGAGGAAGAGATCGGGCTGAACGGCGCCGAATGGGCCGCGCGCGATCTCGCGTCCGAGCGCCCCGCGCGCGTCCATGCGGTGGACACCTTCGTCACCTCCGACGCGCCGCTCGAGCGGCGCGCGTTCGCCTACGCCCCCCTCGGCCGCGGGGCGGCGATCCGCGCCGTGGACGACAGCGCGGTGGCCCCGCCCGCCCTCGTGGACTCGCTCGTCACGCTCGCGGCCGGGCTCGGGATCCCGCTCCAGGTGGGTGCCACGAGCGGCGGCAACGACGGGTCGGCATTCACCCGCTACGGCGTCCCCGACGTGGCCATCGGCTGGCCGCTCCGCTACTCGCACTCGCCGGCCGAGGTCATGGACCTCGCCGACCTGCTCGCGCTGGCCGACCTCGTGCGGGCCGTGGCCGAGCGCTGGTAGGTCGCGGGCTCGGCCCGGCGTCGCTTGATCGGCCCCCGCGCGGGGAGTATTCTTGCCCGATGAGCGTCTGCCGGCGGGTCCCGTGCTGATCGACGAGCTGAAGGGCATCCAGTCCGAGTCGGGCTTCCTGCCGCGCGAACGCCTTCTCGAGCTCTCCCGCCGCGAAAGCGTCCCGCTCTACCAGATCGAAGCCGTCGCCAGCTTCTATCCTCTTTTCCGGCAAACGCCTCCGCCCGCGGTCGAGGTCGCGCTCTGCGCCGACATGAGCTGCCACCTGGCGGGGGCGGAGCGGCTGGCCGAAGCTCTCCGCGCCGATTTCGAGGCGCTGGGCGCGTCGGGGGAAGCCGTGGTCCAGGTCCAGGAGGGCAACGTGCACGGGCTGGACGGCCTCGAGAGGGAAGGGCGGGAAGCGGCTCCGCCCGGCGTGCCGCGGCTGGAGTACCGCGCGGTGTCCTGCCTGGGTCTCTGCGACCGCGCGCCCGCGTGCGCCCTGAACGGCCATCCGGAAGGATCGGCGACCCTGGAGCGTATCCGCGCGTACGTGGCCGCCGGCCTCGAGACGGCACGGAGCGGCTCCGGGCTCCAGAACGGCAAGGGCGCGCCGCCCGGCGCACATGCGTCACCGCCCGAGGCGCAAAGCCGGCCCGCGCACGCCGGGGACGGCCGCGCGGCGCCGCGGGTCGACAGCGCGCGCACGGTTCCCGCGGCCACCGCGCCCGACCCCGAAGGCCCACGCATCGATCCGCACCCGCCGGGAGCGCCGTACGGAGCCCTGAGACGGCTGCTCGAATCCGGCGACCGCGAGAGCGTGATCCCGGCCCTCAAGGAGAGCGGGCTGCGCGGGCTCGGCGGAGCCGGGTTCCCGACGGGTGCCAAGTGGGATTTCACGAAGCAGGCGGCGGGCTCTCCCAAGTACGTGGTCTGCAACGCCGACGAGTCCGAGCCGGGCACCTTCAAGGACCGCGACGTGCTGGAGCGTTTCCCGCACCTGGTTCTGGAGGGGATGCTGATCGGCGCCTACGTCGTGGGCGCGAGCCGCGCCACGCTCTACCTGCGCCACGAGTACCACGCCGCGCGCGCGCGGCTGGAGGAGGCCATCGGAGACCTGGCGGCGAGAGGTCTGGCCGGGGAGAACATCCTGGGCAGCGCCTTCTCGTGCGAGATGGAGCTCTTCGTGAGCGCCGGCGGCTACATCTGCGGCGAGGAGACGGCCCTGCTCGAGGCGCTGGAAGGGAAGCGCGCCGAGCCGCGCAACAAGCCGCCCTTCCCGGGGGTGGTGGGCCTCCACGGCAAGCCCACGCTCATGAACAACGTCGAGACGTTCGCCATGGTCCCCGCGATCCTGACCCGCGGTGCGGCCTGGTTCAAAGGGCTCGGCGAGAACGGAGGCTCGGGCCTCAAGTACTTCGCGCTCTCGGGCCACGTGGCCCGGCCGGGGGTGTACGAGGCCTGGCTGGGCGTGCCCGCCCGGCGTTTCATCGAGGAACAGGGCGGCGGCGTCTCGGGAGGTCGCAAGCTCAAGGCGTTCGCTCCCGGCGGCGCCTCCTCGGGGTTCCTGCCGGCCGCGCTCTCCGACCTGCCGCTCGACTTCAAGCCGCTGGCCGACGCGGGCTCGATGCTGGGCACCGGAGCGGTCGTGGCGATCGCAGAGGGGACCTGCATGCTGGACCTGGCCCTGAACGTGGTGCGCTTCTTCCGCAACGAGTCCTGCGGCAAGTGCGTGCCCTGCCGCGAGGGGACCGAGGAGCTGGTCGGCATCCTGGAGCGGATCCGCGGCGGGAAGGGCGCGCCGCGAGATCTGCAGCTCATCGAGGGGCTCTCGGACACGATGGCCATGACCTCCATCTGCGGCCTCGGTCAAGCCGCGCCGCTCCCGATCACGTCGGTGTTGCGCCACTGGAGAGACGAGGTCGACGCCCACGTGCTGAAGAAGGTCTGTCCGGAAGGAGTCTGCCTGTGATCCGCCGCGCAGACGGCGAACCCTCCGCGACCGTCGTCGAGCGCCCCGACGCTCCCGCCGGCGAGCGCCGGGGCGCGCCTCCGCCCCAACCCCCGGTCACCCTGACCGTGGATGGGCGCGAGGTCACGGTTCCGGCCGGCAGCAGCGTGTGGGAGGCGGCGCGTGCGCTGGGGATCGAGATCCCCGTCCTCTGCCACGACCCGAAACTGCGGCCGGTGGGCGTGTGCCGCACGTGCGTCGTGGAAGTGGACGGGGCGCGCGTGTTCCCGGCCTCGTGCGTGCGGCCCGCCGAGCAAGGGATGGTCGTGCGCACGCACACGCCGCGGCTCGAGAGCCAGCGACGGGTGCTCGTCGAGCTCCTCATGGCCGATCATCCCACGCCCTGCGACAAGGAGCGCGCGCGGGGGGAGTGCGAGCTCGAGGCGCTCGCGCGGCGCTACGGCGTGGCCAACGGCCACGGACCCGTGCCGCTCGAGGCCCGCCCGCCCCGGCCGCGCGACGACTCGTCGCCCGTCATCGCCGTGGACCACTCCGCCTGCATCCTCTGCGACCGCTGCATCCGCGCCTGCGACGAGGTGCAGCACAACATGGTGATCGGCAGGAGCGGCAAGGGACACCTGGCGCTCATCAGCTTCGACGATCGTCAGCCGATGGGCGAGTCCACCTGCGTCGCCTGCGGCGAGTGCATGGCCGCCTGCCCCACGGGCGCGCTCACGGACAAGTTCCTGGTCGTCCCGTTCGTGCCGCCCGAGGTGAAGACGGTGGACTCCGTGTGCCCGTACTGCGGGGTGGGCTGCGGCGTCACGCTCGAGGTCAAGGACGACACGATCGTGCGCGTGCAGGGGCGCGAGGACGCGCACAACGAGGGGCGGCTGTGCGTGAAGGGCCGCTACGGCTACGACTACGAGAGCCATCCGCAGCGACTCACCATGCCGCTCATCCGGCGCGAGGCGTTCTACCCGAAAGGTCCGCTTTCAGCGGATGTTCGGGCGGACGATGCGGCGCGGCGCGGGCGGGCGAAGGACGCGGGGGGGAACGGTGGCGAAAGGGGAGGTCGCCGCCGCCGCAAGCCGGGCGGACCGGTGGACTACAAGGAGGTGCTGCCCGCCTTCCGCGAAGCCTCATGGGACGAGGCGCTGGAGCTGGTGGCGCGGAGACTGCTCGAGATCCGCGACTCCCACGGGCCCAGGGCGCTGGCGGGGTTCGGCTCGGCCAAATGCTCGAACGAGGAGGCGTACCTCTTCCAGAAGCTGATCCGCACCGTCTTCCGCAACAACAACGTGGACCACTGCACGCGGCTCTGCCATGCGGGTTCCGTGGCGGCCATGCTGGAGCAGGTCGGCTCGGGCTCTGTGTCGGACGTGTTCCACAACGCGCACCGCGCCGACGTGGCGCTGGTGGTCGGCTCCAACACGACCGAGAACCATCCGGTGGCGGCGACCTACGTCAAGGACGCCGCGCAGAAAGGCACGCGGCTGATCGTGATCGACTCGCGGCGCCACGCGCTCTGCGACCACGCCGATCTGTTCCTGCAGCTGCGGCCCGCCTCGGACGTGGCGCTCTTCAACGCCATGCTCCACGTGATCTTCCGGGACGGGCTCCAGAACGACGAGTTCATCGCCAGACGCACCGAGAACGTCGAGGCGCTGCGCGCCCTGGTCGAGCCGTACACCCCGGAGCTCGCCGAGAAGATCAGCGGCATCCCGGCGGCGACGATCGAAGAGGTGGCGCGGGCCTACGCGCGGGGGCCGAACTCGATCATCTTCTGGGGGATGGGCATCTCGCAGTCGGTCCACGGGACCGACAAGGCGCGCTGCCTGATGAACCTGGTGCTGGCTACCGGGCAGGTGGGACGGCCGGGCACGGGCTTCCACCCCCTGCGCGGCCAGAACAACGTCCAGGGCGCCTCGGACATGGGGCTCATCCCGATGGTGTTCTCGGGCTACCAGGACGTGGCCGATCCGCAGATTCGCGAGCGGTTCGAGCGCGCCTGGGGCGCGACCCTCGACCCCCAACCCGGCCTCACCGTGGTCGAGATCGTGGGCGCGGCGCTCGAGCACCGGATCCGCGGCATGTACATGATGGGTGAGAATCCGTTCCTGTCCGACCCCAACACCGCGAAGGTGCGCAAGGCCCTGGCCTCGCTCGACTTCCTGGTCGTGCAGGACATCTTCATGACCGAGACGGCGGAGTTCGCCGACGTCGTGCTCCCCGCCTCGACGGCCTTCGAGAAGACCGGGACGTATACGAACACGGACCGCCGCGTCCAGATCGGGCGCACGGCCGCGGCTCCCCCGGGTCAGGCGCGGGTGGACTGGGAGATCACGCAGGACATCGCGAACCACATGGGGGCCGGCTGGAGCTACGCGGGCCCCGAGGAGGTCTTCGCCGAGATGGCGAGCCTCACCCCGGACTACGCCGGCATCACGTATCCAAAGATGGGGCAGATGGGGATCGTGTGGCCGTGCCCCACCCCGGAGCATCCGGGCACCGAGGTCATCTTCACGGACGCCTTCCCGCGCGGCCGCGGACTCTTCTCGCCGGCCGAGTTCGCGGACCCGGCGGAGCTGCCGAGTCCCGAGTACCCGCTGGTGATGATCACGGGCCGCACCCTCCAGCACTGGCACACCGGAACCATGACGCGGCGCGCCCGCGTGCTCAGCGAGCTGCAGCCCGATCCCTTCGTCGAGATGCACCCTGCGGACATGGACACGCGGGGGATCGCCGACGGCGACACCGTCCGCGTGAGCTCCCCCCGCGGCTCGATCGAGCTCAGGGCGGTCGTGATGGGCCAGGTCGCGCAGGGCACGGTCTTCATCCCCTTCCACTTCAAGGAGGCCCCGGCGAACGCCCTCACATCCGAGAAGCTGGATCCCTTCGGAAAGATCCCCGACTACAAGTTCTGCGCGGTGCGCGTGGAGCTGGTCGCGAGCGCGGCGCCGGTCGGGGCCGGGGAAGAGGCCGGTTAAGCGGGACGATCACCATGTCCATCCAGGTCCCGCTCACCCGCCGATCCTTCCTGCGCTCCTGCGCGCTCGCCACCGGGGCCGCGGCCGGCGTCCTTGGCGGCCCCGGCCGACTGCTCGCGTGGACGGCCGCGCCGGCCGACGACGACACGCCCGGCGAGGCCGTGCGAAAGGTCCTCAGCGGCCTCTTCGGAGATCGGCCGCTCCGCAGGGGCCACGTCGAGCTGACGCTGCCCGAGAACGCCCCCGACGGGCGCACGGTGCCGGTCTTCCTCGAGAGCGACCTGCCCATGGAGCCCGGCAACTACGTGAAGGCGCTCCACCTGCTTGTGGACAAGAACCCGGACATCCATCTGGCCGCCTTCTACTTCACGCCGGCCTCAGGCAAGGCCTCGATCGATACGCGGATCAAGATGCGGGCGACCTCGTGGGTGCGAGCCATCGCCGAGACGAGCCGCGGCGAGCTGTGGTACGCGTCGTTCAAGGTTTTCCCGGCCAGCAACGGGTGCGGCTGATGCACGCCCGCGCCACGCACCCGATCGGCGAAGCCAAGATCCTGCTGCCGCCGGGCATCCAGCGCGACAGCCTGATCTACGTCCGCACGCTGATCTCGCACCCCATGGACACCGGCTTCTTCAAGGACCACGCCGGCAAGCCGATCCCGGCCCACTTCATCGACGCGGTGACCGTGACGTACGGCGGAGAGGAAGTGGCGCGCTTCACGTGGACCTCGGGGATCAGCCGCGATCCCTTCCTGACCTTTCCCCTGCGCGCGACCCGCGAGGCGCCGCTGGCCGTCACGTGGAGAGACAACCGCGGCGGGGTCTACCGCCAGTCCGTGGACGTGGCCTTCTCCTGAGCCCTCCCTGCACGGGCCTCGTGGCCGTCTGGCTCGCCTCGCTTGGCGCGGGGCCGGCCGCCGGAGCGGCCGACCGCGACTCCCTGAAAGCCTATCTCGTCCGCGAGCTCGCGCCCGCCGCGTACGCCGTGCCGGGCGACAGCGGCCGGGGTGTCGAAGGCCGCGCGAACGCCGGGTTCGTGGTGACGGACGAAGGTGTGGTTGTGATCGACGCGCTCGGCAGCCCGCTCCAGGGGCGGCGGCTGGTCGCCTCGATCCGCTCCGTCACCGACCTGCCGATCCGCTGGCTGATCCTCACCCATCACCATCCCGATCACGCCTTCGGCGCCGCGGCGCTGCGCGAGGCAGGCGCGCAAGTGCTGGCCCATCCCGACGCCGAGATGCAGGCGGGCGCCGGAGGAGACTCCAGCCTGGCGGCCGACTGGGCCGCCGTGGTGGGGGAGGAGGAGATGCGGGGGTTTACGTTCGCCGACCGGCCCGACGTGCCGGTGACGCGCGATACCACCCTGAGTCTGGGAGACACGCGGCTCGTGATCGGCTATCCCGGCCCGGCCCACACGCGCGGCGACCTCTTCGTCTGGCTGCCGGCGGCGCGCGTGCTCTTCGCCGGCGATCTCGTCGTGGAAGACGGGATGACCATGCTTAATGACGGGAGCTCGGCCGGGCTGCTCGCCGCGCTGGACCGGCTCGCGGCGCTGGACCCCGCCGTGCTGGTCCCCGGTCACGGCCGGATCCCGAACGCTCCGGGCGCGTTGATCGCCGAAACCCACGCCTACGTGGACAGCCTGCGCGGCGCCATGCGGCAGGCCTTCGAGAGCGGGACGTCGCTGAATGCGGTCGTCGCCTCCCTGCCTCCCGCCGACCCCGACCGCCCGGTCTCATTCGCGTCGCGCCGGCGTCGCAACGCGGTCCGGGTCTACGTGGAGATCGAGCGCCAGGCCATGGGCCTGGACTCGTCTGCGGACCAGGAACCGGCGGACGTCTCGACGCCGGTCCCGAGCGTGGTGTCCACGGCAGACCTTGCGAAGCTCGTCGAGCGGGGGGAGGTCACGCTCGTGGACGTGCGCGCGGACTTCGCCCAGTACCTGCAGGGTCACCTGCCGGGTGCGGTCTATCTGAACTCCGAGACGCTGCGCGCGGAGGACGGCGGCCTGCCGAACCAGCTGCTCCCGCGCGCGAGCTACGCCACGCTGTTCGCGCGCCTGGGCGTGCGCGGGGAGCGCCCGGTCGTGATCTATTCTTCCGGCGAGGCGCGCAACATCGACGCCACGTATCTGGCCTGGATCCTGTCGGGCTTCGGCCACTCCGACGTGCGCGTTCTGGACGGGGGCTACGCCAAGTGGCAGATCGAGGGGCGGCCGCTGGCGCGCAAGTACCCGCGCTACGACGTGATCGAGCCGCCGGCGGGCGAGTTCCGCCCCGAACGAGCCTCGCTCGACGACGTGCGCGCGGCGCTGAAGGCGAAGGACGTGGTGCTGGTGGACGCCCGGCCGCCGGACCAGTACGCCGGCGAGGCCGGCGCGCAGCTCCGCCGCGGCCACATCCCGGGGGCGGTCAACCACTACTGGCAGAGCGACCTCGAGGGCGACTTCGCGAAGGTCTGGAAGCCCCGCCAGGAACTCCGCGCCGCCTACGAGGCGCAGGGCGTCACGCCGGACAAGCGCGTCATCGCCTACTGCAACGGCGGGCTCGAGTCGAGCCACGTCTACTTCACGCTGCGCGCCCTGCTCGGCTACCCCGACGTGCGGGTCTACGACGGCTCCTGGACGGAGTGGTCGGAGCGCGAGGACCTGCCCATCGAGACCGGGCCCTGAGCCCCGCCGCGCGCGACGAGCCCCGGCGCGCCGTGCTCCACGGCCTGCGCCAGCTCGCCACACCGCTTGCGGACGGCGGGATGCGGGTCGTCGCCGACGCGTGGGTCGCCTTCGAAGAGGGGCGCGTCGCGGCGGTCGGGTCGGGGACGCCGCCGGCAGGAGGCGAGCGGATCGACGCCGACGGCATGGTCGCGATCCCGGGCTTCGTGGACTCCCACACGCACGCCGTCTTCGGCAGGAGCCGCGCCGACGAGCTGGAACGACGCGTGCGGGGCGAGAGCTACGCCTCCATCGCCGCTTCCGGAGGAGGCATCCTGGCCTCGGTGGCCGATCTCCGCCGGCGCTCCGAAGACGAGCTGGTCGAGCTCGCCCGACCGCGACTCCTGGCGATGCTGGCTTCGGGCACCACGACCGCCGAGGTCAAGAGCGGCTACGGGCTCTCGCTCGACGACGAGCTCAAGACCCTGCGGGCGATCGAGCGCCTGCGGAGCCTCGTTTCGCTGGAGCTGGTCCCGACCTTCCTCGGCGCTCACGCCGTGCCGCCCGAATTCCTGGCCGATCGCGCGGGATACGTGCGGCTGCTCGCGCGCGAGATGCTTCCCGCGGTGGCGGACCAGGGGCTGGCGCGCTTCTGCGATGTGTTCTGCGACCGGGGGGCGTTCACGCTCGAGGAAGCCGAGACCGTGCTGAGCGCCGCGCGGGATCTGGGGCTCGGGCTCAAGGTCCACGCCGACGAGTTCGAGAACCTGGGCGCGACGGAGATGGCGGTGCGCCTGGGAGCCGCGTCCGCCGATCATCTGCTGCGCGTGGGGGAGAGCGGGATCCGGGCCCTGGCGGGGAGCCGAACGGTGGCGACGCTCCTGCCCGGCACGGCGCTCTTTCTCGGGCTGCCATACGCGCCCGCGCGCCGGCTGCTCGAAGCCGGGGCCACGCTCGCGCTCGCGACCGATTTCAATCCCGGGAGCTGCCCCTGCGCTTCGATGGCTACGGTCTGGACGCTGGCCAGCTGCGGCATGGGGGTTCCGCTCGACGATGCGCTGCGCGCGCTCACGCTGGGGGGCGCGCGGGCGCTCGGCCTGCAGGACGAGGTCGGTTGCGTGGCGCCCGGCCGGCGCGCCGACCTCTCGCTCTTCGACGTCGCCGACTACCGCGAGATCCCCTACTTCTTCGGCGAGAACCGCTGCGCGGGCGTGGTGCGCGGGGGGAGCGTGGTGTGGTCGCGAAGCTCCCCGCAGAGCTGAAAGCGTCCGGCTGACTCGTTGATACGGCAGTACTTGCCTGTTATACTCGGGTGCCTTACGTCCACCCCTCCGGCATGGTGAAATTCTTTCGGGTCAAGGAGAAAGCGCGGGGGCTCGCGCGCCAGCAGAAGTTCGACCAGGCGCTCGCCGAGTATCGCACGGCGATCGCCCAGGCCGAGACCGACCACGACAGCGCGGCCCTGCGCAACCTCTACAACGCGGCCGGCGACGCGTCGCTGCTCCGGAGCGATGCGGCCACGGCCGTCGAGTTCTTCGAGAAGGCGGCCGACCTCTACCTCGAGGAGGGCCTCTACGACAACGCGATCGCCCTCTGCCACAAGATCTTGCGTCACGTTCCGACCCGGGCCGACGCCTACGCGAAGCTGGGTCGCATCTATGCCGAGAAGGGGCTCCGCAACGAATCCATCCAGAACTGGCTCGAGTTCGCCGAGCGGCGCCAGAAGGCCAACGATGCCGCGGGCGTGACGCGCGCTCTGCGCGAGGTCGTCGCCCTTTCGCCCGACTCCGACAGCGTGCGGTTGCAGCTGGTCGAGGGTCTGCTCGCCCTGCGCGAGGGCGGCGAGGCGCTGCCCGAGCTCGAAGAGCTGCGAACCCGCGCGGAGCGGGCGGGCGAGACGGCTCGAGCGGCCGAGCTGGCAGAGCGCATCGCGTCGATCCGTCGGGAATACGGGCTCGAGCCGGCGCGCCCGGCAGCGCCGAAGGTCGAGCCGCCCAAGCCTCAGGCGCGGGAGGACCGGCCGGCGTGGCCTCCGCCCGCCGAGGGTCCGGAGACGTTCGGGACCCTCGGCGTCACCCGCCAGCCCGAGCCTCTCGCCCCGCCGCTCGGGGCGGGCAGCGTCGCGGGCCTGGACTCGGGGTTCGGCTTCTCGGGCGGCGCGCCGAGTCTGGCGCCTCCCGGCACGCCCGCCGAACCCGGCGCGGAAGCGCCGCCTCACCTGGAGCCGCCGGCGGCCGGCAGCGCGGGTGCCAAGGAAGGCGCCACGGCCGCCGCAACGCCGCCGGAGACCCACGCTGAGCCGCTCGCGGCGCGCGGCCCGGCCGGGGCGGGACTCGAGCAGGGCCCGGCCGTCGAGAGCCTGCCGGGCTTCACGCTCCCCGAGGCCGGCGCGGGAGGTGCCGCGGCGGCGCCCGAAGCCGGCGAGAGCGAGGAAGCCGCACCGGGCGGCTCGAGCTTCCCCTTCGTCGCCGTCGAGGAGCGCATCGCGCGGGCCGAGGCGCGCCTCGCCGAGAATCCGCACGACGCCGAGGAGCGGATCTACCTGGCCGAGCTCTATCAGGAGGCGGGGGACCTGGACCTCGCCCGCTCCGCCATGGCCCAGGGCGCGGCCGAGCTGCTCCTCGCCGGCCACGCGGAGCGCGCGTGGCGCACGTACCGCCGGCTGGCGGGCCTGGCACCCGACGAGATCGAGGTCGTGCAGAAGCTCGTGGAGGTGGCGCAGGCGCTGGGGACGCGCGAGCACCTGGTCCAGAGCTACGAGCTGCTGGGGGACCGCCTCATGGACACGGGCCAGTTCGGCCGCGCGGCGGAGGTTCACCGCCGGGTCCTCGAGATCGATCCGAACCACCGCCGTTCGCAGGATCAGCTGCTGCTCCTCGAGGGTCTCGAGTCCCCCGCGCCCGCGGCACCCGCGACCGGCGCCAAGGGCGGCCGCGCGGAGGAAGACTACGTCGATCTGGGGCGCCTGATCTCCGAGGGCGAGCCGACCCGCGTGACCGACCCGCGGATGACCGCCCGGACCAAGCCCACGGGAGACGAGGAGGCGGACCTGCAGGCGGTCATCGAGGCTTTCCGGCAGGGAGTCGAGGCGAACATCGAGGAGGGCGACCACGAGAGTCACTACGACCTGGGCGTCGCCTTCCGGCAGATGGGACTCCTGGACGAGGCCGTGCGCGAGTTCCAGCTCGCGGCGCGCGGCTCGGAGCATCGCGAGCGCGCCTTCGAGATGATGGGGCTCTGCTTCATGGAGAAGGGCATGGTTTCCGTGGCCGTGAACTGCTTTCGCCGCGGCATCGAGGGGGAGCGCGACCCTCACGAGGGCCTCGGCCTCCACTACCACCTGGCCCGCTCGCTCGAGGAGCTCGGCCAGCGCGAGGCCGCCCGCGAGGAGTACGAGCGCGTGGTGGCCCTGGACGTGCGCTTCATGGACGCCGCCGAGCGCCTCAAGAGGCTCGCGTGACGGCGGTGGTGGGAGCGCGCACGGACGGCGCGGTCGACCTGCATACCCACACCACGGCCTCGGACGGCCTGCTGACGCCTACCGAGCTCGTGCGCCAGGCAGCGCTCGCCGGCCTCGCGGCCATCGCGGTGACCGACCACGACACCACGGCCGGGCTCCCCGAGGCGCTGGCGGCCGGCGCGGAGCAGGGGATCGAGGTCGTGCCGGGTGTCGAGATCAGCACCTCGCACGCCGGCCTGGAAGTGCACCTGCTGGGCTATTTCGTGGACCCCGGGTCGGCCGACTTCGAGCGTCTGCTGGCGAGCCGCCGCGAGGACCGCGACGAGCGCGCCCGCGAGATGGTGGAGCGGCTGCGCGCGCTCGGCGTGCACATCGAGTACGAGGACGTGCTGCGCGAGGCCGGGCGCGGTGCCGTGGGCCGGCCGCACGTGGCCGCGGCCCTGCTCACGAAGGGCTGGGTCCAGACCAAGCAGGAGGCCTTCGACCGTTGGCTGGCGGACGGCCGGCCGGCCGCCGTGCCCAAGCCCGTCTTTCCACTCGCCGAGGCGATCGACCTCCTGCTCGGCATGGGGGCAGTGCCGGTCTGCGCGCACCCGGGCTTGCTGAAACGTCCCGAGCTGCTGGAGGAGATGCCCGCCCTGGGGCTGGCCGGCGTCGAGGTCTTCTATCCCAAGCACCTGCCCGAGCAGCGGCGCGAGCTGCTCGCCTTTGCCCGCGCCCACGGCCTCGTCGCCACGGGCGGCTCCGACTTCCACTCGCCCACGCAGCCCGGTCCGCTGGGCTCGCATCGCATCCCCAGGGCCGTGCTCGAGGAGCTGCGGGCGCGCCGGAGCACCCGCGTATGAAGCCGCCTCCCCGCGAGCCCGCGACCCTGATCAGCCTCGAGGAGGTGCGCGAGCCCGTCGAGGCCGACCTGGACGCGGTCATCGAGCGCATGGGTGTGGTGTTGCGGGGAGGGTCGCCCCTCATCTCCGACGTGAACGGACACCTCTTCAACATGAAGGGCAAGCTGTTCCGCCCCACGCTGCTGCTGCTCTGCGCGCGCGCGCTGGGCCGGCGACCGCCCGAGCGGATCCGTCTGGGCGGCGTGGTCGAGCTGATCCACCTCGCGACCCTGGTCCACGACGACGCCATCGACGAGTCGCAGCTGCGGCGCGGGCTGCCCACGGTCAACGCGAAGTGGAGTCACAAGGTGTCCGTGATCATGGGCGACTACCTGTATTCGCGGGCCATGGCCGAGATCGCGGACTCGGGAGATCTGGCGCTCATCTCGCGGGCCGCCGAGGTGACGAACGCGATGGCCGTGGGCGAGATGCTGCAGATCGCGCGAGGCTCGGCGCTGGAGACGGCCGACGAGGACTACTTCGCGTTGATCGGGAAGAAGACCGCCAGCTTGATCGCGACGGCCTGCGCGATGGGCGCGCATCTGGGCGCGCCCGAGCATGTGGCGGAGCTCGAGCGCTTCGGCTACCACCTGGGCATGGCCTTCCAGATCGTGGACGATTTGCTCGACTTCTGCGGAGACGAGGAGGTGATGGGAAAGCGTCCCGGGACCGACCTGCGCGAGCTCAAGGCGACGCTGCCCATGCTGCACGCCTATCGCAGCGCAGACGGGCCGGATCGCGAGCGGCTCGTGTCCGCCTTCCGCACGGTGTCCCTGGCACCCGATGACGAGGAGTGGCTGGTGGAGCTGGCGGCCGAGTCCGGCGGGCTCGACTACGCCCGCGCCGCGGCCGCGCGCTACGCCGATACCGCCCTCGCCAGCCTCGCGACGCTTCCGCCCAGCGAGGAGCTGAAGGGGATGCAGGCGGCCGTGGGCTACGTGCTCCAGCGCGAGAGGTAGTCTGCCCGTTCCACTCCCCGGTCCTCCTCCATCTCGAAGGGAGCCCTTTTCTGCCGTGTGGCGCAAGAGCTTCCGCAACTACCTGACCGTGTTGACCCTCGGGCTGCTGCTGGGTAGCTTCCTCGGAGAGGTCCTGGCCCGCTATCTGCCCGAGGGCGTGGCGAAGTCCTTCTTCACGAACTCGGTCACCGGCCAGTTCGGGCCCGTGTCGCTGGACCTCATCGCGATCGGGATCACGCTGGGACCCCTGTCGATTGCCGTGAACATCATGTCGGTGGTCGGGGTCGTCCTGGCGGCGTACCTGTTCCGATCCTTCTTCTGAGCGCCCGGCGGGCGCGCACAAGGGAGCGACCATGTTCGGCGGCATCGGCATGCAGGAAATCCTGGTCATCCTGCTCATCTTCTTGCTGATCTTCGGGGCGAAGCGGCTGCCCGAGCTGGGGCAGGCGCTCGGGAAGGGAATCCGCGAGTTCAAGCGGTCGGTCTCCGAGATCGAGGACAACCTGAAGGACGAACGGCCCCGGCCGCGGCTCGAGAGCCGCGACGAGCCTCGCGCCCTGGACGCCAAAGTCGACGTCAAGGAGGAGAGCAAGGCCTGATCCCGCCCTCGGACCGGCGGATGTGTCGCGAGACCCCGGAGAATCCGGGGTCTCGTCGTTTTTGAGGCTCCGCGGACGGTTGGTTCGGAAGTCCCGCCGGCGAACGTTTTCGCACCCCCGCGTGTTGTTGGGAGGAAGGGAAGGAGAAGGGCCAGGGAGGTGCTGCCCAGCTCAAGCGGAGGGATTGCGGTGAACACTCGAGCGACGTTCATTCTGGCGGCCGAGATCGTCGTCACACTGGCGCTCACGGTCGGCTGCGTGCTCCTGACCGTGGCCGTCCCGACGAGCCTCTGACCCCGGCGGCGCCCGGGCGGGGAAGCGCCGATGGCCTGCCCGCCGTACGCCCGCCGCAGACGCGATGCCCGAACCCACGAACAGGCTCCTCAGCCGGCTCACGGTGAACCTGGCGCTCGACGTCCGTCGAGGCCGGAAGGGCGCCTTCGAGCGTCTCGTCCGGGACCACCAGGACGCGTTGTTCGGCTACGCACTGGGCCTGGTCCGGGATCCGGCCGACGCGCAGGACGTGACGCAGGACGCCTTCCTGCGCGCCCACCGCGCGCTCACGGCGAGCTACGACGAGGAACGCTGTCGCAGCCTGGAGCTGCGGCCGTGGCTCTTCCGCATCACCCGCAACCTGGCCCTGAACCGCTTGCGCGCGCGGCGGGTTGCGCGCGAGGCTCCGCTTCCCGAAGCGGACGGCTATCACGAAGCGGCGCTGCGGTTGCCCTCCGCCGCCGAGGGGATGCTGGTCGGGCACGAGCGACGGCAGCGGCTGGAGCAGGCCCTGGGACGCCTGGACCGGGAGGCCCGGGAGATCGTGCAACTCCGCTTCGTCCAGAGCCTCTCCTACGCCGAGATCGCGGCCGTGGCGGGCGGCAGCGAAGCCGCCGCCCGCGGCAAGGTGTTCCGTGCGCTGGCGCGGTTGCGCGCGCATCTCACACAAGAGGAAGCCTGTCATGCGATGTGAAGACGTGATCGAGCGGCTCGACGCCTTTCGCACGCGCGAGCTGTCGCGGCGCGAGCTGCGCGGGATGGAGACCCATCTGGCGGATTGCGCGCCGTGTGCGGACGAGCTCACGGAGCTCGAGGCGCTGGCGGCCGACTGCACGGCGCTGAGAATGCGCTGCCCCGACGAGGTGGCGGCCCGCCTGCTGGCCGAGACCGGGGACCGCTACGGGCCCGTGGAGACGGATCTGGGCCGCGTGTGGGTGGCGTTCAGCGACCGCGGCATCACGCTCGTCCATCTGGGCGTGAGAACGCCGGCTGCCTTCGAGGAGGCCTGCCGGAGCCGGCTGGGCCGCCCGGCCCGCCCGGCCGAGGTGCCCGAGCGCTTCGCCGCGGCGATCCGGACGGCGGCCGCGGGTGCCGCGCCGCGCGAGGTGCCGGTGGACCTCTCCGCGCTCTCCCCCTTCGAACGCGACGTGCTGACCAGCCTGCGGCGGATTCCCCGCGGCGAGGTGCGGCCCTACGCCTGGCTGGCGCGCGAGGTGGGACGTCCACGGGCGGTGCGCGCGGTCGGCAACGCGTTGGCCAAGAACCCGGTGCCGCTGATCCTGCCCTGCCACCGGGTCGTCCCCACGACCGGGGGGGTGGGCGGCTATCGATTCGGGAGCGCGCTCAAGCGCGCGGTGCTGGAGCGGGAGGGCGTGCCGCTGGACGATCTCTCACGCTTCGGCCGCGAGGGGGTGCGTTGCCTGGGCTGCGCGAGCACGCACGTGTATTGCCTGCCGAGCTGCCGCGGCATCCGCCGGGCGCGGCCCGAGAACCGCGTACCGTTCTCGAGCGAGCAAGCGGCGGCGCGCGCCGGCTACCGACCCTGCCGGCTCTGCCGGCCGGCGGCCAGCGCCGCCTGAGCGGGAGGGAGGTTCCTCAAAACAGCGGGGGTGACTTTGCGTCCGACGCTGCGCTGTCCCCCTCGGCCACCTCGAAGAAGCGGGCGCGCTGGTCCTCGATCTTGGCCTCGCTCTTGAGGGCCTTGAACCAGGCGTCCACCGTCTGCTGGATCTTGCGCTGGAGCAGTTGCTGGCGGAACCCCTCCTTCTGCTGGGCGAGGGCGTTCAGGTCGGCCGCTGTGCGCTCGGTCACGCCCAGATAGTAGATCCCGTCTGCCAGCTCGATGGGTCCCGCGATCTGGCCGGGTTGCAGGCCGAAAGCGGTCCCGATGAAGGCGTTCCCGCCGCCGATCCGCGGAAGCTGCGCGGAGCGTGCGAACGGACCGGCCGACTTGACCTCGAGGCCGAGCTCGCTGGCCGCTCCGTCGAGACCGCGCTCGCGCACCAGGTCCGTGGCGCGCGCCTCGAGCGCCCTGGCGCGGGCCAGCTTCTTCTCGAACACGAGCTGCCGCCGGATCTGATCCTGCACCTGCTCGAAGGGGGCGTAGCCGGCCGGCAGGCGCTCGTCGACCTTCACGACGTAGACGGCGTTCCCCGAGCGCAGGGGATCGCTGATCGAGCCGACGGGACTGTCGAACACCCACTCCGCCACCTCGGGGACGCGGCCGAGACCGGGCACGAAGGCGGACTGCTCGAAGGGGGGCGTGCGCTCGACGGTGCGACCGTGGTCGGCCGCCACCTGCTCGAAGCTGTCGGGCTTGGCGAGGGCCAGCTGCTGGAGCGCGGCCGCACTGTCCTCGAGCGCCGCGAACGTCTCCTCAGAGGGCTCGATGCGGCGCAGGATGTGCTGAACGCGCACACGCTCGGCGCCGGGCAACCCGCCCTCGTCCTTCTGGCGCTCGCCGGCCTTCAGGATGTGCCAGCCGAAGGGGGTCAGGAAGGCCCGGGAGATCGAATCCTTCGGCGTGGCGAAGGCCACCTGCTCGAACTCGGGCACCATCTGACCGCGATTGAAGAAGCCCAGGTCGCCGCCCCGCCCGGCGCTGCCCGGATCCTGCGAGGCTTCGCGCGCCAGCTCGGCGAAGTCCTCGCCGGCCACGATCCGGGCACGCAGCGAGTCGATCTCGGCCTTCACGCGCGCCGTGTCGGCGGCCGTCGTACCGGCGGTCCAGCGGATCGCGCTGATCCGCGCGGCGGCCTTGCGCGCGAACTGGGCGTCCTTCTTACTGTCGTACGCCGCGTGCAACTCCTGGTCCGTGACGGCCACGGCGCTGTCGGGCACCAGCTTCGCCGGGTCGAGGTACAGATACCGGACGCGTGCCTGCTCCTGCGCCGCGCGGTAGGCGTCCTCGAGCTCGCGGTCGCTGACCGCGACTCCGGCCACGACCTGCGCCTGGAGCTTGCGCAGCGGGAGCTCCTGCCGGACGTTGGCCTCGTAGGCGGTGAGCGTGGGTCCGAACTGAGGATCGGCGAGCGTACGCTGCCACTTGGCCGGGTCGAACTTGCCGTCCGTCTGGAGCGCCGGCGAATTCGCGAGCTCGGCGGGCGGCGTGGTCCGCACGTACTGCGCGACCTCGTCGTCGTCGACGTGAATGCCGCGCCGCTTCGTCTCGTCCTGGAGGAGCGTCAAGTTGACGGCGTTGTCCCAGGCCATCTGCTGGGCCTGGCGGACCTGCTCGTCGCCCACGCTTCCGTCGGGGTCCTGCGCCCGCAGCCGGTTGAGCGCGCCCTCGTACTGCCGCTCGTACTCCTGGAGCGGGATGTCGCGGCCGTTGACTGTGCCGACGACGGTCGACGAGCGGCCGTTCCGCCGACCGGTCAGGTCCATGGCCCAGTCGAAGACCATGAGCGCCACGAAGGCCACCGCCACCACGATCATGATGATCTTCGTGCTCGCCCGCAGCTGTCGCATCATGGCGATTCGTCACCTTTCCAGAAACGACACGCGGCTCGAGCCTGCCGGCCCGCGCCGCCGTGAACCGAAGCCAAAAAGTATATCGGACCCGCGGACATGAGACAAGCCGGGGAGGTCGTCTTGCTGGCCACGGCGAGGGTCGAGACCGCGCGTCCGTATCCGGTCTGGATCACGCGCGGCGGGACCCGTCGCGCCGCGGATCTGCTGGCGGAGCTCGAGCCTCCTCTGACCCCGTCGGGCTGGGCTCTGGTCAGCGACGAGCGGGTGTCGGCGCTGCACGGTTCCGCGCTGCGCTCGGGCCTCGCGGCGTGGGGCGACCCGCTCGCGGCGCTGGCGCTGCCCGAGCGCGAGCGCGCCAAGACCTGGGAGACGGCCGGCCAGGCGCTGCGCGGCCTCGCGCAGGCCGGCCTCGAGCGAGGGGGCGCGGTGGTCTGCCTCGGCGGAGGCTCGGTCGGCGACCTGGGCGGCTTCCTGGCCGCGGTCTACGCGCGCGGCGTGAGCTTCGTCAACGTTCCCACGACCCTTCTCGCCGCGGTGGACGCCTCGATCGGCGGCAAGACCGGCGTGAACCTTCCCGAGGGCAAGAACCTGGCGGGTGCGTTCCACCAGCCGCGCGCCGTGCTCGTGGACCTCGACCTGCTCGCCACGCTCCCGGCGGCGGAGTGGCGCAATGGCTGGGCGGAGGTCATCAAGATCGCGATCACCTCGGACCCCGGGCTCGTCGAGCTCCTCGAGAGCGGAGCGCCGCAGGAGGATGCCGCCGCCCTCGAGCGCGCCGTCGAGCGGGCCTGCCGCGCGAAGGCGGCGATCGTCTCGGCCGACGAGCGCGAGGCGGCAGGCCGCAAGGTGCTCAACTTCGGCCACACGGTGGGGCACGCGATCGAGGCCGCGGGAGGCTATGGGCGCTGGAGCCATGGCGAATCGGTCGCGCTCGGGATCGCCTGCGAGCTCGAGCTGGGCGTGCGCCTGGGCGTGACGCCCGCCGCGGTTGCCCGGCGCGCGACCGCGCTGCTCGAGAGCTACGGTCTGCCCGTCCGCGGCTCGGGATTCGGACCCGATGACCTCGCGCCTTTCCTGCGCCGCGACAAGAAGCAGGAGCGCGGCGAAGCCAGCGTCATGTTGACCGTCCAGATGGGCCGGCCTATACTTCGCCGGCTTCCGCCCGGGCACCCCGATCTGCGCGAGGCGATCCGCTCGGTCGCCTGAAGCAGGTCCCCCGCCCGTGCCGGGCCCCTTCGATCGCGTGCCGAGCGTTCCGAGCCTTCGCCCGAAGCGAGGAGTCGCCATGTCGCCCGCCGCATCCTTCGAAGACGAGATCGCCAAGCTCTCGGACCGGCTTGCCCTGAACCCCACGTCGCGGATCTTCGCGCCGCTGGCCGACGCCTACCGCCGCGCCGGGCGTCTATCCGAGGCTATCGCGGTGTGCCGCGAGGGCCTGAATCACCACCCGGACTATCTGAGCGGGCTCGTCGTGCTCGCCCGGAGCTACCACGACACGGGCGACCTGGACGCCGCCGGGGATACCTTCCGCCGCGTCCTCGGCTCCGACCCTCACAACGTGGGCGCGCTCCGCGCGCTGGCCGAGATCGCCCGCTCGCGGGGCGATGACGAGGAGGCCCTGCGCCTGGGCGAGCGGGCGCTGGCCCTCGAGCCCGGAGACGAGGAGCTGCGAGAGCGTGTCGAGAGCCTGCGCGCGGCACTCGCCCGAGCGGAGGCGGCCGCGTACGGCGAAGCCGAGCCCGAGCCCGGAATCCCGGCCGCCGAGGAGCTCGCGGAAGGCGCGGGATTCCAGGAATACCTGACGGGCGCCGCGGAGCGAGAGACGGGCGCCGATCAGGTCGCCGCCGAGCCCGCGGGAGACGAGATCGCCACGGCCACCCTGGCCGACGTCTACGCCGAGCAGGGCCTGCTCGAGCGCGCCCTCTCCATCTACCGCCGGCTGCTGGCCGAGGATCCGGGCAACGCGCGCGTGCGTGAGAAGATCGAGCGCCTGGAGCAGAGCCTTCGCGAGGAGGGCGCGCCGCTTGCGGCGCAGGCGGCCCGGCCGGCGCCCTCGAGCTTCGTGCCGGGGGAGATCCGGATCACGGGTGAGGAGGTCGTGGTCGCCGGCTCGGTCGAGATGACGCTGCCCGTCGATGGAGCAGGCGTCGCCTCCGTGCAGATGCCCGAGGAGGTCCGGCGGGGGGAGCGCAAGCCGGCGCCCCTGCCGTGGGCGTTCTTGCTCGAGGAGGAGATGGACCACGACCCCGAGGAGGTCTTCGCCGGGCGCGCGGCGTCTGCCCGCGGCGAGCACTCGGGCGCGGCCCGCGAGGTGGACGCACCAGCCGGTCCCGCCCCCGCGCCGCGCGCGGCCGAGGCGTCGCCGGCACCCTCGGCCATCCCCGACG
Organism: Gemmatimonadota bacterium; assembly: GCA_036556205.1. GTDB lineage: Bacteria > Gemmatimonadota > Gemmatimonadetes > JACCXV01 > JACCXV01 > DATBJW01. The sequence continues at coordinate 56,656 of DATBJW010000008.1, forward strand.
ACGACCTCAAGAAATTCCAGGAATGGCTGAAGAGCCTGCGCTGACGCGCGGTCGGGGCCCCCTCTCGCGCCCGTGTCGAGAGGGGGCCTTCGTGCATCCACGTCTGGCGCACGGATCCGGCGGGGTGCGGTGACGCCGACCGCGGGCCGGAGCGGAACGCGGCCGGGACGCCGGCGCGTGGGGCTGCTCGAAGGGCCCAACCTGAACCTGCTGGGGACCCGCGAGCCCCTGCTCTACGGCAAGACCACCCACGCCGAGCTGCTGCGCCGCGTCGCGGAGCGCGCGGCCGCTCTGGGCGTGGGGCTCGACTCCTTCCAGAGCAATCACGAGGGCGAGCTCATCGACCGGCTCCAGGCCTGGTCGCGAGACCGCTCCCTCGTCGGGGTCATCGTGAACCCGGGCGGGCTCGCGCACACGAGCGTGGCGCTGCGCGACGCCCTGGCGGCGCTCGGCTGCCCCGTGGTCGAGGTGCATCTCACCAACATCGCGGCCCGCGAGCCCTTCCGGCGCCGCTCGCTCGTCTCGGGTGTCGTCCGCGGTGTGGTGAGCGGGCTCGGCCCGGACGGCTATCTGGCGGCACTCGAGCACCTCGCGCGCCCGGCCCGCTCGCGCTGACCGCGCGAGCGACGCGCCCGCGGCCGGTTGTGAGCGGCCGGCCGCTACCCTACATTGGGGCGCGCGCAGGCCCCGCGCCACGACCGGGCCGATCCCCCAACTCGTTTCCGCGCAAGGTCATGGCATCAACGACGGAGTTCCGGAACGGTCTCGTCATGCAGCTGGAGGGGAACCTCTACCAGATCGTGTACTTCCAGCACGTGAAGCCCGGCAAGGGAGGTGCGTTCGTCCGCACGAAGCTCAAGAACGTGACCACCGGCGCGGTCATCGATCGCACGTTCCGCGCCGGCGAGCGGGTGGACGACGTCCGCCTCGAGCGCCGTTCCCTGCAGTACCTGTACAACACGGGGGACATCTACTATTTCATGGATCTGGACACCTTCGAGCAGCATCCTGTGGCCGCCTCCGCCGTCCAGGAGCAGAGCAAGTTCCTCAAGGAGAGCACGACCGTGGACGCGCTTTTCCACGAGGGCAAGGTTCTGGTCGTCGAGCTGCCGAACTTCATCGAGCTCGAGGTGACGGAGACCGATCCCGGCCTGCGGGGCGACACGGCCACCGGCGGGACGAAGCCCGCCACCCTCGAGACGGGGGCGGTGGTCCAGGTGCCGCTGTTCGTGAACGTGGGCGACAGGATCCGCGTCGACACGCGCACCGAGCAGTACCTGGCGCGCGCCTGAGAGGCGGCATGAACGAGCGCGAGATCAAACGCCTGATCCGCATCGTCGAAGAGTCCGGCATCGACGAGCTCGAGGTCTCGCGCTGGGGTCGCAGCGTGCGCATCGTCAAGCGCGCCGCGAACGGCGCGGAGCAGGGTGCCGCGACCACGGTGTACACGGTGGAAGCGGGAGGCGCGGGAGGGGGCAAGCCGCGGCCGGGGTCCGCGCCCGCGACGGCAGCGGCCGGCGAGCGGCCCGGTGTGGCGCTCCTCCGGGCGCCGATGGTCGGAACCTTCTATCGGGCGCCCTCTCCGGAGGCGCCCGCCTACGTGGACGTGGGGGATCGGGTGCGCAAGGGGCAGACGCTTTGCATCCTCGAGGCCATGAAGCTGATGAACGAGATCGAGTCCGAGCAGGACGGCGTCGTGCGCGCGATCCTGGCCGAGAACGGCGAGCCCGTCGAGTACGGGCAACCGCTCTTCGAGCTGGAGCCCGTCTGACGTCTCCGCGCCTTCCATCCGCGTCCACCCGGAGGGGCTGAGCCGTGGCCCACGACGAGCAAGAGGGTTCCGTGACCCTCAAAGAGATCCTCAAGTTCATGCTGCAGGCCAATGCCTCCGACCTGCACCTCAAGGTCGGCAGCCCGCCGGTCCTGCGCGTCAACGGCGCGCTGCAGCCGCTCGGCAAGCAGGTCATCTCCAACGACCACCTGAAGACCTTCACGAGCCAGGTCCTGTCCGAGCGGCAGCAGAAGATCCTGCTCGAGACGCGGGAGCTGGACTGCGCGCTGTCCATCGCCGGGCTCGGTCGCTTCCGCTGCAACGTCTACTACCAGCGCGGCACGCCTTCCTTCGCGATCCGCGCGATCCCGGTCGGGATCAAGGGGATCCACGAGCTGAACCTGCCGCCCACGGTCGAGGCGGTGTCCATGCGACCGCGCGGGCTGGTGCTGGTGACCGGCGTGACGGGGAGCGGGAAGTCCACGACGCTGGCCGCGATGATCCAGCACATCAACCTCCACAAGCGGATGAAGATCGTCACGGTGGAGGATCCGATCGAGTTTCTGTTCCGCGACCAGCTGTCGATCATCTCCCAGCGCGAGATCGGCGCCGACACCCACACGTTCGCGAGCGCGCTCAAGCACATCCTGCGGCAGGATCCGGACGTGATCATGGTGGGGGAGATCCGCGACACCGAGACCATGGAGACCGCCATCAAGGCCGCCGACACCGGACACCTGGTGCTCTCGACGTTGCACACCACGGACGCACCCACCACGATCAACCGCATCATCTCGTTCTTCCCGCCCTACCAGCACGACCAGATGCGCTCGCTGATCGCGAACAACCTGGTGGGAATCATCTCCATGCGGCTCATCCCGACGGCCGACGGGGAGGGACGCGTGCCCGCCTGCGAGATCCTGGTCTCGACCGAGGCCGTGCGCGAGCACATCGCCGACCACGCCAAGCTGCCGATGATCCCCACCCTGCTGCAGGAGGGCCACCTCCAGTACGGCATGCAGACCTTCGACCAGGCGCTGATGAAGCTCTATCGCGATGGGACGATTCGCTTCGAGGACGCGCTGTTCCACTCGACGAACCCCAACGAGTTCGCGCTGCGCGTCAAGGGGATCGAGGCGACGTCCGACACCAAGTGGACGCAGCTCACGGGCTGATCCGCCGGCGGACCTCCGCGCCGCGGCCCACGCGGGCTCCCCTTCGGCTCCGCGACTCACCGACCCGAGATCGGCCATGTTCGAGAAGATCCTGATCGCGAACCGGGGCGAGATCGCCCTGCGGGTGATCCGCTCCTGCCGGGCGCTCGGCGTGCCGAGCGTGGCCGTCCACTCCGACGTGGACGCGGACGCCCTGCACGTGCGCTTCGCCGACGAGGCCATCTGCATCGGGCCGGCGGCCGCGGCCGAGAGCTACCTGAACGTGCCGCGGATCATCGCCGCAGCCGAGATCTCGGGCGCCGACGCCATCCATCCGGGCTACGGCTTTCTGGCCGAGAACGCCGAGTTCGCCGAGATCTGCGCCGAGAGCCGGCTCACCTTTATCGGCCCCTCGCCCGACGTCCTGCGCCGAATGGGTGACAAGGCCGAGGCGCGCCGCGCGATGGCCGCGGCGGGCGTGCCTATCCTGCCCGGCAGCTCCGAGGCCGTGGACAAGGAGCGCAAGGGCGTGGCGATCGCCCGCCAGCTCGGCTTTCCGGTCATCATCAAGGCGGCCGCGGGCGGGGGCGGGCGGGGCATGCGCGTCGCGCGCGACGAGGACGAGTTCAAGCGCGTGTTCGGGGTCGCCCGTCGCGAGGCCGAGCAGGCCTTCGGCGACGACCGCGTGTACGTCGAGCGCTACGTGGAGGAGCCCCGCCACGTCGAGTTCCAGATCCTGGGCGACGCGCACGGGCGGGTCCTGCACCTGGGCGAGCGCGACTGCTCGATCCAACGCCGGCATCAGAAACTGGTGGAGGAGAGTCCGTCGCCGGCCCTCGACGCCGCACTCCGCGACCGCATGGGCGCGGCCGCCGTCCGCGGCGCGCGCTCGGTGGGCTACGTCGGGGCGGGGACGGTCGAGTTCCTGCTGGATCGTGGCGGGGACTTCTACTTCATGGAGATGAACGCCCGCATCCAGGTCGAGCATCCCGTCACCGAGATGGTGACGGGGGTGGACCTGGTGGCGGAGCAGATCCGGGTGGCGGCGCGGGAGCCGCTCGACATCCCCGACAAGACCCTGGGGCTGCGCGGGCACGCGATCGAGTTCCGCGTCAACGCGGAGGACCCGGATCGGGACTTCCTGCCGTCGCCGGGCCGCATCACGTCCTTCCACGTTCCAGGCGGCCCCGGGGTTCGCGTGGACACCCACGCCTACGCCGGCTATGCCATCCCGCCGCACTACGACTCGCTCATCGCCAAGCTCATATGCCACGGCGCCACGCGCGAGCAGGCCCTCGCTCGCGGCCGCACGGCGCTGGACGAGTTCGTGATCGAGGGCGTGCGGACTACGATTCCCTTCCACCAGGCGATCCTGCGCAACGAGCGGTTCCTGGCGGGCGCGGTCAGCACGCGCTTCCTGGAGAGCCTCGCCGAGGAGCCCGCCGCCGCGCTCGCGGCGGTCTCGTGAGGCGCTCGGGCCCCCGGTGACCCGCTCGCGGCGCTCGGCCGCCGGTCACCGCTCGAGCCGCGGGCAGGGCCCGGCCTCGGGCGGGAGCTCGTCCGCGTCGCGCGAGCGCGAGGCGGCGGGAGTCCTGCTGGTGGCCCTCGGGTTGTTCCTCGGCGTCGCCTTCGTCCCCGACCGGGGCGGCCGTCAGAACCTAGTGGGTCCGCTCGGGGAATCGAGCTTCGACCTCCTGCACGGTCTCTTCTCGTGGGGCGGCCTGGCCGTTCCCGTGCTGGCCTTGGTCTGGGGCGTGACGCTCTTCCGCGGGAGCGGCGCCGCGGCCGCGCGGCGCTTCAGCCTCGTGACCGGGGTCGGGACGCTCGCCTGCCTCACCGCCCTCGCCCTGGTCGGGGCCCCGAGCCGGTCCGTGGACGCGCAAGGCGCGGCCGGGCTCGTGCCGGCGCTGCTCGGCGCGCGGCTCCAGGCGGCCTTCGGCTTCGCCGGCGCTCTGATCGCGCTCGGCCTCGGCGTGCTCCTGGCTCTCATCTTCGGCGTCGAATCCAGGCCCTCGCTGGTGGGGGCGCGCGGCTCGGCCACGGCTTCCGTGCTGAAGCGGGTCCTGCGCGCTCTGGGCTGGACGCTCGGGCTGCTGGCCGCCGCGGTGGTCTGGCTCGCGACCTGGGTGGGAGGTCTGCTGGGGGTGCTCGGCGTGGCGTTCGGCGCGGCCTGGACCCGGCTCTCGGAAGCCCGGGCCGCCCGCCTCGAGCGACCGCCGGAGACCGCCGCGGAGGCTCTCGCGCGCGGGGCTGCGCGCGAGGCACCGGCGGACCCGCGGCGACCCTCGCCGCAGGGCTTCGGCGTCCCTGGCGCCGGCGCGCCCGAGATCGCCGCGCGGGTCGCGGGTGCGGCGCCGGTGGGGGGAATCCCCCGCGGCCAGGACGCCGACGAGACCGCCTCGACCGTGGCCGGAGGGAAGCGGCTGGAACGGGGCAACGGCGCCCCTCCGCGCGGCCCGGTGCGGGCGGCGAAGCCGGGCCCGCCGCCCGCGTGGGAGGTCCCGCTCGAGCTCTTCGACGCGCCCGTCCCCCGCGACGCCGCGGCTTCCCGGCGCGAGCTCCAGGAGCTGGGCGTGGTGCTGATCAAGAAGCTCGCCGACTTCAACGTGCGCGGCGAGATCACGGGCATCTCCTCGGGGCCGGTCATCACGCAGTTCGAGGTCGAGCCCGCACCCGGCGTCAAGGTGAACCAGATCGCCAACCTGGCGGACGATCTGGCGCTCGCCATGCGAGCCCAGAGGATCCGGATCGTGGCGCCGATCCCGGGACGCGGTGCGGTGGGCATCGAGATCCCGAACGCCCGCCCGGAGACGGTGACGATCCGGGAGCTCCTGGCCTCGCGCGCGTTCACGGAGTCCCGCGGAACGCTCCCGATCATCCTCGGCAAGGAGATCTCGGGCACGCCCGTGGTGTCCGACCTGACGCGCATGCCGCACCTCCTGATCGCGGGCTCCACGGGATCCGGCAAGTCGGTCTGCATCAACGCGCTCCTGACCTCGCTCCTCTATCGTTTCTCGCCCGCCGACCTGCGCTTGATCCTGATCGACCCCAAGATGCTCGAGCTCTCGATGTACAACGAGGTGCCGCACCTGCTGCACCCCGTCGTCACGCGCGCCAAGGACTCGGCGATCGCCCTCAAGTGGGCGGTCTACGAGATGGAGCGCCGCTTCGAGCTGCTGGCCCGGAACGCCGTGCGCAACGTGGCCGACTTCAACGCGCGGCTGCGCGCGGGGACCGAGCTCGCCGGCGTGGACTCGAAGCTCGGGACCGCCGACGAGCCGCTGCGGCCCCTGCCCTACGTGGTCGTAGTCGTGGACGAGCTCGCGGACCTGATGCTGACCGTACAGGCCGAGATCGAGGAGCCTCTGGCCCGCCTGGCGCAGAAAGCCCGCGCGGTCGGGATCCACGTGGTGCTCGCCACCCAGCGGCCCTCGGTGAACGTGCTCACCGGCTTCATCAAGGCGAACTTCCCCTCGCGCATCAGCTTCCAGGTCGCCTCCAAGACCGACTCGCGCACGATCCTGGACCAGAACGGCGCGGAGGCGCTCCTCGGGCAAGGCGACATGCTGTTTTTGCCCGCCGACCGGGCCGCCCCGGTTCGCATCCAGGGTGCGTTCGTGTCCGCGCGCGAGACCGAGGCGCTCGTGGAGTGCGCGCGGCGGCTTGCCGAGCGGCACGAGTTCGCCGCCCGCGAGACGATCGACCTGCAGAAGGTGGAGGGCGCGGAGCTGGAGGAAACCGACGGCGACCGCGACGAGCTCTTCTTCGAGGCCGCGCGCGTCGTCATCGAGCACGACCAGGGCTCGACCTCGTTGCTCCAGCGGCGTCTCAAGGTGGGCTATTCGCGGGCGGCGCGGATCGTGGACCAGCTCCATCAGCGCGGCATCCTCGGACCGCCCGACGGGAGCAAGCCGCGCGAGGTGCGGATCGGCCTCGAGGAGCTGGCCGAGATGCAGGCCGGGCCGGCCCGGAGCGCCGAGCCCCGCGCCTCGTCGCCCGGCGGCGGTCCCGCATGACGGGGGCGCGGACAGAGCCGTCCGGTCACCTTCAAGCGGAAGGCCCCCCGGTCGAGAGCGGCGCCCGCCTTCCGAGGATGTCCGTCGCCTTCATCGGGGGCAGAGGGGTGGGCGGGAAGTACGGGGGGATCGAGACCTTCTACGAGAACGTCCCCGTGCGGCTCGCCAGGCGGGGCCACGACGTCACGATCTACTGCCGCCGCCATTTCACACCCGATGACTACGTCATCCCGGGGGTGCGCCTGGCGCGGTTGCCGAGCACGGGGGGCAAGCACCTCGACACGCCCGTCCACTCGGTCCTGAGCACGGTCCACGCCCTCCTCAGCCGCCACGACGTCGTCCACTACCAGGCGCTCGGATCGTCCCTCTTGAGCTGGGTCCCGCGTCTGTGCGGCACGGCGACCGTCGCGACGGTGCACGGCCTCGACTGGCAGCGCGCGAAGTGGGGCCGCGTCGCCCGGCTGGTGCTGCGGACCGGGGAGTGGGCCAGCGTGAAGCTCGCCGACCGGACGACGACGAACTCGAAGAACCTCGCCGCGGAGCTGCAGCGCAAGTATCGGAAGGCCGTCCACTACATCCCGAACGGGGTGGACCCGTTTCCGATCCCGCCTCCCGTGAACCTCGACCGCTACGGCCTGGAGCCGAAGGGCTACCTGCTCTTCGCCGGCCGGCTCAGTCCCGAGAAGGGCTGTCACACGCTGCTCGAGGCGTATCTGGGATCCCGTACGTCCATGCCGCTGGTCTTCGCGGGAGGCAGCATCGACAAGAAGTACGAGCAGGTCCTGCGGAGTCAGGCCCCCGAGCGGGTGCGCTTCCTGGGGTACGTGGACAGCGCCGCTCTGGGGGAGCTGTACGCGCACGCCTACCTGTTCGTCCTGCCGTCGTTCCTGGAAGGGCTCTCGCTCTCGCTGCTCGAGGCCATGAGCTACGGCTGCCCGGTGGTCGCCAGCGACATTCCGGAGAACAGAGACGTGCTGGAGGACACGGGATTCACGTTTCCGCCCGGCGACGCGGCGCGGCTGCGAGAGCTCCTCGACGAGCTGCTGGAACGTCCCGACCTGCTGGAGGAGAAGGCCGCGGCCGCCAGACGGCTGGTCATGGAGAACTACACCTGGGAGGACGTGGTCGGGCGCTTCGAGGCCCTCTACGCGGGCCTGCTGGGGTCCGACGGCCCGCCGTCCGACCGGGAGCGCTCCGGCTCCGAAGCAAGGCCTGAGGGGCTGAAGGGACCGGCCTGAACCGTCCCGCGTCCGGGGGGTAGCAAGTTCGGGATGCGAGAACTCCTGCTCATGCTCGCGCTCGCCATCACGACCCCGCCGCCCGCGGCCACGAACCGGGCGTCCCAGGACGCCGCCGAGATCCTGGCCAGGGCGTCCGAGCGCCATCGTAGCCTCGCGTCGCTCCAGGTCTCGTTCACGCAGCGCATCCGGAACCCGGTGCTCGAGACGGACGAGACGAGCAGCGGTGTCTTCTACTACCGGGCTCCGCTGGCCTACCGCATCGCCTTTACCCGGCCGGCGGGGGACGTGGTAATCTCGACGGGTCGGGACGTCTGGATCTACCTCCCCTCGAGCCAGCCCGGTCAGGTCATCAAGTCGCCGGTCACGCCGGCGAGCAAGGGGTTCGCCCCGTATCAGTTCATCTTCGACTTCCGCGACCAGTACGAGCCGGCGCTGGTCGGGAAGGAGCCCGTCGAGCGCGAGCCCGCCTACCACCTGATCTTGACGCCCCTCTCGGACGCTGCCGAGTACGCCCGCGCCGAGCTCTGGATCGACGAGCGGAGCTGGCTCACGCGCCGCATGGAGGTCGAAGACCGCCAGGGCGTCGTCCGGAGCTTCACGCTCTCGGGCCACAAGCTGGATCCGGCCCTGGACCCCACCCTCTTCAGCTTCACGCCAGCGCGCGGCGTCGAGGTCTTCGAGCAGTAGTCGCAGCCCTCGCGCCCACGCCGCTCCTGCCGCCGGTCCCTTGACCGGCGCCGGTCGCCGCCTTAAGCTATCAAGTTGTTGTAGAAGTTGGGCTTACGTTAATCTCAGGAGAGATCGCGTGCGGATTCTCTTGACCGGCGGGGCGGGCTTTATCGGATCGCACGTCGGCGAGGCCCTGCTGGGGCGCGGCGACGAGGTCGTGGCACTGGACAACTTCGACCCCTACTACGCGCGCGCCCGCAAGGAAGCCAACGTGCGGGACTCCCGGCGACGGGAGGGCTACCGGCTGGTCGAGGGCGACTTCAGAGACGGCGACCTGCTGCGCGCGCTCTTCGCCGAGGCGCGCCCCGACGCGGTCGTCCACCTGGGGGCCAAGGCCGGAGTCCGGCCCTCCGTGGAAGATCCGGCCGGCTACGCGTCCGTGAACGTGGCGGGGACAGTCCAGGTCCTCGAAGCCTGCCGGGCCGCGGGCGTCACGAAGCTCGTCTTCGCCTCCTCGTCGTCGGTCTACGGCGACGACACCCCGGTCCCGTTTCGCGAAGACGCCCCGGCCAATCGCCCGGCCTCCCCGTACGCCGCGACCAAGAAGGCCGGCGAGGAGATCGTCCACTCCTTCCACCACACGTCCGGGATCGACGCCGTCTGCCTGCGCTACTTCACGGTCTACGGACCTCGTCAGCGGCCCGAAATGGCGGTGCATCTCTTCGCGCGATATCTTACCCAGGGGCGTCCCTTGCAGCTCTACGACGGCGGCCGCCTCCAGCGCGACTACACCTACGTCTCCGACGTCGTCGCGGGCACGCTCGCCGCGCTCGACCACGTGGTCCACGCCGGGCGCTGCTTCGAGGTCCTCAACCTGGCCAATTCGCGCACCGTCTCCCTGACCGAGCTGCTGGCGCTCCTCGAGCGGGCCTTTGGCGCCCGCGCCCAGGTGCGCTACGCCGACCGGCCCCAGGGTGACGTCGAGCGCACCTGGGGCGACGTCTCCAAGGCCCGCCGCCTGATCGGCTACGAGCCGCGGGTGCCCATCGAGGAAGGCGTCTCCCGCTTCGCCGCGTGGTACGCCACCGAGGGTGCGGCGCTCGCCGCCGAGCCCGAGCCCTCCGCCGAGGTCCGCCTCGGGGCCGCGGGCCCGTGACCGGGACCGCGCTGGCGAGCCGTCTGGCCGGGGCCGGCAGCCCGCGAATCCTGGTCCTGGGCGACGCCATCCTCGACGAGTACTGGTGGGGAAGGGCCGAGCGGCTCTCGCCCGAGGGCCCGGTGCCGGTTCTGGCGCTCGAGGAGCGCACGTGCGCTCCGGGGGGTGCGGCGAACGTGGCCCGCAACCTGCTGGCGCTCGGCGCCAGGCCCGTCCTGCTGGGTGCGGTGGGCGACGACGAGGCGGGCGCCGCGCTCGGCCGCCTCCTCGAGGAGAGCGGCATCGACGCCGCCGGGCTGGTGGCCGAGCCGGGCCGCACGACTCCCCTCAAGATTCGCATCGGAACACGGGCCCACGCGCTCCTGCGCGTGGACGAGGAGCGCCCGCGCGCGATCGCGGCGGCCACTCTGCGCGAGCTGGAGGGGCGGATCCGGAGTGCCGCGCCCGACGCCGATGCCGCGATCGTCAGCGACTACGCCAAGGGCACGGTCGCGGGCCCGCTCGTGGCGGCGCTCGTCCGCGCGGCGCGGGCCCGCGGCATCGGCGTGATCGCCGATCCCAAGGGGACGGACGCCGGACGGTTCGCGGGCGTGCGCTGGCTGGTCCCCAACGAAGGCGAGCTGCGCGACCTCGCCGGCCGTACCTGGAGCGACGCGGCGGGCCGGGCCGAGGCCGCACGCGTCGTGCGGGAGCGCGCGGGCGCGGAAGCCGTCGTGCTCACGCGTTCCGAGCACGGCGTCGAGCTGCACGGCGAGGGTGAGCCGGCCGTCCTGCCCACCCGTGCCCGCGAGGTGTACGACGTGACGGGGGCGGGCGACACCTTCGTGGCGGGCCTGGCGCTCGGCCTCGCGGGAGGCCTCGACCTGCCCGCGTCGGCCGCGCTCGGCAACCTGGCCGCGGGCCTCAAGGTGGCCAAGCGCGGCACGGCGGTCGTGACGCGCGCCGAGCTGGCGGAGGCCTGCGCCGCCTCGGAGCCGGGGGCCGCGGCGGGCAAGCGCGCCTCGCTGGACCAGGTGGCTGCCGCCCTCGAGGGGCTGCGCCGGCAGGGCCGGCGCAGCGTCTTCACGAACGGCTGCTTCGACCTGCTGCACGCGGGGCACGTGCGCTGCCTGCAGGCCTCGCGGGCCTTTGGCGACTGCCTGGTCGTGGGCGTCAACTCGGACGCCTCGGTCCGGCGCCTGAAGGGGCCCGGGCGCCCGGTCCTGGACCTCGAGGAGCGGCTGCAGATCCTCGCCGCGCTGGATTGCGTGGACTACGTGGTCGCCTTCGACGAGGACACGCCGATCGAGCTCATCCGGAGGCTCCTGCCCGATGTCCTGACGAAGGGCGCGGACTACGCGCTCGGAGATATCGTCGGCGCGGAGCTGGTGACGGGGCGCGGCGGCCGCGTCGAGCGCATCCCCCTCGAGGAGGGTCCCAGCACGAGCGGCCTGATCGAGCGCATCCGCGGCGGCGGAGGGCCGGCCGGCCCGCCGGCTCGCGACCGGCTGCGGAGCGCCGGAGGCGGCGCGTGAACCTGGGCGTCGTCGGCACCGGTTACGTGGGTCTGGTCGCGGGGACCTGCTTCGCCGAGATGGGGAACCGGGTCCTCTGCTGCGACGTGGACGCGGAGAAGATCGCCCGCCTCCAGCGCGGCGAGGTCCCGATCTACGAGCCGGGCCTCGAGGATCTCATCCAGCGCAACGCCGCCGAGGAGCGCATCGTCTTCACCACGGACCTCGCGCGCACCGTGCGCGAATCCGAGGTCGTGTTCATCGCGGTGGGAACGCCGCCGGGACAGGACGGCGCGGCCGACCTGGGCCCGGTTCTGTCCGTGGCCCGTGCCATCGGCCGCGCCGCGAACGGCCCGAAGGTGGTCGTGAACAAGAGCACGGTGCCGGTGGGGACCGGGGCCCGCGTGGCGGCGATCCTGGCCGAAGAGACCGACCATCCCTGCAGCGTGGTGTCGAACCCCGAGTTCCTCAAGGAAGGGGCCGCCATCGAGGACTTCATGAAGCCCGACCGCGTCGTGCTGGGCTCCGACGACCCCCGCGCCCTGCGGGTCGTGGAGGAGCTCTACGCGCCTTTCGTGCGCACGGGCAAGCCGATTCTGACGATGGACGTGCGCTCCGCCGAGATGACGAAGTACGCGGCCAACGCGATGCTGGCGGCCCGCATCACGCTCATGAACGAGATCGCCAACGTCTGCGATCTGGTGGGCGCCGACGTGGACCGCGTGCGGCAAGGCGTGGGCACCGACAGCCGGCTGGGACCGTCGTTCCTGTTTCCCGGCATCGGCTACGGTGGCTCGTGCTTCCCGAAAGATGTGCGCGCGCTGGATCAGCTGGGCTCGGAGCTGGGCTACGAGTGCACTCTGCTGCGCGGCGTCCACGAGGTGAACGAGCGCCAGAAGCGGGCGCTTGCGCGGAAGGTCAGGGCGCACTTCGGCGAGAATCTGCAGGGATTGCGCTTCGCGCTGTGGGGGCTGGCCTTCAAGCCGCAGACCGACGACATGCGCGAAGCGCCGTCGCTGATCCTGATCGGAGAGCTGCTGGCCGCGGGCGCGCGCGTGGCTGCGTTCGACCCCGAGGCGGAGCGCACCGCGCGTGCCGTGCTGGGGGAGGCGATCGCCTACGCGAGCGGCCCCTACGAGGCCCTCGAGGGAGCGGACGCGCTGCTCATCGCCACCGAGTGGCACGAGTTCCGCCATCCCGACTTCGCGCGCATCCGCCGGGCGCTCCGGCAGCCGGTCATCTTCGACGGCCGCAACCTCTTCTCGCTCGCCAAGATGACCCAGCACGGATTCACCTACTACTCGATCGGCAGGCCGACCGTCCGTGAGCCGGCCGGAGCGTCCCGTGCCTAGGGTCCTGATCACCGGAGCGGCCGGCTTCCTGGGCTCGCACCTGACGACCCGCTTCCTGGACACGGGGTTCGAGGTCGTGGGCGTCGACAATTTTCTGACCGGCAGCCGGCGCAACCTGGCGCACCTCGCCGACAATCCGCGCTTCACGTTCATCACCCACGACGTCAGCCGTCCGATCCACGTCGAGGGCGCGCTCGACGGCGTGCTGCACTTCGCGTCGCCGGCCTCGCCCATCGACTACCTGAAGTTGCCGATCCAGACCCTCAAGGTGGGGTCGCTCGGGACGCACAACACGCTCGGCCTGGCGAAGGCCAAGCGGGCGCGCTACTTCCTGGCCTCGACCTCGGAGGTGTACGGCGACCCGCTGGAGCACCCGCAGCGCGAGAGCTACTGGGGCAACGTGAACCCGATCGGCCCGCGCGGCGTCTACGACGAAGCCAAGCGGTTCGCCGAGGCGATGACGATGGCCTACCACCGCCACCACCATCTCGACGTCCGCATCGCGCGCATCTTCAACACCTTCGGCCCGGCCATGCGTCCCCACGATGGACGCGTGGTCTCGAACTTCATCCGCCAGGCGCTGAACGGCGACCCGCTCACGGTCTACGGCGACGGCCGCCAGACCCGCAGCCTCTGCTACATCTCCGACGAGGTCGAGGGCCTCTATCGCCTGTTCGCGTCCGACGTGCTGGGGCCCGTGAACATCGGCAACCCCGAGGAGCGCAGCGTGCGCGACCTGGCCGAGCGCGTGATCGCGCTGACGGGGAGCGCGAGCCCGATCGTGCACGAGCCGCTCCCGATGGACGACCCGCGGGTGCGGCGCCCCGACATCACGCGCGCCCGCGAGCTTCTGGGGTGGGAGCCCCGAGTTCCGCTGGACGAGGGCCTGCGGCTGACGATCGCCTACTTCCGGGGCCTGCTCGAGGCGGATCCCGCGGGACGCCTGGCCTCGGCCACACCCGTCTCGGAGGGTGGTGGCTAGCGGACGCGCCTCCTGCCGTCGCGCCGCCCCGCCGGTCTTTCGCCCGGCTCGCCGGCAGGCGTAGTTTCCTGCGGGCCGGCGGCCCGCCCGCCGCCGAACCGGCCCGGGGCGACCACCGCGAGGGACCGTGAAGCGCGCCTTGATCACCGGCATCACCGGGCAGGACGGCTCGTACCTTGCCGAGCTCCTGCTCGGCAAGGGCTACGAGGTCCACGGCGTCGTGCGGCGCTCGTCGACCGAGCCGTTCGAGCGCATCGCGCACATGCGCGAGCGGATCGCGCTCCACGAGGCGGACCTGCTCGACCAGCTCTCGCTCGTGAGCGCGCTGCGGGCGGCGCGGCCCGACGAGGTCTACAACCTGGCGGCCCAGTCGTTCGTGCCGACCTCGTGGGAGCAGCCCATGCTGACCGGCGAGTTCACGGCACTCGGCGTGACGCGGATGCTCGAGGCCGTCCGACTCGTGGATCCGGAGATCCGTTTCTACCAGGCCTCGTCGAGCGAGATGTTCGGCAGCGTGCCGATCTCGCCCCAGAACGAGCGCACGCCGTTCTACCCACGCAGCCCCTACGGCGTGGCCAAGGTCTACGGCCACTTCATCACCGTGAACTACCGGGAGAGCTACGCCCTGTTCGCGGTCTCGGGGATCCTGTTCAACCACGAGTCGCCGCGCCGCGGGCTGGAGTTCGTGACGCGCAAGGTTTCGCACGGGGTGGCACGCATCAAGCTCGGGTTGGCCCGGGAGCTGCGACTCGGGAACCTGGACGCCGAGCGCGACTGGGGCTTCGCCGGCGACTACGTGGACGCGATGTGGCGCATGCTCCAGCAGGAGGCACCCGAGGATTTCGTGGTCGGCACGGGGGAGAGTCACAGCGTGCGCGACCTGGTGGAGATCGCCTTCGGCCACGCCGGTCTGGACTGGACCCGGCACGTGGTGATCGATCCGGCCCTGGCCCGGCCGGCGGAAGTGGACCACCTGCGCGCCGACGCCTCCCGGGCGCGGGCCCGGCTGGACTGGCGACCCACCCTGTCCTTCGAGGATCTCGTCCGCAGCATGGTGGACGCCGACCTCGAGCGACTCCGTTCCGGACGAGGAGCCCTGCAATGCGTGGACGCGAGCCCATGATCGAGCGCGGCAAGTACGCGCTGGAGCGCGGCAAGTGGGCGGTCGAGCGCGGGAACTACGCCGAGGCGGTGGGGTCTCTGTCGGAGGCGGTCCGCGCCAACCCGAGCTATGCGGACCTGCGCAACTACCTGGCCCTGGCGCTGCACTTCACGGGTCGTTCCCAGGAAGCCGTGGACCAGTTCCGCGAAGCGCTGGCCATCAACCCCCGCTACACCGAGGTCCACGTGAACCTGGCACTCGTGCTGAGCGACCTGGGCCGGCTGGACGAGGCCCGGGCCTGCTTCGAGCAGGCCGCCGAGGCCGAGGGCCGGCCGCGGGACGGGCGCCTCACGCGCTCCGCGCGCGCGCAGCTCGCGAACCGGCACGCCGAGCTGGGCGAGGCCTACGCGGCGCACGGACGCCCGACGGAAGCCATCGACCAGTACCGGCGGGCGCTGGTGCTGGAGCCGGGATATCACGACATCCGGACCCGGCTCGGACGGGCCTATCTCGAGAGCGGACGCCCCACGCTGGCCGTCTCGGAGTTCGGCAAGGTGCTCGCCGAGAAGCCCGACCACCTGGCGGCGCTCGTGGGGCTCGGCCTGGCCCACCTCCGGAACGGGGACGAGCCGCAGGCGCGCGCCGTCTGGACGCGCTGCCGCGAGCTGGCCCCCGACGATCCCGCCGTGCGGCTCTACCTCCAACGCTGCTCGGCGGCGGAGGCGTCCGCGCCGATGACGGGGCCGCTTCCGCAGCCATGAGCCGGGCGGCCGCAGCGCGACCGGCGCGGGGCTGGCGCGCCGCTCTCGCCGCGGCGCCGACGCTGGTCTGGATTGCGCTCGCCGGGGCCTGCGCGGAGCCGGCCGAGGATCACCTCTCCAAGGGCAATCGCTTCCTCGCCGACGGCAAGACGGACGACGCCGTGGCCGAGTTCCGGGTCGCGCTGCGCGACTCCGGCCAGCCGCCACCCGAGCTGCTGTGGAAGCTCGGGCTCCTGAGTCTCGACGCCAAGAACCTGACCGACGGCCGGAGCGAGCTCTCGCGCCTCGTCCAGCGGGATCCCTCCAGCCGCGAGCGGGTGGCGGCCGCCTACCTGCTCTTCGCCGCGCGCTGGTTCAAGGCCGGCGATCCGTTCAGCGCCATCCAGGCCCTCGAGGCCGCCCGCGCCGTAGACCCGGGGCGCAACCTGGGACCCTTCTACTACGAGATGGGGGACTACTATTTCGAATTGCCGGACTACGAGCGCGCCGCCCAGAGCTACCTGTTGGCGCTGGCGCTGTCCCCGGGAGTCGATCCGGACGCGATCTACCGATTGGCGCTGGCCCAGGAACGCCTGGGCCGCTGGCCGCAGGCCCTGAAGCAGTTCCGCGCTTACGCGGCGGCCGCGCCGGCGGGTGCGCCGACCCGCGAGCTGCGCTACCACCTCGGCGAGTCCGCCTTCCGCTCCGCCGAGACCGCGTTCCTGGCTCACCGCTACGGCGAGGCGCTCGACTTCCTGCGTGGGGTTCTCGAGACCGGACAGCCGGAAAATCGTCTCGACGACGCCTACTACCTGCTGGGCGAGGTTCGCTACCGGAGCGGCGACGCGGCCGGGGCGGAGGCCGCGTTCGAGAAGGTCCTGGAGCTGGCACCCTCCTCCTCGAGCCGCCTCTACGGCGAGGCGGAGCGCCGGCTGCTCGACATCCGGATCGGGGGGCCCACGTGAGGCCCGCCCGCCGGGTGGCCCTGGCCTTGCTCGTGGCGGCTCTCGGCGCGGCGGCGTGCGCGTCCGCGCCGCGCACGAGCATCCTCTCGGCGGACGAGGAATACGAGCAGGGCATCGACGCCTACAACCGGGGGAAGTGGTCGTCGGCGGCCGAGCATCTGAACCGGCTCGTGCTGAACTACTCCGAGGACCCCCGCGCCGCGCAGGCGCGCTACCTGCTGGGACAGGCCAACTTCCACAACGAGGAGTATCCCTCGGCCGCGCAGGACTTCGAGCGCTTCCAGCAGGATTTCCCGACCGACTCGCTGTCCGACGACGCGTTCTACTGGGCGGGCCGGTCCTACGAGGCGCAGGCCCTGAAGCCCGAGCTCGACCAGAGCGACACCCAGCGCGCGATCAGCCAGTACGGCGAGCTGCGCCGCCAGTACCCGGCTTCGCCCTTCGCGGACGAGGCTCGCGACCGCATTCGCGCGCTGCGGGATCGGCTGGCCGCCAAGGAGTTCATGAACGCGCGCTACTACTTCAAACAGAAGCTCTGGAAGGCCACCGAGATCTACGTGCGGTCCCTCATCGAGCAGTTCCCCGAGTCGAGCTATGTCGCCCCGGCCTACCTCATGCTCGTGCGCGCGTACGAGGGGCAGGGTCGCCTGGACGACGCGCAGCGGATCCGGAACACCTTGCTCGAGCAGTTTCCCGAGTCCCCCGAGGCGCGGCAGGTCGGCGGTCCCGGCCGCGAGCCGGACCAGCCCTCCTCGGCCGCCGCCGCAGCATCCGCGCCGGGCGGGAGCACCGGCGAGGCGCCCTGAGCGCCGGCCCGTGGCCCGCGTCGGCGTCCTCGGCGGGTCGTTCGATCCCGTGCACCTGGCCCACCTGATCGTGGCCGAGCGCGTCCGCGAGGAGCTGGCCCTCGACCATGTCCTGCTCGTGCCCGCGGCCGCGCATCCGCTCAAGCCCGGCCCCGCGCTGGCGGGCGGCGCCGACCGGCTGGCGATGCTGGAGCTGGCGGCCGCGGGGAATCCGGGCCTGCGGGTGGAGTCGCTCGAGCTCGAGCGAGGCGGCGTCAGCTACACCGTGGACACCCTGACCGAGCTGCGCCGCGGGGAGCCGGGCGCCGCGCTGCATCTGATCCTGGGGAGCGACGCCTACCGCCTGTTCGAGCGCTGGCGCCGGCCCGCTGATGTGCGGAGTCTCGCGCGCATCGTGGTCGTCCCGCGCGGCGAGCGACTGCCGCCGTCCACGACGATGCCCTCTGGCGCGGAAGCTGCCGCGGCCGCGCTCTCCGGGAACGGCGACCTGGTCGTGAACGTCCCGGTCCTGGACATCTCGGCCAGCGACTTGCGTTCCCGGGTGGCGCGCGGCCTCTCGATCCGCTACCTGGTGCCGGAGGCGGTGCGGGACTACATCGCGGCCCGCGGCCTGTATCGCGAGCCGCGCGAGCCTCGTTGACGATCCCCGCGCGCCGGCGCGACCCGACGGCGTGAATGAGCGCGGATCGGTCGGCGTTTTGAATCGTCGCCCGGTTTCGCGTAAATTCAGGGATTCAATTCACCAACCGAGCACATTCTGAGGCATGTTCAACACCCTGATCCGCAAGCTCATCGGGACCCGGCACGAGCGCGAGCGCCGGCGCCTCCAACCCCTCGTGGACGAGATCAACGAGGCCTGGCAGGAGCTGCGCGAGCTCTCGGACGAGGACCTCAAGGCCAAGACGGTCGAGTTCCGCGCCCGGCTGGCGGAGGGCGAGGCGCTGGACGACCTGTTGCCCGAGGCGTTCGCGGTCGTCAAGGAGGCCTGCCGCCGCAACGTCGGCCGCCAGATCACGGTGACCGGCCAGCCCATGGTCTGGGACATGGTGCCCTACGACGTCCAGCTGATCGGCGGCATCGTGCTCCACCAGGGGCGCATCGCCGAGATGGCGACGGGCGAAGGGAAGACCCTGGTCGCCACCCTGCCGGTCTATCTGAACGCGCTGGCCGGCAAGGGCGTTCACCTGGTGACGGTGAACGACTACCTGGCGCGCCGCGACGCCGAGTGGATGGGAACCGTCTACGAGTGGCTGGGGCTCTCGGTGGGCATCATCCAGCACGACCTGCCGCCCGATCGTCGCCGGGAGGAATACGCCAAGGATGTCACCTACGGCACGAACAACGAGTTCGGCTTCGACTACCTGCGCGACAACATGGCGCTGGCGCTCGAGCACCGCGTCCAGCGCGGCCACAACTACGCGATCGTGGACGAGGTGGACTCGGTCCTGATCGACGAAGCCCGCACCCCGCTGATCATCTCGGGGCCCACCAGCGGGACGGCCACGGAGTACGACGAGCTGAAGCCGCGGGTGGAGGACTTGATCCGGGCGCAGGGTCGGGCGGTCACGCAGCTCGTGAGCGAGGCCCAGCGCCTGCTCGGCAACGGCGACTCCGGCGCGGTGGAGGCGCCCGAAGAGGAGGTCACGGGGGAGGTGGACGAGGAGCCGGAGGACGAAGGGGACGAGCCGGTGGACACGGGTGAGGGCCGCTACGACGCCGGCATCCGGCTGCTCCAGGCGTCGCGCGGTCTGCCCAAGCACAAGCGCCTGATGAAGGCCCTCAACGAGACCGGCGTCAAGCGGCTGGTGCAGAAGGTGGAGGCCGACTTCATGCGCGAGAAGCGGCTCCACGAGCTGGACGAGGACCTGTTCTTCGCGATGGACGAGAAGGGGCACAACGTGCACCTCTCGGAGAAAGGCCTCGAGCTGCTCTCGCCTAAAGATCCGAACCTGTTCGTGGTCCCCGACCTCTCCGAGGCGCTGCACGCGATCGACGAGGATCCGACGATCGAAGCCGGCGAGAAGGCTCGTCGCCGCATCGACCTCGAGCGCGACTACGCCGAGCGCAGCGAGCGCATCCACGCCATCCACCAGCTGCTCAAGGCCTACGTCCTCTACGAGAAGGACGTCGAGTACGTGGTCCAGGACGGCAAGGTGCTCATCGTGGACGAGTTCACCGGCCGGCTCATGCCCGGACGGCGCTGGTCCGACGGCCTGCACCAGGCGGTGGAGGCCAAAGAGGGCGTCAAGGTCGAGGGCGAGACCCAGACGCTGGCCACGATCACCCTGCAAAACTACTTCCGTATGTACGAGAAGCTGGCGGGGATGACGGGCACCGCGGAGACCGAGGAGGTGGAGTTCGACAAGATCTACAAGATGCCGGTCTCGGTGATCCCCACGAACCGACCGGTGCGGCGCGTCGACTACGACGACCTGGTCTACCGCACGCGTCGTGAAAAGTACAACGCGGTCATCGAGGAGATCGCCGAAAAGCACGCGGCGGGGCGTCCGGTGCTGGTGGGCACCGTATCCGTGGAAGTCTCCGAGACGCTCAGCCGGATGCTCAAGCGACGCGGCATCCGCCATCACGTCCTGAACGCCAAGTACCACCAGCAGGAGGCCGAGATCGTCGCGCGCGCGGGCCAGCCCGGCGCGGTCACGATCGCGACGAACATGGCCGGCCGGGGGACCGACATCAAACTCGGTCCCGGCGTGGTGCGCTGCACCGCCTGCGCCGTGTGGCACGACCCCGACCGCGACCCGGACGAGGGCGTTGGCGACAACCTGCCCGAGGGCTGGACGGTGGGGGATTGCGAGCGGGACATGCCCTGCGGGCTGCACATCATCGGCACCGAGCGCCACGAGGCTCGCCGCATCGACCGCCAGCTTCGCGGTCGCTCGGGGCGTCAGGGGGATCCCGGATCGAGCCTCTTCTTCCTCTCGCTCGAGGACGATCTCATGCGGCTGTTCGGTTCCGAGCGCATCGCCGGAATCATGGATCGTCTCGGCGCCGAGGAAGGCGAGGTCATCACGCACGGGCTGGTGACGCGCTCGATCGAGCGCGCGCAGAAGAAGGTCGAGCTCCAGAACTTCGAGACCCGCAAGCGCCTGCTGGAGTACGACGACGTCATGAACCAGCAGCGCACGGTGATCTACGACCTGCGGCTCTCGATCCTCGAAGCCCACGACCTGGAGGGGACGGCGCGCGAGATGATCGCCGAGGCCGCCGACAAGGTCGTGGCCGGCCACGTCGAGGAGGAGGGGGCGACGGAGGACGGACTGCGGGCGCTGAAGGACGAGCTCCTGCGCCAGTTCCTGCTGCTCGTCGAGGACCTGGAGACGGCGGCTCTCGACATGAGCCCCGCCGCCGTGACCGAGCTCGTGCGCGAGAAGCTCGAGGCGGCGTTCGCCCAGCGGCTGGAGCTCTGGGGACCGGAGCGGGCGCCGTTCCTGCTGCAGCGCATCATGCTCGGGGTCATCGACGAGAAGTGGAAGGAGCACCTCTTCGAGCTCGACCACGTGAAGGCCGGCATCAACTACCGGGCCTGGGGTCAGAAGGACCCGCTCATCGAGTACAAGAAGGAGGCCTTCGAGATGTTCGTCGAGATGCTCGACGACATCCATGCCACGGTGGCCTCGTTGCTCTTCAAGGCGCAGATCGTGGAGACCCCCCCGCGCGTGCCGCAGGCCGGCGACCGCGGCGGCCGCGGACGGCGCGCGCCGGCCCAGCAGCTCGCCCTCCAGCACGGGGCGCCCTCGCCCTTCGCGCCGCCCGCGCAACAGACGCTCTCCGGCCCCGAGGAGCGCGCCGCCGCGCTGGGGGCCGCCGCACCGCGCGCCGGCGCCGGCGAGTCGCCCTTCGGCGGCGCGCCCGCTCCGGGTCCGCGCCGCCCCGTCTCCGTGGACAAAACACCCGGGCGCAACGCCCCCTGTCCCTGCGGGAGCGGCAAGAAGTACAAGCTCTGCCACGGCCGATGAGGCGGCGTCACGGTCCGTGAGGATCCTGATGCTGAACCACGAGTACCCGCCGGTGGGCGGCGGCGGGGGCGTGACCCACGCGCTGGCGGCCGAGGAGCTGGCCCGCCGGCACCGGGTCTGCGTCGTGACGTCGGCGTTCGAGGACCTGCCGCTCTCGGAGGTGAGGAACGGTGTGGAGATCCGCCGCGCCCGCGTGGCCGGCCGCAGCGACCGTTCCGCGGCGACCCTCGGCTCGCTGCTGACGTTTCCACCTGCGGCGCTGGCGCTGGGCCTCCAGCTCGTGAGCCGCCGGCGTTTCGACGTCGTCCACGCCCACTTCGCGGTTCCGACCGGACCCGCGTCGGTTCCGTTGGCCAGCCTCGCCCGCGCGCCCCACGTCGTCAGCCTGCACGGCGGAGACATCTACGATCCCTCGAAGCGCCTCTCGCCGCACCGGATCCCGAGCGTGCGTCGGGTCGTGACGTGGGTGCTGCGGCGCTCCGCCGCGGTGGTGGCCCAGTCCCGCAACACGCGGGCGAACGCCTATCGGTACACGGGCTATCGCGGCCCTATCGAGGTGATCCCGCTCGGCATCCGCAAGCCGAGCGTGCGCCCCGCCGCGCGGGCCGAGCTGGGACTCCCGGAGGGTTTCCTGGCCGTGACGGTGGGCCGGCTCGTGACCCGGAAGGGCGTTCACCACGTGCTGGATGCGCTGGCGTGGCCGGGATGCGAGAGCGTTCGCCTGGTCGTGGTGGGAGAAGGCCCCCAGCTCGAGGCGCTGCGCGCCCTGGCCGAGCACGCCGGCCTCGGGCCGCGCGTCGTCTTCACGGGCTGGGTGGACGAGGCCCGGAAGTGGCAGATCCTGACGTGCGCCGACGCCTACGTGTCGTCGACCATGCACGAGGGGTTCGGCCTGGTCTACCTCGAAGCCATGGCGGCCGGGCTGCCCGTGATCACGTCGGACCACGGCGGGCAGGTGGACTTCCTGCGCGACGGCGAGAACGGCTATCTCGTTCCCCCGTCCGACGGGAGCGCCATCGGGGAGGCCATCGGCCGACTCGTGGCCGACCCCGGGATCGGCGGACGAATCCGCGCCACCAACCTGCGCGATGCCGAGCGGCACGGGAGCGAGCGCTGCGCCCGCTCCTACGAGGCGCTGTACGAGGGGCTCGTCGAGGCGCGGCGTCCGGGCCTGGCCCGGCTTTCGAACCGCGCGCGCGAGAGGGAGGTCGGCGGCGCTCACGCCTGAGCACCGCCTGGGGCCCGGCGCGCGCGAGAACGCGATCAGGGCTCGGCGAGCGGTCCCGGTCATTACCTTCGAGACGAGCGCCGGGCCTTCGAGACGAGCGCCGAGCTCCGTGGCACCCGGCTTGCGAGGGTGGCCCACGATGCCTGCCTCCGCCGCAGCCGAAGTGACCCGCCCCCGGCCGTTCTCGATGCTCCCGCCCGAGCTCGATGCGCGCCCCCGCGAACGCTGCCTCCAGGCCGGACCGGAAGTCCTCTCCACGGCCGAGCTTCTGGCCCTCCTGGTCGGCACCGGCGGTCGCCACGGCTCGGCGCTGGCGCTGGGCACGGCCCTCCAGATCCAGTTTCCCGATCTGCGCGAGCTCGGGCGCCAGAGCGTGGGCGAGCTCGCCAAGTGCCTGGGAATGGGGCCCGCGCGAGCGGCGGCCATCGTGGCCGCCTTCGAGCTGGGCCGGCGCCTGGCCCGGGCCGAGGCCCATCCGCGCGACGAGATCCTGACGCCCCCGTCCGCCTACGCCTACCTGGCACCCCGCCTGCGCGACGCGCGCGAGGAGCGCTTCGTCGCCCTTCTGCTCGACACCCGCTCGCGCGTCTTCCGCGAAGCCACGATCTCCGTCGGCTCGCTCAACGCCTCGATCGTCCATCCGCGCGAGGTCTTCCGGACCGCCATGGCGCACGGGGCGGCGGCGTTGCTCCTGGCCCATAACCATCCCTCCGGGGACCCCCGACCGAGCCGCGAGGACAGGGACCTGACGCGGACCCTCGTCGAGGCGGGGAAGCTGCTCGACATCCCGATCTACGATCACGTCGTCGTCGGTGCCGAGGGCTACTTCTCGTTCCGCGAGGCGGGGCTCATCGGCTGAGGGGAAGGGGCGGCCGCCGGACCCGGCTGTGCAGCGGGGCAGCGAGCCTCGGGGCGAGGCTTGAGGACGGGCACGATCCGCTCCGCGGGGCCCGGCGCCGGCTCGTAACCGGCCAGGATGGGAGGTACGACCGCGGGCGAGTTCCAGAAGCTCCAGTCCTCCCAGTACATGCCCCAGCGGGCGCCGGCCGGCCGCGCGGGGACCACCGGCGGGAGGACGCTCACGAGCCGGCCGCACGCCACGTCGGAACGGAAGCCTCCGATCGGCCAGCGACCCGCCTCCCAGAACAGGCCGTAGAGGTAGCTGTCGTTGAGGTAGACCACGCCGCCCCGCCTCTCCACGATCGGGAAGAGGTCCACGCCCGAGAGCACCCAGCCGTCCAGGTCCCGGTCGCCGAGCTCATGCTCCGCGCCCGCGATCAGCTCGCGGTAGTCGGTCAAGGACCGCGCCCGTCGCAGGAGATCCGGCGCCGCGGGAAGTGCCGCGGCGGTCACGAGGACCAGCGCCGCGGCGCCGGCACGGGGGGCGAGGGCCGCCAGCCGCTCGAAGCCGACGGCGGCGCTCCAGCAGAGAGCCAGCACGGGCTCGATAAAGTAGTTCGTGCTGGATCCCACCTTGCCGAGCGTGGCCAGCGCAATGGCGAGAGCCGAAGCGGAGTACAGGAGCGCCAGGCGCTGCCCGCGTGAGGCGCTTCGGAACCCGGCCAGGCCCGTCAGCGAGAGCGCCAGCAGGGGCCAGAAGAGCCAGCTGCGGAAGAGATAGGGCAGCAGGAACCCGAGCTGCGCCCGGGCCAGGGGTTGGGTCAGGCCGCCCACCGTGGCGGCCGAGAGGCCCCCGCCGGTGAGCGCTTCGAACGCGGCAGCGGGCGCCAGTGCGAGTCCCAGGGTGGCCGAGACGAGAGCGCCGGCCCGCCGCGCTTGTCCTTCCAGAAGGAGATAGAGCGCCGCCGCCAGGAGTCCCGCCACGAGCGACTGCTTGGTCAGCAGGGCGAGCGCGAAGGCGACGGCCGCGGGCCAGACGTGCCCGCGAGATTCGGCGGCGCGTCCCGCGAGCAACAGGCCCAGGCCGACCCAGGCCAGACCGGCCACGTCGGCGATCCCGATGGCAGCCGACTCGATCACGAAGGGGCTCGCGAGCGGGACGAGCGTGAAGAGAAGCGCCGTGCGGCGATCCGTCACCGTCCGCCGCAGCAGGGCCCACAGGAGCCCCAGGCAAGCGACCAGCGCCGAGAGCGCCACGAGCCGGCCCGGCGCCAGCGAGTCCGGGCGCCCGAGGAGCTTTCGCGCGGCCACCCACTCGACGTACAGGAGCGGGCCGTAGGGGCTGATCAGGTAGGGGCGAGAGCTCTCGGGATGCGCGGGATAGAGTGCGGAAAAGCCTCCCTCGGCCAGACGCTCGGCGGAGACGAAGTTGACGCCTTCGGTGTGCGCCAGAACGACTTCGCCCGCAGTCGCGCGAAAGGCGGCCAGGAGCAGCGTTCCGGCGGCCACCACCCCGACGAGCGCCAGGCTGGCCAGCAGCGCGTGCCGCAACACCCGGCGCCTGCCAGGCCCCTCGGCGGCCGCCGGGGGCGGAGCGTCTCGTCTCTCCATGCGGGGGACTCCTCGGCATCGGCGAACGCCGTCGGTCTAGAACGACACCCGGTAGGACAGGCTGACGTTGCGGCCCGGCAGCGGCACCCGATCCTTGAGGAACGAGACGTGGTTTTCGGCGAACTCGTCCGTCAGGTTCGTGCCGGTCAGCATGACGTCCTGTACGAACCTCCCCGTGAAGAAGCGGTAGCCGAGGCTCGCGTTCAGGAACGTGTAGCCCGGGGTCTCGGTCTCGCCGGCGGCCACGCGGGTCTGCTCGTCCACCAGCTGCACCTCGGTCGACGCCCAGAGGCCTCGAGCCTGGTAACGGAGGCCCACGCCGCCCCGCAGCGGCGGGATGCGGGGCAGGGGCTCGTCGGGGTCCTGGAGCTCGGCCCGAACGTAATCGGTGGACAGCTCGAGCGTCAGGTGATGGGGCTCCCGGTGCAGCAGCGAGACGTCGGCGTGCACCTCCCCGCCGATGAAGTTCGCGTCCTCCTGAACGAAGCGTATGACTTGCAGGTCGTCTTCTATTTCTCCCGTGACGTCCTCGAAGATGAATCCGTCGAAGAAGTTCATGAAGCCGCTGATCGAGCCGGTCACAGGTCCGGCGGTCTTCCGCACCGTCAGGTCGACCCCGAGGTTCTTCTCCTCATCCAGGTTAATGTCACCGATCTCGAAGGCCCCGGTCGCGTCGTGCGGCCCGTTCGAGAAGAGCTCCTCGGAGTTCGGCAGCTTGAGCGTGCGCGAGCCCGAGAGCGCCACCGAGAGGTCCTCGAGAGGGTTCCATACCAGACCCAGTGAGGCCGAGAGCCCGGCGAGGGTGCGGTCGAACGGGACGCCACCCGTGATCTCACTGGGTTCGGCGCTGGCAGCCTGATGGTCGTAGCGGGCCCCGAGCTGCAGCGTGAATTGCGGGGAGGCGGGCAGCTCCTCGAAGGCGAAGAGCGCCCACGTGTCCGTTCGGGTCGGGGGCACGAAAGCCTCCTCGCCGATCGCCTGGAAGTCGCGGCGCACGAGCTGGAGCCCGAAGGCCCCGGTGACGGGCCCCAGGGGCTGATGCAGCGCCTCGAGCCGCCCTTCGTAGAGGTTGTTCGTGAACGTCGTCCCGGGCGCACCGGCGTCGAACTCGGTGTGCTCGTAGTCCGTGCCCCCGAAGCGGGCCTTGAGGCTTCTCAGGAAGGCGAAGGGCTGGTTGATCTCGCCGCGGGCGTCCACCCGCCGCTGCCGCATACTGATCGTGACCGGCCCCTCCTCTTCCGCTTCGGCCCCGGGCTCCTCCTGGCCCGGCGGAATGCCGTAGTCGGTGTTGAACCCGGTGTAGGCCGCGCCGATGAAGCCGCCTTGCCGCACGTAGGAAAGCCCGATCGAACCCTGCTTGGTCTCCAGCTGGCTGTTGTCCAGCTCGCCCAGGTCCGGGACGTCGAAGTTGTCCGTCTCGCGCCGCAGGTAGTTCCCGTGCACGGCGAGCTCGGGGGCAAGTGCGGCCGTCAGCGAGAGGTTCCCGCCGCGCTCGTTGGCGACGGTTCCGCCGCGGGCGTCCAGCTGTCCCGTCACGACCTCGTCCGGAACCTGATCGGGAATGCGGTTGTCGATGACGTTCACGACGCCGCCTTCCGCGCTGCTGCCGTAGAGCAGGGTCGCCGGGCCGCGCACGATCTCGATGCGCTCGGCGTCGAAGGGATCCTTGGTGACCGCGTGGTCCGGGCTCGTGCTCGAGGCGTCGCCCACCCCCACCCCGTTCTCGAGGATCCGGATGCGGTCGCCGCCGAGACCGCGAATCACGGGCCGGCTGGCTCCGGGGCCGAAGTAGGTGGAGCTCATGCCGGGCTCCTTGGCCAGCGTCTCGCCCAGCGTGGGTTCGAGGCGAACTTGCAGTTCGCGGTCCGAGAGCACCTCGACGGGCTGAGCCACTTCATTCCGGCCGCGCGCCTCGGGGCTCACGCTCACCACCACTTCGTTCATGTGCACGGCCTGCTCGAGAACCAGCGAGACAGCCGCCGCCTGACCGGCCGACACCTTGACCTGCGCGACCGCGTTTCCCGCGGTCGGGCTCACCGCCTCGAGCAGATAGGTCCCGGACGGGACGCGCTCGAAGGTGAACGTTCCGTCGGCCGCCGTGCGTGTGCTGCGGCGGAGCTCCGTCAACGTGACCTGCGTGCCTTCCGCGGGCTCGCCCGTGGCGGACTGCACGGTTCCCGTGACGGTGCCGGGCTCCTGAGCGGCTGCCCGGTGTGTGGGGTAGACGACGCCGAGCAGGGCCAGCAGCAAACCGAGGAGCGCGGTCGGGACGAGACGATCGGTGGGGCATGACATGTGGAGCGACCTCCTGATCGTCCGGCAGGTGCCGGAGCGCCGGTGAGCGCAGGCGGCCGCCCGATGTCGGGGGGCGCCGGCGCGAACACGTGGCGGACGCGTGCCTGGAAGGCCTTGCGTGCCGCCGGGTCAGCGTTGGATCAGGAGAGTGCGGGAGGGGCGCGAGGGTCGGAGGGAAGGAAGAAGCGCTCGTCGAATCCCGAAAGGCCGGCCACCGGCTGGGGCTCGACGGCCACCTGTGGGGCGGGGATCGCCACGCGCTCGGCGGGTGCCGCGGCGTGGGCCGCGGCGGCCGCCGCGTGGAAAACGCAGCTCGAGTCGTCGTGGCCGCCCAGCGGCAGGGTCGAGACGGGCGCCCGCGGTGAGCCGGACGCCGTCAACGCGCCGATCTGGCGCTCGTGGAGCGGCAGCGCCAGGACCTGTGCCAGGATGGCGACCAGGCACAGGATGTACCCTAGCCGTGACCGTCTCGCATCTGGGACGCGCATCGCCGGAGTCTCCGGTCGAAGGACGATTCAAGGTACAACGGCGGAGACGGCCCGCAAATGCCCGGAGCAGCCCGTGGGGGGCCTTCGGGTTGTGCCGGTACCGCTCCGAAAGCCGTGCACATTGACCCATTCGAGCCGCGAAGTGTAGCATGCGTGCGGCTGTGACGGGCCGCGAGGCTTCGACCTGCGCAGCCTGCAGCTCAAGCGCCATCCGCGAGGGAAGGTCGCCATGATCCTGGGAATCCGCAGGGCCCGGCGAGCGTTCGCGCTCTGCTCGATCCCCGCGATCGGGCTCTGGGTCGGGCTCGTCGCCGTCTCGGTCCTGTTCCACGCGCCCGCGGAGGGTGTGGCGGCCTTCCTGGTGACCTCGGCGATCGGACGCGTGCTCGCGATCGCCCAGGCGGTGGGCGTGGTGGCGAGCTTCCTGGGCCTCTTCCTGTCGTTCCGGCTGGATCTGCCGACCGGAACCACGGTGGTCGCCACCCTGGGTGGGCTGCTCGCGCTGGTCGTGATCGGCCGCGGCCTGGCGACCCGGACGCGGTAGGCGCCCGATCAGCGGGCGATCGGGATCGGGCGAGTCGCGTCTCCCGGGACGCTCGCCTCGCGTCCGCTCTTGCTCTGCGGCCGCAGGCGCACCAATCGAGCCGATTCCAGGATGCCCTTGAGCGGAGCGCGGAAGGCCTCGGCCGTGACGTCGAGCTCGCCGAGCGCCCGCCGCCCGGCCGGCTCCTCGAGCAGCTCCTGCAGCACGACCACGTCGCCACCCACGCTCTCGCGCTCCACGCGCGCCGCCAGGTTGACCGTGCGCCCGAAATAGTCCAACCGCGTGTTGGCGTTCACGGCGATGGCGGGTCCCGCGTGCACCCCCACGCGCAGCTCGAACGGCGGATCGATGCCCTGCGCGGCGCACCACGCCGTCAGGTCGCGCTGGATCTCGAGCGCCGCGTGCAGCGCGTCCTCCAGGCTCGAGAAGGCGCCCATGACGGCGTCGCCGATCGTCTTCACGATCGCGCCGCGGTTCCGCGCGATCGCCTCCCGCAGGAAGTCGAAGTGGCGGTTCACGCGTCCGAAGGCGGGCGCGTCTCCCACGCCTTCGTAGAGCGAGGTGGATCCCTTCAGGTCGCTGAAGAGGAGCGCCACCGTGCTCACGCCCACCTCCTGACCCGGCGCCAGCACCTCGGAGCTGAAGAGGTCCCGGAACTCCTGCAAGGCGGTCACCTGAGCGGCGGTCGCGGCCGCGGGGTCACCCTCCGCGGTCTCGATCTGCACGAGGAGCGGCAGCTCGGTCTCGTTCCGCAGGCGGAGCTCGACATCGCCGGGCGGGAAGGAATGTGTATCGGCCGCCTGGCCGCGATCCCCGAGCCAGGTCCCGCCGCCGTAGCGCAGCTCGAGCGCGGGCAGCACCTCGGGCGGGAGGTCGGCGCCTGGCGCGGGGACGAGTGAGACGGCCTGAATGCCCCCCGCCGCCCGCAGCTGGAGCGCGCCCCCCAGCGCGGCGCGCACTCGACGTTCCTCTCCGGGTTCGAGGCGTTGCTGCAGCACGACGTGCGGGGTGCGCAGCGGGCCGCCGATGCAGTAGACGGCGTCCTGCGCCTTCCGGAGCGCGGGATGGACCGAGAACCGCAGCTCCACGCGGCGGTCGAAGTCGGTCTTGTAGTCGATCCCGCAGGCGTCGCAGTGGAAGCGCTCCGGCAGGTCGGCCAGGCCCCCCACCTCGCTCTTCGGCACCCGGCAGGCCGGACACATGAGCTCCCAGCGCAGCTCGAAGAGGCCCACGCGCGTGGCATGCAGGAACAGGCGCAGCACCTCGACCCGGTCCTCGCTCCAGTCGTCGGCCAGCTCGAAGGGCCGTATGCGCAGGACCTGGGCGTCGGTGCCGCGCGCGATCCGTTCCCGCAGACGCGGCAGCAGGCGATCGAGAACCGGCGCACGCGCCAACCGCTCGAGCAGGAGGTCGAGCCGACGCTCGTCCACCCGGATGCCGCCAGGCGGCAAGGGGGACAGGTCTCCGCCCGAGCTGCGCCGGGCGAGCGCGTCCTCGCAGTAGTCCAGCATGGCCGCCACCATCCGGGGTCCCGCGAGCGGCGCCACGACGCGGCCCAGGAGGCCGGAGGGTTCGAGCTCGACGGTGGCTCGCACGCGAGCTCCGCGAGCCGCGTCCAGCTCGGCGGGTGGACTCTGGCGCGCCGCCGGAGACGCGCCCGCGGCCGGCTCGATCTCGACACCCACGCGCAGGCTGGCGAAGGGGCCAGAATCGAATTCGCGCAGCTCCGAGTAGCCGCGCTCGCGGACCCACTCGAAAGGGTGCTCCCGGTAGGCGATGGAGAGGGCACCGAAGAGGCGGGTGCGCGCCCGGCGCACGAACCCCGTCTCGGCGCCGCCGGGGGGTGAGAACTCCACGGCCGGCAGCCGCAGGACGCGGTTCATGTGGTCCGTGTCGCCGAGCACCCGCCAGGTCTCGGGAACCGAGAGCGCCAGCGTCCGCTCGGCCGTGAAGCGCCGCCGTGCAGCCCGCCGCGCAGGTGAGGATCCAACTCCTGATCTCATTTACAAGACACTCACGTCCGGGTACGTTACAAGGTTATGACCCGCAAGCAGTTCCTCAAGTCGCTGGAGCCTTTCGGCGAGCGGCTCGACCTGGATCTGGTCGGCCGTGCCTACGACTTCAGCGAGCGCGCCCACGAGGGGCAGAAGCGCCTCTCCGGAGAGGCCTTCGTCACCCACTGCGTCGAGGTGGCCCGCATCCTGGCGGAGCTGCACCTGGACGACACCACGGTGGCGGCCGGCCTCGTTCACGACGTGCTCGAGGACACGGGCACCACCGCGGCCGACCTTCGCGAGGCCCTGGGGCCCGAGATCGCGGAGATCGTCGACGGTGTCACGAAGATCGGCCACATCTCGTTCCGATCGGTGGAGGAGCGGCAGGCGGAGAACTACCGCAAGCTCCTCCTGTCCATCGCCAAGGACCTGCGCATCCTGCTCATCAAGTTCGCGGACCGGCTGCACAACATGCGCACCCTCGAGTTCCTGCCCGAAGAGAAGCGCCGCCGGATCGCGCTCGAGACGCGCGAGATCTACGCCCCGCTCGCGCACCGCTTCGGCATGGCCAAGATCCGCTGGGAGCTCGAGGACCTGGCGTTCAAGTTCCTCGAAGGTGACGCCTACCAGGACCTCGCCAAGAAGATCGTGCGCAAGCGCAAGGAGCGGGAGAGGCTGATCCAGTCGGTGGCGGAGCCGCTGGTCGAGGCGCTGACGCAGGCGGGGGTGCAGGCCGAGATCGGCGGGCGGCCCAAACACCTGTACTCGGTCTATCGCAAGATGGTCGTGCGCGAGAAGCCGCTGGAGGAGATCTACGATCTGCTGGCCATCCGGGTGCTGGTCCCCTCGGTCCGCGACTGCTACCACGCGCTGGGCATCATCCACACCCTGTGGACGCCGCTGCACGAGCGCTTCAAGGACTACATCGCGACCCCCAAGTCGAACATGTACCAGTCCCTGCACACGACCGTGTTCGGGCCCGAGGGTCACCTCTTCGAGATCCAGATCCGCACGCTCGAGATGCACCGCACGGCCGAGATCGGGATCGCGGCCCACTGGCGCTACAAGGAGGGCTCGGGCGGCTCCGAGCTGGACGAGCGGCTGGCCTGGTTCCGCCAGATCCTGGACTGGCAGAAGGAGATGACGGACCCGCGGGAGTTCCTGGAGTACCTGAAGATCGACCTGTTCAAGGACGAGATCTTCGTCTTCACGCCCAAGGGAGACCTGATCCAGCTGCCGGCCGGCTCGACGCCCATCGACTTCGCTTTCCAGGTGCACACGCAGGTCGGCCTGCACTGCGCCGGCGCGCGCATCAACGACCGGCTGGTGCCGCTCCACAAGCAGCTCCAGAGCGGCGACACGGTGCAGATCCTGACGAATCCCGGCCAGCGGCCGTCGCGCGATTGGCTCAACTTCGTCCACACCTCGAAGGCGCGGCAGATCATCCGCAAGTGGGTGCGCGAGGAGGAGTTCAAGAACAGCCTCGCGCTGGGCCGCGAGATGCTCGAGAAGGAGCTGCGGCGCCACCGCGTGTCGCGCCCGGACGACGAGGAGCTGCTCGCGGCGGCGCGGCACCTGAAGCAGTCGTCCGTCGAGGCTCTCTACGCCGCGGTCGGATCCGGCGACGTGTCGCTGTCCCAGGTGTGGAACGAGCTCTTCCCGACCGAGGAGGAGGTGCGGCGGCGCCCGTCGTCGGCCTTCGAGCGGCTGGTCGAGAAGGTGAAGGGAAGCTCGAACGGGCTGCGCATCCAGGGCATCGACAACATGATGGTTCGCTACAGCCAGTGCTGCCAGCCGGTGCCCGGGGACGACGTGATGGGCTACGTCACGCGCGGGCGTGGGGTATCCATCCACCGTACCGACTGTCCGAACCTGCTCTCGATCCCCGACCTCTCGGACCGCCGCGTCGAGATCATCTGGGAGAGCGACAAGAACCAGTCGTTCCTGGTCCGCCTGGTGGTCTCGGGCACCGACCGGCGCGGCCTCTTCGCGGACGTCGCGGGGGCGGTCTCGCGCACCTCCACGAACATGAAGAGCGCCGAGCTCACGGCTCTCGAGACGGGCATCGAGGGCACGTTCGTCGTCGAGGTGCGCGACCTGCAGCACCTGAACAAGGTCATGGACGCCATGCGCCGGGTGGAGGGGATCCTGGCCGTCGAGCGCAAGGAGTACCTGGCCAGCAACGAGCGCGGGATCGAGACGGTGGCGTGAGGCTTGATTGTGAGGGCGTCTCTCGGGGTCGGGCCTCGCGGACTCGATCTCGACTCCCGACAACGTTCCGTCCTGCTCCGCTTCCCGATGTGACCGACAGCTTGTCCTGAACGACGTACCCGCTCGCGGAGGCGAACCGATGCCCGACCTGTGGGGACATTCCGGCGCCCTCGTGCTGGCGGTCGCGCTGGCCCTCGTCTACCTGATCCTGGTGCGTCTGGCCGACTTCAACGAGCGGGAGCCGATCTGGAGCCTGGCCCTCCTCTTCGCGCTCGGCGCCTTCGCCGCCGGCATCTTGAACGCGCTCGTTCCGTCGGCCACTCTCCATCTCAAGCTCTGGCCCGGCGTGCTGGCTACCGAACTGGCGCGCTTCGCGGCCGTCGGGTTGGGAGTGGCCGTTCTTTCGACCACCGCCCGTCTCCGGGGCTGGTCGGAGCTGAACGGTCTGATGGACGGGATCATCTACGGTGCCGCCGCGGGCCTCGGGTTCGCCACGGGAGAGGCCTTCGTGCGGCACCTGCGGCCGTCCGCGATCCTCGCCGTGCTGCCGGTCTCGGCCTTCGGCCTCTTCTGGACCACGGCCCTGACGGGCCTCGCGGGCGGCCTCTTCGGAGCCTTGATCGGGGCCGGCTTCGGAGCCGCTTCCCAGGCGCCCACGGCGGCGCGGCGGATCGGTCCGCCGGTGGCCGGCTTGGCGGCGGCTGTCCTGGTTCACGCCGGGCACGAGGTCCTTGCCCGAGGGAACGCGCTGGCCGGCGCGAGTGCCGTGGCCCGGCTCTGGATTGCGCTCGCGGTTCCCCTGCTGGCCGTGATCGGACTCGCCGCGCACGCCCTGTCGCGTGAACGCCTCGCGATCCGCGAGGAGCTGGCGGACGAGCGGGAGACGGGCGCCGTCTCGGACCGTGACCTGGCTCTCCTGGAGAGCTGGCCGCGCCGGCAGTCCGCATACCTGGCGGCGCTGCTCGGCGGAGACCTCACGCGCTTCGCGGGACTCATGGCGCTCCACAACCGCCAGGTGATGCTGGCGCTCACGAAGCGGACCGCCGCCCGGGAACAGGACCCCCGACGCCGCAGCCGCTTCCAGGCGGAGGTCGACCACCTGCGCGCCTCCGTGCTCACGACGAAGGAGGTGCTGCAGCGCCCCCTGAGCCGGGCGAAGCGCTGAGATGCCCGGCTCCCCGACCGTCCGACGCTTCCGCGCCGTCTCACGAGGGGTGGCTTTCCCGCGACCCCGGATCGCGCTTCTTCTTCTCCCGCTCGCCGCAGCTACCGCCCTCGCACAGGCCCCCGTGGACGTCGCCGTGCCGGGAGGCTCACTCCGGAGGCTCGTTCCCGAGCAGGTGGGGGTCTTCAAGCTGGGCACGATCTCGGGCGTTCCGGAGGCCCTTGCGATGGGTGCGACGGATGCGCTTGTTGCGAGCTACAGCGCTCCCGACAGCGGTGAGGTTGCGCTGATGCTGAGCGCCTTCCCGTCCCCGGCGACGAATCAGGAAGCCATGGACGAGCTCGTGAGGCTGATGACCGGCGATCAGGGCTTCACGAGCGCCGCCGAGGGCAACGTGAGCGGTGCCGGCGGAGCGCAGGTGGGGAAGTACGCCCGCCTCGAGAGCGCGACCGAGGAGGCCATCGTGTGGACGAACGGCAATCTGCTCACCTGGATCTACGGCCCGCTGGGAACGGCGCTGAACTTCCACAAGATCTATCCCAATGGGCTGGGGCCCCTGTCTTGAGGGCAGCCTGCAACATCTGATATATTACGCAGTATCAATCAGATACGTTGACGACATGAAGTTTGACTTTAGCCTCGCTGCCGATCGCTCCCACGAGATCCTGCAGGCCGTTGTAGCCAGCCTTCCGAACATCGCGCTGGCGGTGGCGGCGTTTCTGATCATGCTGCTGGCCGGGCTCGTGGCCGGCCGCCAGGTGCGTCGGGCCGTGGCGCGGACGCGCGCCCACTACGGGCTCCAGAATCTCCTCGCGACCCTCACGCGGGTGGCCTTCGGCGCTCTGGGAGTCGTGCTCGGTCTCGGCATCCTGGGGATCGACGCGGCGGCCATCGTGGCTGGGCTGGGTGTGGCGGGACTGGTTTTCGGCATCGCCTTCAAGGACATCCTCGAGAACTTCATCGCCGGCATCGTGCTCCTCGTACGCCAGCCCTTCACGGTGGGGGACCGGGTGGTCACGAACGGGGTGGAAGGCGTCGTCACCGACGTGAACACGCGCAACACGATCCTCAAGACCTACGACGGCGAGGAGGTGCTGGTGCCCAACGGCGCGGTCCTGCGCGCGCCCGTCACGAACCGGACGGCCTATCCGGTCTCCCGCACCGTCATCCCGCTCCGCATCGCCTACGGCGCGGACCTGGGGCGCGCCCTCGAGGCCGTCGAGGCCGCGATCCGCTCCGTGCCGGACGTGCGGACCGAGCCCGCGCCGGAGGTCGTGGCCGTGGACTTCGCCGACAACGGGATCGCCGTTCAAGCGCGCTACTGGACCGAGTCGGCGGGGAATGCCGTGAACCGCGCGTCGGTCGCAGCCCGCGTCGCCATCAAGCGCGCGCTCGACGAGGCCGGCGTCGCGTTCGCTCCCGCACCCGGGCTCGGCGCCGTGCGCGAGGGCGAGCGCGAGGCGGGAAGCGTCCGCGGCCCGCGCCCGTAGGAATCCACGTGCCCTCCTTCGAGCTCGTCACCGATCTGGTCCCCGCGGGCGATCAGCCCAGGGCCATCGCCCAGCTCGTTCGAGGTCTCGAGCGCGGGGAGCGCTTCCAGACCCTGCTCGGCGTCACGGGGAGCGGCAAGACGCGCACGCTCGCCTCGGTGATCGAGGCCTACCGCCGTCCCACCCTCGTCCTCTCGCACAACAAGACCCTGGCGGCCCAGCTCTACGGCGAGTTCAAGCAGTTCTTCCCGAACAACGCCGTCGAGTACTTCATCTCCTACTACGACTACTACCAGCCCGAGGCCTACGTGCCGGCCACGGACACCTACATCGAGAAGGACGCCACGATCAACGACGACATCGATCGCCTGCGGCTGCGGGCCACCTCGGCGCTCATGGAGCGCGAGGACGTGATCGTGGTGGCCAGCGTCTCGGCGATCTACGGACTGGGAACTCCGCGGGAGTACCGCGAGCTCCTGGCCGTGGCCGAGCGCGGCGAAGTCCTCGGGCGCGACCGCTTCCTGCGCCGCCTCGTGGACATCCAGTACAGCCGGAACGACCTCGCCTTCGAGCGCGGCACCTTCCGCGTGCGCGGCGACGTGGTGGAGGTGTACCCCGCCTACGAGGACCAGGGCGTGCGTCTGGAGTTCTTCGGCGACGAGGTCGAGCGCATCGCCAAGATCGACCCTCTGACCGGGGCCACGATCCAGGAGCTGGAGCGCGCCGCCGTGTACCCCGCCAAGCACTTCGTCACGACACCCCCTCAGCTCCAGGAGGCGGTGGCGAAGATCCGCGCCGAGCTGGACGAGCGGCTCGTCGCGCTCCGTGGCCAGGGCAAGCTGCTGGAGGCGCACCGGCTCGAGACGCGCACGAACTTCGACGTGGAGATGCTGATGGAGATGGGGATCTGCGCGGGCATCGAGAACTACTCCCGCCACCTGTCGGGCCGCGACGAGGGCGCGCGCCCGGCCTGCCTGATCGACTACTTCCCGGACGACTGGCTGCTGGTCATCGACGAGTCGCACGCCACGGTCCCGCAGGTCGGCGGCATGTACGAGGGCGACCGCTCGCGCAAGGCGACCCTCGTGGAGCACGGCTTCCGGCTTCCCTCGGCGCTCGACAACCGGCCGCTGCGCTTCGACGAGTTCGAGGCGCTCATGCCGCGCACGATCTTCGTCTCGGCCACGCCCGCCGAGTACGAGCTGCGCAAGTCGGGAGGTGTGGTGGTGGAGCAGATCATCCGCCCCACGGGCCTGCTGGACCCCGACGTCTCCGTGCGGCCCGTGAAGGGCCAGATCGACGACTTGCTGGAGGAGATCCGGCGCACGGAGGAGCGGGGGGACAAGACGCTCGTGACCACCCTCACGAAGCGCATGGCCGAGGACCTGACCGACTACCTGGGGCGACTGGGCGTGCGCGTGCGTTACATGCATTCGGACATCGACGCCATCGA
This sequence comes from Gemmatimonadota bacterium, assembly GCA_036556205.1. Classification (GTDB taxonomy): domain Bacteria; phylum Gemmatimonadota; class Gemmatimonadetes; order JACCXV01; family JACCXV01; genus DATBJW01. Next base: position 93,399 of record DATBJW010000008.1, read on the forward strand.
GCGGATCGAGATCCTGCGCGGCCTGCGCACGGACGCCTTCGACGTGCTGGTGGGGATCAACCTGCTGCGCGAGGGCCTGGACCTGCCCGAGGTGGCGCTGGTGGCGGTGCTGGACGCCGACAAGGAGGGCTTCCTGCGCTCGGCGCGCTCGCTCATCCAGACCGCCGGGCGGGCGGCGCGCAACGACCACGGCCGCGTGGTCCTCTACGCCGATCGGGTCACGGACTCGATGGCGCTCATGATCGGCGAGACCGAGCGCCGCCGCCGGCTGCAGGCCGAACACAACGCGGCGCACGGCATCACGCCGGTCACGATCAAGAAGTCGCGCGAGCAGGTGCTGGCCGCGACCTCGGTGGCCGACAGCCGCGGGGTCGACCGCCGCGTGCGCGAGCGTCGGCGAGACCTGACCCGCGAGACGGACCTGGAGGGGCTCGCCAGATCCATCGAGGCCGAGATGAAGGCCGCGGCCTCGGCGCTGGATTTCGAGACGGCGGCCGTGCTGCGCGACGAGCTGCTCGAGGTGCGGGCCGCGCTGGGTGGACGGCGCAAGCGGCCCGCGACGGTCGGCGCGCGGATCCGCGCGCTGTCCGAGTCGGGCGGCTCGCGCTGACCCGGCTTCCGCCCGAGCCCGGAACCGCGTGAGGGCCCCACGCGTGGAACCGCTGCCGCCGCCCTGGCTGCGGATCGCGACGCGCTCCCCCGAGGAGACGCGGGCGATCGGCGAGTCCCTCGGCGGCCGGGCCTTCCCCGGTGCGGTGATCCTGCTCGAGGGCCCGCTCGGGGCGGGGAAGACGGTCCTGGCCCGCGGCGTCGCCGCGGGCCTCGGCGTCGAGAGTCCCGTGACGAGCCCCTCCTTCGCGATCCTCGCCGTCCACGCAGGGCGGCTGCCCTTCTTCCATCTCGACCTCTATCGCGTGAACGACCCCGCCGAGCTGCGCGCCATCGACCTGGCCGAGATCTTCGGCGCGGGTGGTGTGGCGGTCGTCGAGTGGCCGCGCTGGCTGCTCGAGGACCCGCCGCCGGGCGCCCTGGAGGTGCGGATCCGTCCGTCCGGCGAAGGGGAGCGCGCGATCGAGCTTCGAGCGCGGAACGCGCGCTGGAGGGAGCGCCTGACCGACCTCGCGGGCGTGGGCGGGGCGGGCGCGTGAGGATCCTGGCCTTCTTCGCCGCGAGCGAGCCGGTCTCGGTGGCGCTGGTCGGTCCCGCGGGCGAGGCTGCGCGAGAGGTGTCGGGCGGAGCCGTCGAAGGGCTCGTCCCCGCCGCCACGGAGCTGCTCCGCGCGGCCGGGCTGCGGCCGGGGGACCTGGACGCCGTGGCCGTGGCGCGAGGGCCGGGGTCCTTCACCGGGCTGCGCGTCGGGGCGGCGGCCGCGCTCGGCCTGGCGCGGGCGAGGAGGATCCCGCTGTTCGCGGTCGGCACCCTGGATGCGTGGGCGGCTGCCGCGCAGGCCGCGCTCGCGGGAGACGAGATGCGCTGCCACGTTGCGCTGGACGCTCGCCGCGGAGAGGTCTACCTGGGCAGCTTCCGGGCGCCGGGTGGGGCCGGGGCGACGGAGGCGCGTCTTCCGCCCCTGGGGCTGGACGACCCGCGAGCGCTGCCGGTCAGCGAGGCGCTGGCCCGTCTGGAGCCCGGAGTCCCGGTCGTCGGCGACGCGCGCGACCTCCTGATCGCGGCCGGACTCGATGCGGGTCGTCCCGGCTTCGCGCGACCGCCGGCCCCGCTGGCGCTCTGGCTGGCCCGCGTCGCTGCGGCGGATCCGGCGGCGGCGCGGGTCGATCCGCTCGAGGGCTTCGCCCTCGACTACCTCCGGCAGCCGCAGGCGGTGGCGCGGGCCGGGCCGCGGCCCGAGCTTGGCGGTTGAGGGCGGGACGCTGACGCGCACCGTGAAACGCAAGGAGCGGTCGAGCTCGCAGATGGAATCTCCGCGAAGCGTCGGGATGGAGGAGCGCACGGGATCGTCTCCGGACGTCGCCTTCCGGGCCTTCACGGCCGGGGACCTGGGTGCGGTGATCGCCCTCGAGCGTCGGGTCTTCAGCACGCCCTGGGAGACGGACGCCTTTCGCGCGTTCCTGCGGCCGGGGCCGGCGTTCGCACGCGTGGCGGTGGCCGGCGGAGAGATCGTGGGCTACGCGCTCGGCTGGTGCGCGCCGCCCGAAGCCGAGCTCATGAACCTGGCCGTGGATCCGCGCTGGCGCGGACGGGCCGTCGCCTCGCGCCTCGTGCGCTGGGTTCTCGAAGCCTGTGCGGGCCGCGGAGCGCGCGAGATCTTCCTCGAGGTGCGCGTCTCCAACGAGGCGGCCCAGCGCCTCTACGTCCGCCACGGCTTCGAGGTCTGCGGTCGGCGCCGCGACTACTACGCCGACCCGCGCGAGGACGCGCTCGTCTACCGCGCGCGGCTCGCGGCCGGACCGCCGGCCGAGCCGGCGCGCGATTGACAGTCCCAGGCCCCGGCCTCTAGCGTTCCGCGTGGCCTGGTTCCGCAAGGACAAGAAAAAGCTTCCTTCCCCGGCGCAGCGCCGCGAGTCGCCCTCGGACGTCTGGGTGAAGTGCGAGAGCTGCGGCGAGACGATCTACCGCAAGGAGCTCACCCGCAACCACTGGGTGTGCCCCAAGTGCCGCTACCATTTTCGTATCTCGAGCCGGGACTACGTGGAGCTCTTGTGCGACCCCGGCAGCTTCCGTGAGGCCGACGCCGGCCTGCTCCCGGTCGATCCGCTCGGGTTCGTGGACCGCAAGCCCTACATCGAGCGGCTCGCCGAGTACCGCCAGCGCACCGGGCGCAACGAGGCCGTGCTGTGCGGCGACGCGGAGATCGGGCTCGTGCCCATCGCCCTGGCGGTCATGGACTTCGGCTTCATCGGCGGCAGTATGGGATCGGTCGTGGGGGAGAAGGTGGCACGCACGGTGGAACGCGGCCTGGAGGGCGAGCGCGCCGTGGTCATCGTCTCGGCCTCGGGCGGGGCGCGCATGATGGAAGGCGTGCTCTCGCTCATGCAAATGGCGAAGACCGCCGCCCTGCTGGCGCTCCTGAACGAGCGTGGCCTTCCCTTCGTGTCCATCCTGACCGATCCCACCACGGGTGGGGTCACCGCGAGCTACGCCTCGCTGGGGGACCTGATCCTGGCCGAACCCGGCGCGCGGATCGGCTTCGCCGGCCCGCGCGTGATCAAGCAAACGATCGGGCAGGACCTGCCGCAGGGCTTCCAGACGGCCGAGTTCCTGCTGGAGCACGGACTCGTGGACGCCGTGGTCGACCGCTCCGAGCTGCGCCCGACCGTGGCACGGGCGCTGCGGCAGCTGAGTCGTCTGCCCGCGCTGCCCGAAGACTAGTCACCCTCCCGCCGGAGAGCGTCCCATCCCGCCAGCCGCCCCCGTCCTGTCACCCGTTCCGGCCTCCTACCAGGAGGCCACGGCCGAGCTCTTCGCCCTGCAGGGTCGCGGAGTGAAGCTCGGTCTGGAGAACATCCGCGCGCTGCTGGACCATCTGGGCTCGCCCGACAGCCGCTACCGGATCCTCCACGTAGCCGGCACGAACGGCAAGGGCTCGACCGCCAGCTACCTCGCCGCGGGTCTGCGCGCGACCGGGCTCTCCACGGGACTCTTCACGTCGCCGCACCTGGTGGATTTTCGCGAGCGCGTGCGCGTGGACGGCGAGCCCATCGGCGAGACGGACGTGGCCGAGATCTGGAACGAGATCCGGCCCGAAGTCGGGCGCCGGAACATGACCTTCTTCGAGGCCAACACCGCCATCGCGCTGCTCCATTTCGCTCGCCGCGGCTGCGAGGTCGCCGTGCTCGAGACGGGAATGGGCGGCCGCCTGGACGCGACCACGGCCACCGTGCCGGCGGTCTGCGTGCTCACCCGCATCGCGTTCGACCATCGCGACTACCTGGGCAAGTCGCTGCGCGCGATCGCCGGCGAGAAGGCCGCCATCCTGCGCGCCGGCGCCCCCGGGTTCTCGGCGACCCAGGACCCCGCGGCCGCGGGCGCGATCCGCACGCGCGGGGAACGGGCCGGCTCGACGGTTGCATTCGTGGGCGATCCCTCCCGCGTGCGCGTCGAGTCGGGGCGCACGGAGTTCACGTGGCGCGGGCTGCGCGTGCGGCTGGCGATGGTGGGGGAGCACCAGGCGCAGAACGCGCTCCTGGCGCTCGAGACGCTGAGCTGGCTGCTGCCCGCCGTGGCACCCGCGGCGCTCGCGCAGGCGCTCTCCACCGTCGAGGTGCCGGGTCGCTTTCAGCGCGTGGCGCGTCCCGTGGGACCGTTGCTCCTGGACGTCGCCCACAACCCCGACGCGCTGGCCTGCTTCGCGCGCACCTTCGAGGACGCCTATCGCGGCCTTCCCAAGCGTGTGTTCGTGGCCATGCTGCGCGACAAGGACCTGCCCGGATCCTTGGCGGCCCTGCGCCGGCTGGAGGGGCTGATTCCGCCCCTGCTCGTGGGCTGCGCCGCCTCGGCCCCCGAGAACCGCCGCTTTCGGGTGGAGGACTGGCTGGCGCTGCCGGCGCCGGTCCGGGAGGGTGCCGCGTGGGTGGGCGGCGTTCCGGCCGGGATCGCCGAGCTGGACCGCTGGCAGGCCGCCGCGCCCGGGGGCGTGGCGGCGCTGGTCGGCTCCTTCACATCGGTGGGCGAGGAGATGGCGGTGTTGAGGGTGGACACGCTCGCGGGCTGACGCCTCGGCGCGACGCGCGCTCGAGTTGACGTCGGCCGGCTCGGGGGCGATCTTCGCGCCTCCTCCATGGAGACCCTGAAGGGCACGCGCGATTTCTTCCCCGCGCAGATGCGCTTCCGCCGCTGGCTCGAGAGTCGCTGGCGCAGCGTGGCGGAGGCCTACGGGTACGAAGAGGTCGACGCGCCCGTTCTCGAGCCGCTCGAGCTCTACACCCGCAAGTCCGGCGACGAGATCGTCCGCCAGCTCTACCGTCTGACCGACCAGGGCGGCCGCGAGCTGGCGCTCCGACCCGAGATGACGCCCAGCCTGGCGCGCATGCTGCTGGGCCGGGCGGCCAGCCTCCCCAAGCCGATCCGCTGGTACTCGATCCCGCGTCTGTTTCGCTACGAGCGACCCCAGCGCGGCCGGCTGCGCGAGTTCTTCCAGCTGAACCTGGACCTGTTCGGGGTCGCCGACGAGAGCGCCGACGCGGAGCTCGTGTGCGCCGCCGCCGACCTGCTGCGCGCGGTCGGCCTCCAGGACGGCGACTTCCGCATCCGCGTGAACGACCGCCGGCTGGTGGACGCGTTGCTGGAGGCGGAAGGTGTGGCAGCGGAGCGCCGCGGAGCCGCGCTGGCCGCTGTCGACAAGCTGCACCGCTCGCGCTCGGAGGCCGAAGCCGCCCTCGAGCGCGCGGGGTTCGCCGCGGATGAGGGCGCGAGGCTCCTGAGCCTCTTCAGCCGGGAGGCGGGCGAGGTCCTGGCCGGTTACTCCGAGGACTCGGCGGTGGCGCGGGCGGCCCGTCCGCTGCGGCGGCTCGTCGAGCTGGTGGTGGCGGGAGGGGCCGGCGAAGTCGTGGCGACCGATCTGTCGATCGTGCGTGGAATCGCCTACTACACGGGGCTCGTCTTCGAGGTCTACGCGACGCGCGGGGGCCTGCGCGCGATCTGCGGGGGCGGGCGCTACGACGATCTGCTGAGCGCCCTCGGGGGCGGGCCGCTGCCGGCGGTCGGGTTCGGTCTGGGGGACGCGGTCCTCGAGGAGCTGCTGACCGAGCTGGGACGCCTGCCGGAGCTCGGCCGACGGCTGGACCTGGTCGTGATCCCGGCGAGGGAGGCCGACTTGCCCGATGCGCTGGCCCTGGCCGCGCGCTGCCGCCGAACGGGCCTCGCGGTGGAGACCGCCCTGCGCCGGCAGCCGGTCGGCAAGCAGCTCGGCCGGGCTGCCGCCTCCGGGGCGCGCTTCGCGGTCGTCGTGGGCGAGGCCGAGCGGACCTCGGGCCGCTACGTCGTTCGCGACCTCGCCCGGGGAATGGACCTGCCCGCGGCGGGCGACCCGGCGGCCGCGATCCGTGCCGAGCTCGCCGCGGATCCACGCGCGCCTGTGACTCCGGGAAGGGAGCCTGCCACGTGAGCGACCGGGAAGCCCTTCTGATCCTGGACTTCGGCTCCCAGTACACGCAGCTCATCGCGCGCCGAGTGCGCGAGCAGCGCGTCTATTGCGAGATCCATCCGTGGACCCGCGCGGCCGAGGCGATCGCCACCCTTCGTCCCAGGGGCGTCATCCTGTCCGGGGGTCCCGCCAGTGTGGACGACCCCGGCGCACCGACTCTGGCGCCGGAGGTGCTGGCCGCCGGGAGTCCCGTGCTCGGGATCTGCTACGGCATGCAGCTTCTGGCCCACGACCTGGGTGGCCGCACGCGGCCCGCCGCCAAGCGCGAGTACGGCCGCATGCCGGTGCGTGTGCTCACGCCCGACAATGTCCTGGCCGGCTTCGAGCCGGGCGAGACGCTGGCGACCTGGATGAGCCACGGCGACGAGATCGACGCGCTCCCGCGCGGCTTCGAGGTCCTGGCCGTCTCGGACTCGAGCGCGCCGGCGGCGGTGGTCGACCCCCGGCGCCGCCTCTACGGGCTTCTGTTCCACCCCGAGGTGCATCACACCGAGCGCGGGGCCGCGATCCTCGAGAACTTCCTGTTCGGCGTCTGCGGCTTCACACCCAGCTGGACGATGGCCTCCTTCGCCGACGAGGCGGTGGCCGCGATCCGCGCCACGGTGGGCGGGGCGCGCGCGGTCTGCGCGCTCTCGGGTGGGGTGGACTCGGCGGTGGCGGCCGCCCTCGTTCAGCGCGCGATCGGGGAGCGGCTCACGTGCATCTTCGTGGATACCGGGCTTCTGCGCCTGCACGAGGCCGAGCAGGTGGTGAACACGTTCGCCAACCACATGCGGTTGAACGTGGTCGCCGTGAACGCCGCGCCGCGCTTCCTGGCGGCGCTCGCGGGCGTCGAGGACCCCGAGGAGAAGCGCCGGCGCGTGGGCTACGCCTTCATCGAGGTGTTCGAGGCCGAGGCCGCGAAGCTCGGCACGGGTGTCGAGTCTCTCGTGCAGGGGACCCTCTATCCCGACGTGGTGGAGTCGGCGGTCGGCACCGGCCCGGCGGTCACGATCAAGACGCACCACAACGTGGGGGGCCTGCCCGAGCGGATGCGACTCAAGGTCGTCGAGCCGCTGCGCGACCTCTTCAAGGACGAGGTCCGCCAGCTGGGCCGCGAGCTGGGGCTTCCCGAGGAGCTCGTCGGCAGGCACCCGTTCCCGGGCCCCGGCCTCGCCATCCGGGTACTCGGCGAGGTCACGGCGGAACGGCTCGACCTGCTCCGGCGCGCGGACGCGATCTACCTGCAGGAGATTCGGGGCGCGGGTCTCTACGACGCCATCTGGCAGGCCTTCGCCGTGCTGCTGCCGGTGCGCTCCGTGGGCGTCATGGGCGACCATCGCACCTACGAGAACGTGGTCGCGCTGCGCGCGGTGACCTCCACCGACGGCATGACAGCCGACTGGTTCCCCTTTCCTCACGACGCGCTGGCCCGGATCTCGAACCGCATCATCAACGAGGTGCGGGGCGTGAACCGCGTCACCTACGACGTGAGCTCGAAACCGCCGTCGACGATCGAGTGGGAGTGAGGCCGCTGGCCGGCGGCGAACCCCCCCGCCGTCGCGGGGGTAGACCACGCATGTCGCGGCTCTTGCTCGCGCTCACCTTCGCCTCGGCGCTGGGGATCGCGGGCTGTGCCGCCACGATCCGTGAGGAGGCGGGACGCGCCGCCGCGGGCCTTCCGCCGGAGACCGCCGCGTCCCTGCTCGACGACGCCTGGTCTCGGCTTGAGCGGGGAAAGCGCATTTTCGATATTCGACTCGCGGACCGCGCGCGCGTGCTGCACGGCCAGGGTGCCATCGTGTACCGGAACGACCCGCTGCGGTTGCGCCTCGACGTATTCGGCCCGCACTCCACGGAGGTGCTCGCGCTTGCGCAGGAAGGAGACAGCATGACGGTGCGCCTGCCGCAGGAGGACGCCTGCGTGTCCGGACCCGTGGGGGATCCGGCCTTCGGCCGGCTCGCCGACGGCCGAACGTTCACGGGGCAGGAGCTCCTGGGGGCGCTGCTCGGCGCCTACGACGTGTCGGCGCTGGTCCGCGGTCCGGCCGACACCCTGGCCTACGCGACCGGTGACCGGTGGGTCGTGGCGCTCCTCGAGCCCGACCGCGCGCACCGTTTCGCCTACGCGGCGGCCGACTCCAGCCTGCTCGAGTACCGCCAGGAGCGCGGGGGGAAAAGCGCCTACCGCGTGCGCTTCTCGGACTACCGCACGGTCGGGGGGAAGCGGCGGCCGTTCCGGGTGGAGCTCGAGGACCGTGCCGAGCGGCGCAGCATCCGGGCCGACGTGCGCAGCGAGAGCTTCGGGACGGACCTGCCGGACGAGGCCTACCACGTCTGCTCTGCTGGCGCGTATCCCACGCGGCAGGGAAACCGGTAGGCGCGGCGCTGGCGTGGTTGCAGGCAAGGATCCCACGCGGCAGGGAAACCGGCAGGCGCGGCGCATCCATTGTCGCAAGCGAGGATGGAGTTTCTGTGAATCGTAGCCGACACCACCTGACCCTCACGCTGGGGACGCTGGCCCTCGCGGCCTCCGCCTGCGGCTACAGCTTCCGCTCGCAGCTGCCCGAGCACCTGAAGACGATCTACATTCCGACCTTCAACAACGAGACCAGCGAGTTCCAGCTGACTCAGAACCTCACCGACCAGCTCACGAACGAGTTCCTGAGCCGTTCGAGGCTGCGGCCGGGCACCGAGGACACGGCGGACGCGGAGCTCAAGGGAACGATCACCGGCTTCAGCGAGCGCGCGGTGAACTTCGAGAGCGGCAGCGAGGTGACGGTCTTCACGCGGCAGGTCGTCATCACGCTCGACGTCCAGCTCGTGGATCGCGTCGAGAACAAGGTCATGTGGTCGAACCCCAACCTGAGCGAGTTCGGCGAGTTCACCGACAGCGAGGGACGGGAGCAGGGTGTGGAGCGCGCCGTGGTGAAGCTGGCCGAGGAGATCCTGAGCCATGCGGCCGAGAACTTCTGACCGGCTCCGGCAACGGGGCGCGGGACCCGTGGGCTGCCTGCTGCGGCTGATCCTGCTGGGAGCGGTGCTCTACGTGGGCTTCCAATTCGCGGCCCCTCACGTGCAGGCCTGGCGCTTCGAGGACGCGATGAAGGCCCAGGCCGAGGCCGCCGAGGTGAACTCCGACCAGGAGATCCGGGCCGCGCTCCTGCGCGCGGCCCACGAGCTGCAGGTGCCGCTCGACACGCGCGCGCTGCAGGTCACGCGCGCCCGCGGCCGCATCGAGATCACGGCCGAGTGGACCCGCGACGTCGTCTTGCCAAAGTACCGGCGCGTCCTTCATTTTCAGCGGTCCATCAGCGCACCCGTCGACTCCTAACCCCCGTGAGTCCGCTCACCCGCTCGGTCCTCATCCTCAACGGTCACTACGAGCCGCTCACCGTCTGCCAGGCGCGGCGGGCTCTCTGCTTGCTCGTGCTCGGCAGGGCGGAGATGGTCGAGCCGTCGGGGGACCACATCCGCTCGGCATTGCAGATCTGGGCCGTGCCGAGCGTCATCCGCATGCTGCGGGCGGTGCGCCCGCACCGCCGCGCGGTGGCTCTGACCAAGAAGAACATCCTCAAGCGCGACGGTCACCGTTGCCAGTACTGCGGCTCGGGCCAGGGCAAGATGACGACGGATCACGTGATCCCGCGCTCGCAGGGCGGGATGGAGTCGTGGCGCAACCTCGTCTGCGCCTGCGCCGCCTGCAACCGCGCCAAGGGGAACCGCACGCCGCACCAGGCGGGGATGCGCCTCCTGCGCGCGCCGTCGGTCCCGCGCGGCGTGGGTGCCGTCGCCCTCGTGGGCTCGATCCCCGACCCCCGCTGGCGCGCCTTCCTGCTGATCGAGGACCTGCACGCCATCCCGGCCTGACCCGTGTCTCGCGGCCGGCCCTCGAGCGGCGACCGCCGAGGTGCGAGCCCTGTGGAGCCGGTACGCGTGAGCGCCGACACGCCCGTCCGGGAGCGAACCGGCGTCGCCGGGACTCTCCCGGCGCTCCGGGTCGAGGGCCTGGGAGAAGGCCTCGAGGCGGGACTCACCACCCGAGAGAACGACTTTCGTTTCTCGCGCCGGGCCGCGGACCCGGCCGTGGCTTCTTCCTATGCCGGGCTCGAGCTCTTCGCCGCCGCCTTCGGCGGCTGGAGGCGCGTGCACCAGCTCCACGGGGCGCGCGTTCTGCGTGAGGGGCCGGGTATGGCACCCGGTCCCGACGGCGTCACGCTGGGGGAGGCGGACGGGCTCGTGGCGGAGAGAGACCGGGTGCGGGGTGCTGGCCCGGGGAGGCTTCTCACCGTGACCGCCGCCGATTGCGTGCCCGTATACCTGGCCTGGAGCGGCGGCTACGGGCTGCTGCACGCGGGCTGGCGCGGCACGGCGGCGGGGGTGCTCGAGGCCGGCCTCGCGGCCGCCGCGGCGCCCGTGGGCGAGCTGCGCGTCCACCTGGGTCCTGCCATCGGGGGTTGCTGCTACGAGGTGGGGCCGGAGGTGGTCGCTGCCCTCTACCGGGCGCGAGGCGGTCCCGAAGCGGGGCTGGCCGAGGGCGCCCTCACGCTCGGACGCGACGATCGCTGGATGCTGGACCTGCGGGCGGCGCTGGCCGCGCGAGCCCTGGTGGCGGGATTGGATCCCGCCCGCGTCAGCGTCTCCGGGCGCTGCACGGCCTGCGATGGTGCGTTTCATTCCTTCAGGGCGGGCGGCGAGCCCCACGTGCGACACGTCATGCTGGCCTTCCTCGGAGCGCGGCTCCGGACCCCTGAGCTTGCAATCCGACGCGGGATCGGGTAGTATTGCGACACGTGGGGTGCTCGCCGGCCCCACGTTTTCTGTTTTCAAGGGGCTCGCCGGACTGTTTCCCGCGCCGGCGGGCGCCGCCCCGCGCCTCCCATGCGAACCGTCGAGATCGTCGCGCTGATCGGGACGGTCGTGGCCGAGCAGGGCGCCGAGCTCGTGGAGCTCCAATCCGCGGGCTCCGAGCGCCGCCCCGTGCTGCGCGCCTACGTGGACATCCCCGGAGGCACCACGGCCGACGCCTGCGCGCGGCTGTCCCGCGCGATCGAAGCGCGGCTGGACGCGAGCGGGCTCGTCGGCGAGCGCTACGTGCTCGAGGTCTCGAGCCCGGGCCTCGACCGCCGGCTGCGCACCCGCCGCGACTTCGCGCGACTCGTGGGCCGGCCCGTCGAGGTTCACACGCGGCGGGGAGGCGAGGCGCCGCGGCGGCTGGTGGGCGTCCTCGAAGAGGTCGGTGGAGAGCAGGGTGGGGGCGGGTTCTGGATCGCGCTCCGTCCCGAGCGAGGGCGCGAGACCGTGCGCGTTCCGGCGGACGACATCGCGTCCGCCAAAGCGCACACGCCATGGTAGCGGAGAGGATTACGTGAACGCGGACAAAGCGACGAAGCGCCGCGGGCGAGACACCGCCGCGGCGGCCGGCCCGGCGGTCAACCTCCTGGATGCTTTCGGCCAGCTCACGCGCGAGCGCGCGATCAACCGCGAGGAGCTGCTCGAGATGGTGAAAGCGGGCCTCGTGGCGGGCGTCAAGCGCAAGTTCGGTCCCGAGGCCAACGCCGACATCAGCGTCGATCCGTCCACGGGGGCGATCCGCATCTTCCTGGTCAAGGAGGTCGTGGAGCAGGTCGAGAACCCCGAGGGGCAGATCTCGGTCGAGGAGGCGCGCGGGCTGGACCTGGAAGGCGTCGAGGAAGTGAACGTCGGCGACACGGTGTCCTCGCCCGAGTGGGAGGTCCCGATCGCCGACTTCGGTCGCAACGCCGTGCAGGCCGTCAAGCAGATGATCGTGCAGCGCGTGCGCGAGGAAGAGCGGAACAAGGTGCGGGCCGAGTACGGGAACCGCATCGGCGAGCTCCTGTCGGGCACCGTGCAGCAGGTGGAGCACGGCAACGCGCTGGTGTTCCTGAACCGCCAGACGGAGGCGATCCTGCCCGCGCGCGAACAGGTTCGGCGCGAGCACTGGCGGCAGGGCGACACGGTGCGCGCCGTGCTGATCGACATCCGCGAGACGACTAAGGGCCCGCAGCTGATCCTGTCGCGCACGAGCCCGGCCTTCCTGAAAGCTCTCTTCCAGCTCGAGGTGCCCGAGATCATGCAGGGCATCGTGGAGATCCGGGCCCTGGCCCGCGAGCCGGGCAGCCGCTCGAAGATCGCCGTCTACTCGCGCGACGATCACGTGGACCCGGTGGGCGCCTGCGTGGGGCTCAAGGGCTCCCGCGTCCAGGCCGTCGTGAGCGAGCTGGCGGGCGAGCGCATCGACATCGTGCAGTGGACCGACGAGCCCAAGACCTTCATCGAGCGCTCCCTCAGCCCCGCCGAGGTCTACCGCATCATCATCCAGGACGAGGAGACGGTGGGCGAGAAGGCGGCCACGGTCGTGGTGGCCCCCGATCAGCTTTCGCTCGCGATCGGGCGCTCGGGGCAGAACGTGCGGCTGGCTTCCAAGCTCACCGGTCACCGGCTGGACCTGATCAGCAAGGAGGAGTACATCGCCCGCGAGAAGGAGCTCCTGTTCGGGGGCAAGAAGGACATCTTCAAGCCCGTGGCGCCGCCGGAGGAGCCCGGCCAGGAGGCCGCGGTCGCCGGGGGCGAGGCCGGAGCGGAGGCGGCGGCCGCCCCGCAAGGCGCCGCCGCCGAGCTCGCGAGCCGGTTCTCGGGCGAGAACTTCCAGCTCTCCGAGGTCCCGGGCATGGAGCCCGCACTCGCCGCACAGCTGGCCGAGGCCGGCTACCGCACGTTCGACGACATCATGGACCTGGAAGAAGCCGAGCTGCGGGCGCTCCCCGGAATGACGCCAGAAGCGGCTAACGTGTTGCTGGGCCTCATCGAAGAATTGACAGTGGAAGTCGAGGACGACTATGATGAGGCCGCCGCCGCGGAGGGCGAGGACGAGTAGAGAATCGCATCCCCCGCCCGCGGACCTCCGGCGGCGCCTCCAGTCCCTCCTGGGTTTCGCCGTCAAAGCGGGTCGGGTCACGCCAGGGTTCTCGCTCACCCGTCAGGGGCTCGAGAGCGGGCAGGTCCGGTTCGTTTTGGCCGCCCGGGACCTGGCGCCGCGCCGCCTCGAGACGCTGGCGCGGACCAGCGCCCTGCGCGGGGTGGGGCTGGTGGTGGCCTGGAGCCAGGTGGAGCTGGGCAGTCTGCTGGATCGCGGCGCCACGGGAGCGGTGGGGATCACCGACCGCGCGCTGGCCCGTGGCATGGCGGCCTGCTCCACGGCCGAGGTCGCGGCTCCGCCCCCGTCGGACACGAACTGAGGAAAGGTCGGCAGTGGCCAAGCATCGCATCTACGAGGTCGCCAAGAAGTTCCACGTCTCCAGCGAGGCGATGGTCAACTTGATCCGCGGCGTGGGGATTCCGGTCAAGAATCACATGTCGAGCATCGAGGACGACGTCGTGCGTCTCGTGGCGGCCAAGTTCGCCGAAGAGAAGGAGGCGGTGAAGCACGAGGAGGAGGATCGGCGGAAGAAGTTCGAGGCGGCGAAACGCCAGCGGGCCGCCCAGGCCCGCGTCGAGACGCCGCCGGCCGTCGCCCCGCAGGCCGACGGCCCGGCTCCGACGACCAGCGCGCCGGTCGTCCCCGCGGGGAAGCCGGCTCTCAAGCCGTCCGTCCGGCCGGCTCAGGCCGAGCACGCCGCCGCCGGACCCGCGCGTCCCGTCGCGGCTGCCGCCCCCGCCGGCAACGGCTCCGCGCCGGCCGCGCCGACGGGCACGGCGCTGGAAGGCGAAGGCCGCCGCCGCACGCGCAGACGCCGCCGCCGTCGCGTCGACCCCCGCGTGGTCGAGGAGAACATCCGCAAGACACTCATCAAGATGGAATCCCGCACGCCCAAGCGGCGCCGGCGGCGCGAGCGGGAAGAGGCCGTGCCAACGGCCGAGGACGTCGATCCGTCGAAGATCATCAAGGTCAACGAGTTCGTCTCGGTGGCCGAGCTGGCAGACCTGCTCCACGTGCCTCCCACTCGGATCATCCAGACCTGCATGGAGCTGGGGCTCATGGTGACCGTGAACCAGCGCCTGGACTTCGATACGATCAGCCTGATCTGCGAGGAGTTCGGCTTCGTCGCGCGGCGCGAGGAGGAGTACGGAGCGGCGCTCTTCGAGGAGAAGGAGGAGGAGTCCGGTACCCTCAAAGGGCGCCCGCCCATCGTGACCGTCATGGGTCACGTGGACCACGGCAAGACCTCGCTGCTGGACTACGTGCGCAAGACGAACGTGATCGCCGGCGAGTCCGGCGGGATCACCCAGCACATCGGCGCGTACTCGGTCGAGACGCCGCGGGGACGGATCACGTTCTTGGACACGCCAGGCCATGAGGCCTTCACCGCCATGCGCGCGCGCGGCGCGCAGGTCACCGACATCGTGATCCTGGTCGTGGCTGCCGACGACCAGGTCATGCCCCAGACCGTGGAAGCCATCGACCACGCCAAGGCGGCCGGGGTGCCGATCGTCGTGGCGATCAACAAGATCGACCTGCCGACGGCGCAGCCGCTCAAGGTCAAACAGGACCTGGCCCAGCAGGGCGTCGTCGTGGAGGACTTCGGCGGCGAGGTGCTCTCCGCCGAGATCTCGGCCCGGACCGGGCAGGGAATCGACGACTTGATCGAGAAGGTTCTGCTTCAGGCCGAGGTCCTCGAGCTGCAGGCCAACCCCGATCGGCCGGCGCAGGGTGTCGTGATCGAGGCCGAGCTGGACCGCGGCATGGGTCCCGTGGCGACGATCCTCGTCACGCGTGGCACGTTGCGCGTGGGCGACGCCTTCATCTGCGGGGTCCATTCGGGGAAGGTGCGCGCCATGCACGACGTCGTGGGCCGCAACCTCTTCGAGGCCGGTCCCGCCACGCCCGCCCGGATCCTGGGCTTCAGCGGCGTGCCGCAGGCCGGAGACACCTTCGCGGTGCTGGCCGAGGAGCGGGAGGCCAAGGACATCAGCCAGGTCCGTCAGCGCCTCCAGCGCGAGCAGGAGTTCCGCCGCACGCGCAAGATCACCCTCGACGAGTTCTACTCGAAGATCGAGGCCGGCCAATCCGAGCTGCGCTTGATCCTGAAGGGCGATGTGGACGGCTCGGTCGAGGCCCTCGCCGACGCCCTGGAGGAGCTCTCGACCGAGGAGGTGCGGGTCGCCGTGATCCACCGCGGGGTGGGCGCGATCAGCGAGAGCGACGTGATGCTGGCCACCGCCTCGGACGCCATCGTGGTCGGCTTCCACGTGCGGCCCGACGCGCGCGCCCGCGAGGCGGCCACGCGCGAGGGCGTGGACATCCGTCTCTATCGCGTGATCTACGAGGCGGTGGAAGAGGTGCGGAAGGCGATGGAGGGCCTGCTGGCCCCCGAGGAGCGCGAGGTCGTGCAGGGAACGGCCGAGGTGCGCAACGTCTTCAAGATCCCGCGCGTCGGTCAGGTGGCCGGTTGCTTCGTCACCGACGGCGCGATCCCCCGCACGGCCAGCGTTCGCGTGATTCGTGACGGAGTGGAGATCTACACCGGGCGCATCGCCTCGCTCAAGCGCTTCAAGGACGACGTGCGCGAGGTGAAGTCCGGCTTCGAGTGCGGGATCGGGATCGAGAACTTCAACGACGTGAAGGTTGGGGACGTCCTCGAGGCCTTCACCGTCGAGCAGCACGAGCGGACGCTAGCGTAGGCAGGGGCTTCGAGGGTGGCGTGGCCGCGTCTCGGGGAGACCCCTCGACGCGGCGGTTGAACGCGATTCCGCCCGGGTTGAGGGGAGCTTTCTCGATAGCGCTTGACCCCGCACGCGGATCGCGAAGGCTCCCCTCCAGTCGGGCGTGACCGCGTAACTTGCCGGGCTGAGGGCTCTGCCCGAAGCACGGCCGCGCCCGTCGGCGCGAAGGCTCCCCTCAATCCGGGCGGGCCCGCGTAACCTGCCGCACGGAGGGCTTCGCCCGACGTGCGGCCGCGTCCGTAGCGAAGATCTCGCTTACGATCACATGACCGTCGGCATGCTGGTCCTCGAGCTCGAGATCTTCGGCGCGCAGTCGCTGAAGGAGAAGCGCTTCGTCCTGAAGAGCCTGCTGGATCGTCTCCCCAACCAGCTCAACGTCTCCGTCGCCGAGGTCGGCCACCAGGACCTCTGGCAACGCGCGGAGATCGCCGTCGTCACGGTGGGCTCGTCGCGCAAGGTGGTCGAGGCGACGCTCCAGAGCGTGGATCGCGCGGTGGAGCGGAACGGCCAGCTCCGCGTCATCGACCAGGTCCTGACCTTCGTCTAGGCGCCGGCACGGCCGGCCCCCTCATGTGCCCCTCCCGCTATCGCCGGACCGACCGGGTGGCCGCGCTGATCCTGCGCGAGGTGACGCGACTCGTGCGCGAAGAGGTGCACGACCCGCGTATCGGATTCGTGACGTTCACGGGCGCGCAGGTAGCGCCCGACCTCGCGACGGGACGCGTGTTCGTCAGCGTCATGGGGGGCGAAGACGAGAAGGGGGCGTCCCTCTCGGGGCTCCGCAGCGCGGCTCCCTTCATTCGAAACCGGCTGTGGGAGCTGCTGGACCTGAAGACCGTGCCGGAGCTGACCTTCGAGCTGGACCGCACGCTCGAGCGCGCGGCCCGCATCGACGCCATCCTCGAGCGCATCCAGGAGCGCGGCGAGCCGTCGCCCCTGCCGGCGGCCGGAGCCGACGAGGAATGAGCGCTACGCCGACCGAGGGGCTGCTCCTCGTCGACAAGCCTGCCGGGCCCACTTCGCACGACGTGGTCGCCGGCGTACGGCGGGCGCTCGGCGCGCGCCGCGCGGGCCACGCGGGAACGCTGGACCCCTTCGCCACGGGACTCCTGCTGATCCTCGTGGGCCGCGCCACCCGTCTGGCCGAGTACCTGGCGGGTCTGGACAAGACCTACGTGGCGACGCTGCGACTCGGGGCCTCCAGCACGACGGGCGACCGGGACGGCGAGATCAGCGAGCCGAGCCCTCTCGCGACGCCTCCTTCCGAAGCCGACGTGCGGCGGGCGCTGGCGGGGTTCCTGGGCGAGCGGGACCAGGTGCCGCCCGAGTTCTCGGCGGTGCACGTCGGCGGCGAGCGCGCCTACCGGATGGCGCGGGGGGGTGTCGCCTTCACGCTCGAGCCGCGGCGCGTGCGGTTGGAGCGGCTCGAGGTTCTGGAGTACGCCTACCCGCGGCTGCATCTGCGCGTGGTCACGGGACCCGGCTTCTACGTGCGAAGCCTCGCGCGCGACCTGGGCGAAGCCCTGGGCTCCGCCGCCTACCTGACCGCGCTGCGGCGTGAGACGATCGGTCCCTTCGATGTGGAGCGCGCGGTCGCGGTCGCCACCGGCGCCGAGCTCTCCGCGCATCTCCTGGCGGCCGAAGCTGCGGTCTCGCACCTGCCCTGGCTGGGCCTGGACGCAGCCGCGGCGGGTGACCTGGCGCGGGGACGGCGAGTGCCGGCCTCCGGCCTCCCCGTAGCCGGCGAGTCTCGGGGGCTTGTCGCCCTCGCGGGCCCGGCCGGCTTCCTCGGTGTTGGGGAGCTCGACGAGCTCGGCTTGCGCCCGGTCAAGATCCTGCACCCCGAGCGGGCTCTGCCGTGACGTCGAACGCGCGGCCGGCGGGAGCCGTCCTCACGGTCGGCAGCTTCGACGGGCTTCACGTGGGGCACCAGGCGATCGTGCGGGCCCTCGTCCGCCGCGCCCGGGCGGCGGCTCTGCCCGCCATGCTGGTCACGTTCGAGCCCCACCCGCTCGACGTGCTGCGGCCGGGCTCGGCGCCGGCGCTGCTGAGCGACCCCATGGAGAAGGCCGCGCGGCTCGCCGCGCTGGGCGTGGACCGGCTCCACGTCCTGGCCTTCACCCCCGAGTTCGCGCGGATCGAGGCCGGAGGCTTCGTCCGCGACGTCCTGGTGCGCGAGCTGGGGTGTCGCGAGCTGGTGGTCGGGGAGGATCACCGCTTCGGGCGGGGGCGCACGGGAGGCATGGCCGAGCTGCGCGCCCTCACCGCCGAGCTCGGCCTGGCCCTGGAGGTCGTTCCACGCGTGGAGGTGGACGGGGCGCCCGTGAGCTCCACGCGAACCCGCCGCGCGGTGGCCGAGGGCGACCTGGGTCTCGCCGCGCGACTCCTGGGCCGGCCCTACGGCGTGTTCGCGCGAGTCGAGCGCGGCGCCGGTCGGGGAGCCGGGCTGGGCGTTCCGACGGTCAATCTCGCCGTGCCCGCCCGCAAGCAGATGCCGCCCGAGGCGATCTACGCCTGCCGCGCCGAGGTCGGCGGGCGCGGCTACGCGGCGGCGGCGCACTGGGGCCCGCGGCCCACGTTCAGCGACCCGACTCCCACGCTCGAGGCGCACCTGCTGGGCTTCACGGGAGAGCTCTACGGAGAGTGGGTCGAGCTGCTGTTCCTCGAGCGCTTGCGCGAGGTCGTCCGGTTCGAGGATGGGGCTTCCCTGAGCCGGGCCATGAGCGAGGACCTGCGGCGGGCGGCCGAGATCGCCCGGGGGGCGACGGCTTTACAAATGCGGGAAAGTCAATAACTTCACTAAGTTTATCCGGGATTCATTTCACGGAGGACGCGTGGTACTCACGAAAGAGATGAAGCAGCAAGTCGTGGCCAGCAACCGCGTCCACGACTCGGACACCGGCTCTCCGCAGGTGCAGATCGCGCTCCTCACCGAGCGCATCAATTCGCTCTCCGAGCATTTCCAACTTCACGGGAAGGATCACCATTCCCGTCGGGGCCTGCTCAAGATGGTGGGCACCCGCCGGCGCCTGCTCGATTACCTCAAGCGCATCGATCTGGACGAATACCGCAGGCTGATCGACACGCTGAACCTGCGCAAGTAACCCTCCGCCCGCCCCTGCGACCGCGGCCGGCGCGAGCGCCGGCGCTCGCAGAGGGGCGGCGGCGACACACGAAAGGAAGCGATGACGGTTCGCGACGTTCCTAGCGTGCTCCGGCGCGACCTCGAGGTCGGCGGGCGCACCCTCTCGATCGAGATCGGTCGCATGGCGCGCCTGGCCGACGGCGCCGTGCTGGTCCAGTACGGCGGCACGGCGATCCTGGCCACGGTCGTGGCCTCCAAGGAGGCCAACTACGAGCGCGGCTACTTCCCGCTCTTCGTCGAGTATCGCGAGAAGTCCTACGCGGCCGGCAAGATCCCGGGCGGCTTCTTCAAGCGCGAGGGACGGCCCAGCGAAGGGGAGATCCTGGCCGCGCGCCAGGTGGACCGGCCCATCCGGCCGCTGTTCCCCGAGGGCTACATGCACGAGGTGCAGGTCGTGGTCAGCGTCATCTCCTACGACCAGGAGAACGACGCCGACGTGCTGGGCCTGCTGGGGGCGTCCCTGGCGCTTTCCGTGTCGGATATCCCGTGGCAGGGACCGGTGAGCGGTGTGCGGGTCGGACGTGTGGACGGGGAGTTCATCGTGAACCCCACGATGGAGCAGATCGAGAAGGGTGACCTGGAGCTCGTGGTGGCCGGCACGAAGGACTCGATCGTGATGGTCGAGGGCGGGGCGAGGGAGGTAGCGGAGGACGAGCTGCTCGAGGCGCTGCGCATCGGGCAGCGCGAGATCGCGCGTTTGAGCGAGTTCCAGGAGACCGTCCGCGCGGCGATCGGCAAACCGAAGCGGGAGTTCGTGGCGCGCCGCCCCGAGCCTGAGCTGGAACGGCGCGTCGAGGCGCTGGCTGCCGAGGGGGTTCGCGCCGCGCTGCGCGTCGCGGACAAGGAGCAGCGCCAGGAAGCGATACGCGCGCTGCGCGCCGAAGTGCTCGAGCGCCTCCAGGCCGAGGCCGCCGCGGCGGGTCCCGAGCAGGCCGGCGCAACGGGGGCTCTCGAGGCCCGCACCGTGAATGCCCTGGTGGAGGAGATCGAGAACCGCGAGATGCGCCGCCGCATCCTCGACGAGGGCGTGCGCGCCGACGGCCGCGGTGTCACGGAGATCCGGCCCATCACCTGCGAGATCGGGGTGCTTCCCCGCACGCACGGATCCGCGCTGTTCACCCGCGGCCAGACGCAGAGCCTGGGTGTCGTGACGCTGGGCACGTCCGACGACACGCAGATGATCGACGACCTGGAGCAGGTCTATCACAAGACCTTCATGCTGCACTACAACTTTCCGCCCTTCAGCGTCGGTGAGGTGGGCCGGATCGGCGGCCCCGGAAGGCGCGAGATCGGTCACGGCGCCCTGGCCGAGCGGAGTCTCAAGCCGCTGATCCCGTCGCAGGAAGCCTTCCCCTACACGATCCGCATCGTCTCCGACATCCTCGAGTCCAACGGCTCCTCCAGCATGGCCACCGTCTGCAGCAGCTCGCTGGCGCTCATGGAGGCCGGCGTCCCTCTGGCGCGGCACTGCGCCGGAGTGGCGATGGGGCTCGTCAAGGACGGGGAGCGGGTGGCCGTGCTCTCGGACATCATGGGACTGGAGGACCACCTCGGCGACATGGACTTCAAGGTCGCCGGGACGCGTGACGGCGTGACCGCCGTGCAGATGGACATCAAGATCGGCGGGATCTCGTTCGAGGTGCTGGAGCGCGCGCTGGAGCAGGCCCGTGCGGGCCGCCAGCACGTCCTGGCCGCCATGCAGGCCGCGATCGCCAAGCCGCGCGCGGAGATCTCGCAGTACGCGCCGCGCATCCTGACCATCACCATCGCGAAGGACAAGATCCGCGAAGTGATCGGACCGGGAGGCAAGGTGATCCGCGGGATCGTGGAGGAAACCGGCGCCAAGATCGACGTGAACGACGACGGCGTGGTGAACATCGCCTCGGTGGATCCGCGCGCGGGGCAGCGCGCCCTGGACCGGATCCGCGAGATCGTGGCCGAGCCCGAGATCGGGCGCGTGTACGACGGCCTCGTGAAGAGCGTGCTGGCCTTCGGCGCTTTCGTCGAGTTCATGCCCGGAAAGGACGGGCTGGTGCACATCTCCGAGCTGGCGCAGGGACGCGTCGAGAAGGTCGAGGACGTGCTCAACGTAGGCGACCGAGTGCGCGTGCGCCTGATCGGGATCGACAAGCAGAATCGTGTGAAGCTCTCCCTGCGCGCCGCGGACGACGAGAACTGGCAGGAGCGGGTCAACGGCGAGCGCTCGCGGGACGAGGGCGGGCGGGGCGGGAGCGGCGACAGCGACGGGCGCGGGAGGCGAAGACCGCCGCGGCCGCGTTCGCGGCGCGCGGACTGACGCGGGCCGCGAGAGGGCGGGACCACCCCCCGCTCGAGAACCCATGCACAGCGCCGGCGCAAGCCGGCGTTCGCATTGGCACGGTGACCCCTGGGCAGGAGGCGAATGAGCCGTGAGGATCGGCGTACCGCGCGAGATCAAGGCCAACGAGAACCGGGTGTCGCTGCGCCCGGCGGGCGCGGAGCTCCTGGTGCAGGACGGCCACGAGGTCTGGATGGAGAAGGCGGCGGGGCGGGGGAGCGGCTTCCCGGACGAGGACTACGCGCAGGCCGGAGCGCGGATCGTGGACTCGGCCGCGGAGGTCTGGGAGGCGGCCGATCTGATTCTCAAGGTGAAGGAGCCGATCGAGCCCGAATGGCCGCGCATGCGCTCCGGTCAGACGATCTTCACCTATTTTCACTTCGCGGCCTCGGCCGAGCTGACCCGCGCGGTGGTGGACTCGGGGGCCGTCGCGCTGGCCTACGAGACGGTGGAGGCCGACGGTCAGCTGCCCCTGCTCGTGCCCATGAGCGAGGTGGCCGGGCGCATGGCCATCCAGGAGGGCGCCAAGTACCTGGAGAAATACTTCGGCGGTCGCGGGATCCTGCTGGGCGGCGTGCCGGGCACGCCCCGCGCGGAGGTGCTCATCCTGGGCGGCGGAGTGGTGGGCATCAACTCCGCCAAGATGGCCGCGGGCATGGGCGCCCACGTGACGATCCTGGACGTGAACCTGGACCGGCTGCGCTACCTGGACGACGTGATGCCCGCCAACGTCTCGACGCTCCTCTCCGACCCGGCCACGATTCGTGAGGGCATCCGCCTGGCCGATCTGGTGGTTGGAGCGGTGCTCCTTCCGGGTGCCAAGGCACCGCATCTGGTCAAGCGAGCGGATCTGGCCAGCATGCAGGAGGGATCGGTGATCGTGGACGTGGCCGTCGATCAGGGCGGCTGCATCGAGACCACCCGGCCCACGACGCATGAGGACCCCACCTACGTCGTGGACGGGGTCATCCACTACTGCGTCGCGAACATGCCGGGCGCGGTCCCGCGCACGAGCACGATCGCCCTGACCAACGCGACCTTCCCCTACGCCCGCCGCCTGGCGCGCGAGGGCTGGCGAGCCGCCTGCCGGCGCGACGCGGGCCTGCGGCTGGGACTGAACGTGGTCGAGGGACACGTCACCTATCCGGGCGTGGCCGAGGCGTTCGGGCTGACGCACACGCCGGTCGACGAGGTCTTGTAGCGCAGGCGACAGGAGGAGGCAACGAACTCCGGACCGAGGAACGACGTGGTTGGCGTCCGTCGAAGCGTTGGGTGAGATCGTGACGATCGAAGCGACGAACCGTCGGGTGGACGAGAGACTCGGCGCTCCTTCCAAGATTTGCACGAAATGTCGCCGCAGCTTTTCCGCCACATCCGAGTTCTTCTCGCGCACGCAAGGGACCCGAAGCGGCCTGCGCGCCATGTGCAAGGCCTGCCAACGCGCGGAGAGCCGCGCGTATTACGAGCGCGGATCGCATAAGACGACCGTCGACTGCGAGCTTCGCCTTTCGCCGAAGTGTCGCGTTCGGTGGTCCGTCTCACGGAAGGCGGCTCGGGCCACACGTTCCCGCAACGAAGGGCGCGTGATCTGCGTCTTCTGCTCCAGGACGCTCAAGTTCATGGGGCGGAGCAATCCCAACTGCCGATATCGGACGGTTTCGGATACGCTCCTGGAGTCGATCGACTCCGAAGCGAAGGCCTATCTGTTGGGTTGGCTTGCAAGCGATGGCAGCCTCAGCCGGACCGGGGTCATGAGCATCGCGGTTCACAAGCGCGATGAGAGCGTTCTGCATTCCCTGAGGGCCATCGTGAGCAACGAGCTTCCGATCCGGCGGAAGGGTCGCGATCTGGTGATCCTCCGTATCAACTCGAGGGCGATGCTCGCGGATGTCTGCAGATGGCTGGGGATCGCGCCTGGCAAGAAGAGCCGGACGGTCCGTTTCCCCGATCTTGGCAGCGACGAACTGGGGTGGGCGTTCCTGCGCGGGTATTTCGACGGCGACGGGAGCGTCAGTTCGGTCAACGCGAAAAGGACCTCCCCCCGCTGCAGCATTGCGAGCAGCTCTCCCGCCATGCGTGAGGGCATTCGCGAGTTCTGCAAGGTTCGCTGTTCGGATTCCGGCGCCGCCCTCGAGTGGAACGGCACGAACGCGCTGGATTTCCTTTCCAAGCTCTACGATGGAGCCTCGATCTGGCTGGCGAGAAAACGCGATGCCTACCTGGACTGGGCAAGCTGGGTGCCTTCGCTCTCCGGCCCCGGAAACCACGGGCGAGAACTGGTGTTTCGCTGGACAAGAACACATCCCGACGCGGTCCCCCCCTTCAAGGAGCGCGCGTCGGACTCCGGCTACGATCTCACGTTGATTCGGCAGGTGTGGAAGAGAGGTCATGTCGAGATGTTCGGGAGTGGGATCAAGGTCGAGCCCGCTTACGGCTGGTACTTCGACGTGGTTCCGAGGAGCTCGATCATCAAGCTCGGCTACATCCTGGCCAACAGCGTCGGCGTCATCGATCGCGCCTATCGTGGTGAGATCCTGGTCCCGCTCATGAAGGTCGATCCCGGGGCGCCGGACCTGCCGCTTCCGTGTCGCGTCGTTCAGATGGTTCCGCGTCCGATCCTGCACCCACAACTCGTCGAGGTCGAGACCGTGGACGAGACGTCCCGCGAGGGTAGGGGATTCGGCTCCTCGGGTGGGCACAGAGGCGCAGGCGACGCCGATCCGGCGTAGGCCCGGGCTTCGGGGTCTCAGCGGTCCACTCGAGACCTCCGTCGACGCCCCCCTCCTTGCGCTCCCCTCCCTTCGGACCTACGTTAGCCCCCACGCCGTGCTGGATGTGTTTTCCGGCTATCGAGTTAGACATGTTCAGTCAGTGGCTCGTGGGGCGGGGCACCGACCCCTTTTCTCGTTTTTTCCCTCCAGCAGGTCATCCTCAATGGTATTTGGGTTCTTTCGCGCGGGGTCCGGCGGGTTCCTTGCGAACGAGATCGCCGTGGACCTTGGAACCGCGAACACGCTCATCTACGTCAAAGGGCAAGGCATCGTCCTGAACGAGCCGTCCGTGGTCGCGCTCGAGCGCGATACGGGCGCGGTGATGGCGGTGGGAATCGCCGCCAAGAAGATGCTCGGCCGCACCCCCAAGAACATCCAGGCCATCCGGCCCCTCAAGGACGGCGTGATCGCCGACTTCGAGGTGACCGAGAAGATGCTGCGCGACTTCCTCGAGCGCGTGCTCCGCAAGCGCTTCATGCCGATGCGTCCGAAAGTGATCGTGTGCGTCCCTTCCGGAATCACCGAGGTGGAGAAGCGCGCCGTGCGGGACAGCGCGGAGTCCGCGGGCGCCAAGGAGGTCTACCTGGTCGCCGAGCCCATGGCCGCCGCGATCGGCGTGGGACTGCCGGTCGAGACACCCACCGGCAACATGGTGATCGACATCGGTGGAGGGACGACGGAGATCGCGGTCATCGCCCTCTCGGGCATCGTGAGCGACACGTCGATCCGCGTCGGCGGGGACGAGCTCGACGAGGCGATCCTGAACTTTCTCAAGAAGAACTACAACCTCGCGATCGGCGAGCAGACGGCCGAGACGATCAAGATGCAGATCGGATCCGCCTACCCGCAGGGTGAGGAGCGGGAGATGGAGGTGAAGGGACGGGACATCGTCTCGGGGATTCCCAAGACCGTACGCATCCACTCCGGCGAGGTGCGCGAGGCGCTGCAGGAGCCGGTGATGGCCATCGTCGAGGCCGTGCGGGCCGCGCTTGAGCGGACGCCTCCGGAGCTGGCCTCGGACATCGTGGACCGGGGGATCGTGATGACGGGCGGCGGGTCACTGCTGCGGGGGCTCGACGCGCTCCTGCGGGAGGAGACGGCTCTGCCGATCAACGTAGACGAGGATCCCTTGACCTGTGTGGTGCGGGGCACGGGCCGCATCCTGGACGACCCCAACAAGTACCGGAACGTCCTGACGCTGTCACGGCGCGACTAGGGCCGGGTCTGCAGGGCGTCGGCGGGGATTCCCGCGCAGAGACTGGGCCTGGTTCCAGGGGCGTCGACGAGGGTTGCCGAGCCGCGACGCGACGAGGGCGATTGCGGGTCGTGCCGCGGATTGCCCCGATCGAACGGCTCGCCAAACCGTGTCGTGAGCCCGGTTTCTCGATGCTGACGGTGTCCGTCGCCTGTCGGCGGGCCGGTTTGGGGGCCACCCGCAGCCACGGAGCCCTTACTGGTACGGCACTTGCAGATTCTGGCGGCAGGTCCCGTCCGCCGACGGTCGGACCTGCGTGAAGGGAAGGGAGGAGAGATCCGTTGAGAGGTCCCCGGCGGGCGTGGCGGAGGCAGTGATCCTCGTGCGTCGGCTGCTCGAAAAGCGCGAATACCTGGTCGTCACCCTGCTCTGTTTGCTGTGCGTGGGGGCGCTGAGCCTCCCCGCTCCGGATCAGGTCCAGCTTGCGCGCCGCGTGAACCGTGCCTTCCTGCTCCCCTTCCTGCTCGTGCAGGACGACATCCAGAGCTACCTGGGCCTGCGCGAGCAGAACGTGCGGCTGCGCTCCGCGCTCGAGCGGCGCTCGCTGGAGGTCTCCGAGCTGCGCTGGACGCGGGTCGAGAACCTGAAGCTCCGCCAGGCGCTGGGGTTCCGCGAACGGCTCCCCGTGCAGCTCGTGGCAGCGGAGGTCGTGGGAAGCTCGGCCGAGCGGCTGCCGCGCTCGTTCCTGCTCGACAAGGGCTCCGCGGACGGACTTCGGCCCAACCTGCCGGTCGTGACTCCCGACGGGCTGGTGGGCAAGACCGCCGAGACCGACCGCCACGCTACGCTCGTCTTGACCCTGCGCCATCCCGACTTCCGCGCTAGCGCGCTGGCGCTGACCGAGCGCGACGCCGAGGCCGGAATCGCGGCGGCGCGACCCGACGGCGAGCTCGAGCTCGTCGTTCCGCTGCGTTCCACCGCGCGCCCCGGGGACGTGATCGTCACCTCGGGCATCGGGCCGGTCTTTCCGCGGGGGATTCCGATCGGCCGCATCTCCGGGATCGCAGAGGAGGATCGGTTGAAGCTCCAGAAGAACGACCGCATCGTCCCGGCCGTGGATCTGAGCCGAACGACGTCGGTCTTCGTGCTGCTGCAGGGTGCGGGCTCCGGCGACCCCACGCAGCCCGGGGAATCGACGCTGTTCTGGCCGGGGTACGACGTGGCGCCGTACCTGGCCGCCGACTCGCTCGGCGCGGACAGCCTCGCCGGGCTGGACGTTCTTCCCTCCGTCCCGTGAGCAGCCGAGCCGTCGGAGCGCGCGAGCCCGGCCGCATCGCCACGTTGCGGGGCGCGCCCGATCAGCTCGCGATCCGCTCCCGGGGCCGCTTCCTGCTGCTTCTTGCGGCCTTCTTCCTCGGACACGTCCTGCTCGAGCCGCATCTCGCCGTGAACGGCGTGAGCCCCGATTTCTACCTGATGGCGGTGGTCTTCGGAGCCCTGCGCTGGGGTCCGCTCTGGGGAGCCGCCTTCGGGTTCCTGCTGGGCATCAACCGCGACGCCATGGCGCTGGACCATTTCGGCATGCACGGCCTCGCGCTCACCATCGGGGGCTTCGTGCTGGGCAAGACGAAGGAGTCGCTCTATCTCGATGTGCCGGCCCTTGACCTGGTCCTGATCTTCGCCAGCGCGCTCGTGACCGGCGCGATCGTGACGGCGATCGGCTACCACGACAGCTTCTCGCTCTTCGAGGACCGCTTCTTCTACGAGGTGCCGCTCAGCGCGCTCTACACCGCGGTGGTAGGCGGCTTGGTCTTCCGCTTGCTCAAGGACTGACCCGACCGCATGCGCTCGTCGTTCTTCCTCAAGTCCGCGCCGCCCTTCGACGCGATCAGCCGCAACTACAAGGCGCGCGTCACGCGCTGGCTGCTGGTCGCGGTCTTCGGCGTCCTCGCGCTGGCCTTCTTCCGCGTGCAGATCCTGCAGAACCGGGAGTACCGCGCGAAGTCTGTGGCGAACCGGGTGCGCATGATCCCGCTCACGGCGCCGCGCGGCTTCCTCTACGACCGGACCGGCGAGATCCTGGCCGAGAACCTCCCCGCCTACTCGGCCTCCCTGCTCCCCGCCAGCCCCGACTCCCTGCGCCGGTCCATGATGGTCGCCGGCGCGATCCTGGGGCTCGCGCCGGAAGAGGTGGAGGAGCTGCTCAAGCAGTACCGGGTCGCGCCCGGCCAACCCGTGGTGCTCGACAACAACCTCGACTTCGCCACGCTCTCCAAGCTCGAGGAGCGCCGCAACGAGATTCCCGGGCTGCTCATCCAGTCCAAGCCCAAGCGCGTCTATCCCTACGGGCGCGAGACCGCGCACATCCTGGGCTACGTGGGGCAGATCAGCGAGGCCGAGCTTAAGCGGGCCGCGCCCGACGCCTACGCACCCGGCGACCTGGTCGGCCAGCAGGGGCTCGAGCGCCAGTACGAAGCCGGGCTGCGCGGCGCGAAGGGCGCGCAGTACCTCGAGGTGGACGCGCTCGGGCGGCTCGTGGGACCCTACGGCGAGCATTCCTTCCAGGCCCCCGAGCGCGGTCGCGACCTGCGGCTCACCGTGGACCTGGGACTCCAGCGCGTGGCCGCGACCGCCTTTCCCGACAGCATGAAGGGCGCGGTGGTGGGGATCGATCCGCGCAACGGCGACGTCCTGCTGCTGTACTCGAGCCCGACCTTCGACCCGAACCTGTTCGCCGGGCGCGTGAACCGGGCCGCCTGGAAGCAGGTCGTGCAGGATCCCGCGCGGCCGCTCTTCAATCGCGCGACCCAGTCCAGGTATCCGCCCGGCTCCACGTTCAAGCTGATCGTGGCCGCCATGGGGCTCGAGACCGGAGACATCCAGCAGGGCTCGCGCATGGACGTGCCCTGCCGCGGCGGGTATCAGTTCGGGCGGCGCTGGTTCGGCTGCTGGCGGGCGGGCGGGCACGGCTCGCTCGATCTGCGGGGGGCGATCCTGCAGTCGTGCGACGCCTATTTCTATCAGCTGGGACTGCGGCTGGGACTCGAGCAGTTCACCCGGCATCTCGTGGCCTGGGGCTTCGGAGACCTGACCGGCATCGATTTGCCCGAGGAGAAGGCCGGCATGGTGCCGACCTCGGCCGCCTGGTTCGACGAACGCTACGGGAAGGCGAACTGGGGTCCCGGCGTGGTGCTGAACCTGGCCATCGGCCAGGGCGAGATCTCGCTGACCCCGCTCAAGATGGCGCAGTTCTACGCGGCCCTGCTGAACGGCGGCGAGCTGCTGCGCCCCCGGCTCCTGCGCGACCCGCGCGCGGGCCGCGTCGTGGAAGGGAAGCTCCCCATCGCGCCCGAGAACCTGGAGATGCTGCAGTCGGCGCTGGCGGGTGTCGTCAACGATCCCACGGGCACGGCCTACGGGACGATGCACATCACACCCATGCGCTACGGAATCGGAGGCAAGACCGGCACGGCCGAGTTCCGCGGGCAGGAGGACTACGGCTGGTTCGTGGGCTACGCTCCGCTCGACGACCCGCGCATCGTGGTCGCCCTGGTCGTCGAGGAGGGGGAGCACGGGAGCACGATCGCCCCGATCGCCAAGACCATCCTGGAGGCGTATCTCGACGAGACGGGCGCGCCGCTTCTCCAGCAGCTAGCGCGTCCGGGGCCGGGTTCGGGGCCGGCCGTGACCCGGGCCAGCCGGCCGCTGGCGGAGCCGCCCGGGGGGACACGGTGAGGCTGCGCGAGGGGCAGGGAACGAACGTCGTGCTGCTCGCGCTGGTCGCGGCATTGCTCGTGGCCGGCATCACCTTCATCTACTCTGCGGGCCAGCTCGCAGGAGGCCGGCACATCGTCCCGCAGTTCTACCAGCTTCAGATCGTCGGGGCCGCGCTGGGCGTGCTGGCGCTGCTGGCCGCTGCCCGGATCCCGCTGCGGCTCCTCGAAAAGATCGCCGGGCCGGCGTACCTGCTCGCGCTGGGCGTCTTGATTCTGCCGCTGGTCGTCTCCGCCTCCGCCGGGCCCGACCGTTGGATCCGGCTCGGGGGAATGCAGGTGCAGCCCTCGGAGTTCGCCAAGATCGGCGTCATCCTCTACTTGGCGAAGATCCTGGCGGCCCGGCGGCGGAGCCTGGACAGCCTGCACGAGCTGGTCGTCCCCTGCCTGGTGGCGGGCGTGCCGGCGGCGCTGGTGATCCTGCAGCCCAACCTGGGAACCGGGATCGTGTTCGGCGTGATCCTGGCCGCGATGCTCTTCTGGGCGGGCGCTCCGCCGCTGCTCCTGTTCCTTCTCTTCTCTCCGCTCGTGAGCTTGCTGCTCTCGTTCTCGTTCGCGCTGTGGTCGACGTTCATCGTGGGAATCGGCGTGCTGCTGTACCTGGCCAAGCCGTCGCGGATGGAGGTGCTCTACACGGTCGGGATGAACGTCTTCATGGGGGTCGTCACGCTCCCGCTGTGGAACTCGCTGGCCGAGTACCAGAAGAAGCGCCTGCTCATCTTCCTCGAGCCCGAGTCGGATCCGCGCGGCGCGGGTTGGCACATCCTGCAGTCGCAGGTCGCGGTGGGGTCGGGGGGCTTGCTCGGGCAGGGGTTTCTGGAAGGAAGCCAGAAGCGGCTGGCCTTCCTGCCCGAGCAGCACACGGACTTCATCTTCTCCGTGCTGGGGGAGGAGGCGGGCTTCGTGGGCGTGGTTCTTGCACTCGTGCTCTTTGCCTTGTTCCTGAACCAGTGCGTGCGCGTGGCGCAGTCGTCCACCGACCCCTTCGGGTCCACGGTGGCGTTCGGGCTCACCGCCCTCTTCGCCACCCACGTCGTGGTGAACGTGGCGATGACGGTGGGCATGATGCCGATCACCGGGCTGCCGCTGCCCTTCTTCAGCTACGGGCGCTCGTTCCTGCTCGCTTCGTTCATCGCGGTGGGGCTTCTCGAGCGGGTCTGGCGAGAACGCTTCGCGCGGAGGATCTGATCCGTTGCGGTCGCGCGGGGGCGGGGGTCCCTCGGCGGCCGGGGAGTTGAGAAGGAAGGCGCGATCCTGTACGTTGCTGGCGTCGGCGGGACGGCCCGCGAGACGAAGACGGTGAGAAAGGAGCCTGGCGGTGGCGAGCAGAGGCGTGAACAAGGCGATCCTGATCGGAAACCTGGGAGCCGACCCCGAGGTGCGTCAGACCCCGAGCGGCCAGACCGTGGCCACCTTCAACCTGGCCACCAGCGATCGCTGGCGGGACAAGAGTGGTCAGGTCCAGGACCGCACCGAGTGGCATCGCGTCGTGGCCTGGGCCCAGCTGGCAGAGATCGTGCAGCAGTATCTCACGAAAGGCTCGCAGGTCTACATCGAGGGCCGCATCCAGACCCGCCAGTGGGAGGACCAGAACGGGCAGAAGCGGTTCACGACCGAGATCGTGGCCAACCAGATGGTCATGCTGGGGGGCCGCGGCGAGGGGGCGCCGGCCGGGCGGGCTGCCTCGCGAGTCGGCGCGCGCGGCGAGGCGGGTCGCGAGGAGCGCCCCTTCGAAGATTTCCCGGAGAGCGCGGAAGACGTGAGCGACGACCTTCCGTTTTGAGCGACGACGCGCCCTCGGCCGGCTTCCCACGCGGGAAGCGGACTGCGGAGCGTCCCGCTGGCTAGAAGCGTGGTCGTGGCGGCTGGGGGCTCGGGCGAGAAAACTCGAACCTGCAGCGCGGGCGCGACCCCGCGCGGGAGGCCCCTCATGAGCGCGACGTCGCACGGGCCGTCCGGCCGTCTTGGCCGGAGGCCTTTCCTCCTGATCGGTCGTTCCCTTTCCATGGGCATCCTGGGCCTGACGGCCGGGATCCTGGCACCGGAGCCTGCTCACGCTCAGGCGACGCAGCCCAGGGAGGCGCGGGCGCTCACGGGCCGCGCGCTGCGCTCCGCCGCGATCGCCGCCGGATACGTGTCGCCCGAAGCCGCGCTCGCGGACGACGGCCGGGTCATCGCATCGGCCACCGAGGGCGCCATCCCCGAGCGTTCGCTCTCGGTCTTCGACGTCGTCCATCTGGATGCCGTCTTCGACGGCCGGCCGACGGCGGTGGGGGACACGCTTCTGGTCTACCGCCGGGGCCGCTACCTCGAGAGCCCCGCGACGCACCGCGGCCTCGGACGCGTGGTGTACCCGACGGGTATGGCGGTCGTGAGGTCCATCGAGGGCGACGTGGCCTCGGCCCAGCTCGTGGACGCGTTCGACGCCGTGCTGGTCGGCCAGAGCGTCCAGTACCTGAAGCCTGCGCGGAGCCCCGTTCCGGCCGACGAACGGATCCCCGGGGAGGGCCTCGTCGTGGGCTTCAAGGACCGGTCGGCGATCCAGCCGCCCTTCGCGGTCCTCTATCTGGACCTGGCCCCGGGCAGCGATCTGCGCCCGGGACAGGAGCTCAAGCTCGTGCGGCCGGACGCGGTCGACGGCCGAACGCTGCCGGAGATCGAGCTGGGGTCGGCCCGCGTGCTGGACGTCGGCGAGGCCGCCGCCACGGCGGCCGTGACCGAGCTGGCCCGCTCGGACCTGAGGGTGGGCGATCGCTATCGTGCGGCGAATGCCCCTTGAAGTTTCCCTTGAGGTTTGGCTTCGCACTGCCCTATACTGAGCGGGTCATGACTCTTCTCACGCGCCTGCGACTCCTGCTCTTCGCGGCCGCGGTGGCGTTCCCGGCCGCCGGCGCCGGGCCGGCGTCGGCGCAGGCCTTCGTGCCGAGTGCCGCTTCGCACCCCATGCTTCTGCTGGGTGCTTCGCTGGACTATCCCGATCTGCTTCTCACACCCCCGCGCGCACATGGCTTCCTGGACGCGGCGGCACCCCTCTCGCGCGACGGCGAGATGGCCGCCTACCGGGCGTTCGAGATCGCTCTGCGCCAGCGCACGGCCGGGGTGGCCAGCCCGGCGGGCCCTAGCAAGGCGCGCAAGGAAGCCGGTCGCAAGCTCATGGCCGACCTGAGCGACGAGATCGCCTCGTGGCCCGGCGGCTCGGTCGTGATGTACGGCAAGCAGATCTGGGAGCGCGTGCAGGACACCACGCGATTCGAGATCGACGGCTACCGCCTGCGTCTGCAGGTCGACGACGCCATCGACGGCAAGCTCGCGATCAAGGTGCAGAAGCGGTTCCGTTGAGTCGCCGTTCGGCCTCGGCGGCGCTCCGCGCCGGCGATCGTGTGCTTCAGCCCCCCTCCGTCCCGCCCCAGCCCGTTGGACCCGATCCGAACTCGGAACTCAGCCGACTCGTTCGCGACCGGTCGGCGCCGGCGCTCATGGACCGGCGCGCGTTTTTCGCCGCCGGCGCGGGTCTGATCGCGGCCTGCGCCGCCACGACCCGCGGCGCGCAGCCGGCGAGCAAGCCCTCTTTTGTCGGCGAGCCGCTCGTGCGCGTGGGGCTCGGCCTGGGACGGCCCGACGCGCGCTTCCAGCCGATCGGCGGCCGGTATCTCATCCGCGAGAAGCAGAGCGACGACCCCATCGCCGTGGCCGCCGACGGAGAGACGTGGGGCGCGGCCGTGAGTGCGGGGGGAGACGTGCGCGTCGTGGATCCCCGCGGGTGGCTGTCCCGGCCGCACGCGCGACCCGTTCGCGTGGAGCCGCTCGACGACGCAACCGTGCTGCGCCTCGGGGATGCGAGCTACGGGGGAGCGCTCGAGCTGCTGGGGGTCGCGGGCGGCCTCACGGTCGTGAACGAGCTGCCCGCGGAGGCCTATTTGCGCGGCGTGCTCGTGCGCGAGATGCCGGGCGACGGCGCGCCGCCCGAGGCCCTCAAGGCGCAGGCCGTCGCGGCGCGCACCTACGCGCTCAAACGTCTGGGGAGCCGAGCGGCGCTCGGCTTCGACCTCTTCGCCGACGTGCAGGACCAGGTCTACGCCGGCGCGGCCCCGGTCGCGCCCGCCGCCGAGCGCGCGCTCCGGGAGACGCGCGGCCGCGTGCTGCTCGCCGGCAGCCTGCTGATCGACGCCTACTTCCACTCGACGTGCGGCGGCACCACGGCCGCCGTGGAGGAAGCCTTCCCGGATCCACCCGTGCCCTACCTCGTGAGCGTGGACGACGCGAACCCGAAGGGCGGCTACTTCTGCGAGCGTTCGCGCTACTTCCGCTGGCAGGCGAGCTACGACCGCGACCGGCTGGAGGCCGTGCTGGCCGCCAACCTGGGCCGCTTCGCCGTGCTGCCACCGGCGGGGCTCGGCAGCCTCACCGACATCGACATCGCGGCGAGCTCGTCCGGAGGCCGGGTGCTGGCGCTCCGGATCGAGACCACGAACGGCAACTTCCAGGTCGTGCGCAACGACATCCGCTGGCTCTTCGCAGAAGGAGACTCGCCCGGTCTCCGCTCGACGCTCTTCCTGCTCCGCAAGGAGCGGCGGAGCGGGCTGGTGGACTCGCTCACGCTCACGGGTGGCGGCTGGGGCCATGGTGTGGGCATGTGTCAGATGGGAGCCATCGGGCGCGCGGCGGGGGGAGCCACGCACGCGGAGATCCTGGAGCACTACTATCACGGGGCGCGCCTGGAGCGGCTCTATGACTGAGCGCCGCCGGGGTCGGCCGCACGTACTGGCGACCGCGGGCGCGCTGCTGACGCTGGCCTGCGCGTCCGGAGCCTCCTCGCCCCGCGGCTCCGAGACCCTCGGCCGCCTGCCGTCCCATGGGCGGATCCCGGTCGGCGCCGCCTCCTCGGCCACGGCCGACGGGGGCGCGCTCGCGGCGCCGGTCTCGGGCGCGGATCGGCGCTTCGAGGCCTTCGCGCGCGACATCGTCGAGCTGGTGAACCGCGACCGCCGGGCGGCCGGCGTCCCGGAGCTGACACCCGACCCGGAGGCCGCGGCGTTCGCGCGCGCCGAGGCGACGCGGCTCGTCGCGGAGGGCTTCGGCCATCACGCGGCCGACGGCTCCAAGCCCTACCAGCGCTGGGCCCGGCAGGGGCACACCGCGCGTCTGGCTGAGAACCTCTTCCGCCTGACGGCCCGCGCAGGTCGAGCGTACATGCAGTTCGATCCCGCGGATGCCCAGGCGCAGCTCATGCGCTCGCCGGGCCACCGTCGGAACGTGCTGGATCCCATGCACACGGGCGCGGGGGTGGCGGTGGCCTTCGATCCGACGCGCAACAGCGTCTACGTGGTCCAGGAGTTCGTCGACCGGCAGGCGGCCGTCGAGCCCGGGCCGCGAACGTGGCGCGCGGGGGAGACGCAGGAGCTCGCCGGCCGGCTCGACCCCACGAGCGGGCTCGAGCCGTGGATGGCCGTTCTCTACCGGGAACCCGCCCCGGGGACTGCCGCGCTCTCCCGCGAGACGCGCCGGCGATCCTACACGGAGGGCAGCGACGATCCCGCGGTCGTGGTGCCCCGCGGGGCGTTCGGGCTGGACGGCGCGAGCGGGGAGTTCCGGGTCCGCCTGCGGGTTCCGCCGGGAGCCCCGCCGGGACCCTACACCCTGATGCTCTACGTCGCGCCGCGTGAGCGGATCGCAGCGGCGGGGAAGGCGCGCAGGCTCTCGACGGACCTCGGGCTTCCGGTGGCGCTCGTGGCGTACGAGGTCGTCCGGTGAGCGCGGCGCGGGCCCGCCGGCGGGAGACCGAAGCGGGAGTGGTGATCCAGGAGCGGGTGCGGTGGAGCGACGTGGACGCCGCCGGCATCGCCTGCTACGGCGCCTACCTGCGCTTCTACGAGATCGCCGAGACGGAGCTCTTCCGCGCGGCCGGCGAGCCTTACCACGAGGTGTTCGAGCGCTACGACGTGTGGCTGCCCCGCGTGCACGTCGAGGCGGAGTTCCGGCGGCCCGCCTTTCTGGACGATCTGTTGCGCGTGCGAGGCTGGGTGGAGCGGATCGGCAGGACGTCGCTCCACCTGGCCTTCCGTGTGGAGCGGGGGGAGGACGAGATCGCGCGCGCCCGCTTCGTGATGGTGAGCGTGGGGCGGAGCGACCTGGCCAAGACGCCGCTGCCGGCCCCCCTCGCCGAGCGGCTGGGGCGCTTCAGCGCAGGTCGATCGCCTCGACGCTCACCGGCACGCCCTGGAGCTCGATCGGCGAGTCCAGCACGGCGTTCAGGGTGAGCGCGTCCCGCACGATGACCTCGCGGGCGCTCGCGTCGGCCGCCAGCAGCTGCTGGGTGGCGGGGTCGAAGGCCAGGTCGACGATCGAGTCCCCGATGCGGCGCGGGAACCCGCCCGTGAGCGAGAAGTCGGTGGCGCCAACCGCCTCCAGCATCCCGTCCGCCGCCCCCGCGTAGACGCGCTCCAGCTGGGGATCGAAGGTCAGCTGGTCGGCCGCCGCGCGCAGCCCGATCGGCGTGCGCGGAAGCTGGCGCAGCGTGGCGGGATCCAGGACCGCGAGCTGGGACGCGTCGGGAAGCAGCACGAAGAGCTGAGCCCGGTCCTGCAGGAGGAGCAGGTCGCCGGTCCGCGCGCCGGCGCCGCCCGGAAGGTCCAGCGGGCTCCCGGTCACCTCGGCCAGGTTCTCGGAGTCGAACACGAGCAGAGCCGGTCCGTCGGCGCGGGTCACGGCCACGAAGATGCGCCGGGTGGTCGGGTCGTAGACGACGTCGCTGGCCTGTCCGCCGAGGTCGATGGTCGGGAATCCCAGCGGCGAGAAGTCGTCCGCGTTGAAGAAGGCCAGCCGCTCGCGGGCCATGTAGATCCGGGAATGGTCCGCGTCGAAGGCCAGGAAGCCGCCCGGCTCCATGCGGCTCGCGGGGATCGACTCGAAGATGTCGCTCTGGAAGGCCTGGGCGCCGGGGTTCGTGGGGAAGGCGACGACGAAGACGTTGCGGGGGTCGTCGGCCCGGGCCTCGACGGGCTCGGCCGAGAGGTCGGCCGGGCTGTCGAACGCTTCGGTCAGGGTCTGAAGGTCGAAGAGCCGTAGCTCGTCGGGATCGCGGGTGGCGACGAGCACCC
Organism: Gemmatimonadota bacterium; assembly: GCA_036556205.1. Classification (GTDB taxonomy): domain Bacteria; phylum Gemmatimonadota; class Gemmatimonadetes; order JACCXV01; family JACCXV01; genus DATBJW01. The sequence continues at coordinate 129,463 of DATBJW010000008.1, forward strand.
GCAAATCGCCCACGCCCGGCCCGTTGCCGGTCCCGTTCTCGTCCGAGCAGGCGGCGACGAAGGCGGCGCTGAGGAGCGCGATCCGCAGAAGGGACAGGCTGGAGAAACGCATGCGACCTCGCGTGGGTTGACGGGTGTCGGTCGAAGCCGCGGAAAGATAACACCGACCCGCGCCGCGCGGGCGCGCCCGGGGACCCTTGAACAAAGAAGCCTCACGGGTCAGATTGGAGGCCAGCCTAAGGATCGATCCATGTTGAAGTTAGCCCACACTCCGCGCGCAGGGCGGCGCCGCTCATGACGCCTCGCAGGGCCACCCGCACGGTCATGGTACGGGACGTCCCCATCGGGAGCGGGCATCCCATCCCCGTGCAGTCCATGGTCACGACCAAGACGACGGACATCTACCCCACGCTGAACCAGATCCGGAACATGGAGGTGGCCGGCTGCGACATCGTCCGCGTGACCGTTCCGGACGAGGAGTCGGCCCGCTGCCTGCCGCAGATCCGCGAAGGCATCAAGATCCCGCTGGTCGCCGACATCCATTTCAACTACCGCGTGGCGCTGGCCGCCCTGGAAGCGGGCGTCGACAAGCTGCGCATCAATCCCGGCAACATCGGCGAGCGCAAGCGCGTGGAGGCCGTGGTCGACAAGGCGCAGCAGAAGAAGGTCCCGATCCGCATCGGGGTGAACGCGGGCTCGCTCGAGCGGGATCTGCTGGACCGCGACGGGCACCCCACCCCTGCGGCGCTCGTGGAATCGGCGTTGCGGCACGTGCGCATCCTGGAGGAGATGGAGTTCACGGACATCATCGTATCGCTCAAGTCCTCGCGCGTGCCGCTCATGATCGAGGCCTATCGGATCATGTCCAACGAGCGCGACTACCCGCTGCACCTGGGCGTGACCGAGGCCGGTCCCATGGAATCCGGCACGATCAAGTCGTCGATCGGCATCGGCACGCTGCTGGCCGAAGGGATCGGCGACACGATCCGCATCTCGCTCGCCGCCGACCCGGTCCACGAGGTGCGGGTGGGGAAGAAGATCCTGCAGTCCCTGGGCCTCCGGGACGAGGGCGTGAACGTCGTCGCCTGTCCCTCTTGCGGGCGCTGCGAGATCGATCTCATCGGCCTCACGGAGAAGGTCGAGGAGGCCACCAAGGGTCTCGACAAGAACCTGACCATCGCGGTGATGGGCTGCGCCGTGAACGGCCCCGGCGAGGCGCGCGAGGCGGACATCGGGTACGCCGGCGGGCGCGGCGAGGGACTGCTGTTCGTGAAGGGCCAGAAGTCGCGTAAGATCCGCGAGGAGGACTTCCTCGGCGAGCTCCTGCGCGAGGTCGAGAACTTCAAGTAATCCGGAGAGGACCGCGTCCGGCCCAGACAGCGTTTGAGCGTCTTCACCCCTGAGAAGCCCCTGCGTGTGGGGATCGTGGGCGCCGGCGCGATCGCGCAGGTGGCGCACCTGCCTGCCTACCGCCGCCTGCGCAACGTACGGGTCACCGCACTCTGCGACATCGATCCCACCAAGCTCCGGTTGCTCTCGTCCAAGTACGGGATCGAGCACACGTTCCGCTCGGTGGAGCAGCTGCTCGCCTCCCGCGAGGTGGACGCGGTGGACATCTGCCTGCCGAACGACCTGCATCACCGCGTGGTGCTGGCGGCCCTGGCGGCGGGGAAGCACGTGCTCTGCGAGAAGCCGCTGGCGCTGCGCGCCGACGAGGTGCGGGAGATCCTGGAGGCCCACGCCGCATCGGGGCGCAAGCTCCTGGTCGGCATGAACAACCGGTTCCGCGGCGACAGCATCCTGCTCAAGCGCTTCATCGAGAGCGGCGAGCTGGGCCAGCCCTACTTCATCAAGACCGGCTGGCTGAAGCGTCGCGACCGGATCTCACCCGCCCGCTGGCGCTATCGCAAGGAGACCGCCGGAGGCGGCGTGTTCTGGGATCTGGGGCTCCAGCTGCTTGACCTGGCCCTCTGGCTCGTGGGCTATCCCCCGATCGAGCGCCTGGCGGGACGCTTCGTGTACGGCACCTCCGGCGTGGACGTCGAGGACTCGGCCCTCGTGTTCCTGCACGGCGGCGAGCTGACGGTCACGATCGAGACCTCCTGGAAGTTCATCCTCGATCAGGACTTCAACTACCTGAGCGTGTTCGGGTCGCGCGGCTCGGGCCACCTGTCCCCGTTGCGCATGTTCGAGCGCGGCTCGGCCGGCGTGCGCGAGGTGACGCCGGCCTACTGGCGGCCCTCCCGCAACGTGTACCTGGAGTCCTACCAGCGGGAGATCGCCTTCTTCGTCCAGGTTTTGAGCGGAATCGAGGAGCCGCCACCCCTCGAGGAGCACCTCCGCCTGGCGCAGCTGATGGAGCAGATCGAGGTCGCCGCGGGCGCGCTCGAGATGGTGAAGCCCGAGGGCGACGCGGAGCTGGTAGGGTAGGGCGCGCCGGCCTCGCCATCTTGCCTCGTGAATCCGCCCGCAGCTATCTTGTCCGGTCCACTTCCACGACGGAGACCCATGAAGGCCGGCATCCATCCAAACTACGTCGACGCCCGCATCATCTGCGCCTGCGGCAACGTGATCGAGACGCGCTCGACGCTGCCCGAGATCCACGTCGAGATCTGCTCGCGGTGCCACCCCTTCTTCACGGGCAAGCAGAGGTTCACCGACACGGCGGGCCGCATCGAGAAGTTCCGGGCGCGCTACGGCAAGGGAGGCAAGGCGACGGCGGGCGCCTAGCGTCCAGTAGCAGACCCCCTGCGGGGGGATGCGGGCAGGGAGCTTCGGTCTCTGCCCGTTTCTTTTTGCTCGTCGAACCAACGTTACGAACCAACCATGCAGGTCACTGACCGCATTCGCGAGCTCGAGGAGCGGCTGGCCGAGATCGACCGGCTGCTGGGCGATCCGTCCGTGCTGGGCGACCCGCGCCGCCTGCAGGAGCTCGGCCGCGAGCGCCGGCGAGTCGAGCCGCTCCTGCACAAAGCGCGCGAGGTGGAGAAGCTCCGCCGCGACGTGGCTCAGGACCGGGAGCTCGCGGCCGGGTCCGATCCCGACCTGCGCGAGCTGGCCCGCGCCGAGCTGGGCGGGCTCGAGCCCGCGCTCGAGCGGGCCGAGGAGGAGCTCAAGGAGCTCCTCGTCCCGCGCGATCCCCTGGACGACAAGGAAGCGATCCTGGAGATCCGCGCGGGCACCGGCGGCGACGAGGCCGCGCTCTTCGCCGCGGACCTGTTCCGGATGTATCGCCGCTTCGTCGAGCGGCGGGGTTGGAAGCTCGAGATCCTGAGCTTTTCGGAAGCCACGGGCGGCGGGATCAAGGAGGTCGTGGCGCAGGTTCACGGTGAGGGCGCCTACGGCGTGCTCAAGCACGAGAGCGGGGTGCACCGGGTGCAGCGGGTTCCGGCCACCGAGCAGCAAGGGCGGATCCACACGTCCGCGGCCACGGTGGCGGTCCTCCCCGAGGCCGAAGAAGTGGACGTGGAGATCCGCTCCGAGGACATCAAGGTGGACGTCTTCCGCTCCTCGGGCCCCGGCGGCCAGAGCGTGAACACGACGGACTCGGCGGTGCGCGTCACCTATCTGCCCACGGGCCTCGTCGTGAGCTGCCAGGACGAGAAGTCGCAGCTCAAGAACAAGACCAAGGCTCTGCGGGTGCTGCGCTCGCGGCTCCTGGACCAGAGGATCGCGGAACGCGAAGCCGAGCGCGCCCGCGACCGGAAGACCATGGTCGGGACCGGCGACCGGAGCGCCAAGATCCGCACCTACAACTTCCCGCAGAGCCGCCTCACCGACCACCGCATCAACCTGACCCTCCACCGGCTGAGCGACGTCCTGGACGGCGACCTGAACGAGGTCACCGACGCGCTGCGCGTCGCCGCGCGCCGGGAGGAGCTCGGCTGAGGGCTGGCGTGAACGGCTCGGCGAGCGACCGGGGTGCCGTGAGCGACGACCCCTGGACCGTGGCGCAGGTGCTGGAGCGGACGGCCGGCTACCTCGAGCGTCACGGCTCGCCGAACCCGCGGCTCGACGCCGAGCTCCTGCTGGCCCACACGCTCGGGCTCTCCCGCCTCGAGCTCTACGTTCGGCACGACCGCGCGCTGGCGCCCCCCGAAGTGGAGCTCTTCAAGGCCCGGGCGCGCCGCCGGGCCGGGGGCGAGCCCGTGCAGTACATCCTGGGCGAGGCGCCCTTCCGCCACCTCGTCCTGCGCGTGACCCCCGACGTCCTGATCCCGAGACCCGAGACGGAGCGCCTCGTGGACGAGGTGCTGGTGTGGGCGCATGCCACCGCACGCGATGCGCCGCGCATCCTGGACGTGGGGACGGGCTCGGGCGCCATCGCGCTGGCGTTCTTGCAGGAGATCCCGGGTGCCACCGCCGTCGCCAGCGACGTCTCCGAGGCGGCGCTGCGGATCGCGGCCGAGAATGCCGCCGCCTATGAGCTGGCCGAGCGCCTCGAGCTTCGTCGCGGCGACCTGTTCGAAGCGCTGCGTCCCGGCGAGTCCTTCGACGTCGTGGCCGCCAACCTGCCCTACGTGACCGAGGCGGAGTCCTCCGCACTCCCTCGGGAGGTGCGCGACTTCGAGCCCGCGGCCGCCCTCGTGGGGGGGAGCACGGGCCTCGAGGTCACGGGGCGTCTCGTGGCCGCGTCGCCCGCTTGGCTGCGGACGGGGGGCCTCCTCGCATGCGAGATCGCCCCGTCGCAGGCCGACGCGCTGCGCCGTTCGGTGGAAGGCACTCCCGGGCTGCGGTATATTGCCGGCTACCGCGACTACGCCGGCCGCGAGCGCGGCTTCCTGGCGGAGCGGGTCCCACCGTCGAGCTGATCCACCCCCAACCGGCCCCGGAGGCTCCTTGGCGATCTTCGTCGTGGAGGGAGGGCGGCCCCTGCAGGGCACCGTGCGGCCGGCCGGCAACAAGAACGAGGCCCTGCCGGCCATCGCCGCCGCTCTCCTCTCCGACGCGGCGGTCACGCTCGCCAACGTCCCCGAGATCACCGACGTCGAGACGATGCTCGAGCTCGTTCACGCGCTGGGCGGAACCGTCGAGCGGCCGGGACCGGGACGGGTGACGATCCGCGCGGGGGAGGCGGGCTTCCGGCTCGACGCGAGCGACCTGGGCCGGCGCATCCGCGGATCCTTCCTGCTCGCGGGGCCGCTCCTGGCCCGGCACGGCCGGGCCGAGCTCCCGCGTCCCGGAGGGGACGCCATCGGCCGCCGGCGCATGGACACGCACCTCCACGCCTTCAGCGCGCTGGGCGCGTCGGTCGAGGCGTTCGGCGAGATGTATCGGATCCAGGCCTCGCGCGGCCTCGAGGGCGCCGAGATCTTCCTCGACGAAGCCAGCGTGATGGGCACCGAGAACACGCTCATGGCCGCCGTGGGCGCGCGCGGGATCACCACGATCTCGAACGCCGCTTCGGAGCCTCACGTTCAGGGCCTCTGCGGGCTGCTTCAGTCCATGGGGGCGCGAATCGACGGCGTGGGCTCGAACGTGCTCCGCGTGCACGGCCTGGGCGGCGGGGGACGGCTGCTCGGGGGGGCGACGCACGCCCTGGCCCCCGACCACATCGAGGTGGGGAGCTTCCTCGGCCTCTCGGCCGTGACGGGCGGCGGAGTGCGCATCGCGGGCGCGGGGCCCGCGAACCTGCGCATGATCCTGCTCGTCTTCGAGCGGCTCGGCGTGCGGGTGGAGATCCAGGGTGACGATCTCTGGATCCCCCCCGGCCAGGAGCTCGAGGTGGTCTCCGAGCTCGACGGCTCGATCCCGCGCGTGGACGACGCGCCCTGGCCCGGGTTCCCCGCCGACCTGACCTCGATCGCACTCGTGACCGCCACGCGCGCGCGGGGGACCGTGCTCATCCACGAGAAGATGTTCGAGAGCCGTCTCTTCTTCGTGGACAAGCTCATCTCGATGGGGGCCCGCATCGTGCTCTGCGACCCTCACCGTGCGCTGGTCGCCGGCCCCTCCGAGCTCCGCGGCGCGCGGATCTCGAGCCCCGACATCCGGGCCGGGATGGCACTCTTGATGGCGGCCCTCTCGGCGCGCGGCACGAGCGAGATCGGGAACATCGCGCAGATCGACCGCGGCTACGAGCGCATCGACGACCGGCTGCGGGCGCTCGGCGCCGAGATCGAGCGCGCACCGGGCTGAGACCTTCGCCATGCGCCTCGTCCTGGCCCTGGCCGGCGATACCATGCTCGGCCGCGCGGTGGGTGTGGCTCTCGAGGAGAACCCGGCCGCGCCCGTCTTCGCGCCCGAGGTCGCCGAGATCGTCCGCGAGGCCGATCTGTTCGTGCTCAACCTGGAGTGCTGCATCTCGAGCCGGGGCGAGCGCTGGCCCGCGCCCGGCAAGCCCTTCTTCTTCCGTGCTCCCCCTGTCGCCGCCGAGGTCCTCGCCCGCCTGGGCGTGAGCTGCGCGACGCTCGCCAACAACCACATACTGGACTTCGGCCGCCAGGCGCTGCTCGACACGCTGGATCACCTCTCGGCCGCGGGGATCGCCTGGACGGGCGCGGGGCCCGACCCGGAGCGGGCGCGCGCTCCGGTGACGCTGGAAGTTCGTGGCGCGCGGCTGGCGGTCGTGGCGGCCGCCGACCACCCGGCCGATTACGCGGTCGGTCCGGGAGAGCCCGGCATCGCCTTCGCCGACCTGCGCGCGGGCGTGCCCGGCTGGCTGCGCGAATCGCTCGCGTCGGCACGCGCCACGGCGGACATGGTTCTCTTCGCGCCCCACTGGGGGCGTAACTTCAGTCCCCGCCCGGAAGCGCACGTGCGGGCAGCCGCGGCGGCGCTTCGCCGCGAGGCCACGTTTGTGGCGGGCCACTCGGCTCACGTCTTCCACGGCGTCGAGGGCAACGTGCTCTACGACGTGGGCGACTTCGTGGACGACTACTCGATCGGGGGCGGGACGGCCGACCTGGCGCGGCGCGCGGTAGCGCGCGCCCGGAGAGAGATCGCGGGGGCGGCCTCCGACGTCAGCAGTGGCTTGCAAGGGTCCCGCGCGCCGGGCGGCGAGGGCGTTCTGCGCCGCCTCCGCCGGCGCGTCGGTCGCATGCGGCGCATCGTGCGCGCCATCCGGCTGCGGCCCGAGCTCGGCCTGCTCTTCCTGGTCACGCTGGAGCCCGGCGGCCCGGTTCGCCTGGAGGGGATCCCTCTCGAGCTCCTGCGTTGCCACACGCGCCTGGCGCGAGGCGCGGACGCCGAGTGGGCGCGAGCGCGCTTCCGCCGGGCGTGCCGCGCCCTCGGCACGGAGGTCTGCGTGGAGCGGGGGAGGGTGGTGATCGCCTGGTGACGGCCTCGAGCATCCGGCTGGCCCTGGCCGGAGATACGATCCTCACCGACCCCTGGACGGAAGGCCACCGCCCGTCGTGGAGCGGCTTCCTCGCTCCCGAGGTGGCCGAGGCTGCGGGCGAGGCGGATCTCTTCGTTCTGAACCTGGAGTGCTGCATCTCGGAGCGGGGCGAGCCGCTGCCCAAGGTCTACCGCTTGCGCGCCAGTCCGGCGGCAGCCGAGGAGCTCGCACGGCTGGGCGTGGATTGCGTGACCCTCGCCAACAACCACGTGCTCGACTTCGGGCCCGTGGCCCTGCTGGACACGTTCGAGCACCTCGATTCCGTCGGGATCCACTGGGCCGGGGCGGGCCCGGACCTCGAATCCGCCCGCCGGCCGGTGGTGCTGGAGCACGAGGGCTTCCGCTTGGGCGTGGCCGCCGTCACCGACCACCCCGCTGCGTTCGCCGCGCGCCCGGGCGTCCCGGGCGTGGCCTTTGCGCCTCCCGAGGTTCCGAATCCGGGCTGGCTGATGGGCTCCCTGGAAGCGGTGGGCGGCCGCGCCGACGCCGTGCTCCTGAGCCGCCACTGGGGCCCGAACTACGCGCCCCGGCCCATCGCCCGGGTGCGCGCCGCGGCGGAAGTCTCGCGCGCCCACGCGACCGTCGTCGCGGGGCACTCGGCGCACGTGTTCCACGGCGTGGAGCAGAACGTCCTGTACGATCTCGGCGACTTCGTCCACCATTACGGTCGCGACATCTTTCCCTCTAGGTCTCTGGCGAGGCGTCTCGGCCACGTGCTGGAGGACCTGGGGAAGATCCCCGGCGAGGCGCGGGAAGCATCGTTGACCCGCTCCGAGAGCCGCTCCTCCTTCGTGCGCCTCCAGCGCGACCGGGTCGATCGCCTGCTCCGGAGGACCCGCGTCCGGCGCCTCCGGCCCGACCATGGCTTGCTGTTCCTGCTGGAGATCGACGGGCGGGGCCTGCGCCGACTGGAAGCCGTCCCGCTTCGCCTCGGTCCTCGCCGCACTGTCCTGGCAGGTAGCCGCGACGGAGCCTGGACCTTGCGGCGGTTCGGCGCGGCCTGCCGGGCCCTGGGCACGCACGTCCGGTTCGAGGGCGGCCGCGCCGTCATCACCTGGAGCTGAGCCCGCGCTTTGGCATACGGGCCGAGACTGGAGGACCGAGCGTGACGAGCTGGGTTCGGAGTCTCTCCGGGCGAGCGTTCCGACGGGGCAAGGGCCTCGTCGGGAGCCTCGTCCTGGCCGCCGCGGCGCGCCATCGCCGACGCCTCGCGAGCGTGACCTTCGTAGGCGTGACGGGCAGCTGCGGGAAGACGACCACCAAGGACCTGATCGTGGCGGTCCTGGCAAGCCGCCTGCCTGGGACCGCGAACATCAAGTCTTACAACAGCTTGCGCTGGATCATCCTGACCCTGCTCGCGACCCGGCCCCGGCACCGTTTCTGCGTTCAGGAGATCGGCGCCTCCGGACCGAACTCGATCGGCAAGTCCGTCGGGCTCGTCCGGCCCGAGATCGCGGTCGTGACGAACGTGGGGCCCGATCACCACAAGGCCTTTCGGACCCTCGAAGCCACGGCGGCCGAGAAAATGAGGCTCGTCGCGGCGCTTTCGCCCGGCGGGACGGCGCTCCTGAACGCCGACGATCCGTACGTGCTGAGCATGCGAGAGAGGTGCGCGGGGCGCGTGCTCACCTACGGGACGTCGGAGACGGCCGACCTGCGGGCGCTGGGCGTGCGGAGCGCGTGGCCCGGCCGGCTGTCGTTCACCGCGGTTCACGCGGGAGAGCGGGTGCCGCTCGAGACGCGGCTCTGCGGCGAGCACTGGGCGCCCTGCGTGCTGGCCGCCCTCGGGGTGGGGCTCGCCTTCGGCATTCCGCTGACCGAGAGCGCGCGGGTCCTGGCGCGGGTCGAGCCGCGTCCCGGCCGGATGAGCCCCCTGGAAGCGGAGGGAGTGACGTTCGTCCGCGACGACTGGAAGGCGCCGCTCTGGTCGATCCCGCCCGCGCTCGCGTTCCTGCGTTCCGCCGCCGCGACGCGCAAGATCGCCGTGATCGGCACGCTCTCGGACTACGCCGGATCCAACGAGAAGAAATACGCTGCGGTGGCCCGCGAGGCCCTGGCCGCGGCCGACCATGTGGTGTTCGCGGGGCGCTGGTCGCGGGGGGCCTTGCGGGCAGGGAGTGGGGAGTCGGGGACCCTCCACGTCTTCGACGAGGTCGAGCAGGCCGCACGCTGGCTGAGAGGGTTCCTGCAACCGGGCGACCTGGTCCTCCTCAAGGGCTCGCTCACCGTGGACCGCCTCGAGCGCGTGATCCGCGCCTGGACCCGGGCAACGCCCCGAGCCGGCACCCCGCTCGGGCGACGGGCCGAGTCGTGACGGGGTCCGCGCTGCGCGTCCGGCTCGACGACGGGTGGGAGACGGCCCGGCGCTGGATCAAGCCGCTCTATCAAACCCCGGCGATCCGTCTGGCCGGAATCCGCCGCCGGCGCCTGCGGGACATGGTGTTCGTGGGCGTGACCGGGAGCTGCGGCAAGACCATGGCCAAGGACATGTGCGCGGCCGTCCTGGGCAGCCGCTTTCCCGGATGCGCGAGCCGGGACTCGAACAACGCGCTCTACTCGGTGGCGTGCACGATCCTGGGCGCGCCGCGGGGCGGCCGATTCTGCGTGCAGGAACTCGGAGCCGGCGGGCCTGAAACGCTGGACCAGCAGATCAACCTCCTGGCGCCATCGGTCGGGGTGGTGATCAGCGTCGGCACCGATCACTACTCGGCGTTCCGATCCGCGGAGGCGGTGGCCGCCGAGAAGGGCAAGCTCGTCGCCGCCCTGCCGACCGGCGGAACGGCCGTGCTGAACGCCGACGACCCTCGCGTGCTCGCGATGCGGGAGCGCTGCGCCGGACGCGTGATGACCTTCGGGCTCTCCGAGCACGTGGACGTTCGGGCCTCGGAGGTCTCCGCCACCTGGCCCGAGCGCCTTTCCTTCACGGTGACCAGCGGTGCCGACAGCGCCCGGGTCCGCACGCGGCTCTGCGGAGCCCACTGGACGCCGAGCGTGCTCGCCGCTCTCGCGGTGGGCCGAGTCATGGGGGTTCCGCTGACGGAGGCCGCCCGGTCGGTCGAGCTCGTCGATCCTTTCCGCGGGCGGATGCGGCCGATCGAGGCGGGCGGGGTCACCTTCATCGAGGACGACTGGAAGGCTTCGTTCTGGTCCATCCCCTTCGCGCTGGAGTTCCTGGCGAGCGCGCGAGCAGCTCGCAAGATCGTGGTTCTCGGCACGCTCTCCGACTATCCGGGCAGCCCTTCGAAGCGGTATTCGGAGGTCGCCTCGCGAGCGCTCGACGCCGCCGATCATGTCGTGTTCGTGGGTCCCAACGCGAACCGCTGCCTGCGCGCGAGGCGCCATCTCCGTGGCGAGAACTTGAGGGTGTTCGCCACCGTGCGCGAGGCGCACGCGTTCCTAGAGGGGTTCCTGCGGCCCGGGGACCTGGTCCTGCTCAAGGGGTCGCTGACCGCGGACCACCTGGGGCGGCTCGCGCTGGCCAGAACGCGGGGCGTGGCCTGCTGGCGCGCCCGGTGCGGAAGGAAGGTCTTCTGCGAGGGCTGCCGCCTGCGGACGATCCCGGCCTTACCCGGCGATGAATCCCGGGGGTAAGGGCGTCGCCTCGGCGCGCGCTTCGCGGGTCCCCATGGCGGGCGCGGCCGCCGGCCAGGGTGGCTGCGGACGCGCCGGATCGACCATCAGCCTGTACCACAGCTCTAGGGTGACCAGCCGCCAGAGGGTGCTCACGTAGCGGCGCGCCCAGCGCACCGCTTGCGGGCGTGGACCGCCGAGCTTGCGCTCCAGCCGGCCGGGCTCGAGCAGCCCGCGGCCGGCGCAAGCCGGGTCGAGGAGCAAGGCGCGCACGGCCTCGAAGTTGGCGGGCTCGGTCAGCCAGCGCGCGACGGGCTGGGGCAACCCCAGCTTGCGGCGCCGCTTCAGCACGGGGTCCGGCAAAAGTCCGTCGAGCGAGCGGCGCAGCAGGCTCTTCGTCCAGCCGTCGCGGATCTTCTCCTGGAAGGGGAGAGAGAAGCAGAACTCCACCACCCGGTGGTCGAGCAGGGGAACGCGGGACTCGATCGAGAACGCCATGCTGAGCGCGTCGTCCTCGTGCAGGGCCTCCGGGAGCCCCGCGCACCGCAGCTCGAGCCACAGCGCGTTGTTGAGGCGGCTGCGGTAGGGTCGAGGAACCTCCCGCGCCATCCAGGCGTCGCGGAAGCGCAGCGCCGAGACGTCGCCGCAAGCCGCGGCGAGAGCCCGGCTCTCCAGGCGCGTGCCGGGCCGGCCGACGAAGGGAACCCGGCGCTTCACGGCGTCGAAGAGCACGCGCAGCAGGTTCTTGCGCCCGGCGTTGCCTCCGACCTCGCTCAGGCGCACCAGCTCCGCGAGCAGGCCCGGCGAGAAGCGGTGATCCGGCGCCCGCGGGAGCCGGATCCGATCGAGCGCGTAGGGCAGGATGAAGTGTTCGTAGCCTCCCAGCAGCTCGTCGCCGCCGTGGCCCTCGAGCACCACCTTCACGTGGCGGCTGACCTCGCGCATCAAGAACCAATGCGCGAACCGCCCGCGCACCAGGGTGGGCCCGTCATGGTGCCACACGATGCGGGCCACGGTCTCGAGCATGCGGTCCGCGTCCGGCGTCACCCAGTGCAGGCGATAGCGGGAAGGGTCGTCGGCCACCAGCGCCGCGTAGCCGCTCTCGTCGCTGGCGGGGTCGTTCGCGTAGGCCAACGAGAAGCAGTGAAGCGGCTCGGCACCGAGGTGCCGCATGGCCAGCCTGACGATCGCGGACGAGTCCAGACCGCCGCTGAGGCAGGCGCCGACCGGCACGTCGCTCCGCAGCCGGATCTTGACCGCGTCGTCCAGGAGATGGCGGAACCGCTCCTCGGCGTCCGGCTTGGGTGACTCGTCGCCGGGAACGAAGCTCCAGTAGGCGTGCGAGCGCTGGCTCGTGGGGTCGAAGACTGCGAACGTCCCCGCGCACAGCCATCGGATGTTGGCGAAGAAGGTGGCGGGGCCCACGTCCGGGCTGGCGCCGTTCAGGAAGGCGTGCACTTCGGGCAGGTCGGGGTCGCGCTCCTCGGGAAAGGCCGTCAGGATGGCCTTGGGCTCCGAGGCGAAGGCGACCCTGCTGCCGCGCACGGAATAGCACAACGGCTTGATCCCGAAACGGTCGCGGGAGAGCACCAGTCGCCGCGCGCGAGCCTCCCAGACGGCCAGCGCCCACATGCCGTTGAAGCGCTCGAAAGCGGCGGGGCCCCAGGCCCGGTAGGCCTGCAGCACGACCTCGGTGTCGCCCTGCGAGCGGAAGGCTGCGCCGAGTCCCTCGAGCTCCGCGCGCAGCTCCCGGTAATTGTGGATCTCGCCATTGTAGTTGAGCCACAGGTCGCCGTCGGGTGTTCCCATGGGCTGGGCCGCGGCATCCGAGAGGTCGAGGATGCTGAGCCGTCGGTGGGCGAGCCCGATCTCCCCCTCGAGGTAGGTGCCGGCGCCATCCGGCCCGCGGTGCCGCAGGCAGCGTCCCATGCGCTCCAGTGCGGTCGGATCCACGGGGCGGCCCGCGCGCTCCCAGATGCCGGCGATGCCGCACACGAAGCGTCTTCGAGGGTCAGCGAGGGGAGTCTTGCAGGCGCGCGGGCGCTGCACCCGCCAGCTCGGCCGGGGCTCCGGCCGTCGCAAACGGGATGAGCCGGACCCGCCAGCGGCCGAAAACGTGGAAGCTCCGGGCCCGGGCGACGATCCGCGCAGGGGTGCGGGTGGTCTTGCTGATCACGCGCAGCGAGGCGTGGTTGCGGGGAGCCACGATCTGCCAGGTCCGGACCAGCGCGCTCTCGCGGGCGTGGCGCAGTCGCGCGGTGACGAGGGCCGAACCCACACCCGTGTTCCGCTCTCCGGGCAGGACGTAGAGGTCGGTGAAGTAGGCCGTGGCGGGGGGCAGGTCGAGCACGAGGGGGTCGAAGCGGAAGTCCATCCGCTCGGCCAACCACGCGTAGCCGATCGGCCGCTCACCGCGCCTGGCCAGAAAGCACACCCGGCCCTGCGCGGCCGCCTCCTCGAAGCGAGCGCGGCGCGGCGCGCCGACCAGCGCGGACAGGGCCTCCCAATCGCCGGTGAAGCGTTCGATCGAGACTCCGGATGGCGCCGGCGTTTCCAACCCGTCGGAGAGATCCTTCTCGATCACGAGGAAATCGTACGTCGCGAAGACCCTGCTCAGCGTGCGGCCGCGAAGCTCACGCCAGACCCCGCCCATACCCTCGCGCCGCCACGCGGCGCGCGCGTCGGCGGGAAACGCGCGAGCGTCCCGCAGCCAGCGCGCCGGGCGGCTCTGCCTCATCGGCGCGCGGCGGCCGTGGAGTCGCGGCCCGGGGCCTCGGACGGCGCGCCCGGCGGTGGCCCGAGACCCAGCATCTCGCGCGCCCGTGCGCGGCTCGCAAGCGGGCGGCCGAAGGCCGCGCTGATTCGCGCGAGACGTTCCACGAGTGCCGCGTTCGTCGCCAGCTCGCGGCGCTGGAAGTCGAGGTAGAGGTTGTCCTCGAGGCCTACCCGGCAGTGGCCGCCCATGGCGATCGCGAGCGTGTTCATGGGCAGCTGGAAGAGGCCGATCCCCGCCGCCGCCCAGTGCGCTCCGGGGGGCAGGTCGGCGACCAGGTTCGCGAGGTGGCGAGCCGTCGCCGGGACCGAATAGCGCGAGCCGAGCAGCAGGTTGAAGTAGTAGGGGGGCCGGGCCAGGCCCTTGCGGATGATCAGGTGCGCTGCGTTCACCATCCCGAAGTCGAAGCACTCGAGCTCGGGCTTGATCCCGTTGGCGGCCATCTTCTCGGCCAGCCGGATCACCATGTCCGGGGCGTTCAGGCTCGGGCCGCCGGCGAAGTCGAGCGACGTGAGGGTGAGGCTGGCCATATCCGGGCGCGCTGCCCCCGAGAGCTCGAGCACCTCGCTGCGCCGCTCGAACTCGGGGAAGTTCCGCCCGCTGCAGCTGACGCAGATGACCGCGTCGGGGAAGCGCCCCCGCACGCCGAGGATCATCTCTTCGTAGACCTCGCCCCGCCAGGTGGGCAGCCCGTCCGGGTCGCGGGCGTGGAGGTGCACGATGGCGGCCCCCAGCTCGAGCGCCCGGCAGGCGTCCGCGACCTCCTCGGCGGGCGCCACCGGGACGTGCGGCGTCATCGCCTTGGTGGGCACCATCCCCGTCGGACAGAAGTTGATCAGGAGATCGGGATAGGGCGTGAGGGGATGCGGCAGGCCGCTCGAGGGCGATCCGGCCGGGCGGGGTCCGGGTCCGTCGTTCGAGGATACGCTCATGGGTCGTCTCGGCTGCTCCGCGGAACAGGTGCCGTCCGGGGTCCAGAGAGCCCATCCCCGCCCAACCCCTCAATCTGTGCCGGTTTGGCGCCCACGGCCACCCGGGCGGGGGCGGGCACCTGCCGTCTTCGCCGCGCGCTCAGCCCGAGCCCGTGCGGAGCCTCGCGAGCGCCTTCTCCAGGTCCCACGCCCGGCCGCCCGGGAGCGGACGGAAGCTCGCGCGAACTCGACGCAGCACTTTCAGCGATCGGAGCTCGCCCACGGCGCGGATCTCGCCGCCGGCGGTCTTGGCCAGCGTGCTGAGCGAGGCCGGATACCCGAGGTCGAGCGCGCGCCAGGCGCGGCGGAAGCCGCGCTCCCGGGCATGGCGCACGCGCGCCGCCGCCAGCGCCGAGCCCGCGCCGCGGCTCCGCTCTTCGGGGACCACGAACAGATCCCACATGTAGGCGGTCCCCGCCGGAAGCGGGAGCGGATAGGTCTCGAGGTCCGGCTCGGCGCGGTCGGAGATCCAGGCCCAACCGACCGGGCGCTCCGCGCGCCAGGCCACGAGCCCGATCCGGCCTCGCTCGAGGGCGCGCCCGAGGCGCTCCAGGGTGGGACGGCTCGTGATGGCGGCCAGCGCGGGCAGATCGGTCGGCCGCAGCACGTCGATGAAGAGGCCGTCGGGCAGCGGGACGTCCGGCGCGTCTTCCAGGTCCTGCTCCACCACGAGCATTCGACCCCGCTCGAAGATCCGGTCCAGCGTCCGCCAGCGCGTTTCCCTCCAGGCACCCCGCGCTCCCTCGCGCTTCCAGGCCGCCCGTGCGGCGGCGGGGAACGTGCGGACGTCGCGCACGTACTTGCTGGCCAGGAGGTCGCCGAAACCCGGCGTCACGGAGCCTCCGCCGAGGGCGCCTCGCCGAGCGGGCTTCCGGCTCGGGACCCGACCGGCCCCAAGGTCCGCAGTCCTTCGTCCGTCTCGATCAGCACCGGCTCGCGGAACACCGCCGACGGCTGGACGGGACTGGCGGCATCGAGGCGCAGGGCCAGGAGCGGTGCCAGCGGGTCGGGCACGGGATGCAAGCCCCAGTTGCGCCGGTAGCGGTGAAGCCCGTCGTTCGCGAAGGACGTCGAGCGCCCCCAGTCCACGCGTTCGAAGCCGCGCTCGCGAGCCCATTCGAAGGAGAGAGCGTACAGAGCCGCGGAGGCTCCGCGGTGGAGCAAGTCGGGATCCCCGTCGCGGATCCCGGCGAGAGGGATCCAGAGCGTCCGCCCGCGCGGCACCGCGGCCAGGCCGGCCACGCGCTCGCCTGCCAGCCGTACGAAGACCAGCGTCCCGCGGGCGGCGAGCTCCCGCAGCAGCCGGCTGGATGGCAGGAGCGCCCGGCTCCCGTAACGAGCGCGGGCCATCGGCACGACCATCCGGGTCTCGAACTCGCGCCAGTCGGCGGGCGCGGAGGCGGTCTCCGACGTGAAGCCGTTTCGCCGCAGCTTCCGCAGGTCGTTTCCGAGGCTGTTGTTGGGCACGGCGGGTGGAACCCACCGCAGGGCTCCCTCCCAGCGCACGACCTCGGGCACGATCATCCAGCCCGCCGCCCGGAAGCGCGGCGCCAGCCAGCGGTGCACGGAGACGACGATCAGATCGCCCGGCAGGCGGGCCAGCTGATCCGGGCTCCAGGCGCGCCGCAGGCCGCGCTCGGCGGCGAACGTCAGGCCGTCGAACCAGCGCTCGAGCAGAGCTCGGGGGCGCGACGCGCGGCCAACCGTGACCACCTCGAGCGTCCGGCCGCCCGTTTTCGCGATCCAGCTTCGCTCGCGCCCCCACAGGAGGAAGGGGAGCTCGAGCGCGGCGTGGGCCCAGCTCCAGAGTTCGCCGCGGGGCGAGGCGAACACGGGAACCAGGAAGCGCTCGTCGACTGCTCCCAGGACCCCCCGGGCTCGCCCGACCGGCGCCGTCGCTTCGATCGTGTCGGCGCTCATGACGGGTCGCCGCCGATAGGGGGTCGCCAAGGGGGGGGCAGGCGATCCGTGAGGCCCCTCAGGGCTCGCCGCTCCTTGGCGCGCGTCCTCGCGGCGGAGGCGCGCCCGAGCGCCCGCAGCGCCACCCCCGTGGCGCGCGTGAGCCCGAGCGCGAGGGTGAGCTGCGGCCGCAGCACGGCTCCGCGCACGACCTTGGCGTAGAGTGCCGCCGGCCCCAGGTCGAGAGCCGTGACCGTGGACCCGGCCGTGGCGAGGATGGGCTGGTAGATCGCGTCGTTCACGTACACCGCTCCGCCGGGAACACCCTTCGCGTAGCCGCCGAACGACCCGTCCAGCAGCGCGGGCGTGGTGAAGTTCAGGCTGACGGTCGTGAGCCGTCTCCCCTGACGCCCCGTCTGGGCCATCACGCCGGGGTGACGCGCGGAGGCCAGCCGCGCGAAGAAGCCCTCGGGCAGCTCGGCCGGTCGTCCGTTGCGCCGCAGGAAGAAGTCGCGGTAGAGCGCCTCCATCTCGTCCGCCTCGGCCGCGAAGTCGCACGTTCTCGTCCAGGACGTCCCGGTCTCGTGCAGGATCCGAAGATCCGCCCGGATCGTCTTCCGCACGCCCTTGGCGCGGGTCGCGACGTACTGCTCGAAGCTCGTCCAGCCCACCTGCAGGACCGCGCGGCAGCCGCCGTAGAAGGCGAGGTATCCGCGGCGGAGCGCGTGCCGGACCAGCGTCTCGTATCCGGGTCCCAGGGCGGGCCACACGATCGCCCGCGCCCGCGCCGCGCGGGCGCGTCGCTCGAGGAGATCGAACACGCTCTCGAGCGCCTGTTCATCCAGGCCCGCCGTGTCGCCCAGCGGGTCCGAAGCCGTGACCAGGGGAGGCGTGACCGCGAGCGTGGGCCGCAGGGTGAGCCCCGCCCGGGTGGCGAGGGAAGCCAGCGGCCCCAGCCAACGGTCGTGGAGATCGCCATGCAGCGCGGACTCCTGGAGGTAGGCGGGAAAGAGCGCCCGGCAACCGTCGTCGTCACGCGCCAGGAGATGATGAGGCCGGAGGCTTCCCCCGGCTTCCGCGGCGACGAACAGACAGTGCAGGTGGAAGCCCCGCCGCACGAGGCGATCCCACTCGGCGGCCGGGAGCTCGGCGGCGCCATCCAGGAACCGGAAGCGCAGCCCTGCGCGGCGCTCGGCGTCCACTTCGACGGCCATCCGATGCCCTCCGTAAGGTTCTCGCGTAAGGTTCTCGCGTGGTCGCGAAATCGAACACCGCGTGATCTGCCCCTCCGGGGCGGAACCGTCAATCATTCGCGGTTTCGCGCGGCCCGGGCATCCGGCGTCGGGCCGAGCGTGGCCCCACCTCCCGACGCCGTGTCCGGGAACCGGATCAGCTCCGGTCCTAGGCCTTCCGGCCGGTGGGACGCGGTTTTGACAAGCGGGCGCACCGGCGCGCAAGCTTCACGCCGATGGCGGCCCCCACCTCGAATCTGCGCCGCGAAAACGCAGTGGGCCACGGTCGCCCGTGACCTCGCACCCGCCCGCGCCCGGCACCCTGCACGTCGTCGCCACGCCGATCGGCAACCTCTCGGACATCACCCTGCGGGCGCTGGAGGTGCTCGGACGCTGCCCGGTGATCGCCGCGGAGGACACCCGACGCCTGCGCGTGCTGGCCGAGCGCCACGGCTTTCGGCCGCGGCGGGTGATCCGCTGCGACCAGCGCAGGGAGGAGCGCGCCGCCGCCGAGGTCCTGCGGGCGCTCGGCGCCGGCCTGGACGTGGCCCTCACTTCCGACGCCGGCACCCCCGGGGTCGCCGACCCCGGCTCTCGCCTCGTCCGCCGCGTGCGCCGGGCGGGCTTCCGCGTCGTTCCTGTGCCGGGGCCCAGCGCGCCGGTCGGTGCGCTCTCGGCGAGCGGGCTCCCGGGCGACCGCTTCCTCTTCGCGGGATTTCCGCCGCGCGGAGCGCTCGCCGTGCGCCGCTTCCTCACGACCCTCCTGCGGCGGTCCGAGACGATCCTCCTCCTGGAAAGCCCCGAGCGCACGCTCGCCCTCCTGCAGGCGCTGGCGGAGGTGGCGCCCGATCGCGAGGTCGTGCTGGGCCGCGAGCTCACGAAGGTGCATGAGCAGATCCTGACCGGCACGCCGCTCGGGCTCATCGGGGCTATGGGAGGGCCCTCGGCGAGGGTGCGCGGCGAGGTGGTGCTGGCGATCGCGGGCGCGGATCCGGAGGCCCACGGCGAGGCCTCGGCCGCGGCCGAGCGGGCGCGCGCGCTGCTCGGACGACCCTGGGCGGCAAAGCTCACGCGCCGGGACCTGGCCGATCTCCTTGGCGTGGCCTGCGGCCTGGACCGCAACGCCGCCTACCGCCTGGCCCAGCGGCGGACGAGGCCGGCGGGCGACGAGAGCGACGAGAGCGACGAGGAGTGAGCAGCCTGCCGCCGGCACTGATCGTGGGCGCGGGTGGCGGTGAGCTTCCGGCCGTGCGCTCGCTGGGCCCGCGAGGCGCGCCCGTGTGGCTCGCCGGACCGCAGCGTGTCGCGGCCGCCGCGTCGCGCTACGCGCGCGGCTTCTTCACCACTCCCGATCCTCTCGAGGCTCCCCGGGACTTCGTCGAGCGTCTGGTCGAGCTCGCGCGAGGCTTCGAGGAGGCCCCCGTCCTCGTTCCCGTGGACGATGCCGCGGTCGAAGCCCTGGCGACCGGGGCCGAGCGGCTGGGGGCCGCCTTCCGCCTGACCGGCCCGCCTCCCCGGGCGGCTCTCGAGATCCTGGACAAGGCGCGCCAGTACGAGCGCGTCCGCACGGCCGGCATCCCGCTGCCGGCGACCTGGGTCCCCGAAGGCCCGCACGCCGCCGCGCGGATCGGTGCCGCGGCGACCTTCCCGCTCCTCGTGAAGCCACGCTCGGCGCAGCGCTTTCGAGCGCGACGAGGGTTCAAGGTCGTGCGCGTCGGAACTCCGCTCGAGCTGGAGGCCGCGCTCGCGGCCTTCAGCGAGCCGATGGTCGTTCAGGAAGCCGTGCCGGGAGGTGTCGAGCGCATCTACGAGTACGGCGCGTTCGTGGACCGGGAGGGGCGCGTACGCGTGGAGGCGGTGATGCGCAAGCTCGAGGAGGACCCCGATCCGTTCGGCAGCGCGATCGCCGCGGAGGCGGTTGGGGAGCCGGCGCTCGAAGCCCTGGGCCGGCGCGTGCTCGAAGCCTTCGCCTACCAAGGCACGGCGCACGCGGAGTTCAAGCGCGACCCGCGGGACGGGCGTTTCCTGTTCATCGAGCTGAACGCCCGCATGCCGATCAGCGCCTCCCTCCAGCGCGCGGCGGGCGCGGACACGATCTGGCCCATCTATGCGCAAGCGGCGGGCCTGCCCCTGGAGCTGGCGGCGCAAGCCTCCCGACGCGTGGTCTGGCTGAGGCCGGAGCTGCGGCTCTCGCGGGGCCACCGCGTGCGGCTCCCGCGCCGATTGCCCGACAGCCCTCGCGGACCCACGCGCTACGTCGCGGATCTCTTCGATCCGCGGGACCCCGCGCCGCTGCTCGTCGAGGCGGCGGCGGCGCTGCGCCGCCGTCTGCGCCCGCGGCGGCGCGCGCCGCTGTCGCCTTGACCGGCTCAATCGACGTCCACCGACGTCCCGAGATCCTCACCGGGCAGCGGGACCGCGGGCACGGCGGGTGCGGCTTCCGGCTCGGCCAGGAGCCCCCTGGCGTGGGCGCGCATCTCGGGCAGCCAGGGGAGCAGCAGCAGCGCATAGGCGCCGGCCGCGAGCAGAGCGTCGCGGGCGCCGTTCCCGGGGAGCAGCTCGCCCAGCCCGTACACCGCGGCCGCGCACCAGAAGAGGGGCAGGATCGCGCGCAGCGCTTCCGTCGTGGGCCGGGGACTCCGCGCCGCGCGCAGGGCCAGCCAGAGCACGGATGCCGCGCACCCGGCCTGGCTCAGGATCGCGCCGGCGGCGGCGCCCTCGATTCCCGCACCCGCCGTCAGAGCCAGCACCGAGAGGCCGGCGTTCGCCAGCAGCCCCGCCCCCGTAACGAGCGGGAGGAGGCGCTGGCGGTCGGCGGCCACGACGCCGAGCGCGGAAAGCGTGATGAGCCCGGCGGTGAAGCCCGTGAAGATGTAGAGCCGCGCGGCGGGCACCGCGGGGAGATACTGGGAGAGGGCCAGGGCCGTCAGGGGTCCGATGCCGAGTGCCAGGAACCCCAGCAGCGGCGGGTAGAGACGCGTGAAGGGAAGCACGGTGCGGTCCAGGTGAGTGCGCAGGGCGGCCGCCTGCCCGCGCGTCACCGCCTGGCCGTAGACTTCGGGGAAGACGACTGTGCGCACGATCAGGGCCGCCGACCCGGCGAGCCCGGCGATGGAAGTGGCGAACGCGTAGTAGCCGAGCAGCGACGTGCCGCCGAAGGCCGCGACCGCGAGCTTGTCGGCGGTCACCAGGGTCATTCCGAGCAACACCGAAAGGGCCTGCGGGAAGCCGATCCGGAGGAGTCGCCCGAGTCGGTCGCGCGCGAGAGCCGGCCGGAGCGAGACGCGGCGCGCCGCGACCGCGGCGTTGAAGAGGCTGGCCAGCACGAAGCCGGCGAGGGCCCCCTCGAGGCCGCGCGCGAGCGCTCCAGCCCCCACACAGGTGAGCTGGACCGCGGCGTTCATGATCTCGAGCTTGGCGAACCGGCGAAGCTCGCCCCGCGCGCGGATCGTGGTCAGCGTGTAGAGGATCAGCATCTCGGTGAGCGCCGAGGCTGCGAACGCGCGGAGTCCCATGGCGAAGGCCGGGTCGGCGACGCGGAAGGAGACCGCCAGCGCCCCCGCCGCGAGCGTCGAGAAGACGGCCAGCAGGAATCCCAGCGCGGTGCGCGCCGACAGATCGTCGTGGGGCCCGGCAGCGCCCGCGGCCGCCCGGGACTGCGACAGCTCGCGCTCGAGACCGCGGGTCACGCCCAGGCCGCCGAAGAGGCCGTAACGGCCGGCGATCCGGAACAGCGTCCAGGCTCCGTAGGAGTCCGGGCCGAGCAGCCGCGCGAGGAGCAGGCCGCGCAGGCCGAGCAGGCCTTCCGTCAAGGCCCGGGCCACGCTGTAGAGAAAGATCCTTCGGAATCGCGCGGGGAGGCCGCTCCGGCGGTGGGGATCCCCGGTCACGGCTTGCCGAGCGGGGAGCGCGTCACTCCGGGGAGCCGCCTGCCGCCGGCCGGGCTCGGGACGAAGCGGGAACGCATCCGGCGGAAGAGCTTCAGGTAGCGGATTTCTCCCACGACGCGGGGTGGGGCCGCGGCCGTGCGCTCAAGGGTGTGCAGGGAGGGGACGTTGTCCGGCGCTATGGCCCGCCATCCAACGTGGAAGCCGCGCTCCAGCGCTTCTCTCGCGCGCGCGGACGCCAGCGCCGATCCCACGCCATGGTTCCGCTCGCGGGGATCCACGTACAGGTCCCAGAAGTAGACGGTGCCCGGGGGGAGCGGGAGCGGGTGGATCTCGAGGTCCGGCTCGATGCGGTCGGAACTCCAGGCCCAGCCCACCGGACGCGCCTCGCGCCAGGCGACGAGACCCCTCCGGCCGCGACGCAGGGCGCGCCGCATGCGCTCCAGCCGCTGGGGTGTCGCAATCGTCGCCAGAGCCGCCAGGTCGGCTTCGTCCAGACGCCGGATCCGAACGCCCTCGGGTGCGGCGTCCGGAGCTTCGAGGTCGTGCTCCACCACGAGCAAGCGCCCGCGGCGCCAGAGGCGGTGGAGCGTGCGCTCGCGCAGCAGGCGCCGGACCCCCGGCCAGCCTTCGCGGACCCGGACGGCGTGCGCCATCGCCGGGAACGCGAGGACGTCGCGGACGTGCCTGGAGAGCGAGTTCGGCAGGCGGCTGCGGCGCGCCGCCACGGGCGGCATCGCGGCCAGTCTCACGCGTTGGCCGCCGGGGCGGGCTGCACCACGCGGAACTTCGCGTTGGGCCCGGCCTCGAAGCGCTCGACGAACTCGACGTCCACGCGGATCCGGTCCCCTGCCGCGCGGTGGACGGCATCCTCGATCGTGGCCGCGGCGGCAAGGGAGGGCTCCGCCAGGCGCGCGCGCACCCGCATCCACCCGCGCTCCAGCTGGATGACCTGATAGCGCAGCATGCCCGGGATCTCTTCCAGAGCGCAGGTCAGCGCATAGGGAGAGAGCCGCCGGCCGTCGGGGAGCTCGAGGTGATCGGTCAGCCGTCCGGTGACGACGCCGAGCAGCGGAAGCGCGCGCCCGCACGGGCACGGCTCGGCCCCGAGCGCGCCGCGGTCGGCCGTCCGGTAGCGCAGGAGCGGCATGGCGCGGTTCACGAGGAGGGTCGCGACCAGGTCGCCCTCTTCGCCCGGCGCGGCCGGCTTCCCGGATGCGTCCAGGACCTCGAGGTGAATCACGTCGGCGTTCACGTGCAGGCCGCCGCGCGGACACTCCCAGGCGATCTCCTTGGTCTCGGAGCAGCCGTAGACGTCGAACACGGGGCAGCCGTAGGCGGTCGCAAGCCCGGCGCGGAGCGCGGGTCGCAGCAGCTCGCCGCTCGTGAAGAGGAGTCGCGGACGCGTCGGCGCGGGCGGCGCGGTGGCACTCGCCTCGAGGAGCGTCGATGGGAAGCCGTAGACGACATCGGGGGCGAAGCGCGCGAGCTCGGCGGCTACGCGCTCGGCGGGCTGGAGGACGCTGATCTTCCGCACGCGGGAAAATCCGGGGACTCCTTCGCGCTCGGCGCCCTCGATGGGCAGCGGCAGGGCGTCCAGGATCGCCACGCGATCCCACGGGCGCACGCCGCAGGCGGCCCGCGCGCGCAGCTTGACGAGGTGCTTGAGGCGCGCCCATGCCCGCGCCTCGTAGTAGACGCGGAAGGGCTCGCCGGTGGAGCCCGAGGAGCGCGACGATCGCCAGGCGGGATCGACGCGTCCGGCGGCCAGTGCCGTCGCGCCCGCCTCTCGCAGGTCGGACTTGGAGACCGGCGGCAGCTCCTGTAGCAGCGCGAAGGGCTGCGACCGGGCTCCGGCGCGCGCCGGGTCGATTCCCGCCGCGCGCAGCCGCCCTGCGTAGAACGGCGCTCGCGCCGCGGCGTCCAGCAGACGGGAGAGGCGGCGCCCGGCCAGCGCTCTCAGGCTCCCGGCGTCCAGACGCGGCGCCCTGAACGTGGACGGCGCGTCCACGACCGTCCACCAGGCCACCGCTCCGATCACGCGACGGCCGCCTCCGCGGGCGCGCGGGCGCGCTGCGTGGACAGTTCGGCGTAGAGCTCCAGATGACGCTCCGCGACGCGCTCCCAGGAGAGCTGGCGCTCGGCCCGGGCGCGATTCACGGCACCCATCGCGGCGCGCAGCGCGGGGTCGGAGGCGAAGCGCTGGATCGCGCGCGCCACCGCGGCCGGATCGTCGGGAGGAACGAGGATTCCGTTCTCCCCGTGCCGGACGAGCTCCGGAATGCCGCCGACGTCGGTTCCGACGATCGGCAGACCCGAGGCCAGCGCCTCGGCGAAGGCGTTGCCGAACGCCTCCTGACGCGGCACGAGCGTGAAGAGATCCGCTGCGCGGCAGTGCTCGGCGACCTCCGCCCGCTCGAGAGGCCCGGTGAACTGCACGGCTTGCTCCAGGCCGAGGCGCGCCGTCAGATCGCGCAGCCCGCGCTCGGCGGGACCGCTCCCCACGATCTGGAGCCGGACGTGCTCGGGCCCGAGGATGCGGAGCGCCTCGATCAGCACGGCGAGACCTTTGCGCTCGATCAAGCGTGCGACCGCGATGCAGCGCAGAGGCTGGCCGTCCGCCCCATTCCGGCCGCGGGCCGGTGGGCGGAAGACGTTCACGTCCACGCCGTTCTCGATCACGACATAGCGCAGATCGGGCTGCGTGCGCCGCGCGAGCTGGCCCAGGCTCTCGCAGACGACGACCAAACGGTCGGCTTCCCGCCAGATGCGCCGCGTGAGGGGCAGGAGCAGCGCGTGGGCGCGCCGAAGCCGCGGATCGTAGCCCGGCACGTCCGAGCCGCGCAGGGAGACCACGGCCGGCACGCCCCGCAGGCCCGCCACGGGGAGCAGCGCGCCGGTGGGGAGGGAGAAGTAGGCGTGGACGACCGCGTAGCGCTGGCGTCGCAGCAGGCGCCGGACCACGGGGAGAGCGCCGAGCAGATAGCTCGCCGCGCCCGACATTCCGGCCTGGTGCACGCCCCGGCGCCAGCTCCGCACGCCGTAGATGCGCACACCCTCGGGGAGTTCGGCCGACGCGTCGGCCGCGCGCGCACCCGCGCGGCCTGGGGAACGCGTGGTCACGACGTCCACGGCCACGCCCTTGTGCGCGAGGTGCGTCGCAAGGGACGCCGTCGCGAGACCGGCGCCGCCGCCCAGGGGAGGAAATTCGTAGTTGAGGAGCAGGACGCGCATCCGGCTGGTCGAGAGGGGGACAGGACCCGGACGCCCAGACGTTTCCGCCGCCCACGAAGGCCCCCAACAGTCGTGACTTCGAGGTCCCGACGCCATAGGCTCGATGACGGGTCTCGCTCCAACCGAGGGCGGACCGCCGGCGTCGAACTCTTTGACATGGCGCTGCAGGTAACTTATGTTAGGATATGGACTTGTGGCGATGAATCAACGTCCGTCCCTAGGTGGCATCCGCACCAAGACGCTGGCCGCCTTCGCCAGCCTGGTCGCCCTCCTGGTCGTCATCTCGGGCCTCGTCTGGTATCGGCTCACGACCAGCCATCTCGAGCGCGAGATCGACAGCCGCCTTCTGTCTGTGGCGGAGCTCGGGCGCACGAACTTCAGCTACGACCTGATCTTCGAGCTGGTCCGGGCGGTGGACGAGGTGTCTCCCGACGAGTTCGTGGAGCGCAACAGCTACCTGAACGCGCTCAGCAAGATCCAGAACCTCAAGCACAGCTCGGGGGCCAAGAACGTCTACATCTTCGATCGCAGCCTGCGCATCCTGGCCTCGACCGACTCCAGCGTCACGCCGGGGTACGCCTACCCGCTCCTGCGCGGCTACGGCGCCGAGCTGGCAGCCGTCTTCGCGGGCAGTGAGCGGGCGAGCATGCGCTTCGACGATGACCGGGGCAACGTGTATCAGAGCGCCTTCGCGCCGCTCTACGGACAGGAGGGCGGCCCGGCGATCGCGGCCCTCGGCGTGGATCTGAACGTCGCCTTCCTGGACGTGCTGCGCGACTTCCGCCGGACGACGATCTGGATCACGGCCCTCGGCATCGCCGTCGCCATCGCGATGGGGCTGGTGTTCGCGCGGACCCTCACGCGACCGATCACCGAGCTCGTGGTCTCCGCGCAGCGCATGGAGCACGGAAACCTGTCCGAGCCGGTGCCGATCCCCTCGCGCGACGAGATCGGCTACCTGGGCGCCGCCATGGAGGACATGCGGCAAGGCATCCTGCGCCGTGACAAGCACCTGCGCACGATGCTCGCCGGAGTGGCCCACGAGATCCGCAACCCGCTGGGCGGAATCGAGATCTTCGCCACGCTGCTGCGCGACGAGCTGGCTCACGAAGACGGACGCCGCGAGCACTTGCGGAAGATCATTCAAGAGGTGCATCACCTGAAGACGATCGTGAACGAGTTCCTGGTCTACGCCCGCCCGCGGCAGCCGATCTCCGAGCCGTTCTCGCTGAACCGGATCGTGGACGACCTGCGCTTCCTGGTCGGCGCGGACCTCGTCGAGAAGGGGCTCGACCTGCAGGTGGAGCTGGGCCGCGATGAGCTCTTCGTCTTCGCGGACGGCGACCAGATCAAGCGCGCCCTGTTGAACCTGGTGCGCAATTCCGTCCAGGCTTCGCGCCCGGGCGGGCGCATCGAGCTCAAGGCGCAGCGGGCGGACGAGAAGGTGCGCGTGACGGTCAAGGATTTCGGGCAGGGTATTCCGCCCGCCGACCTGAGGTTCATCTTCGATCCCTTCTTCACGACCAAGGGCTCGGGTGCGGGGCTCGGACTGTCGATCGTGAAGTCGATCGTAGAGGAGAACGACGGCGAGATCCGGGTCGAGTCCGTGCCCGGGGAGTTCACGCTGTTCGTGGTCGTGCTGCCCGCCGCGCGCGCGGTGACCGAGCGCTTCCGTGACTCCACGTCCGCGAGCCCGCGGGATGGGGAGCATGGCCTTCATGATACCGCGGCGGGCGCTGGAAGCCGTGCCGGGGCCGCGTCGGAGCGAGGGTGAAGGGGCGCGTCTGCAGCTGCGGGAGTCCGTGAACCCGTGAATTCGACCGCGAGGGAGGCGCGTTCGTCGTGGCGGAGATCCTGATCGTCGAGGACAACCCGACCGTGCGCGAGGGACTGGCCCAGCTCCTGCGCACGCGCGGCCATTCCATCTCCGCCACGGAGTCCGTGACGCGAGCGCGGGAACGGCTCGCGAGCGAGGTGTTCGACCTGGTCATCTCGGACTACCGGCTGGAGGACGGTACCGGGATGGACCTGCTCGAGGCCGTGAAGAAGCAGGGGCTCGGCGGCGACCCCGACTTCATCGTGATCACGGCCTACGGCACGATCGACATCGCGGTCGAGGCCATGCGCCTCGGCGCTTGGGACTTCGTGACCAAGCCGCTCGACTCCGACGAGTTTCGTCTCAAGGTCGAGAAGGCGCTCGAGGTGCGGGCCACGCGCAAGGAGAACCGCCGCCTGGGCGCGGAGAACGCCTATCTGCGCGAGGAGGTGGAGGAGCGCTTCGGCGACATCGTGGGCAAGAGCCCGCAGATGCTGGCCATCTTCCAGAGCATTCAGAAGATCGCGAGCACGCATTCCTCCGTCTTCCTGTTCGGCGAGAGCGGAACGGGCAAGGAGCTCGTGGCGCGCGCGATCCACCGCCAGAGTCCACGCGCCGGGGGGCCGTTCATCAAGGTCAATTGCAGCGCCCTGGCCGAGACGCTGCTCGAGTCGGAGCTCTTCGGCCACGAGCGGGGCGCCTTCACGGGCGCGGTGAAGGAACGGCGCGGCCGCTTCGAGCTGGCCCACGGCGGCACGCTCTTCCTGGACGAGATCGCGGACATCCCCTCCGCCGTCCAGATCCGGCTGCTGCGCGTGCTGCAGGAGAAGGAGATCGAGCGCGTGGGCGGCGAGCGAACGATCAAGGTCGACGTGCGGATCATCTCGGCCACGAACCGTGACCTGGGCGAAGCGGTGGCCAAGGGGGCTTTCCGCGAGGACCTGTACTATCGCCTGCACATCGTGCCGCTGCGCATTCCCCCGCTGCGGGAACGGCAGGGCGACATCGAGCTGCTGGTGCGGCACTTCATCCGCGCGATCTCGAAGGAGACCGGCAAGCGCATCACGGGCCTCAGCGACGAAGCGCTCGGTCTGCTGCAGTCCTATCCCTGGCCGGGCAACGTGCGCGAGCTCGAGAACGCGATCGAGCGCGCGATCGTGCTCTGCGACGGCGAAGAGCTGGGGGTGGGGGAGTTCCCCATGGGTGAGGGGCCGGCCATGGGCGCGACGTCGCTGGACGGCGTGCTGGCGGAGACCGAGCGCCGCCTCATCCAGGACGCGCTCGAGCGGGCGGGGGGCGTGAAGACGAGAACGGCGGAGCTCCTGGGCATCAAGACGAGCGCTCTCTACTACAAGCTGGAGAAGTACGGGCTCCTCCAGTAGCTCTGCTGGCCTGCCACCGGCGGGGCCGAGAACCATGCCACCACGGTTCCAGCGATTGCCCTCCGCCGCCCCCCGACCGCGACTCCGCGTTTCCCCTTTCCGGCCGCGACCGCCTGCGCGGGTCGGGGCTCGATCCTGGCCTCGGGCCCTGGCGCCTCTCGCGCTCCTCCTGCTCTCGCCGGCCCTCGCGCCGATCGCCGCGCACGCCCAGTCCCTCACGATCCCCGAGTATCGCGAGCTGATCCTCTCGTCGGAGGGAACGCTCGCCAGGCTGGAGCGCGACCTGCAGGCGGCCAATGCCAGGCTGGATCGGCTGGTGGCCGAGAAGCAGGCCGCCGGGAGCTCGCGCGGCGCGCGCAGCCGCGAGCTTGCGGCCGAGATCGTGGAGGTGTCGCAGCGGGTGGCCGATCTGGAGCGCCAGCGCCGCGCCGCGCTGGCCGACCAGGCGGCGCTGCGCGAGGCCTTGAACCAGCGCTACACGCAGCTCATCGACGTCAATCTGGCGCGACTCGATTCCCTGCCGCAGTCCGACTCCGCCTACGGCCCCCTGCTCCTTGAGACCGGGCGCATCATCGGCGCCCGCGACTCGCTCCAGCTCCAGATCCGGATTCAGCAGACGCTGGGCAGCTTCCGTGACTTCCCGATCCTCGACAGCGACGGCCCGGCCGAGATCCGCGAGAAGGCGGGCTTCTACCGCGACTACGTGCACGACGTCGCGCAGCGGATCGCCGCCATCGACCGGGAGATCGGGACCATCCGCGAGCGAGACCGCGTCGCGAGCCGGATGAAGGAGCTGCAGGAAGACCTGGCTTTTCAGGGCGAGGACGTCGCCAAGCGCCCCACCGACGCCTCGGGCGGCGACATCCGCGAAGACCCCGCGCGCGGGGCGCCGATCGGGATCGACCTGCTCAACCAGTCCCCCGAACGGCGCATCGCCGACCTCGAAGAGGAGAAGCGATCCCTGCAGTTGCTTCGCGGCCGCTTCGAGGCCAGAGTCCGGGAGTATGAGGACCGGGCGCGCACGATCTACACTCCGCAGGCCACGCAATCGGGAGAGGAGAATCGATGATCGACTCGCGCCGTCCGCTCCGCTCCGTCGTCCTCCTGGTTGGACTGTCGGCCGCCGGCGCCGCGCCCGCGGCGGCCCAGGTCCACTGGGAGAACGACGTCCACATGAGCTACGAGTACGACGACAACGTGGCCGAGACGGTGGTGGACGAGGTGCACGCGCGCGTGGCGCGGATCTCCCTGCGCTCCGACCTGGTCTGGGACGACAGCACGACCCAGCAGCTGAGTCTACTCTACCAGGGTGGCTTCAAGAGCTACTTCGATGTGGGGCCCCAGCCGCTGGACATCAGCAACCAGTGGCTGAACGAGGGTCAGGCGGGCTACTCGCGGCGCTTCGGCGAGAACCAGCTGCGGGTCTCGGGGGGAATCAAGGACCGCACCTGGGCGGACGAGGATTTCTTCTTCGTGAACGAGGATGGCTTCACGCGGCTGTGGGCGGGAGCGACCTACCGCCGCACCCTCTCGCCCAGCCTGACGGCGGAAGCCGACATGGTCTTCTCGGGGATCGACTTCGACCATGTGGACGAGTTCTTCGGCTACGGCGAGCAGGCCGGCCGGCTGGGGGCGGCCAAGCGGCTGTCGGAGCAGGTCGTGGGCGATGTCTACTACAGCATCGAGCAGCGCACCTACGACGGGCGTGCCAAGCTGCGCGGGCCCGACGACGACCCCGCCAACATCTCGGCCCCCGACCGGCCGCGGCAGATCGACCTCTCGAACGAGGTCGGGATCGGTGTGGCGGTCCTCGGCGGATTCGGTTTCCAGGCGCGCTACCGGTTCCGCCTGAACGACTCGAACAGCTTCGGGTTCGACTACTACAGCCACATCCTGAACATCCAGATCGCCCAGCAGCTCCCCTGGCGGATGTTCGTGCAGTTCTACGGGAACGTGGAGCTGCGGAAGTTCAGCGAGACAGTCGCCGGCCTGGCGGGGACGCTGGACGTCGAGGATACGGACAACAACGTCGTCGTTCTGCGACTGCTCAAGGAGATCAACGGCCACATGGACGTCGAGGCGCGCTACGGATACTACCGCAATCAGTCCATTGACCTGAACGCTTTCTACAATAAACACACCTACTCGCTGGGCTTCAGAGTGAGACCGTGAGGTGTCCGCACGTCCGCGCCAGGGCCGGCTCAGCTGGCTTTCGGGAGCCGGTGTCGTGAAACCGGTGGCCTCGGATGGGGCCCGGTGGCTACCAGCCACGTCGCCTGCTTCCTATCTTTAACGGTTATGACGCCCTCCCATCAGGCCGCGGTCGAAGCCGCCGGGGAGGCTGTCGACCTGGAGCGCCGGCTCCTGGCCGGCGAGCGGCGCGCGCTGGCCCGGGCGATGTCCCTCGTGGAGGACGGGCGCCCGGAGGGTGAACGCCTGCTGCGCGACCTGTTCGCGCGCACCGGGGCGGCCCACCGGGTGGGGGTGACCGGCCCTCCGGGTGCGGGAAAGAGCACGCTGGTCGAGAAGCTCGTGCTCGTGGCCCGGGCGGGTGGGATGTCGGTCGGGGTGCTGGCCGTGGATCCCACCAGCCCCTTCACGGGCGGCGCGCTGCTGGGGGACCGCGTCCGCATGGGGGCCCTGGCCGGCGACCCGGGTGTCTTCATCCGCTCCATGGCCACGCGCGGCTCGCTGGGCGGGCTCGCGGCGGCAAGCGTGGAGCTCGCGGACCTGCTGGACGCGCAGGGGCGACAACTGATCCTGGTCGAGACGGTCGGGGTGGGGCAGTCGGAGCTCGAGGTCGCCCGCGCCGCGGACACCACCGTGGTCGTGCTGACGCCCGAGTCGGGCGACGGCATCCAGGCCATGAAGGCGGGCCTGCTCGAGGCCGGCGACGTGTTCGTCGTCAACAAGGCCGACCGGGGCGGCGCCGACAAGCTCCGGCGCTCGCTCGAAGCCACGCTCTCGTGGCGCGAGCTCCCCGACGGCGCCTGGCGTCCGCCCGTGCTGAACGCCGCGGCCGTCAAGGGGGAAGGCGTGACCGCCGTCGCCGACGCCGTGGCCGCGCATCGCGCGCACCTCCAGGCGACGGGCGCCTGGGACCTTCTCCGTCGCGAGCGCTGGCGCACCCGCGTGCGAAGCATCGTGAACCGCAGGCTCGCGCGACGGCTCTGGGGCGACCCCGAGACGGAGGCGATCCTGGAGCAGGCGTTGGCCGACGGGGCCCGCTCTCCCTACGAGGCCGCCGACGCGGTCCTCGACTCGCTCGTCGGCCCGGCCGCGAACGGCTGAGGCGGCACCCGGCGGACCTCGCGCCGGCGACCCGAGCGCAACCAAAGGAGCCCATGGAACCCACCTCTTCGCGGTCCAAGCCGTCCTCGCGATCCAAGCCGTCCCCCGACGGTCGGGCCGCGGGCGAGCGGAGCGCCAGCCCCGAGGCGGCTTCCGCCGCGCGGACCGGATCGAACGACGGCCGCGTCGGCCCGGCGGAGGCCGGAGCCGCGATCCGTGCCGCCGAGCAGCGGTGGCGGCAGGCGGCGCGGGCGACGCCGGAGCGGCCGGTCGCGTTCACGACCATGTCGGGCGAGGAGGTCGACGCGCTCTACACGCCTGCGGGCATCCAGGTGGACTACCTGCGCGACCTGGGCTTCCCGGGCTCCTATCCCTACACGCGCGGGCCCTACGCATCGATGTATCGCAGCCGGCTCTGGACGATGCGCCAGTTCGCGGGCTTCGGGTCGGCGCGCGATACGAACGAGCGCTACCACTACCTGCTCGCGCATGGCCAGACCGGGCTGTCGGTGGCCTTCGACATGCCCACCTTGATGGGGTACGACTCCGACCACGAGAAGTCGGAGGGCGAGGTCGGGATCTGCGGCGTGGCGGTGTCCTCGCTCGCCGACATGGAACAGCTCCTGGAGGGAATCCCGCTGGACCGGGTTTCCACGTCCATGACGATCAACGGCCCCGCGATCGTCCTGTTCGCGTTCTACCTGGCGGTGGCGGAGCGCCAGGGAGTGCCCTACGAGAAGCTCCGCGGGACGACCCAGACCGACATCCTGAAGGAGTACATCGCCCAGAAGGAGTGGATCTTCCCGCCCGCGCCGCATCTCAAGATCATCGTGGACATGATGCGCTTCTGCTCGGAGCGGGTGCCGCAATGGCACCCGATCTCGGTCAGCGGCTATCACATCCGGGAGGCGGGCTCGACCGCGGCCCAGGAGCTGGCCTTCACCCTGGCGGACGGGTTCACCTACGTAGAAGAGGGGATCCGAGCCGGCCTCGACGTCGACCGCTTCGCCCCTCGCCTCTCCTTCTTCTTCAACGCCCACAACGAGTTTTTCGAGGAGATCGCGAAGTACCGCGCGGCGCGCCGCATCTGGGCGCGTCACATGCGGGACCGCTACGGGGCCAGGGACGAGCGCTCGCTGCTGATGCGGTTCCACACGCAAACCGCGGGGGTGAGCCTGACGGAGCAACAACCGGAGAACAACATCGTCCGCGTGGCGATCCAGGCGCTGGCCGGCGTGCTGGGCGGTACGCAGTCCCTGCACACGAACTCCATGGACGAGACGCTGGCCCTGCCGTCGGAGAAGGCGGTCAAGATCGCGTTGCGTACGCAACAGATCCTGGCCTTCGAGTCGGGGGTCGCCAGCGTGATCGACCCGTTGGCGGGTTCCTACTACGTGGAGCACCTGACGAATCGGCTCGAGCAGGAGGCCGAGGACTACTTCCGCCGCATCGAGGACATCGGCGGCGTCGTGGCCGGAATCGAGGAAGGCTTCTTCCAGCGCGAGATCGCGCAGGCCGCCTGGCGCTACCAGCAGGAGGTGGAACGCAAGGAGCGGGTGATCGTGGGCGTCAACGACTTCATCGAGGAGAACGAGAAGATCGAGATCCCGGTGCTGCGCATCTCGCCCGAGGTCGAGCGCGCCCAGCGCGAGCGCCTGGCCGCGCTGCGCCGCAGCCGCGACGCCGCCGCCGTGCGCCGGACGCTGGACGACCTGCGCGAGGCCGTAGGTTCGGGCGCGGGTCTGATGGAGCCCGTCATCGAGGCCGCCAAGGCCTACGCCACGCTGGGGGAGATCGTGGACGTGATGCGGGCCGAGTACGGGGGTTGGCGCGAGCCGGAGACGGTCGGATGACGCCGCCGGCGAGCGAGCGGGGCCGACCCCGGGACGTCGCGGAGGGACGCATTCGCGTCCTGATCGCCAAGCCCGGCCTAGACGGCCACGACCGGGGCGCCAAAGTGGTGGCGAGCGCCCTGCGCGACGCCGGCATGGAGGTCGTCTACACCGGGCTCCACCAGACGCCGGAGCAGATCGTGGAAGCCGCGATCCAGGAAGACGTGGACGTGGTCGCGCTCTCGATCCTCTCCGGCGCGCACATGACGATCTTTCCACGCGTGCTCGAGCTTTTGCGCCAGGAAAGCGCGGACCACATGCTGGTCACGGGAGGGGGGATCATCAGCAGGCACGACATGGAGGCGTTGCAGGCGATGGGCACGGGCCGTCTCTTCGGCCCCGGGACCTCGACCCGGGATATCGTGGACTACATCCGGGAGTGGAAGCGGGGCGTCGCCGCGGGCGCATGACGGTCCGGGCCGAACCCTCCGACCGCGTCGCGGACCGCATGGCGGCCGCGCGCTCGTTCCGCGGCGTCCCCTTCGAGAAGGCGCCGCTGCCCTTCGAGACCCTCCGCGAGTTGGGCGCGCGCCAGATGGATCGGCTGGCCACCGCACCCTACCTCGTCGCCTACGACCTCGAAGGTCGGCGTGTCGAGCTCACGTACGCCGGCTTCTGGGCGCGCGCCCGCGCCCTTTCGGCCTGGATGACCGGGGAGCTGGAGCTCGAGCCCGGCCAGCGCGTGGCGACCCTGGCGCACAACTCGCTCGAGGCCGCGCTCGTATCGTTCGCCGCGCTCGACGCGGGGCTCGTCCTCGTGCCCTGCAACATGACGGAGGACGCCGAGCGCCTCGGATTCGTGCTCGAGAACTCGGAGGCCCGGGCGCTCTTCGTGCTCGAGCCCTACCTCGAGCGCGGCGCGGCGCTGGCTGACGAGCTGGGGATCGAGCGGCGCGTGCAGCTCTGCGGGGCTCCGGCCGCGGGATTCCGCAGGCCGCCGATCGCG
This sequence comes from Gemmatimonadota bacterium, assembly GCA_036556205.1. Taxonomy (GTDB): domain Bacteria; phylum Gemmatimonadota; class Gemmatimonadetes; order JACCXV01; family JACCXV01; genus DATBJW01. The sequence goes on from DATBJW010000008.1 coordinate 163,695, forward strand.
TTCGAGAGCGGCGACGGCGCGGACGCGACCGCCCTCCTCGCCGAAGGAGACGGCCGGCGAACGGAGCGTCCGCTCGACCGCGCCTCCGAGGCGGTCATCGTCTACACCTCGGGAACCACGGGGGCGCCCAAGGGCGTCGTCCTGACGCACGGCAACCTGCTCGCCGACGCGGCGGGGATCGCGGCCTGGCACGGGCTCGAGCCCGGCCAGCGTATGATGTGCGTGCTGCCGATCCACCATGTGAACGGCCTCGTGGTGACGCTGATCACGCCCCAGGTCTACGGCGGCGGCGTCGTGCTGAACGGGCGTTTCCAGACCGAGCATTTCTGGCGGCGCGCGGCGGCGGAGCGGGTGCAGGTGGTGAGCGTCGTCCCCACGCTGCTCGCCTTCCTCCTGGAGAGGCCCGAGCTCTTCGAGGCGGAGGGCGGGCTCGCCGGCCGGCTGAGCGGCCTGCGCCACATCATCTGCGGCGCGGGTCCCCTGACCGTCGAGCTGGCCGCGCGCTTCGAAGACCGGTTCGGGGTGCCGATCATCCACGGGTACGGGTTGTCGGAGACGACCTGCTTCTCGTCGTTCCTGCCGGCGGACCTCGCACCCGAGGAGCACCGTCGCTGGATGCGGGACCACGGTTTCCCCTCGATCGGGGTCGCGATCCCCCCCAACGAGATGGCGATCCACGACGGGGAAGGGCGGGCCGTTCCCGACGGGGAGCGCGGCGAGATCGTGATCCGCGGCCACAACGTGATGAAGGGCTACTTCGGGCGCCCCGAGGCGAACGCCGAGGCCTTCGCCCACGGCTGGTTCCGGAGCGGCGACGAGGGCTTTCGCAAAGACGGCCACTACTTCATCACCGGCCGCATCAAGGAGCTCATCATCCGCGGCGGCGTGAACCTCTCACCCCTCGAGATCGACGAGGTGTTGAACCGCATTCCGGGTGTGGCCGCCGGGCTGGCGGTCGGATTCGCCAGCGACTGGTACGGGGAGGAGGTGGGCGCCTACGTCAAACGCGTCCCTGACGGCCCCGACGTCACCGAGGCCGAGGTCCTGGCCGCCTGCGCGGCCGTGCTGCCCTTTCACAAGCGGCCGAAGGTCGTCGTCTTCGGCGACGTGATTCCCGTGACCTCGACCGGGAAGTATCAGCGCCGAAAGCTGCTGGGCCTCTTCGAGGACTGGCGGGCGGTGCAGTTCCGTGAGGGAGCCGGAGGGCTCCCCGTCGGAGTGGGACGCGGCAGGGAAACGTCCTCCGGGCCAGCCGGGAAGGGCCGCCTGAATAGATAAGCGCATCGAGTGGATGTGATGTGTTCATGGCTAACTGATTATTGGTCATTACTGTAACTATGATCAAAGGAGATTGTGAATGAAGGTTGCAGTGGACATCGCCCGGCAAGCGGAAGGATCGGCCGAAAGCCTGGCTCTCGACCTTCCCGCCGACGTGCGCGCGCTGCGGGATGACGTGCGGGCGTTCGCCGAGGAATGGATCGCCCCGGTGGCCGCCGAGCACGACCGGACCGCGGAGTTCCCATGGGACAACGTGCGCAGGATGGCCGCGCGCGGCTGGTTCGGGATCCCGATCCCTCGCGAGTACGGCGGCCTGGGCATGTCCTCGCTGGCGCTCGCGGTGGCGGTCGAGGAGCTGGCTCGAGTGGATGCCTCGCACGCGATCACGGTCGGGGCGCACACGAGCCTGGGCGCCGCTCCGATCCTCATGTTCGGGACCGAGGACCAGAAGCGCCGCTACCTGCCCGATCTCGCGAGCGGCCGGAAGCTCGGGAGCTTTGGCCTGACCGAGCCCCAGGCCGGCTCCGATGCCGGTGGGACGCGCACGCGCGCCGTCGAGGACGGCGACGCGTTCGTGCTGAACGGGAGCAAGGTCTTCATCACGAACGGCGGGGTCGGCGAGATCTTCGTCGTGACGGCCGTCACCGACCCGGGCCAGGGCGGCTCGGGCATCTCGGCCTTCATCCTGGACAAGGGGCTGGCCGGGTTCCGGGCGGGCAAGAAGGAGGACAAGCTGGGCTGGCGCGCCTCGGACACGAGCGAGCTCGTCTTCGAGAACGTGCGTGTGCCGAAGGCCAACTTGCTCGGGCGGCCCGGCGCGGGCTTCAAGCAGTTCCTGGGCGTGCTGGACGGCGGCCGGATCGGGGTCGGCGCCTTCTCGCTGGGCCTGGCCGTCGGCGCCTACCAGGCCTCGCTGCGGCACGCGCTGGAGCGCGAGCAGTTCGGCCGCCCGATCGCGGAATTCCAGGCGATCTCCTTCACGCTCGCCGACATGGCCCTGCGCATCGAGGCGGGCCGCCACCTGACGTGGCACGCGGCGCGCCTCAAGGACGCGGGGCGCCCCTACGGCCGCGAGGCGGCGATGGCCAAGCTCTTCTGCTCGGAGCTCGCCATGTGGGCCACCACGCAGGCCGTGCAGATCCACGGGGCCGCGGGCTACACGTCCCGCCATCCGGTCGAGCGCATGATGCGCGACGCCAAGATCTGCGAGATCGGGGAGGGCACGAGCGAGATCCAGCGCATCGTGATCGCGCGCGCCGAGATCGCGCGCGCCAGGGAGGCCCCGGACGGCCGCGCCCCGGGCGCGCGCGAGCGGGCCTGAGCCGTGGAGCGGCTGGCGGAGACGATCGCCCTGGAGTTCGGCGAGCTGCGCGTCAGCGTGCTCAACGATGGGTTCCAGCGGCTCGACGGCGGGGCGATGTTCGGCGTGGTCCCAAAACCGCTCTGGGAGCGCAAGATCGCCCCCGACGATCGGAACCGCATCCGTCTGGCCCTGCGCTGCCTGCTGGTCGAGACCCCCGACGGCCCGCTTCTCGTGGACACGGGGATCGGCGCCAAGGAGGAGGTCAGTGACCCCAAGTTCTGCGACATCTACGGGGTCACGCGTGAGGGCGGGCTGCTGGCCGAGCTGGCCGCGCTCGGGATCGCACCCGCGGACGTGCGGCTGGTCGTGAACACGCACCTGCATTTCGACCACTGCGGCGGCAACACCTCCCTGGACGCGAACGGCGGCGTCGTGCCGACGTTCCCGAACGCGCGCTACGTCGCAGTCCGGGGGGAATGGGAGGACGCGCGGAACGCCACCGAACGCAGCCGGGCGAGCTACCGTCCCGACAACTTCCTGCCGCTGGAGGGAACGGGGCAGCTCGAGCTGGTCGAGCCGGGGACCACGATCGCGCCCGGGATCGCCTACGAGCACGCGCCCGGTCACACGCGCTTTCACCAGTGCGTGAGGATCGCGGGCGGCGGGGAGGCCGCGCTCTTCTGCGCCGACCTGGTGCCGACGGCGGCGCACCTGCCGTATCCCTATATTATGGCCTACGATCTCTACCCCCTCGACACGCTGGCCACCAAGAAGCGCCTCCTGCCGCGCGCGGCGCGCGAAGGCTGGCGCCTGATCCTCGAGCACGAGCCGGGCTGCCCGGTGGGACGTATTCGCGTGGGCGACCGCGGCGCGCTCCACTGGCAAGCCGACGTCTGACTGCCGTGACGCAACGCACTTCCAGGGCGGGATCTCCCGGGACCGACGGAGGCGAGCGGGAGGCCGTGATCGTGAGCGCCGCCCGGACCCCGATCGGCCGTTTCCTGGGCGGCCTGTCGGGTCTCAAGGCGCCCGAGCTCGGCGCTGTGGCGATCCGCGCCGCCCTCGAGCGCGCCGGCGTCTCGCCCGCCGACGTGGACGAGGTCGTGATGGGCAACGTCCTGCAGGCCGGGGTCGGGCAAGCGCCCGCCCGCCAGGCGGCTCTCCGGGCGGGCCTGCCGGCGGCCGTCCCCGCCTTGACCGTCAACAAAGTCTGCGGCTCGGGCCTCAAGGCCGTCATGCTCGCGGCGCAGGCGATCAAAGCCGGTGACGCGCGCATCCTGGTCGCCGGCGGCATGGAGAGCATGAGCAACGCGCCCTACCTCCTGCGCAACGCGCGCGAGGGATTCAAGCTCGGAGACCAGGAGCTGGCGGATGCCATGATCCTGGACGGCCTCTGGTGCAGCTTCGGGGACTGTCACATGGGCCGCTACGCCGAGCTCACGGCGACACGCTCGGGGATCTCGCGTGAAGCGCTCGACGCCTTCGCCCTGCAAAGCCATCGGAAGGCCGTGGCCGCGATGGAGAGCGGCCGCTTCGATGCGGAGATCGTGCCGGTGGAGGTGAACGGCGCCAAAGGCGGTGCGCGTGTGGAGTGCGACGAGGGCCCGCGCAAGGACTCCGATCCGGCGAAACTTGCCAAGCTGCGGCCGGCGTTCCAGCCCGAGGGCGGCGTCGTCACCGCCGGCAACTCCTCGGGCATCAACGACGGGGCGGCGGCCGTGGTCGTGATGTCGGCCGCCGAGGCCCGGCGCCGCGGGCTCGAGCCGCTGGCGCGCGTTCTCGCGTACGCCTCGGGCGGCATGGAGCCGGAGCTCCTGTTCTACGCGCCGATCGTGGCCGTGCGGAACCTCCTCCAGCGCTCCGGGCTCTCGATCGAGGACTTCGACCTGATCGAGGTCAACGAAGCCTTCGCGTCGCAGACGCTGGCCGACGGCCAGGAGCTGGGGTGGGACTGGGAACGCGTGAACGTGAACGGAGGCGCGGTCGCGCTGGGTCACCCGATCGGCGCGAGCGGCGCGCGCGTGCTCACGACCCTGCTCTACGAGATGAAGCGGCGAGGCGCGCGGCGCGGCCTGGCCACGCTCTGCCTGGGGGGCGGGAACGCCGTGGCCATGGCCGTCGAGCGGCCGTGAGCCGGCCGGCGGCGGAAAGCGCGCGAGCGGCCACCTCCTCTCCGACGGCGAGAGCCGCGGACGAGACGGCGGATCGCGCGCGGGCGGGGGCCGCCGACTCGCCGGTCGGCTCGCAGGCGGCGGCCGTGCGCGTGGTCGGGGTCGTCGGCGCGGGAACCATGGGGAACGGCATCGCCCACGTCTTCGCTGCGGCCGGTCGGTGGGTGCGGCTGGTGGACACGGACGCGGCGGCTCTGGGGCGCGCGCTGGAGACGATCGGTCGCAACCTGGAGCGTCAGTCCCGGAAGGGCGCCTTGGCCGGGACCGCCGCCGAGGTCATGGGCCGGATCGAGGGAACCGGCGCGCTCGAGGCGCTGGCCGGAAGCGACCTGGTGGTGGAGGCGATCGTGGAGGACGTCGAGGCCAAGCGCGAGCTGTTCCGACGGCTCACGGAGATCGTGCCCCCGCGCGCCGTGCTCGCCTCCAACACCTCGGCGATCTCGATCACGGCGCTGGGCGCCGCCAGCCGCCGCGCCGACCGCGTCGTCGGCATGCACTTCATGAATCCCGTCCCGCTCATGCCGCTCGTGGAGGTCGTGCGCGGCGTCGAAACCTCGGCCGCCACCCTCGAGCTGGTTCACGCGCTCTGTCGCGACCTTGGCAAGACGCCTGTCGCCGTCCACGACTCGCCGGGCTTCGTGTCGAACCGGGTGCTCATGCCGATGATCAACGAAGCGATCTTCTGTCTGGCCGAAGGGGTGGCGGACGCGCGGGCGGTGGACGACGTGATGAAGCTCGGCATGCGTCACCCGATGGGCCCGCTCGAGCTCGCCGACCTGATCGGGCTGGACGTGTGCCTCGCGATCCTGCAGGTGCTGCACCGCGAGCTGGGGGAGGACAAGTACCGTCCCTGCCCTCTGCTGGCTCGCAGCGTCGCGGCCGGCCACCTGGGCCGCAAGTCCGGCCGGGGGTTCTACATCTACGGCGACGCCGATGCTTAGCGACGAGCAGCGCCAGCTCCGGGACACGGCGCGGGACTTCGCGCAGCGCGAGCTCGAGCCGCACGCCGGGCGCTGGGACCGCGAGCGCGAGGTCCCGGCGGAAGCGCTGCGCGCGCTGGCCGAGCTGGGGTTCCTGGGACTGCTGGTGCCGGAGGAGCAGGGAGGGAGCGGGTTCGACGCGTTGGGGTTCTGTCTGGCCATCGAGGAGATCTCGAGGTCCGTGCCCGCGCTGGGGCTTCTTCTTTCGATCCACAACGGCCCGGTCTGCCACCTGGTGCGCGCGGCGGCGACCCCCGAGGCCCGCGCGCGCTGGCTGCCGCGGCTGGCCGCGGGCGACGTCCTGGGGACCTTCGCGCTCTCGGAGCTCGGAGCCGGCAGCGATATCGCCGGGATCGCGACGACGTACCGGCGAGTCGCCGCCGAGCCGCCCGATGCCGGCGGCGGTCGCCCCCGCTCGTCAAAGAAACTCATGGACTCGCCGGGGGCGCCACCGCCCGCCGGTGCTACCGCCGCCGCCGCTCCGGCCAGCGGGTTCCTCCTGACCGGCGAGAAGGCGTGGGTCTCGGGTGTGGGTGTCGCGGGGCTCGCCGTCGTCTTCGCGCGCTCGGCCGAGGCGGGAAACGACGTGGCCGGCCCGGCGGCCGCGGCCGAGCCTCGGAGCCGGGGAAACGGCGGTCCGGATCGCCGCGCGGGGCTCAGCGCCTTCCTGGTGGACCTCGAGGCCACGGGGGTGTCTGAGGGTCCGGCGGAGGAGACCATGGGGCTGCGAGCGGCGCCGGTCGGAAGCCTGGCCCTGGACGGCGCCGTCGTCCCGGCTGAGGATCTCCTGGGGCGGGAGGGAAGCGGGTTCGCACTGGCTCAGGATGCGCTCGCCGTCGGGCGCCTCGGCATCGCCGCGCAATCGCTCGGAATCGCGGGACGCTGCATCGCTCTGGCGGTGGCGTACGCCCGCGAGCGACGACAGTTCGGCCGGCCGATCTCCGAGTTCCAGGGCGTGCGGCTGCCGCTGGCCGACCTCGCGGCGCGCCTGGAAGCCGCGCGCGCCCTGGTCTACCTTGCCGCTTCGGAACCCGAGTGCCGCGACCATCCGGCCCGCTGCGCCATGGCCAAGCTCGTCGCCTCCGAGCTCGCGATGGCGGCGGCGCTCCAGGCCGTCCAGGCCTTCGGCGGCTACGGCTACGTGAAGGACTATCCGGTGGAACGCTTCTTTCGGGACGCCAAGGCGTGCCAGATCTACGAGGGAACCAACGAGATCCAGCGGGTCGTCATTGCCAAGGAGCTCTTCCATGACTGACACGGTCGGGACCCCGCGCTCCGCCGCGGCCGACCCGGCGCGTCGCTCGGACGGGCGCCGCCTCGCGTCGGCCGGCGAAGCCGTGGGAGATACCTTCCAACGCATGGACCTCGCGCAGCACGAGCAGGTCGTTTTCTGCCGCGACGCGGCGTCGGGTCTGCGGGCGATCATCGCGATCCACAACACGACGCTCGGACCCGCGGTGGGGGGCACCCGCATGTGGCCGTACGCCTCCGAGGAAGAGGCGCTGATCGACGTGCTGCGGCTCTCGGAGGGCATGACGTACAAGGCTGCCGTCACCGGATTGAACCTGGGCGGGGGCAAGGCCGTGATCATCGGCGATCCGAAGCGCGACAAGAGCGAAGCGCTGCTGCGGGCCCACGGCCGCTTCGTGGACTCGCTCGGCGGCCGCTACGTGACGGCGGAGGATGTGGGGATCACCGTGCAGGACATGGAATACGTCTACATGGAGACTCCGTTCGTGACCGGCGTGGCCTCGGCCCCCGGCGGCGGCGGCGATCCGAGCCCGGTCACCGCCTTCGGGGTCTACCACGGGATCAAGGCCGCGGCGAAGAAGGTCTGGGGCTCGCCCGACCTCGCCGGCCGCTCCGTCGCGATCCAGGGCGTGGGGTCGGTGGGCGGCCACCTGGCTCAGAACCTGGCCGCCGAAGGCGTGCGCCTGCACGTCTCCGACATCGATCCGGCCCGGGTCCAGCGCGTGGTTCAGGAGACGGGCGCGACCGCGGTCGCGCCGGAGGAGATCTTCGGGCTGGACGTGGACGTCTTCGCGCCCTGCGCGCTGGGTGCGATCCTCAACGACCGGACGATCCCCCAGCTGCGCTGCCGGATCGTGGCGGGCGGCGCCAACAATCAGCTGGCCGAGCACCGTCACGGCGACGAGCTGATGCGGCGCGGAATCCTGTACGCCCCGGACTTCGTGATCAACGCCGGCGGCCTGATCAACGTCTATTCCGAGCTCCAGGGCTACGACCCCGTGGCCGCGCGCAACCGGGCGCGGGGGATCTACGACACGCTGCTCGCGATCTTCGAGCGCGCAGAGGCTGACGGCATTCCGACCTATCAGGCGGCCGAGCGGCTGGCGGAGGCGCGGATCCTGGAGGTGAGCCGGGCGGGCCGCATCTACACGCCCCGACACCGGCGGCCCCCGGCGCGGTTCGCCCGGCTGTAGCGGGCGCTGGGGGGAAGCTCGTGCCGGCCCGTCGAACCCAAGGATCCGCCGCGATCCCGAACCCTGTGCCGGATTGAGACGCCGATGAAGACCCTCGCTTTGACCGACCCCGACGTCGCGCGGCTCATCGCCCGCGAGACCGCGCGCCAGGAAGAGAACCTGGAGATGATCGCGAGCGAGAACTTCACGAGCCTGGCCGTGCTCCAGGCGATGGGCTCGACCCTCACGAACAAGTACGCCGAGGGCCTTCCCGGAAAGCGTTACTACGGGGGCTGCGAGGTCGTGGACGAGGTCGAGCAACTGGCGATCGATCGGGCGAAGGCGCTCTTCGGGGCCGAGCATGCCAACGTCCAGCCGCACTCGGGGTCATCGGCCAATCTGGCGGCCTACATGTCCGTGCTGAAGCCGGGCGACCGCGTGATGGGGATGAACCTGAGCCACGGCGGCCACCTGACGCACGGCAGCCCGGTCAACTTCTCGGGCATGCTCTATGAGATCCACGCCTACGGGGTGCGGAAGGAGGACGGCCGCATCGACTACGAGGCGCTGGCGGAGCAGGCGCGCGCGGTGCGGCCGAAGATGATCATCGGCGGCTCCTCGGCCTACGCGCGCGTGATCGACTTCGAGCGCATGCGCCGGATCGCGGACGAGGTCGGGGCGCTGCTCCTCGTGGACATGGCGCACTACGCCGGGCTCATCGCGGGCGGCGCGTACCCGAGTCCCGTTCCGCACGCGCAGATCGTCACCTCCACGACCCACAAGACGCTGCGCGGCCCCCGCAGCGGGTTCATCGTGGCCACGAAGGACCACGGCAAGGCCATCGACAAGCTGGTCTTCCCGGGCACGCAGGGAGGCCCGCTCATGCACGTCATCGCCGCCAAGGCGGTCTGCTTCCACGAAGCCGCCCAACCGGCCTTCGCCGACTACGCGCGCCGCGTCGTCGCGAATGCGCGGGCGCTGGCCGCGGCACTCGTCGAGGCGGGCTACGCCGTCGTCTCGGGAGGCACGGACAGCCACATGTTCCTGCTGGACCTCAGCGATCACAAGAAGACCGGGAAGGACGCCCAGAGCTACCTCGACCGCTGCGGCATCACCGTGAACAAGAACACGGTTCCGTTCGAGACCCAGAGTCCGTTCGTGACGAGCGGGATCCGGATCGGCACCGCCGCGCTCACCACCCGGGGCATGGGAGAGGAAGAGATGCGGTCGATCGGCGGTCTGATCGCGCGCGCGCTGGACGCTCTGCCGGACGAGTCCGCGATCGACGACGTGCGCGCGGCCGCGCGCGAGCTCGCGCGCGGGTTTCCCATTTACCGCGAGCTCGCTCGCGAGGCGGCCGCCCCGGCCGTGGCATGACCCTTCCAGAACCAGCGGCCGTCTGGCGCGGCGTCGCGGCGCCGGCACGGGCGGAGCTGCGCGAGCGCGCATCCCGCTTCGTGGCCAGCCTGGCTCCCGCCGCGGACTCGGCGGCGGCCGACGCCTTCGCGGCCGCCGTGGCCCGCGAGCTCTTCGACGCAACCCACCACGCTCGGGCGCAGCGCATTCTCGAACCCGACGCCGACGAGCCTCTCGAGTTCGCCGCCGACGGCGGCGAGCCGGCCGGCACCGCGGGCCGCCCGATCCTGCGCGCCCTGGGCGGAGCGGGACTGGTGAACGTCGTGCTGATCGTGAGCCGCTGGTTCGGTGGAACCAAGCTGGGTCGGGGGGGTCTGGCTCGCGCCTACGGCGCCGCCGCGCGCGCGAGCATCGCCCAGGCGTCCCTGGGGCGGGTGCGCAGGCTGCGCCGCCTGGACGTCCGTGCCGACTACGCCGACGCGGGCGCGCTGAGCGCGGCGGTGTCCCGTCTGGGCGCGCGGATCGAGCGCGTTTCGCCGGCCGAGGAGTACCGCGCGACGCTGCTCGTGGCCGACGAGCGGTCCGCGGATCTGGCCGGCGCCCTGGCGGAAGCCACGGGCGGTCGCGCCCGCGTCGCTTCCGGCGGACGCCTGCTGGCGCTCGAGCCGGCCGGGCGAGCGGCGGATTGACAGCCCGCGGGCGGCGAGCCAAACTGGCGACCATGACGGACGTAGCCTTCGAATCGGACACGCTGGGCCAACTCATCGAGCGCGACCCGCGCTACCCCGAGAAGGCCTATGTCTTCCTGCTGCTCGCGTTGCAGCGCGTGATCGGCCGGCTCGCGGAGCCGCGGCACGTCAGCGGTGCGGAGCTCGCGGCCGGCTGCCGGGAGCTCGCCCTCGAGCTCTACGGCCCGCTGGCGCGCACGGTGCTCGAGCACTGGGGGATCCGCGACACGGGCGCCTTCGGCGACCTGGTCTTCAACCTGCTCGAGGTCGGCGTGCTGTCGAAGACCGAAGAGGACAGCCGCGAGGACTTCGACGGCCTGTTCGACTTCGCCGAGGCCTTCGACCGCGGCTACCCGTGGGGGCGTTTGCCGGCCTGAGGCGACGCGGACGGAAAATCGAGTAGCACCCCCGCACGTTGTTTGAACGCGCACGACGGCTCCTTCGGTCTTCCTCACGCTGGGTTTTCGAGCGGGACCTGCCGGACTCCGAGGCGTCGCGCCGCGCGCGCCCGACAGGCCCGGCATTGCACGGGATGATTCGCGTATGTTATTGTTGCGCCGCGCGACGGCCGAGCCGGGTCGCGCGTCCCAGAGCCGCTGAACCTTCAAGGATAGGTGAGGAGGGGCGAACGACGTCATGGAGATGGATCACCAGTTCCCGAAGTGCCAGAAGTGCAATAATGGCATCCTGATTCCGCTCTCCGACTACGGTCGGGAGGGTGCGACGATCATGTACAAGGCCTGGGTCTGCTCGAATCCCGAGTGCGGGTTCAACCTGCGGATCGACAACGGCGAGATCTCGATCGGACGTACGATCGGCCAGTCGTTCAAGTAGGACCGGTCCGCCCGCGGCGCGCGCGCGAGGCGCCGCCGGTGCCCTCGCCGGACGCGGCCCGCGCCCGCTCTCTCCCCGGCCCGCCCCGACAGCTCTTCCGCGTCGCCTCCTCAGGTCAGATTCACGGGGGCCGTCCGCCTCCACGTCGCCCGCTCCGCGAGCCACGGGCCGCGCGCCCGGACGGCCGCAAGGCGCGGCGCCATGCGCGCGAGACCGCCAGACTCGAATCCCCGCGAAAGGACGCCCGGCCGTGATTCGCGCCGTGATCTTCGACCTCGACAACACGCTCCTGGACTTCATGACCATGAAGCGCCGGGCGGTGGATGCCGCCGTCGACGCCATGATCGACGCGGGTCTCGAGCTCCCCAAGGACGTCGCGCGGGAGCGCATCTTCGCCATCTACGACCGCGAGGGAATCGAGTACCAGCGCGTGTTCGACGCCTTTCTGCAGGCCGAGACCGGCCGCGTGGACCATCGGGTCCTGGCCTCCGGCATCGTGGCCTACCGGCGCGCCCGCGAGGCGCTGCTGGTCCTCTACCCGCGCGTCACGCTGACGCTCGTCGAGCTGGTGAAGCGCGGCCTGCGTCTGGCCGTGGTCTCGGACGCGCCCCGCCTCGAGGCCTGGCTGCGCGTCTGCTATCTGCGCGTCCATCATCTCTTCGATCACGTCGTCACCTTCGAGGACACGGGCGAGCGCAAGCCCAGCCCGGCGCCCTTCGTGCGGGCGCTCTCGCTGCTGGGCGTCGAGCCGGACGAAGCCCTCATGGTGGGGGATTGGCCCGAGCGCGACATGGCCGGCGCCAAGGCCGTCGGGATCCACACGGTGTTCGCGCGCTATGGTGACACGTTCGGCACCATTCACTCGGGCGCCGACTACGAGATCGACGACATCCACGAGCTCCTGGGCCTGGTCGACGCCCTGTCGGGAGCCGCGGCGACGGCGCGCGTGGCGCCGGGGGCGGAGGGCTCGTGATCCGCGGCGTCGGCGTGGATCTCGTCGAGGTGGAGCGCGTGCGGCGGGCGCTCGCGCGTTGGGGCCGGCGCTTCCTGGAACGCATCTTCGCGCCGGAAGAGCTCGAGGACGCGCGTCGGGGGAGTGACTTCGAGGCCTCGCTCGCGGCGCGCTTCGCCGCCAAGGAGGCCGCCTACAAAGCGGCGCGCCAGATCCTCGGACGCCCGCTCGCGCTGCGCTCGATCGTGGTGTCGGCCGGCCGCGGACGGGCGCCGACGATCGTCCTGGCCGACGCGGGCGAGGCCCCTCCGCTCGCCTGCTGGTGCTCGCTCTCCCATGCGGGCGGGCTGGCCTGCGCCGTCGTGGTCATCGAGGAGGACGGGACCGCGCCCTGAAGGAAGGAGGCGGAGATGTCAGAGGCGAGCTGTGTCTTCTGCAAGATCGTGCGCGGGGAGATCGACGCCACCCTCCTGCACCGGGACGACGGGCTGGTCGCGTTCCGCGACCTGAGCCCCAAGGCCCCGTTCCATGCGCTGGTGGTCCCCACGCGGCACCTGGAGACGCTGGACGAGTTGGAGGAAGGCGACGCCGACCTGGTCGGTCGCATGCTCCTGCGCGGGAGCGCGCTGGCGCGGGAGCAGGGGCTGACCGGCGGCTACCGGCTGGTCCTGAACTGCGGCCCCGACGGCGGCCAGTCGGTGTTCCACGTTCACCTGCACGTGCTGGGCGGCCGGCGCATGACCTGGCCTCCCGGCTGAGGCAGACGCCGGCTCTTCCCGCGAGACGCTCGGCACCCACCCGCTCGCAGGAGAAGGCATGAGCGAAGAGCTACGCAACCGATTGCAGGCCGATCTGAAGGCGGCGCTCAAGGCCGGCCAGAAGGAGCGCGTCGGCACCCTGCGCCTGCTGCTCTCGGATCTCCGCAACAAGGAGATCGAGAAGGGCCGCTCGCTCAACGAGGACGATGAGCTGGCGCTCGTCGCATCGAGCGTCAAGCTGCGACAGGAGGCCATCGCCCAGTTCGAACAGGCCGGGCGGGTGGACCTGGTCGAGAAGGAGTCCGCCGAGCTCGAGACGCTGCGCGGCTACCTGCCCGCGCAGCTCTCCGCACCGGAGCTCGACGCCCTCGTGGAGCAGGCCCTCGCCGAGACGGGGGCCGCAGGCCCTCGGGAGATGGGGAAGGTCATGGCCTGGCTCATGCCGCGCGTGCGGGGTCGTGCCGACGGCGCCGAGGTCAGCCGGCGCGTCAAGGAGAAACTCGCGGGATAGCATGGACGCGCACACCCTCGCCGTGCTCGAGTTCGAGCGCATGCTGGCGCTCGTGGCGGAGTACGCGGCGTTCGAGTCCGGCCGGCGCGCCGTGCGCGCGCGCGCTCCCCTCCCGAGCGTGGCCGCCGCGGCTCTCGAGCTGGAGCGTGTGGAGGAAGCCGCCCGCCTCCTCGATCCCGGAGAGGGGTTCCCCTTCGAGCCCGTCTACGACGTCGAAGCGGCGCTGCGGGAGCTGGCCGTCGAGGGCTCCGTGCTCCAGCCGCAGGGCTTGATCGAGCTCGCGCGCACGCTCCGCTCCGCCCGCCGGGTCAAGAAGTTCTTCGCGCGCCGCGACGACCTGCCCCAGCTGCAGGGCGAGAGCCGGACCCTGATCGAGGAACGGCTCCTCGAGGAGCGGGTGCTGGGCAGCTTCGACGAGGACGGCGAGCTGGCGGACGCCGCGAGCCCCGAGCTGCGGCGGCTGCGGGCCGACTACCGCGCGCGAAGGAAGGAGATCAAGGACCACCTGGAGCGCATCCTGCGCAGCCTGCCGCGGGGCGTGCTCACCCCAGACCCGGCGGTGACGCTGCGCGAGGGCCGCTACGTGATCCCCGTGCTGCGGGAGGCGAAGACCGTCCTCAAGGGGATCATCCACGACGAGTCGGCGAGCGGGATCACGATCTACGTCGAGCCCGACGCCGTCATCCCGCTCAACAACTCGCTGCGCGAGACCGAGCTCGCGGTGCGGCGTGAGGAGCTGCGCGTCCTCCGCCAGCTCACGCACCTGCTGCGGCCGGTCGAGATCGGGCTGGGTATGGCCTTCGCGTTCCTGACCGAGCTGGACTCGCTTTTCGCCCGGGCGCGGTTCCGGACCGCGTTCGGGGGCGGGCGCTTCACGTTCAATCACGAGGACCGGATCGTGGTCCGGCGCGGCCGCCATCCGCTCCTCGTGGCCTCGCTGCGGGAGACCGGGGGTGAGGTGGTGCCGCTCGATCTCGAGCTCGAGCCCGACGAGCGCACGCTGCTCGTGACGGGGCCCAACACGGGCGGCAAGACCGTGCTCCTGAAGACCGTGGGCGCGGCCGCGCTGCTGGCGCAGGCGGGCATCCCCCCCCTCGTGGACGACGGCACCACGCTGCCCTTCTTCGAGTCCATCTTCGCCGACATCGGCGACGAGCAGTCCATCGAATCCAGCCTCTCGACGTTCTCCTCGCACCTGCGCAACATCGTCCGTGCCCTGGAGCAGGCCGACGAGACGAGCCTCGTGCTGCTGGACGAGATCGGCGTGGGGACGGACCCGCACGAGGGCGTGGCCCTGGCCGCGGCGGTGCTCGAAACGCTGACGCGGCGGCGGTCCCGCACGCTCTCCACGACGCACTACGGAGAGCTCAAGAAGCTGGCCGCCTCCTTGCCGGGCATGATCAACGGGGCGCTGGATTTCGACAGCGACCGCATTCAGCCTCGTTACCGCTTCCGCAAAGGGATCCCGGGCCGCAGCTACGGGCTCCTGATCGCCCGCGCGCTGGGCCTCTCCGAGGCGACGATCGCGGAGGCGACGCGGTTCCTGGACCGCGACTTCCTGGCCGTTCAGGATCTGACCGACGACCTCGCGCGGCAGGCCGAGGCCCTGGACGCACGGGCCGCGCAGCTGGAGCAAGAGGCGGCCGCGGAGCGTCGGCGCCTGGCCGAGGCGGAGCGCGTCCTGCAGGAGAAGGGAGCGCATCAGGAGAAGGAGTTCCAGGACCAGGTCGAGCGTCTGATCCGACGCCACCGCGACGTCCTGCGCGGCGTGCGGGAGCGGCTCAAGCGCATCCACGAGCAGGAACGCCAGCGTGAGGTCCTGGAGGATGCCCGGCGCGAGCTCGAGGAGTCGCGCCAGACCCTGGAGGTCGTGCGCACCAGCGCAGCCCCTCCGCCGCCCGAGTTCGCCGTGGGCGACGAGGTGGAGCTGGCCCGGCTCGGGATCACCGGCGACGTGGTCGAGGTGCTGCCGGGCCGGGGCGAGGTCGTGGTGCGCTCGCGCGGCAAGCGCTTCCAGGTGCCGGCCGCGGAGCTCGTGGCGCTGCCCCGCAGTGCGCCGACCGCGGCGCGCGGGACCGTGACGTACGCCGAGCCGGAGGCCGCGAGCGACGAGCTGGACCTGCGCGGACTCACGGCCGAGGAGATCGACCTCCCGCTCTCACGCGCGGTGGACCGCGCCGTGGCGGCCAACCTCGCGCGGCTGCGCGTGATCCACGGCAAGGGCGGGGGCGTGCTGCGCGACCGCGTCCAGGCGCGGCTCGCCGCGGACCCGCGGGTGCGCTCGTTCCGGCTCGGGCTCTGGCACGAGGGCGGAAGCGGCGTCACCGTCGCGGAACTCGCGTGAGGGAGCCGGCGGCGGAGGGCGGATGGCGCTGATCCCCGAAGAGGTCCTGCAGGAGATCCGCGAGCGCGTCGATCTCGTGGAGCTCGTCTCCGAGAGCGTCCAGCTCAAGCGGCGGGGGCGGAACTTCGTGGGCCTCTGTCCCTTCCATCGCGAGAAGACGCCCTCCTTCAACGTCAACGCCGAGCTCCAGATCTACAAGTGCTTCGGATGTGGTGTGGGCGGCAACGCCCTCACGTACCTGATGGCTCGCGAGGGGCTGGAGTTCCGCGAGGCGGCCCGGCGGCTCGCGGCGCGCGCGGGCATCGAGCTGCCCGCGGAGGGCACGGTCGGCGAGCCCCGCACGAAGCCGCTGCTCGAGGCGAACGCCCTCGCAGCCGAGTTCTACGCGCGCGCGCTCAAGGAATCGGCCGAGGCGGAGCCGGCTCGCGCCTACCTGCAGGCCCGCGAGGTGAGCGCGGCCGCGGCCGAGGTCTTCCGCCTGGGCTGGGCGCCGGGCGGCTGGGACGCGCTGCTGGCCGCGGCGCGGGCCGTGGGCCTCCCGGACAGCGCGCTCCTCGAGGCCGGGCTCGTCTCGCGCAGCGAAAAGACGGGCGGCCTCTACGACCGGTTCCGCGCCCGGGTGATGTTCCCGATCCAGGACGTCGGGGGCCGGACGGTCGGCTTCAGCGGCCGGCTGCTGGAGGACGCGGCTGGCGTCCCCAAGTACCTGAACAGCCCCGAGACGGAGGTCTTCCGCAAGGGCGCGCTCCTCTTCGGGCTGGCCGTCACGCGCAACGCGGTCCGTCGCGCCGAAGAGGCGATCGTGGTGGAGGGGAATTTCGACCTGCTCTCGCTGTACGACCGCGGGTTCCTGAACGTGGTGGCCCCTCTCGGCACCGCGCTCACGACCGAACAGGCCCTGCTCCTCAAGCGCTACGCCTCGCGCGCCGTCCTGCTCTACGATTCCGACGAGGCGGGGCGCAAGGCGGCCTTCCGGAGCGGCGACGAGCTGCTCGCCCGCGGGTTCGCCGTCCGGCTGGCCTTCCTGCCGCCCGACTCCGATCCCGACAGCTTCGTCCGAACCGCGGGCCCCGCCGCCTTGCGGGAGCTGCTGCGGGGGGCGCCGGACCTGGTCGCGGCCAAGCTGGGCGTGCTGCGCGAGCGGCTCGATCTCTCGCGGGTGGACGCCAAGCGCCGCGCGATCGAGCTCCTGCTGCGCTCGATCCGACGCATTCCCGACCCGATCACGCGCGACCTGCAGCTCGCGTTCGTGGCCCAGGAGCTCGCCGTGCCTCGCGAGATGCTGCGGCAAGCGGCGCGGGAGCCGGCCGGCGCCGGGCGCTCGCGCAGGACCGAACCCGGCCCCGCGCGAGCAGCTCCCGCGGGTCGGTCACGAATTCCCAGGCTGGATCGGCAGAAGCTGCTGGACGCCGAGAAGTACATGCTGCTGATGCTGATTCGAAGGCCCGAGCGGGTTCCGGCCGCGAGATCGGAGATCGTTCCCGAGGATTTCACCAGCTACCCCTGCCGCCGGATCTACGAGCTCCTGCTCGAGCTCGAGGAGAGCCGACGCTCCCCCTCGGAGCAGATTCTCGTGGACCGCGCGGACGCGCAGGTCCAGCCCGTCCTGGCCGAGATCCTTCTCTCGGAGATCCCCCTCGAGCCGGAAGAGCAGATGTTCCGGGATGTCCTGCTGACGATGAAGGAGCTGGCCAAGGAGCGGGACCTGGCGGAGGTGCGGCGGGAGCCGCTGGATCTCGAGGCCGTCACGCAGGCCGCCCGAGAGCGGACGGCCGTCCGCAACCCGCGCAGCCTCTAGCCGCCTCCCTCCCCGCCCGAGTTCGTTGACACCCCGGCGGACCCTCGTCTACGTTGAAGCGTCGACGTCCCCGACCCGGCCCTTCAGCCCCGCGACAACGTGTCCACGGCTCCCGCGACGCCTGCGTCGCCCACGCCCCCTTCGCCCCTTTCGGCGGGCCCCTCACGCGGGGTGGCCCTCGAGGAGATCCCGACTTCGTTCACGGCACCCGCCCCGGCGGCCGCCGGGGCTCGGCAGGCTCCGCCACGTCGCGCCGACCCGGAGCGGGCGCGAGTCCGGGCGCGACGCCACGCGAGGCTCGACCGAGGCCCGGAAGGTCCCGGCGACCTCACGCGCATGTACTTCCGCGAGATGGGCCGCGTCTCCCTGCTCACGCCGGGAGAGGAAGTCGCGATCGCCCGCGAGATCGAGGCCGGGATGGAAGCCCTGCGGCGCTGCCTGGCGCGCGCGCGCTCGAGCCTCGCGGACCTCGCGAGCGAGGGACGGGCGCTGGCGGAAGGCCGGCTTCCCGTGGAGAGCCTCTTCGACGTGGATGGCTCGGACGAGGACGAGCGCGAGCACGCCCGCTGGCTGACGGCGCTCGAGCGTCTGGCCGCGCGAGGCGCCGCGGACGCGCGCGCGGCGAACGGCGCCGGGGCACGTGCGCGAGGCGCCGGCCCGGTCGAGGCGCCGGCCTTCGGCGAGTTGCCGCTGGCCCTTCCGATCCTGATCCGGCTCGGGCATCGGCTGCGGCAACGGCACGCCGAGTACCTGCGCGCCGGCGACCGCCGCAAGCTCGAGCGCGAGGTCGGGGTGCCGCTGGAGGCCGTCGAGGCGCTCGTCGGCGAGACCCTGGCCGCCGAGGCTCGCATCGTGCGGGCGCAGCGGCGCATGATCGAGGCCAACGCCCGCCTCGTGATCTCGATCGCCAAGCGCTACATCGGGCGCGGACTCGAGTTCCTCGATCTCGTCCAGGAAGGCAACTCGGGACTCATTCGCGCGACCGAGAAGTTCGACCACCGCCGCGGCTACAAGTTCAGCACGTACGCCACGTGGTGGATCCGACAGGCGATCACGCGGGCCGTCGCCGAGCAGTCGCGCACGATCCGTATTCCGATCCACATGGTCGAGACGATGAACAAGGTGAACCGCAGCGCGCGGCGCTTCGTGCAGGAGGTAGGCCGGGAGCCCGCGCCGGAGGAGCTGGCCGAGCGGCTGAAGCTGCCCCTCGACAAGGTCGCCGCGGTCTTGAAGCTCGCGCAGGACCCCATCTCCCTCGACCGGCGGGTGCAGCAGGACGACGAGACGCCGATCGGCGACATCCTCGAGGACCCTTCGGGCGCCTCGCCGGCCCACCTCGCGACCTCGTCGCTCTTGCGCGACCACGTGAACTCGGTGCTCGGCACGCTGGCGCCCCGGGAGCGTCAGATCCTCGAGCTGCGCTTCGGCCTCCCCGACGGCTGCGCCCGCACGCTCGAGGAAGTGGGGGAGATCTTCGGGATCACGCGGGAGCGCGTGCGCCAGATCGAGGCCAAGGCGCTCCAGAAGCTGCGCCATCCGAGCAAGAGCCGCGAGCTGCTCAAGTTCTACGAGCCCTAGACGTCGAAGCGCCGGGCAGCGGCCCGCCAACGAGTGGATCGCCCGCTGGGACGAGCGCTACGCCAGGGGCGAGGAGCTCCACCGCTTCGAGCCGTCTCCGCTCCTGGTGGAGGCCGCGGCGGCTGTGGCGCCGGGACGCGCCCTCGACCTGGCTTGCGGCGCGGGACGGAACGCGCTCTTCCTGGCGGAACGCGGCTGGCGGGTCGAGGCCGTGGACGGCTCGGCCGTGGCCCTGGGGCTGCTCTCCGAGAAGGTGCGCGAGCGCGGGCTGCAAACGCGCGTGCGAGCCCTGGCCGCGGACCTCGAGTCGCGGCCGCGCGGCTTCGAGCTCCCGCCGGCGGCGTACGACCTGATCTGCGACTTCTACTTCCTGGACCGCGCGCTCCTGGAGGACGTGCGAGCGGCCGTCCGCCCCGGCGGGCTGCTCGTCGCCTCCATCCACCTGGCGGACCCCGCCCGGCCGAGGGAGGGCAACGCGGACTTCCTGCTCGAGCCCGGGGAGCTGCGGGAGATCGTGACCGTGTGGAGTTGGGAGATCCTTCACTACATGGAAGGGCCCACGCGCGAAGACGGACACCGCCATCCGAGCGCGGAGCTCATCGCTCGACGACCTTGTGAAGTGAGCGTAAACTATGGACTGACAACTCTATAGGACGCGACACGTCCAGTAGTTTCCCACCGTGGCGTGTGGGGTAGGTTTTTCAGGAGGTGTGGGGATGAACAAGCTTTCGATGCTTGTGGCTGGCGCGCTGCTCATGGCGATGACGAGCATCGCCGCGGCGCAATCAGCCCAGAGCTCGGCCCTGGGTTGTCAGGGCCTTCCCAACGCGAACCAGCTGCGTCAGCTCATGCAGGGAGCGGCGATTCCCGACAATCCGGCGCTCTCGGCCGTCCTGCGAGCTGGAAACGGGAACTCCCTCGGAGGGCTGTTCCTGGGAACGCGCATGTGGGGTGCAGTCGTGAACCGCAACGGTCAGCTCTGCGCCTGGAACACGTCTCGCGCGGACGCGACCGACGTCTGGCCGGGCAGCCAGGCGATCGCCAAGGCCAAGGCGTTCACCGCGAACGCCTTCAGCCTGAGCGCGTCGGGCGGGGGCTTCCCGCTCTCGACGGCCCAGCTCTACACGTTCGTGCAACCGGGCCATTCGCTGTTCGGGCTGAATCAGTCGAATCCGTTCAACCCGAACTTCCTGATCCCGCCGTCGGGCAGCACGCTCGGCCTGGGACAGGTCGCGGGCGGCATCATCACCTTCGGCGGCGGGGTGGCGCTCTACAACGGAAACCAGCTGATCGGCGGACTCGGGATCAGCGGCGACACGGCCTGCACGGATCACGAGATCGCCAAGCGCGCGCGCGACCTCGCGGGGCTGAACCCGCCCGCCGGCCCAACGGGCGACGACATCAGCTACTCCTCGGCGGACGGCGCGTCGCCGTTCACGCATCCGCTGTGCCCCAACACGTTCCGCAACGAGAAGTTCATCGGCAACGAGCTGAACGCGAAGGGCTACTGAACCTGTGCTCCGGGCCCGGCCGCGTCGCGGGGCGCGGCCGGCCGGGCTCGCCGGGATGGAGGGAACCTCGCACATTGGGTGGATCGGACGAGCTTTCGGGCCCATAGCTCAGCCGGTTAGAGCACCCGACTCATAATCGGGCGGTGCCAGGTTCGAGTCCTGGTGGGCCCTCGATCTCAACGCAGAGAGGGCGAGTCGCGCGCAGACTGGCCCTCTTCTGCATGAGCGCGTTCCCGATTGGACAATCGGTGGATCGACGAAGTGCGGTAGATCGAAAGGCGCACGAGGGTGAACTGGCGTGGTCCGTCTCGCGGCCCCAGGCTCTTCCTGCTCCTGGTCGCTGCTTTCACCCTGCTTCCCGGGAGGTCCGCGGCCGCTCCGGTTCGCGCGGTCGGGCCGGGTGCGAGCCTTACGTATGTCCTGATCCGTCAGGCGGAGGTCGCCGAGCGGGACTCGGCCGTGGCCAGCGCCGACTCTCCGCCCGCGAAGGATGCCGCTGGTGCGGTGGAATCCGCGGCGGGGGCTGCGTATGACGCGTTCCTCGGGCTCACGGCGGACCAGATCGAGACCTTCCTGCAAGAAGCACGCGTGGTCGCCGTGACGGAGGTCGGGTCCGGGGTGACCAAGCCCCTGCGGGCCACCCTGGACGACGGGCGGGTCCGGCATGATGCGGAGATCCAGAACATCGACAAGTGCGAGGAGACGGACGTGGCGGGTGGTCCCGGGCCCGTGATCCAGTGCGACAGCTACAAGTACAACATCGCCGCTTACGAGATGGGCCGGCTGCTGGGTCTGACCTCGATCCCGCCCAGCGTCCAGCGCACGTTCGATGGCCGCGGGGCGGCGTTCACGTGGTGGATCGAGGACGCGCAGACGCTGGCCAAGATGGAGATGAGCGGCCTGTGGCAGCCGAGCATGGAGGAATGGAAGCGCCAGGAGGGGACGGTCGTGATCTTCGACGAGCTCATCTTCAACACCGACCGCCACCAGGCGAACCTGCTCATGGATCCGCTCCGGAGGGTCTGGATGATCGACCACACGCGGTGCTTCCGCACCGAAACCCACCTGCGCAACCCCGAACGGCTCGAGGAGCTGCGCATCGATCGCTCTCTCCTGGCCCGTCTGCGTGACCTGGACGAGGGGGCGCTCCAGCGGTGCTGTGCGGCATACCTGAGCGGAGAGGAGCGGGCCGACGTGCTCGTCCGACGCGACAGCATCCTGGCGCTCTTCCAGTGATCGCGGCAGCTGACCAGGCCTGCCGACCACGTGCACAGCACGGGACGGAGCGGAACAGGCCCGGACGGGTTGGCGCCGCCGCCGCGGGGCCGGAACGGCCGGAGTCCGCAAATCGAATGCAGGAGAGGGCCGGCATGGCAGTCGAGGTCCAGTGAAGGGTCGCGTTCCGCTCGAGCACGCGGCGACCGGCAGCGTCTACTGGATGGAGTCATCCAAGCGCAGGCAGGCGCTGGAGTGGCTCGACCGCGACGACTTGACGCCCGAAGAGCGCGCGGCGCTCGAGACGTTTGCCCGCGAGTACCGGACGGGCACGTGGCTGACGCCCGGCGAACGCCGAGCGTTGCTCGCCGCCTTCGACCGGATCGCCCGCCGGCTGCGCCGCGCTCCAGCCGGATGAGGTTCGCCGGAGCGGGCCACTGCTCCGCGTGAGCCCGCCCGAGGTCCAGCCGACCGGCAGCCGGAGATCGGCGGCCCGGGCCACGTGGGTGGTGATGGGCGGAATCCTCGCGAGCCGCGTGCTGGGGCTCGTGCGCGAGCAGGTGGTCGCCCTCTATTTCGGGCGCAGCGGCGAGCTCTCGGCCTACTGGGCCGCCTTCAAGATCCCCAACCTCTTCCGCGTGCTGGCCGGGGAGGGCAACCTCTCGGCTTCCTTCATCCCCGTTCTCTCGGGGCAGCTCGCGCGCGGGGAGACGCCGGCCAGCCGCCGCACGGCGGACGTCGTGCTGGGATTCCTGCTGCTCGGGGTCGGCATCTTCACGGTGGCCGGCATCCTGCTCGCCCCGCTCCTGGCCGTGCTCGCCGCTCCCGGCTTCGACGAGCCTTTGCGCGAGCTCGTGACCCGCCTGATCCGGATCCTCTTCCCGGTCTCCGCGTTCCTCGTCCTGGGCGCGTGGTGCATGGGCGTGCTGCACGCGCACGGCCGGTTCTTCTGGCCGAACTTCGCGCCCGTGTTCCTCTCGCTCGTGTCGGCGCTCTCGCTGGTCCTGCTGCTCGGCCGCTGGCGCCGCGATCCGATCGAGCTCCTGGCCTGGGGGACGGTGGCGGGCGGGCTCGTGCAGCTGCTCGTGCAGCTTCCGGAGAGTCGTCAGGTGCTGGAAGGCCTGCGACCGCGCCTGGACCTGCGGGACCCCGGGTTCCGCAGGGTGCTCGTCCTCTTCGGGCCGATGCTGCTCGGGACCGGGGTCGCGCAGATCAACTCGCTGGTCGAGACGCAGATCGCGAGCTTCCTCGATCCCGAAGCCGTCTCCACCCTGCAGTACGCGGTGCGCCTCTACACGCTCCCGCTCTCCCTCTTCGGGACCTCGGTGGCGATGGCCGCCCTGCCCGCCCTGTCGCGCGAGTCGGCGGGCGCCTCGGTCGGGCCGCTGGGAGAGGGTGTGGCCGACGCCTGGCTGCGATCGCTGTTCTTCCTGATCCCTTCCATGGTGGCGCTCGCGGGCTTCGGGCGTCCTCTCGTGACGGTGATCTTCGAGCGCGGCGCCTTCACGGCCGAGGACTCGGCCGCGGTCACGCGCGTGCTGGCCTTTTACAGTCTCGGGCTCGCGGCCTTCGCCACGGTGCGCATCCTCTCGCAGGCCTTCTACGCCCTCCACGACAGCCGCACGCCCACCCGGCTGAGCATTCTCGCGCTGATCTTGAACACGGCGCTCTCGGCTCTCCTCGCCTGGCGCGTGGGCACGCCCGGGATCGCGCTGGCCTCGACGCTGGCCGCGTTCTTGAGCGCGGGTCTCCTGGGCTGGAAGCTCACGCGCCGCATCGGACCGGGCTGGCTGCGGGATTCGGCCCCGCGGGTCGCGGCACTCCTTTGCGCGGGCGGGATGGGCGCGGTCGCCGGGCTCCTGGCCCGCGGCCGGGTGGAGGGAGCCCTTCCGTCCGGCGGCGGTCTCGCGAGCCGCCTGGCGGCGCTCGTCACGCTCTACGGCGCGATCGGCCTGGCCTACCTTGTGGCCGCGCGCGTGGCGGGGTTCACGCTCACCGGTCACGATCGGCGCCGCGGCTGACGCGCCAGGCCCGCGCAGCCTGAAGCCGCGGCGGCGAAGGCGCCGGCTCGCGCCGCCGAGCGCACCGGCCGCCAGGCTGCTAGATTATCGTAAACATGACCGCCGGACCCCATTCCTCCGCTGGCCCGTGAAACGCACCTCTCGCAGAGTTGCCTCCCCGCCCGTGCCGGGGACGACGCTGGACCGAAAGCTCGCGCTGATCCCGCGCAAGCCGGGGGTCTACCTGATGAAGGGGGCCGAGGGCGACGTGTTGTACGTGGGGAAGGCCAAGGACCTGAAGGCCCGCGTGCGCAGCTACTTCGGTGCCGGCCGAACGCCCAGCCCCCGCACGGACGTGCTCGTGGACCGGATCGCGGACGTGGATTACCTGGTCACCGACAGCGAGGTCGAAGCCCTGCTCCTCGAGGCCAACCTGATCAAGGAGCACAACCCGCGCTACAACATCGAGCTGCGTGACGACAAGAGCTACCCCTACATCAAGGTCACGCTGAACGAGCCCTACCCGCGGGTGTTCATCACGCGCCGGCTGAGGAACGACGGGGGGCGCTACTTCGGGCCCTACGCGCAGGTCGCGGCCATGCGGCGCAACCTGGCGCTCATCAAGGACCTCTTCCCGGTGCGAAGCTGTCGCTACGACCTGCCCGACGACCGGCCCTCGCGGCCGTGTCTCGACTACTTCATCAAGAAGTGCGAAGCGCCCTGCGTGGACTTCGTCACCCGCGAGCAGTACCGGAACATGATCGACGAGGTGCTGGCCTTTTTGGCCGGAGACGTGGACCTGGTGGCGCGGCGCATCCGGGAGCGCATGGCGCAGGCGTCCGAGCGGCTGGACTTCGAGCGGGCGGCGCAGCTCAAGAAGCAGCTCGACGCGTTGCGGATGGTCGAGGAAGGCCAGCGCATGCAGGTGGGGGAGCGCGAGGACCGGGACGTGATCGCGCTCTCGCGGGTGGGGGACCTGGCCTGCGGGCTGATCCTCAAGGTCCGCCGCGGGCGGGTGCTCGGAAAGGAGCATCACCTGCTCCGCAACCTCGCCGCGGCGAACGCCGACCCGGCCGAGATCCTGGGGCTCTTCCTGACGCGCTGGTACCTGCGCGGCGGCGAGTTCCCGTCCGAGGTCCTGGTGCCCTTTGAGTTCGAGGACCGCCCGCTCGTCGAGGCCTGGTTCGCCGAGCACGTGCCTCACGCCGTCCGGGTCCACGTGCCGCGGCGCGGCGAGAAGCTGAAGCTCCTCCGGCTCGCGGAGCAGAACGCCTCGCTCCTGCTCGAGGAGGAGATCCTGCGCGGGCGCGGCGACGGCACGCGCGCGGCCGACGTCGTGCGCGCGCTCCAGCGCGAGATCGGTCTGCCGTCGCTTCCGCGGCGCATCGCCGCCTTCGACGTCTCGACGATCCAGGGGGCCGACCCGGTCGGCTCCTGCGCCGTCTTCCTGGATGGCGAGCCGCGCAAGGGCGAGTACCGCCGGTTCCGGATCCAGTACGTGGAGGGACAGGACGACTTCGCGATGATGGCGGAGATCGTGGGTCGCTATTTCCGGGGCAAGCTCGAGGGCGAGGAGGAGCTGCCCGACCTGGTCGTGATCGACGGCGGGAGGGGTCAGCTCGGCGCCGCGCTGGCGGTCCTGCGCGAGCTGGGCCTCGAGGACGTTACGACGGTCGCGCTGGCCAAGCAGGACGAGGAGCTCTACCTCGCGGGACGCGCCGAGCCCCTCGTTCTGCCGCGCCGTTCCGAGGCGCTGCGCCTGCTGCAGCGGCTGCGCAACGAGGCGCACCGCTTCGCCGTCGCCTACCACCGGAAGCGCCGGTCGAGGCGGACGCTCGTCTCGGCCGTCGAGGCGATCCCGGGGATCGGCGCCAAGCGCCGGCAGGCGCTGCTCCGACGCTTCGGGTCCGTGGAGCGCCTCCGCGAGGCGAGCCCTGAGGAGATCGCGGGCGTGCCGGGGTTCAGCCGGCAGCTGGCCGAGCGCGTCCTGAGCCACCTGGGCCGGCCGGCCGGCGAGGTTGTCGCCGCGGTCGCCGGGATGGACGAGGCGGGCTTCGACGGCATGGGCAGGCCCCTGTGAGCCTCCTCGTCGAGCGCCTGCCGGTCGGTCCCTTCCAGGCCAACTGCTACCTGGTCCAGGACACGGAGTCCGGCGAAGGGTGCGTGATCGACCCCGGCGCCGAGGGCGAGCGCATCCTGAAGCGCGTGGCGGCGCTCGGCTTCCGGCCGCGCTACGTGCTCCTCACGCACGGCCACGGCGACCACATCGGCGCCCTGGACCTGGTCGCCGGCGCGCTGCGCTGCCCGGTCTACGTCCACCCCGCCGACGCGCCGATGCTGTCCTCGGCCGAGGCGAACCTCTCCGCCTTCGCCGGACTCCCGCTCACGACCGCGGTCGCCTTCCGGACCTACGCGGACGGCGACGAGCTGCCGCTCGGCGAGCGCGCGATCCGCGTGCTCCACACCCCCGGCCACTCCGCGGGCGGCGTCTCGCTCTTCCTGGCACCCGACGCGCTCTTCTCCGGCGACGCCCTCTTCCGACGCTCGATCGGACGCACCGACTTCCCGGGCGGCTCCTATCCCGTGCTGCGCGGGGCGATCGAGGAGAAGATCTTCCCGCTCGGCGACGGGGTCGTCGTCTATCCCGGGCACGAGGACCCGACCACGGTGGGCGAAGAACGGCGCGAGAACCCCTTTCTCCAGCCCGACTAGCGATGGCCTACTTCCTCGAGCTCTACCAGGACCACCTGGCGCTGGAGAAGGGGCTCTCGGCCAACACCCTGCGTGCCTACCTCGCGGACGTCCGCGCCTTCACGCGCTTCCTGGCCGCGAACGGCGTGACCGAGCCCGCCGACGTGGACGCAGCCTGCCTGCGTCGCTATCTGCGCGAGCTCCACCGCCGGTCGCAGTGCGCGGCCACGCAGGCGCGCAAGCTCTCCGCCCTGCGCGGCTACTTCCGGTTCCTTCATCATGACGGCCTGGTCCCCGGCGATCCGACCGAGGAGGTCGAGCTCCCGAAGCGCGGGCGCCGGCTGCCGGCCGTGCTGTCGCGACCCGAGGTGGAGCGGCTTCTCGCGGCGGTGGACCCGGCGGTCCGGTTGGGGAAGCGCGACCGCGCCTTCCTGGAGCTCCTCTACGCCACGGGCGTGCGCGTCTCGGAGCTGATTCGCATCGGGCTCGGCGATCTGGATCCACGGGAAGGCTTCGTGTCGGTGCGGGGCAAGGGGGACAAGGAGCGCGTGGTGCCGGTCGGGCGGCGCGCGCTGGCGGCGGTCGAGATCTACCTGCGTGAGGAGCGTCCGCTCCTGAACCGCGGGCGCGGCCGCCGGGTGCTGCTCCTCAACTGGCGCGGCGGGCCGCTGTCCAGGATGGGGGCCTGGAAGATCATTCGCCGGAACGCGCGCCAGGCGGGGATCTCCAAGCCCATCGGACCGCATACCTTCCGCCACACGTTCGCCACCCACCTCCTCGAGGGCGGGGCCGATCTCCGCGCGGTGCAGGAGATGCTCGGCCATGCGGACATCTCCACGACCCAGATCTACACCCATCTGGACCGAACCTATCTGAAGCAGGTCCACCGCAGCTTCCATCCGCGCGGATGAGGGCCACGGTCGCAGACGCCCGGCTGAGCGGAGAGGCCCTGATCGCGATCCCGGCGCGCTTCGGCTCGACGCGGCTGCCGGGCAAGGCGCTGCTGGACCTCGAGGGCCGTACGCTGGTGCAGCGGGTGGCGGCCAACATGCTCGCCGTTCCCGGCGCCGAGGTCGTGGTCGTCACGGACGACGAGCGGATCGCGCGCTCGGCCGAGGCCGTCGGCGCGCGCGCCTTTGTCTCGCGCCGCGCCGCCGAGAGCGGCTCGGATCGGATCCGGCACTACCTCGACGACGCGCGGCCGGCCTGGCCGGAGATCCTCGTGAACGTGCAAGGTGACGAGCCGCTGCTGGAGCCCGAGGTCGTGACCGCGCTGATCGCCCGCGTCGCCGGCGACCGGCACGTGCGAGTGGCCACCTGTCTGCGCGCCCTCGACGCCGACGAGGCAAGCGACCCCCACGTCGTCAAAGGGGCGCTCTTGCCCACGGGTGTCGTCGAAGACTTCGCGCGCCTGCCGGCCGAGGATGGCGATCCCGCCCGGACGGAGGCGGACCTGGCCTGCCCGAGGCGCCACCGCTGGCTGGCCCACGTGGGCGCCTACGCCTTTCGGGCCGAGGCCTTCCGTGCCTTCACCGACCTTCCGCCTTCACCGCGGGAGCGGAGCGAGCGCCTGGAGCAGCTGCGCATGCTCGAGAACGGGATCGCCGTCCACGGCGTGGCCATCGAGGGGCGGCCGATTGCGCTGGACACGCCCGTTGACGCCGAGCGCGTGCGCGCCATCTTGCGCGCGGCCCTCGGAGCGCGATCGTGAGGCGCGCGTGTCCGCGCGGCCGGCGCTTCCGGCCCCCGGGCCAACGGTGGCTGCCCCTGGGCGTCATGGCCGTGATCACGGCCTGCGGCGGCGGCGCTCCACGCCTGCGGGTCGAGGCCGGCGCTGCAGGCGCTCCGGTCTTCATGCTCTCCGCTGCATCCAAGCGGTCCGCGCCCTTTCCACTGGCGACGCTGCAGGTGCACTCCTGCCGCAGCCTCGTCGCGGCCCGCCCGACGAGCTGGATCCCGCCCCGCGAGCAGGCCGCGTGGTACGTCGACTGGTGGCCGCGCGGCTCCGACCACCCCGCGCCCGCCGTGGAGCGCGTCGTCTATGGTGAGATCCCGCGAGGCATGACCGAGGACCGGCCCGCCGCGCCCCTCGACGCGGAGGGCTGCTACGTCGTCCAGGCGGTCTCGGCCACCGGCGCGGGCGGGTCGCAGGGCGTCCGCGCGGGCTTCCGGATCGCGGACGGAGCGGTCCTTCCTCTCGCGCCGGCCGAGATCGATTCGCTCGTGCGCGGCCCTCGAACGGGCGGTTGATGCATGGTGGCGCGCTCGATCGGCCTCGACGGTCTGGCCTTTTTTGCGCGCGGCGGCCGAGCGTGTTAAACTATCCAGTCGCTGCGTCCGCCCACGCCGACCATGAGGAGGAGCGGATTTCCCGGACGGAGCCTCTGCGCGCGAAGTACGTGTTCGTCACCGGGGGTGTCGTATCGTCCCTCGGGAAAGGCATCGCCGCCGCCTCCCTGGGCATGCTGCTGAAGGCCCGCGGTCTGCGGGTCACCCTCCAGAAGTTCGATCCCTACATCAACGTCGACCCCGGCACGATGAGCCCCTTCCAGCACGGGGAGGTGTTCGTCACCGACGACGGCGCCGAGACCGACCTGGATCTCGGACACTACGAGCGCTTCATCGACCGCTCGCTCTCCCAGGCCAACAACGTCACCACCGGCTCGGTCTACAGCTCCGTGATCGACAAGGAGCGTCGTGGCGACTACCTCGGCGCCACGGTGCAGGTCATCCCGCACATCACCGACGAGATCAAGGGCCGGGTCACGCGCCTGGCCGAGGCCGGCGACCTGGACGTGGTGATCACCGAGATCGGCGGCACGGTCGGCGACATCGAGAGCCTGCCCTTCCTGGAGGCGATCCGCCAGTTCCGGCTCGAGCACGGCCCCGAGAACGTGCTCTTCATCCACGTCACGCTCGTGCCCTACATCCGGGGCGCGGCCGAGCTCAAGACCAAGCCCACCCAGCACTCGGTCCGGGAGCTGCGCGAGATCGGAATCCAGCCCGACATCCTGCTGTGCCGCGCGGAGTTCCCACTCACCGAGGAGACGCGCCGCAAGATCGCGCTCTTCACGAACGTCACGCCGGACGCGGTCATCGAGGCCCGCGACGTGAGCTCGATCTACCAGGTTCCGCTCGTGCTGCACGAGGGCGGCCTGGACGCGCTGGTCGTGGACCAGCTCCGGCTCGACGGGCCGCACGCCGAGGAGCCCGACCTCACCGAATGGCGCGAGATGGTGGGTCGCATCTACCACGCCAGCCGCCGGGTCTCGATCGCGATCTGCGGCAAGTACGTGGGGCTCAAGGACTCCTACAAGTCCATCGAAGAGGCGCTGGTCCACGGCGGCATCGCCAACGATGCGAAGGTCGAGATCGCCTGGGTCGACTCCGAGAGCGTGACCGAGGAGAACGCCGGCGCGCTGCTGGCGCCGCACGACGGCTTGCTCGTGCCGCCGGGGTTCGGCGAGCGCGGCATCGAGGGCATGCTTGAGGCGATCCGGTTCGCGCGCGTGCGCGGGATGCCCTTCCTGGGGCTCTGCCTGGGCATGCAGTGCGCGGTCATCGAGTTCGCCCGCAACGTGTGCGGTCTGGAGGGCGCCACCAGCCAGGAGTTCGACGACCGGGCGCGCCACCAGGTGATCCACCTGATGCCCAGCCAGAAACAGGTCGTGAAGAAGGGCGGCACGATGCGCCTCGGCGCCTATCCCTGCGTGCTGCGCGAGGGCTCGCTCGCGCGCGCCGTGTACGGACGCGACATCGTGAGCGAGCGACACCGGCATCGTTACGAGGTCAACAACGCCTACCGCGCCGTCCTCGAGGACCACGGGATGGTCCTCTCGGGCGTTTCGCCCGACGGCCAGCTGGTGGAGATGTCGGAGGTGGCCGACCACCCCTGGTTCCTGGGCTCGCAGTTCCATCCCGAGCTCCTCTCGCGGCCCACCCGACCCCACCCGCTCTTCCGTGAGTTCGTCCACGCGGCACTCGCCTATCGCAAGCGGGCCGAGACCGCCGCCCCGAGCGAGCCGGACGGGCACGCGAGCGAAGGCGCCCGGACGGACGCGCTGGCGGCCGCCGAGGGCGCCGCTCTCGCGGAGCGCGGCTCCTCCGATCCCGAACCCCGCGAGGCCGCCCGCGAGAAGCGCGCCGGATGAGCGCCGCGAGCCCGCCTGGTTTCCGGGTCGGGCCGGCGCGCATCGCTCCCGGACGCTTCTTCCTGATCGCCGGCCCGGACACCGCCGAGTCGCGCGACGTGGTCTTGCGGGTCGCTGAGGCGCTGGCCCGCGAAGCCCTCCGCCTCGACCTTCCCGTCGTCTTCAAGGCCTCGTACCGGAAGGCCAACCGCTCGGCAGCCGACGCCTACACCGGGCCCGGCCTCGAGGCGGGTTTGCGCCTGCTGGCGGAGGCGCGCGCCGAGACCGGACTGCCGCTGCTCTCCGACGTGCACGGCCCCGAGGAGGTGCCCGCAGCGGCGGAGGTGCTGGACGTCCTCCAGATCCCGGCCTTCCTCTCGCGGCAAACCGACCTCCTGACCGCCGCCGCCCGGACCGGCCGGGCCGTGAACGTGAAGAAGGGCCAATTCCTGGCCCCCGACGACATGCGGCTCGTGGCCGAGAAGGTCACGGGCGCCGGAAACCGAAAGCTGATCCTGACCGAGCGCGGAACGGTCTTCGGTTTCCATGACCTCGTGGTGGACATGCGGGGGTTCGCGAGCATGGCCGAGCTCGGCTTTCCCATCGCTTTCGACGCGAGCCACGCCGTCCAGCGCCCGTCGGGGGACGGCCGTCGCTCGGGTGGCGACAGGCGGTTGATCCCGTCGCTGGCGCGCGCGGCCCTGGCCGCCGGAGCCGACGGCCTGTTCCTGGAAACGCATCCGGATCCCGAGCGCGCGCTCTGCGACGGTACGAGCCAGCTGCCACTCGCGGATCTGCCGCGGCTCCTGGACGAGCTCGTCGCGCTGGCCGAGCTCAAGGCCGGCTGGGGCGGGGGCTGAGAGGAAGGCCGGCGCCAGACGGCGAGGCGACGCCTCGATGGGGGCGGTTGCGGGGGGGCGATCCTGAAACGGCGACGTCGCGCCGGTGTACCAGCTTCGGCCGGCAGGAGGGCCGCCGGCGGCTCGTCCCGAACCTTCGCCGCCTGGCGGCAAACCCGAGCACGAGTACGAGATGGAGAAACGCAGCGCATCCCGGATCCGGTCTTCGGAGGGCACGTGCGCGGCGGCCGCCGCCCGCCCCGCCGGGGGAGCGCTGGAGCGCGCCCGGGAGGTGATCCGCATCGAGGCCGCGGCCGTCGCCGGGTTGGAAGACCGTCTCGATGCGCGCTTCCCGCGCGCGGTCGAGCTCCTGCTCGGCTGCCGCGGGCGCGTGGTCGTGACGGGGATGGGGAAGTCGGGTGCCGTGGCGCGGAAGATCGCGGCCACGCTCGCCGCCACGGGCACGCCCGCCGTCTTTCTGCACCCCTCCGACAGCGCCCACGGCGACGCCGGGGCGGTGCTGCGCGGGGACCTTGTGCTCGCGATCTCCAAGAGCGGCGAGACGGACGAGCTCTTCTCGCTGCTCGCGGCGGTCGAGCGGCTGGGGATTCCGATCGTGGCCCTGGTCGGCACCCCGGGCTCGACGCTGGCCCGTCACGCCGACGTCGCTCTGGACGTGGCCGTCGAGCGCGAGGCCTGTCCCCTCGACCTCGCACCCACGGCCTCGACCGCGGCGGCGATGGCGATGGGCGACGCGCTGGCCGTGGCCCTGTTCGAGGAGCGGGGGCTCGGCGCCGACGACCTCGCGCGCGTTCACCCGGGGGGCGCCCTGGGCAAGCGCCTGCTGCTGCGCGTGGCCGACGTGATGGCGCCCTTGCCGCAGGCGGGACGGGTGGAGGAGGGTGCGACGATGCGCGAGGCGGTGCTGGAGATGTCCTCGCACCGCGGGATCGTGGCCGTCGTGGACTCCGACCGGCGCGTGCTGGGAGTCGTCACGAACGGGGATTTGATGCGACTCATGCGGACCGAGGGCGACGTGTTCGAGATCCCGGTGGCGCGGGTCATGAGCCGCGAGCCCCAGGTGTGCGCCGCGGAGGACCTCGCCGCCGCGGTGGTGGGTCGCATGGAGAGCCGGGGGATCGTCTCGATGCCCGTGCTCGAGCGCGCCGGCGGCCCGCTGGTGGGGATGGTGCACCTGCACGATTGCATGCGCGCCGGAGTGGTCTGATGTCCCGACGCGTCCAGCCGGGGGCGTCGCGCGCGCGCGCCGCGGCCGGCGGCCTCCTCGCGGTCGGGATGGGCCTGACCGCGGGCGGTTGTCAGGGCAACGAGCTGGCCCCTCGACGCCCGCTTACCGAGCAGGCCGAGTCGCAGGGACGCGTCCCCGATCAGATCATCGAGGAGGGCACGCACGTTCTCACCCGGGAGGGTGTCAAGAAGGCGATCCTGAACGCGCGACGCATCTACTTCTACAACGCGGAAGGGAAGGTCGAGGCCGACTCGGTCCGGGTGACGTTCTACGACGCGAACGGAATCGAGCAGTCGCATCTGAACGCCGATCGCGGCGAGATCGATCAGCGCACGAGCGACATGATCGCGCGCGGCAAGGTGCTGGTGGTCTCCGAGGACGGAAGCCGCATCCAGGGCGACGAGCTGCGCTACGACGCGACGCGCGACATGATCGTGTCCACGAAACCGGTGACGATCTTTCAGAAGACGAACCGGATCCAGGGCCAGGGGGTCGAGACGGACCCCGGTCTCACGAACATCCGCATGACGGGAACCTCCGCCGAGCTGGACGAGAAGCCGCGCGTGGGCGGCGGTCGAAGGGCGCCCCGGCCCTCCGCGGCTTCCGCCGGCGACTCCCTTCCTCCAGGCCCCACACCCGGCGCCGAGCCGCCTTCCGCGCCCGCACCCGGCGCCGGACAGCCGCCCGCACCGGCACCCGGCGCCGAGCCGCCTCCCGCGCCGGCACCCGGCGCCGAGCCGCCTCCTGCGCCGGCATCGGGGACTCCGCCTGCTGTTCCCGCCGCGGCCGCGCCGGCCGACTCGGGCGCAGGGGCCACCGGGGGCCCGGCCGCGCCCGACAGCGGTGGCTGATCGGAGAGCCGGGCTGCTGCGGCTGCTGCTCGTGGGGTTCGTATTCGCGGCCCCTGCCGGCGCCGGGGCGCAGCAGCGGGAGAGCGAGCGGCTCTTCATCGAGCACGCCGACCAGACCCAGCGGCTCGCTCAGGGCGACTCCATCTCCTACTATCTCGACGGCAACGTTCGGGTGCGGCGCGGAGGCCTGCGGCTCACGGCGCAGCACGTCGTGATCCTGGACTGGCTGGGGATCGCGGACTTCAGCCGCGACGTGCACGCCTGGGACGAAGAGAACGAGCTCTACGCGGATCACCTGACCTACACCGACTCGACCGACGTCGCCGTCGCGAACGGAAACGTGCAAGTGATCGATCGCGAGAGCGGCTCGCAGCTGAAGAGCCAGCAGGCCGTCTACGATCGGAACGCGGGCGTCCTGACGGCGACGGAAAAGCCCGAGATGCTGTTGTTCCCCAAGGGAAAGAAGGAGGAGACGGCGGAGGCCGCCGCGGACAGCGCCCACGAGCCGATCCACGTCTGGGGCCAGCAGGTGCAGCTCTTCCGCGAGACGGACGAGGTCCTGGCCACCGGCGACGCCCTGGTCCGGCGCGGAGAGGATCTCACCGCCAAGGGTGACAGCGTCCGCTTCGCGAGGAGCGGCGAGCGAGTCCTCTTGCGAGGGAAGCCGCGGGTGGAAACGACGCGATTCTACATCGAGGGTAGGGAGATCGACGTTCTGATGCCGGGCGAGAAGCTCGAAGCCCTGCTGGCGCGAGACGGCGCGAGGGCCTCGTCGCGCTCCGACTCGATCCCCGGCGCGGCGGTGGAGGCGCTGGGCCAGGCGAGCCCGAACTCCTGGATCGCGGCCGACAGCCTGCGCGTGGCCTTCCGCGACGACGTCGTGCGCAGCCTCGAGGCCGAGGGGTCGGCGCGGAGCCTGAACTACTCGCTGGAGTCCAAGGCCGGGGACGCCGCGACCTGGGCCTTGTCCTATCTGCTGGCTGGACGCATTCGCCTCGTCTTCGACGCGAAGGGTGAGGGCCTGCAGCGAGTGGAGGCCTCGAACGACGGCCGTGGTCTGTATCGCACGGCGGCGCTGACCGGCGCCGAGCCGGACACCTCGGGGGCCGCTCCGCCGGCCGCGGCGGACTCCTCGGGAGCGGTTTCCCCGGAGCCCGAGACGAAGCCGGCCCC
The DNA here is from genome assembly GCA_036556205.1 of Gemmatimonadota bacterium. GTDB lineage: Bacteria > Gemmatimonadota > Gemmatimonadetes > JACCXV01 > JACCXV01 > DATBJW01. The sequence continues at coordinate 198,368 of DATBJW010000008.1, forward strand.
GGGTGAGAGCGCGGCCGTGGAGGTCGAGCCCGCGCAGCCCGAGCCGGCCGAAGGGAGAGAGAGCGCCACAGCCGGTGCGGAGCCCGAAGCCAGGAGCCGGCCGTGACCGGGATCCTGCAGGCGGTGGACCTGCGCAAGACCTATCGCCGACGCACGGTCGTGGACGGGGTGAGCGTCGAGCTCCGCGAGGGAGAGATCGTCGGATTGCTGGGTCCCAACGGCGCCGGCAAGACGACCACGTTCCACATGATCCTGGGGCTGGTGCAGCAGAACAGCGGCCGCATCTTCCTGGACGGGCAGGAGATCACGACGCTTCCGATGTACCGGCGGGCACGCAAGGGCCTCGGCTACCTCGCGCAGGAGCCCTCCGTCTTCCGCAAGCTCACGGTGGAGGAGAACGTGATGGCCGTGCTCCAGACGCTTCCCGGCTCGGGCCGCCAGCGCCGCGAGCGCCTGGAGCAGCTGCTCGACGAGCTGGGTCTCAAGCCGCTGCGCGCCAGCAAGGCCTATTCGCTCTCGGGCGGGGAGCGTCGCCGGCTGGAGATCACGCGCGCCCTGGTGACGCGCCCGCGCTACATCCTGCTGGACGAGCCGTTCGCGGGCATCGACCCGATCGCGGTGGACGACATCCAGGCCATCGTCCGGGACCTGCGCACGCGCGGCATCGGCGTCTTGATCACCGACCACAACGTCCGGGAGACGCTCTCGATCACCGATCGGGCCTACATCATGTTCGAGGGTCGCATCAAGCGCTCGGGCACCTCCGAGGAGCTCATCAAGGACCCCGAAGCGCGCCGGCTCTACCTGGGCGAGGATTTCCGGCTCTAGACTCCAACCGGCTCTGGACTCCAACGACGAGCGGAGGACCGATGAAGGGCGACAGGGTCGAGGTCGTGGTGGACGTGGGCGAGGGGACGCGGAGCTTCGAGATCGCGGCCACGCAGGAAGGGCGTCGGGTCGAGGTCTCCACAGCGCGCGGCATCCTGGAGGTCTCCGAGGTGACCCGCACGGGCGGGGCGGTGCGCACCGGCCGCTTCATGGCCAGCCGGGTCGTGGCCGTGATCGAGTTCCCGGCCGCCGACCAGCGCAAGGCCGGCCGGCCAAAGCGCGCGAGCGACCAGCCTTCGCTGCTCTGACGTATCTCGCGACACCCTCCCGCACTCCGCGACCTCGCTTCTGGCCCGGAGCCGGGGGCCTGCCCTCCTCGTCTGCTCCCGACCCGGGCCGGCGCTCCGGCCCCGCGGAGCATTTTTCAGACCCGCAGGCCGGCGCCATGGGGGGCGCTTCCCCCCGATCCGAGAAGACGTTGACGCATGTGGAGTTAGCTTCGGCCAGGGACTCGGCTGCCGGCCCGGGGCGCAGACGCTTGACCCTCGCAGGGGGGCGGCTTACTCTTGGGTGCGGAAATTGCATGAAAACGCCTGACTCCATCCCATAGCCGGCAGCCCGCGCCACCTCTCGGACGGCGACCTCGGCCCTGAAGAACCAGCTCGGCATAACCCAGCGGCAGGAACTGCGGATGAACCCTCGCCTCTATCAGGCGATGGATCTCCTGCACATGCCCCTCCTGCAGCTGGAACAACATCTGAAACAAGAACTTACGGCCAATCCCTTCCTGGAGCTCGAGGAGCCCGTCGAGCAGGAAGAGACGCCCGAGCCGGCCCCCGAGAACGAAGAGGCCGAGGCGGAGGAGGAGACCGACTGGGAAGAGATCCTCCTGAACGGCTTCGACTCCGGCTACCGGGCGGGATCGTCCTACGAGGAGCGAGAGTTCCAGGAGCGCGTGCCGGCGACGCGCATCAGTCTCTGGGATTCGCTCGAGACCCAGCTCCGGCACTCGCAGGCCTTTGCGCCCGACGAGATCCGCATCGGTGGAGAGATCATCGGCAACATCGACGAGGACGGTTTCCTGACCTGCGCCCTGGACGAGATCGCCGCCGTGTGCGAGGTCAGCCCGGCGCAGGTGGAGGCCGTGCTCGCCAAGATCCAACAGTTCGAGCCAACCGGGGTGGGCGCCCGCAACCTGCGCGAGTGCCTGCTGATCCAGCTCGCCGAGCGGCACGGCTGCGACAATCTGGCCTACCGCATCATCGCCGATCACTTCGAAGACCTCTCGAACCACAAGTGGAACGACATCGCGAAGGCGCTCGGCATCACGCCGCGGGAGGTGCAGGACGCCGCGGACATTGTGGCGACCCTGGATCCCAAGCCGGGCCGCGAGTTCAGCGAGATCACCGGCAACTACGTCGTGCCGGACCTGATCATCGACAAGATCGAGGGTGACTACCAGGTCTTCCTGAACGACGGCAACCTTCCCCGGCTGCGCATCTCACCCACCTACCTGCAGCTCGTCAAGGATCGCGCGTTCAAGGGCTCCGCCAAGGAGTTCGTCTCGAGCAAGCTGAATTCCGCCAACTGGATGGTGCAGGCCATCGAGCAGCGCCGTCAGACGATGATCAAGACCATGAGCTACATCCTCGAGCGGCAGCACGAGTTCTTCGAGAAGGGCGTGCAGCACTTGAAGCCGCTGACCCTGAAGGAAGTCGCCGACGCGATCGGCATGCATGAGTCGACGATCAGCCGCGTGACGAACGAGAAGTTCGTTCAGACGCCGCGCGGCGTCTTTCGGCTCAAGTTCTTCTTCTCGAGCGGTCTCTCTCGCGACGACGGGGAAGACGTGTCCGCGCGCGGCATCAAGGTGCGCATCCAGGAGCTCGTCGGAGGCGAGGATCCCAAGCGCCCGCTCACCGACCAGAAGATCGTCGAGCTCCTCCGCAAGGAGGGAACCCAGATCGCGCGCCGGACGGTTCAGAAGTACCGCGACCAGCTGGGCATCTTGTCTTCGCGCTTTCGCCGACGCGTCTGAGGCGGACCCTCCGGGGATCCTGCGCTGGCGCGCGACGGCACCGGCGCGAGCGCCGGCTCGGACGTTTCGCGACTTACCTCACGACCCGCACGGAAAGGGGCCTCCATGCGCCTCAGGATCAGCTCCCGCAACGTCGAGATCCCGACCAGCATCAAGGGCTACATCAGCGACCAGATCGAGGGTTTGACCCGCTACTTCGACCAGATCCTGGACGCCGACGTGAGCGTGACGCAGGAGAGGCACCGTCACTCGGTGGACGTGCGGCTACACGTGAACGGCCGCAGCTACCAGGCCGGGGGGGTGGGAGACAACCTGAAGGTCCCGCTGGACGAGGCGGTCGAGAAACTCCGGCGGCAGCTCAAGCGCCACAAGGACAAGCAACGGCGCCAGTCGCTGCGCGGGGACGAGATCGCGTTGCGGGGCAAGGCCCTCGAGGTGACGGGCCTCGTGCCGACGATGCCGCCGCTGCCGACCGTGGACGAGATCCCGCGCAAGCGCCGCGCCGCCCGCGCGCCACGTCGCAAGCGATGACGAACGACGACGACGGCGCAGGACCGCTCACGGTCCGCTCCTTCCTGGACCAGCGCCGCGAGGCGCTTCAGTTGCGCGTGCTCACGAGCGAGGACGGGCTGCAACGTGAGATCCGCACGCCCGAGGCGGCCAGCCCCGGGCTCGTGCTGGCCGGCTTCACGGAGCGCTTTCCCAAGTCGCGGCTGCAGATCCTGGGGGAGACGGAGATCCGCTACCTGCAGCGGCTGTCCGAGAAGGAGCTGCGTGAGACCGTCGACCGGCTCATGGCCTTCGAGATGCCCTGCGTCATCGTGACGAAGGGGCTGGAGCCGCCGCCGTATCTCCTCCAGCGCGCCGACGAGCGCGGCATCCCGGTCCTCCAGACGCAGCTCAAGACGTCGGACTTCTACAGTCAGATCAAGATCTTCCTCGACCGCCAGTTCGCGCCCTCGACCTGGCTCCACGGCTCGCTGGCGGACGTCTACGGCGTGGGCCTGCTGTTCCAGGGTCCGAGCGGGATCGGCAAGAGCGAGTGCGTGCTGGACCTCGTCGAGCGCGGACACCGGCTGGTGGCCGACGACCAGGTGCACGTCACGCGCCGCGGGCACGACATCCTGATCGGGCGCGGGAGCGAGCTGCTCGGCTTCCACATGGAGATCCGGGGTGTGGGGATCATCGACATCCAGACCCTGTTCGGTATCCGGGCGGTGCGATTGCAGAAGCGCATCGAGTTGGTCGTGATGCTCGAGCCCTGGGATCAAGTCGAGACCGTGGAGCGGGTGGGACTTGAGGAGCGGCGCACCGAGATCCTGGGCGTCCCGGTCCCGCTGGTGAGCGTGCCGCTGAACCCGGGCAAGAACCTGACCGTGATCACCGAGGTCGTGGCCATGAACCACCTGCAGAAGTACGCAGGGCGGAACACCGCCGAGACCTTCAACGAACGGCTCATCCGTCGCATGCGGAACAAGGCCGCGGTCGAGACCTATCTGGAGGAGGATTTCGAGTGAGTGTCGAGCCGGGCAAGGTCGCGATCGTCGTCTCGCATGGCTCGCTGGCGCTGGGGCTCGTCTCCGCGATGGAGGCCGTGTTGGGACCCCAGCCGGACGTCTTCTGGCTCTCGAACACAGGCAAGACTCCCGCCGCGCTGCAGACCGAGATCGAGGGGCTGATCGCCGAGCGCGCCGCGGGCAAGAACGTCTACCTGCTGACGGACCTGCGGGGTGGAAGCTGCGCGAGCACCTGCCTGCGGACCTCACGCATGGCGGGCGTGCGCGCCGTCTTCTACGGCGCCAACCTGACGCTGCTGCTCGAGTTCGTGCTGCATCGCGACCTGCCCGCCGCTCAATTCTTCCCGACCGTGCTGGCCAAGGCCCGACACGCCGTGGACGGCGTTTCCCTCCCGGAGGGCGACGCGGAGGCCGGCGCGCGCGACCCGGCGGCGGCGGGCGCCGGAAGGTGACGCGCGCGCGGGACGCGAGCGGTAGCGGGGCGTGAGGGTCCTGCTCCACCGGGTGGACGACCGCCTGATCCACGGCCAGGTGGTCCTGGGTTGGGCGCGGCGACTTGGTCCCGAAGCGCTGGTCGTGGTGGACGACCGGATCGCCGGCGACCCCTGGGAGCGCGAGCTGCTCGCCGCCGCCACGCCTCCCGAGACGCCCGCCGCGTTCCTCACGGTTCGCGAGGCCGCACGCTCGCTCGCGGACGGGGCGGATCCGAGGTCGGCGTTCGTGCTCATGGAGAACGCCGAGACTGCCCTCCGATTGGCCGAGGCGGGGTTTCTCGTGCCGGCCTTGAACCTGGGCGGCGTGCACCGTCCGGGAGGCCGTCCGGTGACGCCCTACCTCTTCCTGTCGGAGGAAGACCTGAGCGCCCTGCGCGAATTGGCCGCGCGCGGTGTCGAGATCTACGCGCAGGACGTCCCGGACGGCCGGCGCGTGGATGTCCTCTCGTTCCTGGGAGGGCGATGAGCCTTCCCGGTCCCGCGCACTGGGCGTTGTTCGCCGCGCTGGCGGCGTTCGTTGCGTTGGACTCGGGCCCCTGGCTGCTGGCGATGGCGGCCCGCCCGCTGCCGGCGGCTGCGCTGCTGGGGCTCGTCTGGGGGAATCCAGCCGGGGGCGCGCTCACGGGTGCGGCGCTCGAGCTCGTCTACGCGGGCGTGCTGCCGGTCGGGGCGTCGCGCTACCCCGACGCCGGCACGGCGGGTCTCGTCGCGGCGGGCGTGAGCCTCTGGGCCACGGCCGAGACCGGCGGCCCGGCGCTTCCGCTGGCGATTGCTCTGGGCCTTCTGGCGGGCCACGCGGGCCGGGGCGTGGAGACGTGGCGGCGGTTGCTGAACGCCGCGTGGGTGGCTCGCGCGCGGGCCGCGGCCGAAGCCGGGGATCCCTGGGCCATCGCGCGCGCGAACGTCCGCGCGCTGGCCTTCGCGGCACTCCTCGGCGCGGGGAGCGCGACGGGCCTGCTGGCTCTGGCTCTGGTGGCCGCGGCTCCGGTCGTGGACGCATGGCCGCAGCTCGCGGGAGCCCGGCCGCCGCTCGTGCTGTTCGCGGCTCTGGGCTGCGCCGCCGCGCTGCGGCTCTGGGGCGGCTGGCGCGTGCGAGCCTGGCTGGCGGTCGCTGTGGCCGCCGGGGCCGGGGCGACCGGCCTGCTGACGGGGCTGCGCCCGTGAGCCGCGAGGCCGCGCCGGCGCGGCGGGGCGGGTCGGCGGAGCGGGCTCTCCCGGGTCGCTGGACGCTGGTCCGGCGGTCGCTGCCCCTGCAGGCCGCCTTCAACCCGGTGACGCTCCAGGGAGCGGGCTTCGCGGCCGCCTTGCTGCCCGAGCTCGAGCGCGCCCACGGCACGGGCGCGGGTCCGCGCGCGGCGACGCTGGCGTCGGGGTTCAATGCCAACCCCTACCTGGTCACGTTCGCCCTAGGCGCGGTGGCCGCGGCGGAGGGACGGGAGCCCGCGGCGCGAATCGACCGCTTCCTGCGGCTCGTCCGCGGGCCGCTCGGATCGCTCGGCGACACGTTGTTCTGGGGCGCGGCCCGTCCCGCGCTGCTCCTGCCGGCGGCTCTGGCCGTGACCCTTGGGGCGCCGTGGTGGATCGCGCTGCTGGCGCTGGCACCCTTCAATCTCCTCGCCTTCGGCGCCCGGCTGACGGGTGCCCGCGCGGGCCTCGCCCGCGGGCTCGACGTGGCCGAGGAGCTGGCGCGATCGTGGATCCGGACCGCGCCCGCGCGGATCCGATCCGCCGGAGCTTGTCTCATCGGTCTCGCGGCGGGCGCGGTCGTGGCCGTCGCGGCAGCCGGCGGCCGCGCGGGGGGCTGGACCGCCACGAACGCTCTACAAGGAGAGGCGCCCGATTGGATCCCGGCCGCCGTCTTCGCGCTGGCACTGCCGCTCTTCGCGCTCTGGCCGCGCCGCCTCGGCTGGGGTGTGGCTCTGCTCGCGGCCTGGGCGCTCGTCGTCCGCTGGGGTGCGGCCTGAAGGAGCCCGGATGACCACCGTGACCGCGATCGTACGGAACGAGTTGGGCGTCCACGCCCGACCGGCGGCGCTCTTCGTGCAGCTCGCGAGCCGCTTCTCGAGCGAGATCGTGCTGGGCAAGAACGGAGTGGAGGTGAACGGGAAGTCCATCATGGGCGTCATGATGCTCGCGGCCGAGCGCGGCTCGACGCTCGAGATCCGGGCCGAAGGCGCCGACGAGGAGCGCGCGGTGACCGAGTTGGCGGCGTTGGTCGAGAGGGGGTTCGAGGAATGACGTCGCAGGAGACCCAGTTCCGAGCCTCGACGCGAGCCGGCCGCTCGGCCCGCGAGGTCCGTCTGCGCGGCGTGGCGGCCTCGCCGGGTGTCGCGATCGGCTTCGCGCACGTGATCCCCGCCGACGCGCTGCCCGTCGTGCGGCACGGGATCCGGCCCGACGACGTCGCGCACGAGCGCGAGCGCTTGATGCGGGCCCTGGCCGGGACCCGCAAGGAGCTGCTCGACATCCGCGACAAGCTGCGCGCCGTGCGGGGCGGCGAGGAAGCCAAGATCTTCGACGCCCACCTGCTCATGCTCGAGGACCCGCAGACGCGCGCGCGCGCGGAGGCGCGCATCGCCGACGAGCTCCTGAACGCCGAGGCCGCTTTCTTCGACGTGCTGACGGACGTCCTGCGGCCCATGGAGCAGATCGAAGACAGCTACCTGCGCGAGCGGGTGGCGGACATTCGGGACGTGAAGCGTCGCGTTCTGACGAACCTCGGGGCGCGGACGTCGCGGCCCTTCGCGCATGTGCAGCCGAACTCGATCGTGCTCGCGCACGACCTCTCGCCGACCGTGACCGCGGAGCTCGACAAGGATCTCGTGCTGGGCTTCGCGACCGAGGCCGGCAGCCACACCTCCCACACCGCGATCCTGGCGCGTTCGCTCGAAATCCCCGCCGTGGTCGGGTTGGGGCTCGTCTCGGAGCTCGTCAAGCAGGGGGAGCCCCTGGTGCTGGACGGGGGCAGCGGCCTCTTGATCCGCAACCCCTCGGACGAGACGATCGAGCACTACCACCACGTGGCCGTCGCGATCGAGCGCAAGCGCACCCGCGCCCTGGCGGTGCGGTCCCTCCCCTCGGAGAGCCGCGACGGCCGCCGGTTCAGCGTGCAGGCCAACATCGAGACTCCGCGCGAGGTCGAAGTCGCGCACCTCTTCGGCGCAGAGGGCATCGGGCTCTTCCGTACGGAGTTCCTCTTCATGCGCGCCGGAGGCTTTCCCGACGAGGAGCAGCAGTTCGGCGTCTACCGGCAGATCGTGGAGGGGATGGGCGGCCGGCCGGTGACGATCCGCACCCTCGACCTGGGCGGTGACAAGATGCCCACCGACCCCTACGCCGAGCCGGAGACGAACCCGTTCCTGGGCTGGCGCGCCATCCGCTACTCGCTCGACCACCCCGAGATCTTCCGCGCCCAGCTGCGGGCCATCCTGCGCGCCTCCGCCCACGGACCCGTGAAGCTCATGTTCCCGCTCATCAGCTCGGTGGAAGAGCTGCGACGGGGGCGGGAGGCCGCCGACCGTGTGTGGCGCGAGCTCCTCGAGGCAGGCGTGCCGCTGGGTGAGCGGGTGCCGGTCGGAGCCATGGTGGAGACGCCGGCCGCGGCTCTGCTGGCCGACGCTCTGGCGGCCGAGGCGGACTTCCTCTCCATCGGCACGAACGACCTGATCCAGTACACGCTGGCCGTGGACCGCGGCAACATGCGCGTGGCGGACCTGTTCCGGCCGTTCCATCCCGGGGTGCTCCTGCTCGTGGAAGGCACGGTGCGCGCGGCGCAGGCGGCGGGGATCGAAGTCGCGCTGTGCGGCGAGATGGCGTCGAGCTCCCGCGCCGCGGTGCTCCTCTTCGGGATGGGCCTCACGAACTTCAGCATGATCGCCTCCAAGATCCCCAAGGTGAAGGGCGCCCTGCGGGAAACCACCTTCGCCGAGGCGCGCGCTCTCTGGGAGCAGTGCCGGGCTCTGCGCACGGCCCGCGAGATCGAGGACCTCGTGACCGCCGAGTTCGGGGTGCGGCTCCAGCAGCTCGCACTGGCCCGCGACGAGATCGAACCCACGGAATCCGCATGAGCGCGACGACCAGCGCGGCTCCCTCGCACGCCGAGATGCGCGCCTACCTGCGAGGCTTCCCGGAGGACCTGGCGGCGTCGACCGTACGGGCGCTGGACTGGGTTCACCGGCTCTCCGGCCGTGTTCCCGGCCTGGGCCACGCCGCGGGCCTGGGGGACACCCGTCGGGCCTCCGGCGCGGCAGCCGTCGAGCGCCGTGACCGGCGCAGCTCGACCCGCGGCTCGCGCGCGGGAGACGACCCCGGCCGCAACCTGGGCCGCCGCCCGCGCGCCCTCGCCCTCGCGGGCGTGGGCGGCTCGGCGGTGGCAGGCGACCTGGCGCGGGCGCTGCTCCTGCCCGAATCACCCGTCCCCTTCGAGGTGGTACGCGACTACCGGCTGCCCGGGTGGGTGAACAACGAGGCGCTGCTCCTGGCCTCGAGCTATTCCGGCGACACGGAGGAGACGCTGGCAGCCGTCGGCGAGGCCGCCGCCCGCGGCGTTCCCGTCTGGGCCGTCACCTCCGGAGGCGCGCTCGCGGCCCGCGCACGCGCGCAAGGCTGGCCGCTCTTCGATCTCCCGGGAGGGCTGCCGCCCCGGGCGGCGCTCGGCCACGTTCTGCCGCCCGTGCTCCTGGCGTCGACGCTGGCCGCGGGTCTGCGCTTCGAGCGCGAAGCCGAGGCGCTGCTGTCCGCGGTTCCCCGGCTCGCGGAGCAGGTAGAGGCCTGGGTCTCGGAGACGGGGCCCAACCTGGCGCGGGAAATCGCCGGCCGCGTGGCCGACGGCCTGCCGGTCCTCTACGCGGGCACGGGGCTCTACGAGCCGGCGGCGGTGCGCTGGCGGGCGCAGCTCGCGGAGAACGCCAAGATGCTCGCCCTGCATCACGTGCTGCCCGAGATGAACCACAACGAGATCGTGGGCTGGCAGCAGAACCCCGATCTCCTGCGGCGCTGCCACGTGCTGCTCCTGACCGGCTCCCATGAGCACCCCCGGGTGGCGCGCCGCATCGCGCTCACGGCCGCCGCCCTGCGGCCATGGGCGGGGAGCGTCGAGGTCGTCCGGGCCCCCGCCGGACCGGCCGCCGAGGAGCTGCTCGCGTTGATCGTGCTCGGCGACTGGGTCAGCCTCTACGCCGCCGCCGAGCACGGGGTGGATCCCGTACCGGTGGAGCGCATCCGCGAGATCAAGGCCGCGTTGGCCGCCGACGCGGGTACGTCGCCGTGAGGGTCGTGATCCCCGTGGCCGGGATCGGAACGCGTCTGCGCCCTCTCACCGACTCCGTGCCCAAGGTATTGCTGCCCGTGGCGGGAGAGCCGGTCCTGGGGCATATCCTGCGCTCGCTCGAGGCGGCGCGGCCCACCGACGTGCGCCTGGTCGTCGGCTATCGCGCCGAGCAAGTGCGCAGCTACGTCACGGACCGCTTCGACCTGGCATTCAGCTTCGTGCATCAGGCGGAGCAGCGCGGGCTGGGCCACGCCGTCCTGCAGGCCCTCGAGGCCGCCCACGACGACGAGCCGCTGCTGGTGCTGCTCGGCGACACGATCTTCGACGTGGACTTCGCGGCGCTGGCCGCCCGCGACGCGAACGTCCTCGGCGTGCGACGGGTGGAGGATCCACGGCGATTCGGGATCGCGGTCGTTTCGAACGATCGCATCGTGCGCCTCGTCGAGAAGCCGCAGGAGCCGGTGGGCGACCTGGCCCTGGTCGGGATCTACCGCGTGCGTCGTGCGGGTGACCTGCGCGTCGCCCTCGAGGACCTGATGGCGCGCGACATCACGACCCGCGGCGAGTATCAGCTGACGGACGCCCTGCAGCTCATGCTCGAAGCGGGCACGCGCTTCGAGCCCCACGAGATCGAGGGCTGGTTCGACTGCGGCACGCCCGAGATCCTGCTCGAGACGAACCGCGCCCTGCTCGCGCGCCGGGCGGTCGCGGCCGCCTCGGGCGGGGATGGAGCCGCGGCCGGCGAAGCGCGGGATGCCGTCATCCTGCCGCCCGTGCATATTGGCCCGCGCGCGGTCATCCACGAGTCCCTGCTGGGTCCGAACGCGGCGATCGGCGAAGGGAGCCGGATCTCGCGGTCCATCGTGCGCGACTCGATCGTGGGCCGGGGTGCGGTGATCGAGGACGCCATCCTGGACCGCGCGATCGTGGGCGACGGCGCCCGCGTGCGCGGCGAGACCATCGGAGGCCTGGTGTCCGGCGTGCACGGACCCCCGGCCGAAAAAGGAGCCGAGTGAACCGGGAGCGTCATCTCTTCACGTCCGAGTCCGTGACCGAAGGCCACCCGGACAAGATCGCGGATCAGATCTCGGACGCCGTGCTGGACGCGATCCTCGCCCAGGACCCGCGCGGGCGCGTGGCCTGCGAGGCGCTGGTCACGACCGGCATGGCCTTCGTGGCCGGCGAGATTACCACCAACTGCTACGTGGACATTCCCGACATCGTCCGCGAGACCGTGCGGCAGATCGGCTACACGGATCCCAGCTACGGCTTCGACTGGCAGACCTGCGCCGTGCTGACGACGATCGGGCGCCAATCGCGGGACATCGCGCAGGGCGTGGACACGGGCGGGGCGGGGGATCAGGGCATGATGTTCGGCTACGCCACGAACGAGACACCCGAGCGGATGCCGCTGCCGATCCTGCTCGCGCACCGGCTGGTGCGGAGCCTCGCCGAAGCTCGGCGGCAGGGCAGGCTGCCCTTCCTGCGGCCGGACGGAAAATCACAGGTGACGGTCGAGTACGCCGAGGGCCGCCCGGTGCGCATCGACGGCGTCGTGCTCTCCGCCCAGCACGATGAGGAGATCGGGCGCGAGGAGCTGGTCGAGGCTCTCAAGCGCGAGATCATCTTCCCCTCGCTCCCGCGCGACCTTGTCGACCCGGCCCGCCTGACCTGTCACGTGAACCCCACCGGACGCTTCGTCACCGGCGGCCCGCACGGCGACACGGGGCTGACGGGGCGCAAGTGCATCGTGGACACCTACGGCGGCGTGGGCAGCCACGGCGGCGGTGCGTTCTCGGGCAAGGATCCCACGAAGGTGGACCGCTCGGCTTCCTACGCGGCGCGGTACGTCGCCAAGAACGTGGTCGAGGCCGGCCTGGCCGAGCACTGCGAGGTGCAGCTCGCCTACGCGATCGGGGTCGCCGAGCCCGTGTCGCTCATGATCGACCTGGGAGACGTCACGAACGGGACCGAGGCGGGGGTGGTCGACGCCGTGCGACGGCTCGTAGACCTGCGGCCGCTCGCGATCATCGAGCGGCTGGACCTGCGGCGTCCGATCTACAAGCGCACGGCGGCCTACGGGCACTTCGGGCGCAACGAAGAGGGGTTCACGTGGGAGCGGACGGACCTGGCCGAGGACCTGAAGCGCACGCTCGCCTGAGCGCCACGACGCCCACTCGCACAGCGGCGATCTCATTCCTACCGATCCTGATCCCGGAGACGAGATGACCAAGAAGACGCACGCCAAACCCTACGACGTGAAGGACCTGGCGCTGGCCGAGAAGGGCCGGCTGCGTACGGAATGGGCGAGCCGCTACATGCCCGTGCTGGCCCGCATCGGCGAGCGGTTCGAGCGCGAGCGTCCGCTCGCGGGCAAGCGCGTCTCGGCCTGCCTGCACGTCACGACCGAGACGGCCAACCTGGTCATCGCCCTGCGCAGGGGCGGCGCCGAGGTATGCCTCTGCGCCTCCAACCCGCTTTCCACCCAGGACGACGTGGCCGCCTTCCTCGTCGAGGACCACGGCGTGAACGTGCAGGCCATCAAAGGCGAGGATCACGAGACCTACTACGCGCACATCCGCGCCGCCCTGGAGCACCGGCCCGGGCTGACGATGGACGACGGCGCCGACCTCGTGAGCGCCCTGCACTTCATCGCCCTCGAGCGCTACGACGACCTCGAGCCCGCGTTGCGCCGCTGGGCGCTCGAGCTGCCCGAGTCGGAGCGGCGGGAGCTCGTGCGCGGTGTGGTGGGATCGACCGAGGAGACGACGACCGGGGTCGTGCGACTGCGCGCGATGGCGCAAGCCGGCGTCCTCCAGTTCCCCGTGATCGCGGTCAACGACTCGCTGACGAAGCATCTCTTCGACAACCGGTACGGCACGGGACAGTCCACGATCGACGGTATCCTGCGCGCCACGAACGTGCTGCTCGCGGGGAGCACGGTCGTGATCGCGGGCTACGGCTGGTGTGGGCGCGGCATCGCCCGCCGGGCCGCGGGACAGGGCGCCCAGGTCGTCATCGCCGAGATCGATCCGCTCAAGGCCCTCGAGGCCGTCATGGACGGGTACCGCGTGCTGCCCATGGAGCAGGCCGCGCCCATCGGTGACGTGTTCGTCACGGTCACGGGGAACCTGCACGTGCTGCGCGAGGAGCACTTCCGTCTCATGAAGGACGGAGCCGTGGTCTGCAACTCCGGCCACTTCAACGTCGAGATCGACCTTCCGGCGCTGGACCGCCTCTCCGCCGCGCGGCGCGAGGTGCGCGACTTCGTCGAGGAGTACCGGCTGGCCGACGGGCGCCGGCTCTTCGTGCTCGGCGAGGGCCGGCTGATCAACCTGACGGCGGCCGAAGGTCACCCCGCGAGCGTCATGGACATGAGCTTCGCGAATCAGGCGCTGGCGCTCGAGCACCTGGTCAAGCATGGAACGTCGCTGGCGGTGGCCATCCATCGGGTTCCGGTCGAGATCGACGCCGAGATCGCGCGTCTCAAGCTGGCGTCCATGGGCGTGTCGGTGGACGCGCTGACCGAGGAGCAGCTGCGGTACATGGCGTCGTGGGAGATGGGAACCTGATCGTTCGTTGACTTTGCTCTCAGCGCCGGATATGAATAATTCGTACCCACCTGCTTCCCCCGGAGAGACGTGAGCATGATCGAGGTGAAAGTCGCCAGTCTGGGGATCGACAGCTCCACCCAGTCGCCGATCGTGATCCTCAAGGAGAAGGGCGGCAAGCGTTACCTCCCGATCTGGATCGGCCACACCGAGGCGAGTGCGATCGCCACGGAGCTGGCTGGCGTCAAGTTTTCCCGACCCCTCTCCCACGACCTGATGAAGAGCCTGGTCAAGGGGCTCAAGGGAACCTGCTCGCAAGTCGTGATCAACTCACTCAAGGACAACACGTACTACGCGCAGGTGTTCCTCAAGTCGGGCGAAGAGCTGATCTCGATCGATGCGCGCCCCAGCGATTCGATCGCGCTGGCGTTGCGCCTGAAGGCGCCGATCTTCGCCAGCGAGACGCTGCTCAACGAGGTCGGCAAAGTGGACGAGGACGGCGAGCTCGAGGAGTCCGAGGACGGCGAGCCCGAGCCGTACGATCCGGAGAAGCTCAAGGACCACCTCCGCAACATGAACCCCGAAGATTTCGGCAAATTCACGTTAGGAGATTGAAGATCGGGACGATTTCTGTACGAGATCGCGGCCCGCTGGGAGATTGAAGGTTTCGGTTAGGGTAAGGTCTTCGAAGCGGCGCATGCCCGCCGCACCGCTCTTTGTCAGCCAAGCTTCGCGGTGCCCCGGACGGGCCCTCTCGGGCTCAACCGGGGAGAATAGGGAATCCGGAAGGTTGTCGCCGGCGGCGTGACGAGCCTCGAGCTCGGCGCGCCCCGCGCAACCCGGCCGGAGCGGCCCCGCCACTGTGAGCTGCAGAACGGCCCGGGAGGACCCCTCCGTCACGAGGGTCCCCACCCGCCACCGCCCCGCGGCGTGGTCCACGCCGTAAGCGGGAAGGCGCCCGGCGCCGGCAGCGAGCCAGGAGACCTGCCGCGAAGTCGAGTCGATCACGCCTCGCGGGAGGTGGCTCGCCCACGCTGTTCGCACACCGAATCAGTGAAGGAACCAGCTCCCGAGAGCTGGTTCTTTTTTTTGCGCGCGGGCTCGTCGGGAGCTCGCCGCTGGAGGTGCGCGCATGGCCGCGTTCGCGGGAAGAGATGGCGCAGGTTCCGCTCCGGAGCCCCGCGCGCGCCGCGGCCGCCGTCGGCGGTCCGAGGACCTGCCTCGCGCGGCTCTGGCCGTTGCTCTCCTCGTGGTACTCGCTGCCGGGGCGCTCCCGGCCCGGCTCGCCGCCCAGGGCCCCGCGGCACTTTTCGGGCGGGTGTCCGACGAAGCCGGACTTCCGGTGGCCGGGGCTCTCGTACGCCTCGAAGGGACCGGACTCGAGGCCGCCGCCGATGCCGAGGGCCGCTATCGCATCGCTGGCTTGCGGCCCGGCCGCTTCCGGCTCGTCGCCGACGCTCCCTCGTTCCGCACGCGGGTCACCGAAGTGTCCATTCCGCGGGACGGAGAGAGCCTGCGCATCGACGTGCGGCTCGCGGCGGAGCCGCTCCGGATGGCCGAGGTGCTCACGCAGGTCGAGCGTCCACGGCGCGAGACGGAGGGCCGCTGGACGCTGACGCGCGAAGACCTCGAGCGGGCGGGCTCGCTGGCGCGGGCGCTGGCGCGCGTGCCGGGCGTGTTCGTGAAGGAATACGGGGCCGGGGGGCCGCAGGAAGTCTCGATCCGGGGCGGGTCTCCCGACCAGACGCTGCTCCTCTGGGACGAGGAACCCCTCCTGGCCCCGGCGGGCGGAGCCGTCGACCTGCGCACGCTGCCCTGGGGTGCGATCGATTCCGTGCAGGTGATCGCCGTGGGCGCCTCCAGCCGCTACGGCCCGGGCGCTCTCGCGGGGGTCGTCCGGGTTCATCCCGCGACGGCCGCCGACGCGCCGCACTCGCTCGGCGGCGGCGCCGTCGTCTCGTCGCTCGGATCCCGTGGCGCTTCCGGGCGGGTCGCGGTGACGTCTGGAGGCGCTGCATTCACCGGCCAGGCCGGGGTGCGCGAGTTCGACGACAGCTTCGGCGAGCGGGAGAACGCGGGGGGCGACGAGCGCGACGCCGCGTTCTCGCTCGCACTCGCGGGCACGGGTGTGGGACTCGCGACCAGCCTGTTCGACGCCGAGCGCGGGGCGCCGGGGCCGGTCTACGACCCCACGCCGGAAGCGCAGACGGACAGCCGGCGCGGAATCGCGGGGCTCACGCTCGAGCGCGCGTGGGGGAGCTGGAGCCTCCGCGGCCAGGCCGGGTTCCAGGCCGCGCGAGCCTCCTACGAGGATGCCGCGCGCCCCGCGCTGGCAGCCGAATCGCGTGAGACGGCGTTCAGCTTGCGCGCGGGAGCCACGCGCGAGCTGGCGGCGCATCGCCTCGAGGCCGGCCTCGCGGCGCGCCGCCTGAGCGCGCACGGGACCGGCCTCGGCGAGGGTGCCTCGCGCGAGGAGCTCGGCCTCTACGTGTCGGACCGCTGGCGGGCGCCGGGGGCGCTCGGGCTGACGCTTTCCCCGGCCCTGCGCCTCGATCGCCTGGCGCTCACCGACCGTGATGAACCGGACGTCGTCGCCGAGGACCGCGAGGACATCTTCCTCTCCCCCTCGCTCGCGGCGGCGCTGGAGCTTGGGAAGGGATTCGCCCTGCGCGCGCAGGCCGGCCGTTCCTTCCGTTATCCGGACCTTCAGGACCTCTTCTTCCTTCCCGGCGTGGGGGTGCGCAGCAATCCGCGACTCCGCGAGGAGCGGTCGCGCGACGTGGAGCTCGCCGCCGACTGGTCTCCCACACCCGCGCTGCGCGCGTCCGCGGCCGTCTTCGATCGGCGCATCGACGGAGCGATCGTCTGGCTCCCGGATTTCCAGTTCGTGTGGAGCCCGCGCAACCTGCCGCGCGCCGTCGCGCACGGGGTCGAGCTGGCTGCGTCCTGGCGCCCCCACGGGTCGTGGGAGCTGAACGGGACCTACGCGTACGCCCCCTCTCGCTTCGACTTCGCGGGCAACCACAACCCGCTTCCGTACCGGCCCGCCCACCTGGGACGGCTGGAGGTCGCGGGCGGCGCGGGGCCGCTGCGGTCCGCCCTGGAAGCCCGTCTCACCGGCCGGCGCTACCCGAACCTCGCCGGCACGAACGCGCTGGAAGGCTACGTCCTGGTGGACTGGAGCGTCGAATGGAGGCTGGACGTGCCCAGCGACATGCGCGTCGCGCTGGAGCTCGACCTGGAGAACATGCTCGACCGGGACTACGACGTCGTCTTCGGCTTTCCCGGAGCGGGCCGCTCGGTCGCCGCCTCGGTCAGGGTCGAGCCGAGATGACGCACAACGGGCCATCCCTCAGACCGGAGGTGAGCGAAATGACCCCACGCAACGTCGGTCGCGGACCTGCGCGGCGAGCCTGGCGCCGAGCGGCGAGCCTCGTTCTGGCCGGCCTCCCGGCCTGGATGGCGGGAGCGCTCGCTTGCTCGGACGAAGAGCCGACGGGGCCGGTCCCGGGAGCGCTGGCGGGGCGGGCCTTCGTCGTCAACTCGGTGAGCGGAACCCTTTCGGTCGTGGGCCTCGGCGCCGACGGCAGGCTGACGGCCGATAACGACGCCGTGGAGCTGGGTCCCGCGGCGAACGCCGTGGCACTCGCGGTGGACGAGGACGTGGTCGCCGTCCCGGACGGGGCGACGTCGCGGCTGCTCCTCTTCGAGGCGTCCACGCTGGCACCGCGCTGCAGCGCGGCACTTCCCCCTGGCAGCTCGCCCAACAGCGTGGCTCTCGGGGGTGGCAAAGCGTACGTGTCGCTTCTGATCGGGGGCACCGTGGCGCGCGTGGACCTGGCGAGCTGCTCGGTCGAGGACGTGACGCCCGTCGGAGCGGCCCCGGCCGACCTGGAGATCCTCGGGGCGGACCTGGCGGTCGTGGTGTCGAACATCGATCTGCTGAGCCCGGGGGTCCCGCGTCTGGGGCCGGGATACGTGGCGTTCATGAACGCGCAGACCCTGGCACTCGAGGACACCGTCGAGACGGGCGGCTCCAATCCCGTGCTGGCGGCCCTGGACCGGGACGGTGACCTGCTCGTCGTCAACACCGGCGACTTCGGGAGCGGCAACAGCAGCCTGGCGGTGATCGATCCGATCGCGCGTCGCTTCCAGGCGGCGTTCCCCATCGGAGACTCGGCCGTGGACGTAGCCGTCTCGCCCTCCAATCTGGCGTACGTCAGCTCCTTCTCGGACGGCCTCTACGTGTTCGACGCGAGCGCCAACGCGGTGCTGCGCGACGCCTCGAACCCGCTGACCATCGCGCCGCGTCCGAATGGGCAGCACAACGCCTCCGGCGTGGCGGTGGACCGACGGGGGAACGTGCTGTTCGTCTATCCGGGCGATTTCGCCACCCCCGGGCAGGTGTTCCTGTTCGACTCGGACGGCGAGCTGACGGACTCCACGGCGGTCGGAATCGGGCCGATCGGCATCCAGCTCGAGCCGTCGGCCAGGGAAGACTGACCCTCGCCGTGAGCTCCGCCGTCCGGTCGGGCGCGCTCGCGACACTCGCACTCCTCTGGCTGGCGTGCGCCGCATGCGAGCGGGACGCTCCGTCCTCGGACCTGGCCAGGCGCGCCGAGCCGCCCCGGCGCATCCTCTCGCTGGCCCCGAGTGCCACCGAGATCCTCTTCGCCGTGGGCGCGGGACCGCAGGTCGTGGGAGTGGACGCCTACAGCGACTACCCCCCCGCGGCGCGCGGGCTGCCGCGACTGGGCGGGCTGCTCGATCCGGACGTCGAAGGCATGCTGCGCCTGCGGCCGGACCTCGTGATCCTGCTGCCGTCGCAGGCCGAGGTGGCACGAGCCCTGACGACGGCGGGGGTGCCCACGCTGACCGTTCCTCACGAGACCCTGGACGACGTAGAGCGGGCGATCCTCGCGATCGGGGAGCGCACCGGCCACGCCGTCCCCGGCAGGGCGCTCGCCGACAGCTTGCGGAGAGCTCTCGCCCGGAGCCGCGCCGCGGCTGGCCGTCGAGCCGACCGGCCGCGCGTGCTGTTCGTGATCGCCCGCGAAGCGGGCGAGCTGGGAAGCTTCAGCGTGGCCGGGCCGGGCACCTACCTGGATCAGTTGATTGCCCTGGCCGGCGCGGAGAACGCACTGCGGGACGCTCCCACTCGCTACCCCCAGGTCTCGGCCGAGACGGCGCTGCGTCTGGCTCCCGACGTGATCCTGGAATGGACGCCGAACGACACGTCGGCGGGTCCGGCGCAGGCCCTGGCAGCCGACGGCCGGCGTGCCGCCGAGTGGCGCGGCCTGTTCGCCGCTCCCGCCGGCCGGGCCCCGGCCGTCCACATCCTGCACGACGACGTCTGGGTGCGGTCTGGGCCGCGAGTCGTCGCCGCGCTGGGCCTGCTGGAGCGGTTGCTGGCTGCCGAGACGCTTGGGGCGGCCCGGCATGGCTGAGCCCGATCCGGCGCTCCTCGAAGCGCGGTCCCTCAGCCGGCGGGCCGGCGCGCGCTTCCTGCTCAAGGACGTCGGCCTCCGCGTTGGCCCGGGAGAGGTCGTGGCCGTGATCGGTCCCAACGGCAGCGGCAAGACGACGCTGCTGCGCCTTCTGGCCGGTGTGCTCAAGCCGAGCGCGGGAGCCGTTCTTCTGGACGGTCGGCCGCTCGCCTCGCTCGGCCCTCGCCAGCGCGCCCTGCGCGTCGCCTACCTGCCCCAGCTCCACGAGGTCCCGCAGGGCTTCACCGCCCGAGGGCTGGTCGAGATGGGCCGTCACCCGCACGAGGAGGATGGGGAGGAGGAGCGGGCGGAGGCCGTCGAGCGCGGACTCGCCGCCGTGGGCGCCGCCTCGCTCGCGAACCGGCGGCTGGAGACTCTCTCGGGCGGGGAGCTGCAGAAGATCTTCCTGGCCTCGGTCGTGGCCCAGGGGAGCCCGCTCCTGCTCCTCGACGAGCCCACCGTCTTCCTGGATCCCGGGCGCGCGGCCGAGGTTCAGCGAGCCCTGCTGGGGCTGGTCGGCGCCGGCCGCGCGCTGATCGTGGCCACGCACGACCTGGACTTCGCGCGCCGCGCGGCCACGCGCGTTCTCGCGCTGCGGGACGGCCGGATCGCGCTCGAGGGCCCGCCCGCGTCCGTTCTGAGCCCGGTCGCGCTGCGCGATCTCTTCGCTCTGCCCGAGGAAGCCGCAGGCGCGAGCAAGGCCCCGTCCACCGATCCTGCGGCGCCGCGGCCGGCGCCCGGACGGGCGCACGGCCGGGCCGCCATCGGCCTCGTGACCCTCGCCTGCGCTGCCGTGCTCCTCGCCGCACCCTTCGTCGGGCCGCCGCTCGCGGCGAGCCGGGACCTCACGGCCTCTTCCGCCAGCTTCATCCTGTGGCAGCTCAGGGTTCCGCGCGTGCTGCTCGCGGCTCTTGCCGGTGCGGGCCTGGCCCTGGCGGGGGCGGCCTTCCAGGCCCTGTTCCGGAACCCGCTCGCCACGCCCTACACGTTGGGAGTGGCCAGTGGTGCCGCCTTCGGTGCTGTCGCCGCCATCCTGCTGGGAGTGGGCGCCGGTGTGGCCGGCCTCACCGCCACGAGCCTCGCGGCGCTGCTGGGCGCCCTCGCCGTGACCGGTGCGGCGTACGGGTTGGGGCGTCGCCGCGGGGCGCTGCCCACGGCCACGCTGCTCCTGGCCGGGGTCACGCTCGGCTTCTTCTTCTCCTCGCTCATCCTTTTTCTGCAGTATCTCGCGGATTTCACGGAGGCCTTCCGCATCCTGCGCTGGCTCATGGGTGAGGTGCGGGTCGTCGGCTACGGCACGTTCGCCGTGCTGGCCCCGCTCGGCCTGGTGGGGGCGCTGCTCGTCCTCGGCCATCGCTCCGAGCTGAACCTGCTCCTCACCGGGGAGGAGCTGGCGCACTCGCGCGGCGCGGACGTCGAGCGCGTGAAGCGCCGGGTCTTCCTCGGCGCCTCGCTGCTCGTGGCGGGCATCGTGTCCGTGTGCGGCCCGATCGGGTTCGTGGGCCTGGTGGTCCCGCACGCGGCGCGCTCGCTCCTGGGGCCCGACCTGCGGCGTCTGGCCCCCGCCTGCGTGCCCGTGGGTGCGGCGTTCCTGGTTCTGTGCGACGGCGTGGCGCGCCTGGCGCTGGCTCCGGCCGAGCTTCCGGTCGGCGTCGTCACCGCGCTGGTCGGGGCGCCCGTCTTTCTCGCGATCCTCTTGCGACGGGGCGCGGCGGCGGTCTGAGAGAGCGGCCCCGCACTTGGAACTACTCCGGCGGAATCATTATCATCGGGCTTCCTCTTTCCGGACACCCGATGCGCGCGCTCCTCCTCGCGGGCCTGATCCTCGCCGTGACCGCCCCGACCCTCCGCGCGCAGGAGCCGGCCGACAGCGTGGCGGGGAAGGCGGCCGACAGCCTTGCCGTAAAGGCGGCCGACAGCCTTGCGGCGAGGGCGGCCGACAGCCTTGCGGCCGGCGCGGACACCTTGCGCGCACCGCGCCGCGCGGTCCCACGGCCGCGCCCTCCGCGCGCGCCCAGGCCGGCCGCGGCCGACACGCTGCCGGCGCGCGCCCGGCCCGACACCCTGGAGGCGAGGCTGCCGGACTCGCTCGTCGGGCTTCCCGACTCGACGCTGCAGAAGATCCGCGAGCGCACGCCGCTCTTTCCCCAGGACGTGGATCCCTATACCCCGCTCGGGTTGGGCACCCCGGCGCGGACAGTGGAGCGCGACGAGCTCAGGGGCTGGGGAGCGGCAACCCTGGCCGAGATCCTGCCGCGCCTCTATCCGCTCGCGCTGGACGAGCAGGGGGGAGTGGGCTTCTTCGGGGACGTGCGGATCGCCTCGGGTCTGCCCGCCGCGACGCGCCTGCTGATCGACGGGCGACCGCTCGAGAGCCCGATGGGTCTCGCCGCGGATCTGCGCACGATCCCGCTCGCGGCGATCGAGCGCATCGAGATCCGGCCCGGAGCCGGCGTCGCGCCGGGCGGAGCCGAGGCCGGGTCGATCAACATCGTCACGCGAACGCATCTGACCCCTCAGGCCAGCTCGACCCTGTCCTTCGACCTCGGCTCGCTCGACCGGGAGCAGTTCGCGGCCGGGCTGGGTCGCTGGCTGGGGCCCCGCGTCTCGGTCCTGGCCGCCCTCAAGTTCGACGACTCGAGCACCCTCACGCAGGTGGCGGACGCCAAGACGAGCCTCTTCTGGGGTCGGCTCAGAGTCTACCTCTCACGTCGGCACTTCGTGGAGGCCGCCTACGGGACCAGCGAGGCCACGACCGGCAGCAACCGGTCCGTCGCCGACGACTTCTCACCCTTCACGGGCGACGAGGACAGGCGCGAGCGCCGCTTCCAGGCGCTCTACCGGGGGCACATCGGACCGGTGCTGGCGAGCACCGCCCTGTACGCCGACCGCTTCGAGGAGCGCGAGGCCTTCGACCTGGATGGCTTTCCACTCCTCCTCGGCAAGGCGGATCGCCGCGGCGCGCGGGGAAGCGTGCGGGTCGGTGTGGGCGGCGGGACCCTGGAAGCGGGTGCGGAGTGGCAGAAGGAGGAGCTGGACTCGGACGCGAGCGCCTTCCAGGACGGCGCCGGGGCCTCGCTGGATCCGGAGACCGGGTTCGACGACGACCGGTCGCGGATCTCCGTGCTGGCCGGCTTCGAGCGGGCCGCGGACAGCCTGAGCCTCGTGGTCAGCGCCCGGCTCGAGCGCTTCGAGGCGGCGGGGGAGGCCTCGAGCGAGCCGACGCTCTCGATCGCGGCGCGCTACGCAGCGCCGGGCGGGATCGCTCCCTTCGTCCGCGCCGGGCGCGGCGCTCGTTACCCTTCCTTTGTCGAGGCCGCGGCGTTCGCGCGCGCGGGAGGACCCGACGCGCTGCGCGTGGCGACCGCCGAGGAGCTGCGGGCCGGCGCCGGATGGCGCCGGGGCGGGGTCTCCGTCGAGATCGGCGGCTTCGCCCGCCGGGGAAGCGACGCTTCGCTGTGGTTCCCGCCCACCGGCTGGCGGTCGGCCCAGGGCGACGAGAGCGTGCGCATCGGAGCCACCGACGTGCCGCCCGGGGGCTTCGCCGAGGTGAACCTGGTGGACCCGCGCGCCCAGGGCGTGGACGTGCGCGTCACGCTCCCGCTCCCGCTCGGCGTCACCGCCGAGGGCTTCGGGCTCCTGCAGTCGGTCGAGGACGGCGACGGCCGGCGTCTGCCCTACGTGGCCGAGGCTCAGGCTCTGGGGCGACTGTCGTACGCGAACGCGTTCTTCCCGAGCCGCAACCTGACCGTCCGCGCCGAGGTGGATACGCGCATCAGCGGTTCGCGAACCACCCTCTCGGGTGAGGAGCTGCCGGTCTTCGCGCAGATGGACGCCCTCCTGCGCGCGCGCCTGATCGGCTTCACGGCGGGGCTCAGCGTGCAGAACGTGTTCGACCAGCGGATCCGCACGGAGGAGGGGTTCGCGCTGCCCGGCCGCCTGACCGAGCTGCAGGTGGCCTGGGAGTTCTGGAACTGACCTGCGATCGTCACTTGTGATGTGGGCGTCGGGCCTTAGATTGGGCGCGGCCTACGACCACGTCCGAGGCAGCCTGCGCCCCCGATCCCGAGCGATGCGCATCCCCGGCTCCAGCTCGCCCCGTCCGTTCCCGGACGGGCTTTTTTTCGCCCTGGCCCTGGCGGGAATGGCCGTGGGGGCCTCGAGCTGCGGCGACGCTCCGCCGCAGCCCCCGGCGGAGCGCCGGAGCGCGAAGGCGGCCGAGACCGTCCGGCGGCCGGCCGTGACCGAGGGGATGACCAAGTCGGAGGTCCTCAGGCTCTGGGGTCGGCCCGATGTCCGCGTGCGGGCAGGAGAGGGGGAGCGCTGGAGCTACTGGGTCCTGGACGGTCGTCAGCGGCTGGTGGGGAAGGCCTACGTGGTCTTCGACGCGCAGGATCGGGTGAGCGAGGTCGTGACCCGGCCCACCGCCGCGCCCCCGCCCGGACGCCATCCGGTGACGGCGGCGTGATCCCAGACTCTCGGAGAAAGGACATTCGGTGAAGACGATGCTCGTCGTGACGGCCCTGGCGGCGCTCGCGCTGGCGGGCTGTGGCAAGAAGTCCAACCAGGCAGAGGAGGCTCCGGCCGCCGCCGACACCGGGGTCGACGTGCAGCAGGAGGCCCAGCGCATCCAGGTCGGCATGACGGAAGCCGAGGTCGTGAAGATCCTCGGCGAGCCCCGGAACCGCGTCAAGGAGCCCGGCGGCGGCGATCGTCTGACCTTCTGGACGTTCGACGGCCAGAAGCAGATCAAGGCGCGCGTCTACGTCTCGCTCGACGCCGAGGGAAAGGTCGCCGACGTGGAGACGATCCCGCTCTGATGCCCTTCCAGCACTCCTCATCCGCCCTGCTGCTGCTCGAGGACGGCCGGGCGTTCCCGGGACGCTCGTTCGGCGCCGAGGGCGAGGCCTTCGGGGAGGCGGTCTTCAACACCGCGCTCTCCGGCTACCAGGAAGTCCTGACCGACCCGTCGTACGCGGGCCAGATCGTGACCATGACGGTCCCCCTGGTCGGCAACACCGGCATCGTGCCGGGCGACGGCGAGTCCGAACGCATCCAGGTGGCGGGTTTCGTGGTGCGCGAAGCGACGCGGCGGCACTCCAGCTGGCGCGCGCGGCGTGGGCTTCCCGAGACCCTGCGCGAGCAGGCCGTGGTGGCGATCGAGGGCGTGGACACGCGGGCGCTCACGCTCCATCTGCGCGAGCGCGGCGCCATGCGCGCGGGCCTCTCCACGGTGGACCTGGACCCCGCCTCGCTCCTGCGCCGCGTGCTGGCCATTCCGCGCATGGAGGGCCAGGACCTGACGGCTCTCGTGAGCTGTGCCGCGCCCCACCTCTGGGAAGGCCGCGAGCCGGGCTTTCCCGCGCCGGCTCCCGGGGATGCCCCCTCACGAGCCCTCGCGGCTCCGCGCTTCCGGGTCGCCGCACTCGACTGCGGAGCCAAGGCCAACATCTTCCGCCTGCTCCATGCCCGCGGGTGCGAGCTCCTGATCCTGCCCTCCAGCGCCGGCGCGGAGGAGCTCCTGGAGCGCCAGCCGGATGGAATCTTTCTGTCGAACGGTCCCGGCGACCCCGACGCGGTGCGCGGCGCGATCGACACCCTGCGCGAGCTCCACCGCCTGGCGCCGGAGATCCCGACCTTCGGCATCTGCCTCGGCTTCCAGCTCCTGGCGCTGGCCCACGGCGGCGACACCTACAAGCTGCGGTTCGGTCACCGCGGGGTGAACCACCCCGTGCGGAACCGCCTGCGCGAGGCCGTGGAGATCACCTCCCAGAACCACGGCTTCGCGGTGCGCGGCGACGAGGGCGCACTCGCGGACATGCCCGCTTTCGAGGTCACCCACGTGAACCTGAACGACGGCACGCTGGAGGGCTTCCGGCACCGCGAGCTGCCGATCTTCGCCGTCCAGTACCACCCCGAGGCCGCACCCGGACCTCACGATTCCCGCTACCTCTTCGACGAGTTCGTGGCCGCCATGGCCGCCGCCGGGTCGGGCGCACGGAGCGCCGCACCCCACCCGCGGACCCGGATGCCGCAGGCGCGCCCCCGCGACCGCGCCCCGCGGGCCGGCTAGCCGTGCCTTGCCGTCCGGACATCTCCCGGGTCTGCCTGCTGGGCTCGGGTCCCATCGTGATCGGCCAGGGAGCCGAGTTCGACTACTCGGGCACCCAGGCCTGCCGCGCGCTGCGTGAAGAGGGCGTGGGAGTGGTGCTGGTCAACTCGAACCCGGCCACGATCATGACCGATCCGGAGACGGCCGACCGCATCTACATCGAGCCGCTGACGGCGGACCTCGTGGAAGCCGTGCTCGAGATCGAGCGGCCCGACGCGCTGCTTCCCACGCTGGGCGGTCAGACCGCGCTCAACATCGCCATGGAGCTCCACCGTCGCGGCGCGCTCGAGCGGCTCGGCGTCGAGATGATCGGAGCCAAGCCCGAGGCGATTCGCATGGCCGAGGACCGCGAGGCCTTCGCGACTCGCATGCGCGAGATCGGGCTCGCGGTCCCGCGGGGAGGGTTCGCCCGCTCGCTCGAGGACGGCCGCCGCATCCTGGCCGAGGTTGGCTACCCGGCGATCCTGCGCCCGGCCTACACGCTGGGCGGCAGCGGCGGCGGGATCGCCTACAACGTCGAGGAATTCGAGGAGTTGCTGCTGCGCGGCATGGACCTCTCGCCCATCGGTGAAGTGCTGGTCGAGGCTTCGATCATGGGTTGGAAGGAGTTCGAGCTGGAGGTCATGCGCGACCGTCGCGACAACGTGGTCGTGGTCTGCTCGATCGAGAACCTGGATCCGATGGGAATCCACACGGGCGACTCGATCACGGTGGCCCCTCAGCAGACGCTCACCGACCGCGAGTACCAGGCCATGCGCGACGACGCGTTGCGCGTCATCCGCGCCGTCGGTGTGGAGACCGGCGGGTCCAACATCCAGTTCGCCGTGAACCCGGCCGACGGCACGCGCATCGTGATCGAGATGAACCCGCGCGTCTCGCGCAGCTCGGCGCTGGCCTCCAAGGCCACCGGGTTCCCGATCGCCAAGATCGCGGCCAAGCTGGCCATCGGCTTCACGCTCGACGAGCTCGTGAACGACATCACGCGCGAGACGCCGGCCTGCTTCGAGCCCACCATCGACTACGTGGTCGTGAAGCTCCCGCGCTTCGACTTCGAGAAGTTCCCCAACGTGGACGCGCGGCTCACCACGCAGATGAAGTCGGTGGGGGAGGCCATGGCCATCGGGCGCACGTTCAAGGAGGCGCTCCAGAAGGGGTTCCGCTCGATGGAGCGTGGCTGGGATGGGCTCCACGGGCTGGGCGGCGTGGCCAGGACGGCGGCGGTGGGGATCGGGCACGCGCCGGCAGGCGAGCAGGTGGCGCTGGAGCTCGACGTGGAATCGCGCGGGCGCGACGGCGCCGGCCCGGCGGGGCTCGAGGACGCGGAGCTGCGCGGGTTGATCTCGGTGCCCTCCCAGGATCGCCTCTTCGCCATCCGCGAAGCCTTCGCGCGCGGGACGAGTGTGGAGGAGATCGCCGAGGCCAGCGGCATCGACCCCTGGTTCCTGGCCCAGATCGAGGAGCTGGGGCAGGCCGAAGTCGTGCTGGCCGGCCTGGGCAGCCTGGAGCGGGTCCCCGACCACGTGCTGCGGGAGGCCAAGCGCTGGGGCTTCGGCGACGCGCACCTGGCGCGGTTGCTGCGCACGAGCGAAGAGGCGGTGCGGCGCCATCGCGCGGCGCGAGGGATCGTGCCCGCGTTCAAGACGGTGGACACCTGCGCCGGCGAATTCCAGGCCTATACGCCCTACTTCTACTCCACCCACGAGCGGGAGAGCGAGGCCCGGCGCTCGAGCCGGCGGCGGGTGGTGATCCTGGGCAGCGGCCCCAACCGGATCGGGCAGGGCATCGAGTTCGACTACTGCTGCGTTCAGGCCTGCGTGGCGCTGCGAGAGGCGGGGGTGGAGGCGGTGATGGTCAACTCGAATCCCGAGACCGTCTCGACGGACTACGACATCTCGGATCGGCTGTACTTCGAACCGCTCGCGGCCGAGCACGTGCTCGACGTGCTGGCACAGGAGGATCCCGAGGGCGTGATCGTGCAGTACGGGGGCCAGACGCCTCTCAAGCTGGCGGCCGCCATCCAGCGGGCGGGCTTCCCGATCCTGGGCACCTCGCCCGAGGCGATCGACCTGGCCGAGGACCGCGACCGCTTCGGGTCGCTCTTGCGGCGGCTGGGCATCCGCCAGCCCGAGGGCGGGATCGCCGCCTCGCCGGAGTCGGCCGAGGCCATCGCCGAGCTGATCGGCTACCCGGTGCTGCTGCGTCCCTCGTACGTCCTGGGTGGCCGGGCCATGCGGGTCGTCTACGACGCCGAGAGCCTGCGACGCACGGTCGGCACGGCACTCCTGGCCAGCGAATCGCACCCGTTGCTCATCGACAAGTTCGTGGAGGATGCCTTCGAGTTCGACGTGGACGCCGTCGCCGACGGCGAGCGCACCGTGATCGCCGGCATCCTGCAGCACATCGAAGAGGCGGGAATCCACTCCGGCGACTCCGCCTGCGTGCTCCCGGCGTACAAGCTCTCGCCCTGGGAAGCCGAGATCCTGCGCGAGCAGACGCGGGAGCTCGCCCGGGCGCTTGGCGTGCGGGGTCTGCTCAACGTCCAGTTCGCGATCAAGAACGGTGAGGTGTTCGTGCTCGAGGTCAACCCGCGCGCCTCGCGGACGGTGCCCTTCGTGAGCAAGGCCACCGGGATTCCGCTGGCTCGAATCGGCACGCGGGTCATGCTGGGCGAGAGCCTGAGCGCCATCGGGCTGACCGACGTGGAGCCTCTCCGCCACGTGGCCGTCAAGGAATCCGTGTTTCCGTTCGTGAAGCTTCCCGGCGTGGATCCTCTGCTGGGGCCCGAGATGCGCTCCACCGGCGAGGTCATGGGGATCGACCGGGACTTCGGGCTGGCCTTCGCGAAGGCCACCCTGGCTGCGGGCGCCGGCTTGCCCCGCAGCGGGCGCGTCATCATCAGCGTCAACGACCGCGACAAGCCGACGGTGGTCCCGATCGCCGATCGCCTGGCGCGCATGGGCCTGGAGATCCTGGCCACCGACGAGACGTGCGCCTTCCTGCGCAGGCGGGGGGTGCCCGCCCGGCGCGTGTTCAAGGTGAACGAGGGCCGCCCGGACATGGTGGATCTCATCAAGAACGGGGAGGTGGCCCTGCTCATCAACACGCCCCTGGGAAAGAAGTCCCAGTACGACGACTACGCGCTGCGCCGGGCCGCCCTCACCCACAACGTGCCCTACATCACGACCACCTCCGGGGCCATGGCGGCCGCCACCGGCATCGCGGCCCTGCGGGCCGGGCCCTTTCGTCCCCGGGCGCTCCAGGACTGGCTGGAAGGTGCCAGCGCCCTGGCCGGGCTCTCCGCCGCGGCGGGCGCGGGGCAGGCTTCGGATTGACAAGTTCGTGCCCTGCTTTACTTTGTGTGTGCGCCGCAGGTCCCCGTTCCAGGCGCCGTCGTCTCGGCCGAGCGTGTCGTCCTTACGTCGTCTCGGCCGAACGTGTCGTCTTGACGTCGCCGCCGGATCCCGTGATGGAAGGAGGTTGAGGCAGCCTTGGCTCCCGAAAGCGAACTCGGAGGACGCATGACCAAAGCTGACCTGGTCGAGCAGATCGCCGACGCCACCGGGCTCACGAAGAAGGACACTGCGGTGGTCGTGGACGGTTTCCTCGAAGCCGTCAAGCAGGCGCTGGCCCAGGAGAAGAACATCGAGATCCGGGGCTTCGGGAGCTTCAAGGTCAAGAAGCGCAAGGCGCGCAAGGCCCGGAACCCGCGCACGGGGGACCCCGTGCAGGTCCCGTCGCGGCACGTGCCCACGTTCAAGCCTTCCAAAGAGCTGAAGGAGCTGATCACGGCCATGCCGCCGTCGTCCCCGCGCTCGGGACCGGCTCCGGTCACCGACCCCTTCGAGCGCTAGCCGGCCCCGCCGCCTTCGCATCCCGCCGGCCACCGCCGTCGCCGCCCCTCGGGCGGCACCCTTCGGGCGTGCGCCCGTAGCTCAGCTGGATAGAGCGACAGCCTCCGGAGCTGTAGGCCAGAGGTTCGAATCCTCTCGGGCGCATTCTTTGATCCCGGGCAGGCTCATGAAGTACGCGAGATGGCTCGGGCGCGGCCTCGGCTGCCTCGCCGCCGCGGCCGCGCTCTACGTGTTGTCGGGTCTGGTCCTCGTGCCCGAGGTCGTGGGCTTGCGCTGGTCGGACCCCCGTCCCACCGCACTCATGCGCCTGCGCGAGGAGCAGGGGATCGAGACCCGGGCGCGGGGAGCCTGGACGCCGCTGCGCCGCGTCTCGCCCTCCCTCTTGAACGCCGTGCTCCACGCCGAGGACGACACCTTTCCAACGCATCACGGATTCGACGTCCCGCGGATGCGGATCGCGGCCTCCGAGAACGTCGAGGAAGGTCGCTTCGCGAAGGGCGCCTCGACGATCAGCCAGCAGCTGGTGAAGAATCTCTTCCTGAGTCCCGCCAAGAACCCCTTCCGGAAGCTCAAGGAGGCCGGGCTGACGGCCCTGGTGGAGCTCGCCGTGCCCAAGCCGCGGATCCTCGAGGCCTACCTCAACGTGATCGAGTGGGGACGGGGACTCTACGGGATCGAGGCCGCCGCGCGGACGTATTTCGGACGCACGCCGCGCCAGCTGGACCCCGCGCAGTCCGCACTCCTGGCGGCATCGATCCCGAACCCCCTGGTCCGCAATCCCGGGCGCGTGACGCGAAGCCTGCGCTGGAAGCAGCAGCTCCTGCTCTCACGGATGGCGCGATCGAACCTGGTTCCGCGCGAGTGGGTGCGTTGACAAGCGTCGGATGAGGAATCATTTTGGCGAGCGTTGAGACTGGTTCTCAAACTCATCACCTTCGCCGACATCCGGAGCGCGATCCATGGGCACCTCAGCCTCGGTATTCCTGCAGTCCCTCGTCATCATCGGCCGCGAGGGACTCGAGGCCATGCTCATCGTAGGCGCAATGCTGGCCGTCCTGCGGAGAGTGGACCCCGGGCGTGGCGCGGGAGCGCTCTGGGGAGGCGTCGCCGCGGGGGTGGGGGCAAGTCTCGTCACGGCCACGCTCGTCCAGGCGGTCTTCCATTCGAGCCATCACGTCGAGCTCCTCGAAGGGCTGACATTGCTCACGGCCACGGTCGTCCTGCTCTGGGTCGGGCACTGGCTCCTGGCCAAGTCGGATGTGGCGCGCTGGAAGGCGTACCTCGAGCGGCGGGTCCGGCGCGGCGTCGGCGCCGGCTCGGCGCTGGCCCTCGGTCTGGTCTCCTTCCTGGCCGTGTATCGCGAAGGGGTCGAGACGGTGCTCTTCTACCGGGCGCTGCTCTCCGCCGAGGACACGCAGGCCGGGGCCGTGATGGCGGGCCTGGCGGTTGGGCTCGTGGCGCTCGCACTCGTCTGCTGGGTCATCTTCCGCTTCGGCGCGCGCATGCCGCTGCGTCCCTTCTTCGCGGGCACGAGCGCCTTGCTCCTGCTCCTCGCGTTCGCATTCGCCGGCAAGGGAGTGCACGAGCTGCAGGAGGCCGGTCGGCTGAGCGAGTCGGGCCTGGCACTGGTCCGGATCCCGTCCCTGGGAATCTACCCCACGGTCGAGAACGTGGTCGCTCAGGCCGGCGTCCTCTGCGCGATCGCGCTCCCGATGCTGGTTCGGGCGGTCCGGGGGCGGGCGCCGTCTCCGGTCGAGGCAGGCGCGGCCGAGACGCTCGCCGGCCGAACCGGCTAGCCCGCTCCCGCCAGCCCCCCCTCCGTGCCCGGGCCCGGTCTCCCGTGGTCCGCGCGCGGGGCGGATCCCATCTTGGTTAGCATGCCCGATCCAGCTTCGCGCTCCACGCGCGCGCGCGCGGCGCTCGTGCCGATCATTGTCTCCGCTGCGCTCGTCGCGGTGAAGACGGCTGCCGGCTTCGCCATGGGGAGCCTCTCGGTCCTCGGCTCGGCGCTCGACTCGCTCCTGGACTGCGGCATGTCCACCGTGAACCTGTTCTCGGTGCGCAAGGCCGAGAAGCCGCCGGACCAGGAGCACTCCTTCGGGCACGGAAAGGCCGAGAGCCTGGCGGTGCTCCTGGAGGGCACGCTCGTCGCGGGGTCGGGCCTCTTCCTCGCAACGCAGGGCGTGCGGCACCTCACCGAGCCGCATGCGCTCGGGGGTTACGGGCTGGGGGCGCTGGTGATGCTGGGCAGCCTGCTGGCCTCGCTCTGGCTCTCGCGCTACCTGATCCGCCGGGCGCGCGAGACCGGCAGCGCGCTGCTCTCCGCCGACAGCCTGCACTACGCCTCGGACGTCTGGACCAGCGGGGGCGTCCTGGCCGCCATCGGCCTGCAATACGCGACCGGGCTGGCCTGGATCGACCCTGCCTTCTCGCTCGCCGTGGCCGCGGCGGTCCTCTGGCAGGTGCGCCCGATCCTGAGGCGGGCCCTGGACGACCTGATGGACCGCGAGCTCGAGCCCGAAGCTCGGCGCGAGATCGAGCGCATCCTCGCCGACCACGCGCCGGAGATCCTGGATTGGCACCGGCTGCGAACCCGCCGCTCGGGACCGCGCACGACCGTGGACGTCCACGTGGTGATCTGCAAAGAGCGGCCCTTCGAGGAAGCGCATGCCCTCGTGGCGCGCCTCGAGCGCGCTCTCCAGGATCGGATCCCGAACGTGGACGCGCTCGTCCACGCCGACCCGTGCTCCAGCGCGCCCGTCACCTGCCCGGGTCCCCACCGGGCCCCGTCCAAGGCCGCGCCCGGCCAGGGCCCGGCACCCGTCTACTACGAGAGCGTGGACGAGCTTCCCCTCGAGCTCCGCACGTCGCTGGCCGCGGAGGCGCAGGAGCGCTATCTGCGGGCCTTCAATCGCGAATACGCGCGGTCGGGAAGCCCGGAACGCGCCGCGGCGGCGGCCGCGCGCGAGCTCGTGCCGCCCTACGTCAGGGAGGGGGAGCGCTGGGTCCGGAAGGACGTCGTCTGAGAGCGCGCCGCGTCAGACCGGCGCGGGGCCGTCGGCGGGTTCCACGCCGACCGGAGGTCCCGCGAGGGCGCGGACCCGGGCCAGTAGCGGCTCGAGGTCGGGCCCTTTGACGAAGCAGTCCACCGCACCCAGCGCGCGGGCGCGCGCGAACTTCTCGGGATCGCTGTGGCCGGTGAGAATCAGCACCGGG
Source organism: Gemmatimonadota bacterium (assembly GCA_036556205.1). Taxonomy (GTDB): domain Bacteria; phylum Gemmatimonadota; class Gemmatimonadetes; order JACCXV01; family JACCXV01; genus DATBJW01. Next base: position 230,730 of record DATBJW010000008.1, read on the forward strand.
ATTCCGGCCGTGGCGGAGGAGCGGGAGAGGTTCTCGAGCACGCGGATGCCGTCGCCTCCCGGGAGCCCGAGGTCGAGCAGGATCAGGACGGGCGACTCCTTGCGCGCGAACATCGTCGCTTGCACGGCGTCGAGCGCCGCCAGGGGCTCGTAGCCTTCGCGCCGCAGACGGGCGCTCAGGCCGCGCACCACACCCGGGTCGTCGTCGATGAGCAGGATCTTGGTCGTCGCCATCGCGCCGCTAAGATAGTGAGGGTGGCCTGCAAAAACGACGGCGCCTCCGGGGGGAGGCGCCGTGGACCGCGGCGCGGAGCGGCCGCGCTCGCGAAGCGGATCAGACTTTCGAGACGTTGACGGCTTGCGGCCCCTTCGTGCCCTGCTTCACGCGGAAGCGCACCGACTGGCCCTGGGAAAGGGTCTTGTAGCCCTTCTGCTGGATGTCGCTGAAGTGCACGAACACGTCGCTACCGTTCCTGCGCTCGATGAAGCCATAGCCCTTCTGGTCGTCGAACCACTTCACCGAGCCCGTCTCGAGATCACCGGCGCCGTTCCCGGGCCGGAACAACCCACGTATCCACGAGCCGAGGGTCCACCCCGTCCCCTTCCCGTGGCCGTTCCCGTTCCGCGAATTCATGAAACCCCTCGCTTATCGAACTGTTGAGGTCGAGCGCGTCGCGTGCCGTGACGGACTGCGGCGGATCACCGCAAACGCGCACATGCCGGAGGGAGGCGCTCCGGAGGATCGGTGTCCGGGCTGAAGATAAACGGGCTCTGGGGGGTTGGCAAACGACACGCGTTCTGTGGTAGATCGGTTCCGGAGACCTCGGAGGACCGCCGTTGTGAGTCAAAGTGGCAGATGGGAAACCTACCGGGCTGGCTGGCAAAGTCAGGACGTGGACGGGAACCGAAACTCTCGGTCCAGACTTGACATGCGCTCAGTCCAGGGTATTGTTGAGCACCTTTTTGAGAAACATTCTCATTGGCAGGTTGAAGCGGATGAGCCAGGACGCGAGCCGGATCACCTACGTAGGCCTGCTCGACTCGCCTCGCGAGGACGAGAAGCTGGAGATGTTCCTCACCGAGGAGTCGGGCGGCGAAGTTCGGATCACGCTGCGGACCATCGCGCGCTCCGGTCTCGGCTGGTATCCCACCAAGACGATCTCGATCCACCCGCTCCAGCTGCAGGCGCTCGAGATCCTGGTCAAGCGCGCCCGCTCGCTCGCGAATCGCCGGGCCCCGGAAAGCGAACAGCCGGGCGACCCGCAGGTCATCCGGCTGCCGTTCTTCGATTGCCCCGCGGTCGCCGACTGACCCGGAGGGATCCGCTCCCTCCGGAGCCCCGGTCGCGAACGCCGCCTCAGCTCTTCCGAGCCTGCCGCGCCCCTTCCTGGGCCACCCCGATCCGCTTCTTCGAAAGCAGCTTCTCGAGCTCCTCCACGTCTTCGGTCTCCTCCACGATGTGATCCTCGAGCATCACCTTCAGAGCGACCAGCCCCTCGTCCTCGGCGAGCTTCAACGCCGCCAGACAGTCGTCCAGGTTCGCGCGCTCGAGAGCCAGGTCCTGCTCGAGCATCTCCGCCAGGTCGCGGCTCTGCCGCACTGGACCCGGCTCCACGCTGGGGAAGCCCCCCAGCGAAACGATCTTCTCGCCCCACAGCTTGGCGTGGCCCACCGCCTCCTCGCTGGTCTCCTCGAAGAACTTCTTGAACACCTCGCGCTCGGTGCCGTGCACCAGGAAGCTCTGCTGCAGGTACTGGAGGAACGCCGCGTACTCGTTGCTCACGAGCTTGTTGAGGGCGGCGATCACTTTCTGGCTCGCCATGACGGGTCTCCTGAGCCGGGGTGTGGGGCGGGCCGCGCACGGGGGAGCGGGCGGCCAAAGCCCCATCTAAATAGGAATAATTCCTAAACTCGTCAAGAGGCTGGCCAGGCCATGTCCCGTGACTCTCCAGGGGCGAGACCTTCGGCGTCGGCGATCACGACGGTTCCGGCGTCGCGCCGTCCGGCGGCGTGGGCGCGCAACGCCTCCTCCAGCGCGTTCCAGGGCAGCAGCGCGCACTTGATGCGGACCGGGAACCGGGCCACTCCCTGGAGCGCCCGCAGGTCCCCCAGACGCCGGTCGCGGGCCGCCTCGGGGGCGCCGTGCATCAGCGAGGTGAAGAGGCTCCCGAGCTCGGCGAGCTCGGCCACCGTACGGCCTGCCGCCAGCTCCGTCATCATCGAAGCCGAGGCCTGGCTGATCGAGCAGCCGTGGCCGGCGAAGCGCACCGCGGTCAAGCGCTCGCCCTCGAGACGCAGCTGGAGCTCGATCTCGTCGCCGCACACGGGATTGTGCATCGCGATCGTCACCGTGGGCTCCTCGAGAACGCCCTTGTTGCGGGGCTTCCGGTAGTGGTCGAGGATGAGCTCTTGAAAGAGCGAGGGCAGCGTCCCGGTCATGCGTACCCGAAGAGCCCGCGGGCGACGTGCAGGGCCGCGACCAGAGCGTCGAGGTCCGCGTCGTCGTTGTAGACTCCGAAGGAGGCACGCGCGGTCGCCGGCACGCCGAGGCGGCGCATGAGCGGCTGGTTGCAGTGATGGCCCGCGCGGATGGCCACCCCCTCGTGATCCACGATCGTGGCCAGGTCGTGGGGGTGAATGTCCTCCAGGGTGAAGGAGACCACCCCGACGTGCGGCGTGGGATCGCCCGGTGGAGGACCGAAGAGGCGGATGCCGGGCACCTCAGCCGCGAGCCGCTCGAGCGCGGCGGCGACCAGCCGCTCGTCGTGGGCGCGCACGGCCGGCAAGCCCAGCGACTCCAGGAAGCGCACGGCGGCCGCGAAGCCGATGGCACCCGCGATGTGCGGCGTGCCGGCCTCGAACTTGTGCGGCACGCGGTTCCAGGTGGAGCGCTCGAGCTCGACCCGCTCGATCATCTCCCCGCCGCCCTGGTAGGGAGGCATCTCCTCCAGCAGCTCGGAACGGGCCCACAGCGCCCCGATCCCCGTCGGACCGTACATCTTGTGCGACGAGCAGGCGAAGAAGTCGGCACCCAGCCGGCGCACGTCGACCGGCAGGCGAGCCACGCTCTGAGCCCCGTCCACCAGCACGAGCGCCCCTGCGGCATGCGCCCGCTCGGCGATCTCGGCGATGGGATTCAAGGTCCCGAGCCCGTTCGAGAGGTGCGTCAGCGCCACGAGTCGGGTCCGTTCGCCGAGGAGCTCGTCGAGGCCGCCGGGGCCCTCGAGCGCGAGCGTCCCGCGCTCGGTCACGTCCAGAAAGCGCAGGCGGGCGCCCGTCTGCTGCGCCGCGAGCTGCCAGGGCACCAGGTTCGAGTGGTGCTCCATGACCGAGAGCAAAATCTCGTCGCCCGGCCGCAGGTTCGTGCGGCCCCAGCTCGCGGCCACCAGGTTCACGGCCTCGGTCGTGCCCCTCACGAACACGATCTCGCGGCTGTCGGCCGCGCCCAGGAAACGGGCCACGGTGGCGCGCGCCGCCTCGTAGGCCTCGGTTGCGCGCGTGGAGAGCGCGTGGATGGAACGGTGCACGTTGGCATTGTCGCGCTCGTAGTACTCGATGAGCGCGCGGATCACCGCTCGCGGCTTCTGCGAGGTGGCGGCGTTGTCGAGGTAGACGAGCGGCCGCCCGCCCACGAGCTGGTCCAGAATGGGGAACTCCGCCCGCACGCGGGCCACGTCCAGCGCCGGCGTGAACGGCGCGGCGGGGGCGGCGGGGGCGGCGCTGGTGGTCGAGGCGGCGCGCGTCACGGACGGTGGGGGTGGGACGCCGGCGTCAGACCGCATCGCGCTGGATCAGCGCTTCCGCGGGGGTCGGCGGCTCGCCTTCGGTGCGGACGTACACCTCGCTTCCGAGCACGCGGACCTGAAAGGTGCGCACGGGCTGCACGGCCGGAAGGGCCAGGGCCTCTCCCGTGCGCACGTCGAAGCAGGCGCCATGCCAGTCGCAGGTGAGCACGTGATCGTCGAGCTCTCCTCTCGAGAGCGGGAAGTGCTGGTGCGAGCAGTTGTCCTCGACCGCGAAGATCGCGCCCTCCACGTTGCAGAGGACGACCGCGAGCCCGTCCAGGCGCGCGGCCTTGAGCGCCCCGGGCGGGACGTCCTCCAGGGCCGCAGCACGCGCGAAGCCCGGAGGTGGACCTTCGGCGCCGGGCCCCGCTCCGGCCGTCACCTCAGACGGTCCCCGGGACGGCGGCCTCGCTCGCCGCGGCCGACCGGCCGTCGCGGCGGGAGGGCTCGTCCACCGCCCGCGGGCCCCGGGCCCCGGTCTTGAGCTCCACGGCGGCCCGGATTCGCTCCTGCAAGGTCGGCAGCGGCACGCGCGCCAGCACCTCTTCGAAGAATCCCTGAACGAGCAGCCGCTCGGCCGCGGCTCGCGACAGACCGCGGCTCATCAGGTAGAAGACTTGCAGCTCGTCGACCTGACCGATCGTGGCCCCGTGCGAGCAGCGCACGTCGTCGGCCTCGATCTCGAGGTTGGGCAGCGAGTCGGCCCGCGCCTCGGGAGAGAGCAGGAGGTTCCGGTTCTTCTGATAGGCGTCGGTGCGCTGCGCGCCCTTGAAGACCTTGATCAACCCCGAGAAGGCCGAGCGGGAGCGGTCCCGAAGCGCGCCCTTGAAGAGCAGGTCGCTGGTCGTGTGGGGCGCGGTGTGCAGCTGCAGCGTGTTGTGGTCCATGTGCTGGCTCTCGTCGCCCAGGTAGAGGCCCAGCATCTCGCTGGTCCCGCCCTCGGCCTCGAGCACGCTCTGCACCTCGACGCGCGAGAGGGAGGCCCCGAGGGTCGCTACCAGCGAGCTCGCGGTCGCGTCCTTCTGGACCCGGGTGCGCTGCAAGCTGTAGTGGATCACGTTCCGACCCCACTCCTGGAGCGTGGCGACCCGCACCTGCGAGTCGGGCCCGGCCACGATCTCGAGAGCCGCACAGTTGAGAGCCGGGCCGTCGAGCGTGGGGGAGGACGACTCCTCGACATAGGTGAGGTGGCTTCCGCGTCCCGCCACCACGAGCGTATGCGGGAAGACCGCGATCCCCGGGCGCCGCAGCGTGCGGAGGCTCTGGAGCGGCAGCGCCAGCTGGAGACCCGGCGGGACGTAGAGGAAGGTCCCTCCCGAGAGGAGCGCGCAGTGGAGCGCCGCCAGCTTGCCGCGCTCGGGGGTCACGCCCACCCGCAGGAGGTGGGGCTCGACCAGGTCGGCGTGGTCGCGCACGGCGCTCAGGAGGTCCGTGAAGACCACCCCCTGCGCGGCGGCCTCCGCGCCGAGCCAGTGCGCGGCCGGCGCGCCGTCCACGAGGGCCTGCGCCCCCGAGGCGGCGTGGGGACGGGCCATCCGGCTGCCGTGCCCGTCCTCGGTCGTCGGCGCTCCGGCGAGCTCGAGCCGCGCGTCGCGCCAGGGCCAGCGCGTGAGGTCCGTGTAGCGCCAGGCCTCGCCCCGCGTGTCCGGCACGGGCATGCGCTCGTACGCGTCCCAGGCCTCGAGCCGCCGCTCGCGCAGCCAGTCCGGATCCGCCAGCGCCTCGGAGAGGCGGAGCACGCTCGCTCGCGACAGCTCTCCCACGGGGCCCAGATCAGCGTCCACGACCGCAGGGCGGTCGCCGCCTCGGATCCTGACCGGTGCGGAGGCGCGGATCATCCGACCGATCCCTCCATCTCGAACTCGATCAGCCGGTTGAGCTCGACGGCGTACTCCAGCGGGAGCTCACGGGCGATGGGCTCGATGAACCCGCGCACGATCATCGTCCGCGCCTCGGCGGCGGGTATGCCGCGGCTCATCAGGTAGAAGAGCTGCTCGTCGCCGATCTTCGTGACCGTGGCCTCGTGCCCGATCGTGGCCGATTGCTCCTCGATCTCGATGTACGGATAGGTGTCGGTGCGCGCCTCTTCGTCGAGCAGGAGCGCGTCACACTGCACGTTGGACTTCGCACCTACGGCCCCGGGGAGGACCTTCAGAAGCCCGCGGTAGGACGAGCGGCCGCTGCCCTTGCTGATGGACTTCGAGACGATCTCCGAGGTCGTATAGGGCGCGGCATGGATCACCTTTCCGCCGGCGTCCTGGTGCTGGCCCGGACCCGCGTAGGCGATCGAGAGGATCTCGCCCGAGGCGCCGGGTCCGACCAGGTAGCAGGACGGGTACTTCATCGTCAGGCACGAGCCCAGGTTCCCGTCCGTCCAGGCCATCCGCGCATCGGCTTCCACGCGCGCCCGCTGGGTGACCAGGTTGTACATGTTCTTGGACCAGTTCTGGATCGTCGTGTAGCGCACGTTCGCCCCGCGCTTCACGACGATTTCGATGACGCCCGAGTGAAAGGACGCGGTCGAGTAGGTGGGGGCCGTGCAGCCCTCGATGTAGTGCAGCCTCGCGCCCTCGTCGGCGATGATCAGGGTGCGCTCGAACTGGCCCAGGTTCTCGGTGTTGACGCGGAAGTAGGCCTGGAGCGGGATCTCGACGTCCACACCCGGCGGCACGTAGATGAACGAGCCCCCCGACCAGACCGCGGCGTTCAGCGCCGCGTACTTGTTGTCGTGGGCCGGGATCACGGTCCCGAAGTACTGCTTGAACAGGTCGGGGTGCTTGCGCAGGCCGTCCTCGATCGAGTCGAAGATGACGCCCTTCGCGGCGAGCTCGTCCTTGATCTTGTGGTAGACCATCTCGCTCTCGTACTGGGCGCCCACGCCGGCCAGCGACCGGCGCTCGGCCTCGGGGATCCCCAGCCGGTCGAAGGTGCGCTTGATGTCCTCGGGCACCTCGTCCCACGAGCGGCTCTCCTGCTCGGCGGGCCTCACGTAGAAGTAGATCCGGCTCATGTCCAGGCGGGACAGGTCGCCGCCCCAGGTCGGCACGGGCTTGGACTCGTAGATCTCGAGCGCCTTGAGGCGGCGCTTGAGCATCCACTCGGGCTCCTCCTTCATGGCCGAGATCTGCTCGACGACGCGCCGGGAGAGGCCCCGCTCGGACTTGAAGACGTAGGAGTCGGGGTCCCGGAACCCGTACTTGTAGTCGTCCAGGCTCAGCTCGTCGAAGAGCACGTCCTGTGGCATCGGAAAGCTCCCTTCTGGGTCGGTATCGTGCTCAACTCGCGCTTAACTCGCGGCCGCCGCGGCGGTCTCCCGCAGGAAGTCGTAGCCGCGGGCCTCGATGTCGAGCGCCAGATCCTTGCCGCCGGATTGCACGATGCGTCCGCGGTACATGATGTGTACGCGGTCCGGCGTGATGTGGTTCAGGATGCGCTGGTAATGGGTGATGAGCAGCACCGCCATCTCCGGACGCTCGCCCACCAGGGTGTTCACACCCGAGGCCACGAGCTTGAGCGCGTCCACGTCGAGTCCCGAGTCGGTCTCGTCCATGATCGCCAGGTCCGGCTGCAAGAGGGCCATCTGCAGGATCTCGGCGCGCTTCTTCTCGCCCCCCGAGAAGCCCTCGTTCACGAAGCGCTCGATGAAGCTCTCCTCCATGTTCAGGGCCGCCATGCGCTCGCGCAGCTCGTCGTAGAAGTCCAGCACCGAGACCTCGTCGCCCTTCTCCCGGCGGGCGTTCACCGCCGTGCGCAGGAAGTTCGCGATCGACACGCCGGGGATCTCCATCGGGTACTGGAAGGCCATGAACAGCCCCAGCCGCGCACGCTCGTCGGGGTCGAGCTCCAGCAGGTCGCGGCCCTTGTAGAGGATCTCGCCCGCCGTCCGCTCGTAGTGAGGGTGGCCGGCCAGCACCTTGGCCAGCGTGCTCTTGCCGGACCCGTTGGGGCCCATGAGGGCGTGCACCTCCCCTGCGCGGACCTCCAGATCCACACCGCGCAGGATCTCGTCCTCGCTCTCCGCGACGCGGGCCTTGAGGCCGCGGATCGCGAGCAGCGGGGACGGCGTGGGGTCGGTCATCTCGAATCAGCTCCTTCGTCGGAAGAGGAAGCGCCGGGTGGACGCTCGTCCGCTCGAGGCTCCGGGACGCGATATTTCACGAACCTCTGCCGGCGTGTACATTGCCGGCTGGCGCGCCGATGCCATGCGACGCGGCGGCCGTCGGCTCCAGCAGGTCGCGCACGGCGTCTTCCTCGCGCAGGAGATCCGCCAGGTGGACCTGCGCGAGGAGCTCGTCGATGCGGCTCTGCAGCGCCCACCACAGCGGGCGCAGGCTGCAGGACGCGTGCGTCTGGCAGCGCTCCGGATCCACCGGATGGTCGGCGCAGTTGACCTCGAAGGTCCGCCCCTCGGTCGCCTCGATCACCTGCTTGACCGAGACCTCCTCGGGCGCACGCACGAGCCGGAAGCCCCCGCCGGCGCCGCGGACGCTCTCCACGAGCCCCGCCTGGCGGAGCTGCCCGAAGATCTTCTCGCAGTACTGGACCGGCAGGCCCTCGAGCTCGGCGATCTCGCGGGCCGAAACGGCCACTCCGGCCGATCTGCGGGCCAGATGGAGAGTGCAGAGCAGGCCGTATTCGGCCAGTGTGGTTATCCGCATAGCCATTGTCTGGAGCAAGATAGCAATTGCGACTGATGAGGTCAACTTTCCACGAACAGTTTCTATCTAGTAATCCTTCCTAGTCTTGAACGGGCTGGCCGGGGCGGCCGGGACGACCGAACCCTCTTCGAGGTGAGGACAGATGGCGCAGGCAGCGGGCTTCAAGGAACTCCTGCAGAGCTTTCGGAGCGTGCAGAAGGGCGAGGGGCCGCTGACGTTCCTCCTCTTTTTCTGGTTCTTCATCACGCTCTGCGCCTACTACGTGATCCGCCCGGTGCGGAGCGCGCTCGTCCTCTCCGACTTCGAGCCCACGATCCTGCCCTGGATCTACATGGGGACCGCGGTGGTCACGGGGGTTGCTGTCTGGATCTTCGGAAAGCTCGCCAGCCTGCCGCGCAAGAAGTTGATCAGCGGGATGCTGCTCTTCTTCGCCGGCGCTTTCTTCTTGTGGTGGTGGATCGCCGGCCAGGCTCAGGCCGCGCGCGATGCGCACAGCACGAGCTGGAACTGGACCTCGCCCGTCTTCTACGTCTGGGTGGACGTCTACTCCAGCATGGCCGTGACGATCTTCTGGATGTACGCGAACGACGTCTTCGCGCCCAGCAGCGCCAAGCGCTTGTTCGGTCTCATCGGGGCCGCGGGACCGCTGGGGGGGCTGACCGGCGCCTATTTGACGAGCGCCCTGGTGAAAGGGCTGGGGGTCGTCAACATGGTGCTGGTGGCGGCCGGCATCTACCTGATCGCCTTCCTGATCTTTCTGGCTCTCGAGCGCCTCACAGGCGGGAAATCGGCCGACCGGGGAGCGGCGGAGCAGAAGTTCGAGAAGAAGGAGGCCGATCTCTCTCAGATCCCGGCCGTGATGAAGCTGATCTTCTCCTCGCGCTATCTCCTCCTGCTCACGCTGGTGGTCTGCTTCGAGCGCCTGGTGCCGGACTTCGCGGACTTCATCTGGCAGTCCACGCTGAACGCCAACTTCCCCGACAAGGCCGTCTACTCCGCGTTCTTCGCCAAGGTGGAGTTCTGGCGCAACCTGCTCGCCTTCGTGGCCACGCTCTTCCTCACCGCTTACGTCCTGCAGCGCTTCGGGCCCAAGGTCGCGCTCTCGTCGGTGCCCCTGTGGATCGCGACCTGGGGCATCATCTTCGTGCTCGTGCCCACGCTGCCGATCGTGGTCCTCTACAAGCACGGGGAGGAAGGTCAGCGGCACGCCTGGTTCAAGGCCGGCAAGGAGACGCTCTACACGGTCACAAGCCGGGACGTGATCTACAAGGTGAAGGGCTACATCGAGATGTTCTTCTACCGCTTCTCGCGCGGCATAGCGGGGGCGATCCTCTTGCTTCTGACCGTGGGGCTCGGCTTCGGGCTGCGAGGCGTGGCCCTGGCGTCCATCCCGTTCGCGCTGATCTGGCTCTACTGCACCTGGAACGTCGGCAAGGAGTTCGAGGTGCTGGAGGCGGAGGCCCGCAAGGGGGCGGCGGCCGCCGCGGCGGGCGCCAAGTCCGGCACCGCCTGAGCGCCGAGGAACCATGGGAGTGTCTCGCCCTCAGGATCGGAGTCGGCAGACGGGTCGCAGGGCGCAACTCGCGGCGTTCCTGACAGCGTCGTTCCTCGGTGCCTGCGGTGGGGGCGCTTCCGCGCCCTCGAGGCCTCCCGACGGCCAGCCGGCCGCGGCTCCGTCCGCCGCGACCCCGGACGTGCAACCCTCCACGGCGTCGGCGGCCGAGGCGCCCCCCGCGGGGGGGGCCGCCCGCTCCGAGCCGGTCGTGCCCGCACCGGCGGCCGACGGCGACGTGCTGCTCGTCGACGTGACCGAGGTGAACGAGAAGCTCGCGGCCGGCGCGCCCCTGCTGGTGTTGGATGCGCGCGGCCGGGCCGATTACGAGCTGGAGCACCTCCCGGGGGCGGTGAACGTACCGCTCCCCAAGATCGCGGCCGCCGGCCAGCTTCCCGGCGTGCCGCACGACTACGAGATCGTGGTGTACTGCAGCGCGGAGACCTGTCCCTTGAGCCGCGAGGCCGTGCGCGCGCTCACCGGCTTCGGGTACACGAACGTCAAGGACATGCGTGCTGGCCTGGTGGGCTGGAAGCAGGCGGGGTTCGAGACGGCGCGCGGGAAGGAGCGCGGCTGAGCGGCACGTCCGACGACCCCGGGTCGACTCCCGGCGCGAGGCAGGCCGGCGGCGTGCGCGTGCGCTCCGTGTCGCACCGCCGCTCCGTTCAGGAGCTCGGCGCGCGGGGACATCGCTGGCTCGCCGACCGGCCGCGCGGGCAGGGGGGCGACGGACTGGGCCCCACGCCGCTCGAGCTTTTGCTGGGGAGCTTCGCAGCTCAAACGGCGATGGGGATCCTCGATCTGGCGCGCGAGAAGGAGTGGGCCGTGGATGCGGTCGAGGTCGACGTCGCCCAGGCGGATCCCGCCGATGGCCTGCGCGATCTCGAGCGCGTGCTCGTGATCCGGGGCGAGCTCGACGAGGCCGAGCGGGCGGAGCTCGAAGCCGAGGTCGCGGCGCGCTGGCCACGTGCGGCCTGGCTGGCTCCCGGGCAGCTGCGCGACCGATTCTCGTATTCGTGAGCCGGGCGCGCGGGAGTGAAACGGAAGGCTGAAGGGACGGCGAGTGGCTCGCCCGGCGAGCCAATGGGTTTCCTTGGCGAGCGGGCGAGGCCACCGGCGGCCCGGGCATGACTTCCTTACCGACACTGCCAACGCCATGAAGCGCCGTTTCTACATCGAGACTTACGGTTGCCAGATGAACGTCGCGGACAGCGAGCTCATGGCCGGGATCCTGGCCGCGGCCGAGCTGACACCGGTGGAGGCCCCCGAGGCCGCCGACGTGATCCTGCTCAACACGTGTGCGATCCGTGAGCACGCCGAGCAGCGCGTGCTGGGCCGGATCGGCCAGCTCCAGCGCGTTCGGCGCGACCGACCGACGCTCAAGCTGGGCGTGGTCGGCTGTATGGCGCAGGAGCTCAAGGGCGAGCTCCTCGCGAAGTCCGGGGGGGTGGACTTCGTGGTCGGCCCCGACGGCTACCGCGACCTCCCGCGGCTGCTCGACGACCTGGACTCGAGCCGCGAGCGGCGCGTGCACGCCAACCTGCTGCGGGTCGAGCCCTACGCGCGTCTGCTCCCGCTGCGCAAGGATCCGTTCTCCGTCTGGGTCTCGATCATCCGCGGCTGCGACAAGTTCTGCAGCTACTGCATCGTGCCCTTCACGCGGGGCCGCGAGCGGAGCCGCGCCGCGGCCGACGTGCTGAGCGAGGTGGAGGCGGCCGCTGCGGGCGGCGCGCGCGAGGTGACGCTGCTGGGGCAGAACGTGAACTCGTATCGCGGCGACGACGGCGCGGGCGGCACGCTCGGGCTGGCCGGCTTGATCGAGCGCGTCGCGGAGGTGCCGGGCATCGCGCGCGTGCGCTACACGACGAGCCATCCGCAGGACTTCGGCGCCGAGCTGATCCGCCTCCACGCCTCGCATCCCAGGGTCTGCCCGTTCCTGCACCTGCCCGTGCAGTCGGGCTCGAACGCGGTGCTCGCGCGCATGAATCGCACGTACACTCGTGAGGCGTACCTGACGAAGGTGGACGCTCTGCGGCAAGCGGCGCCGGACATGGCTCTCTCGACCGACGTGATCGTGGGCTTCCCCGGCGAGAGCGACGACGACTTCGCGGCCACCGTGTCCCTGATGGAGGAGGTGCGCTACGATGCGGCCTTCCTCTTCAAGTACTCGCCGCGACGAGGGACCCGGGCGGCACGGCTCCCCGACACCGTGCCGGAGGAGGTCGCTCAGACGCGCCTCGAGACCCTGATCGAGCTCCAGCGCCGGCACACCGAGGCCGCCCTGGCCGCGTGCGTGGGGCGCACGGTCGAGGTGCTGGTGAACGGGCCGGCCGCGCGCGGTGCGGGCTTCGTGCAGGGCCGGGACCCACACTTCCGGAGCGTGCTCTTTGCGGGGAGCGCCGGGCTCGCCGGCAGGCTCGTTCCGGTGCGCATCACGGGCTCTTCGGGCAAGACGCTGCTCGGCCGCCGGGCCGGCACGGAGCTCGCCGCCTCCCCGCTCGTCTCGATCGGCTGAGAGCGCGTGCGGCGCCGCGTCCGGCCGGCCCTTCGGGGCGCTTCCGTACTCGCTCCGCCGGCGCCCGGGGCGAGCGCGCCGCGCACGCGCCGCGCGCTCCGCATCGCCGTCCTGTCGCGACGCCCGAACCTCTACACGACCCGGCGACTCGGAGAAGCCGCCAGCGCGCGCGGCCACCGCCTGCGGATCGTGGACCCGCTGCAGTGCCACCTGACGCTCGGCGAGCCGCGGCCCAGGATCTGGTACCAGGGACGCGAGCTTCGGCGCCCCGACGTCGTCCTGCCACGCATCGGCCCCTCCAGCCCGGCCTACGCGCTCGCGGTCGTGCACCAGTTCGAGCTCATGGGCGTGCCGCTCGTGAACTCGTTCGCGCCCATCTCTCGAGCGCGCGACAAGCTGCTCTCCCTGCAGCTCCTCTCCCAGAACGGCATCGCGATCCCCAAGACGGTCGTCGCGCGCAATCCCTCGCACCTGCCCCAGTCGCTGGCCGAGGTGGGAGGGCCGCCGGTCGTGCTCAAGCTCACGCACGGCACGCAGGGCGTGGGCGTCATGCTGGCCGACAGCCAGCACGCGGTCGAGTCCATGCTCGACACGCTCTGGAGCCTGGGCCAGACGATCCTGATCCAGGAGTTCATCGCGGAGTCCAGCGGGCGCGACATCCGGGCACTCGTCATGGGCGGCCGGGTCGTGGCCGCCATGCGGCGGCGCGCCAAGCTCGGCGAGTTCCGCTCGAACATCCACCGCGGCGGGGAGGGGAGCCCCGTCGAGCTCGACCCCGAGTACGCGCGGGTCGCGGTTCTCGCGGCCAGCGTGGTGGGCCTCGAGATCGCGGGCGTGGACCTGCTGGAGTCCAGGCTCGGCCCGCGCGTGATCGAGATCAACGCCTCCCCCGGGTTCGAGGGGCTCGAGGAGGCCACCGGACTCGACATCGCGACCCTCTTCGTGCAGCACGCCGAGGCGCATGCGCGAGCGACCGCGCAGGACTGATCCCTCCGCCGCGAGCGAGCCGGCAGGGTCCGGGCAGCGCGCTTCGCTTCCGCCCGGCGAGGGCTCCGGGCTGGTCGAGGCCGCGGGCGAGCCGGCCCACCGGCCGAACGGCGACCGCCTGCACATCGGAGGCGTGGACGTTCCCCGGGGGGCCGTGGGGCACGTGCGGATCCCCCTCTCCGAGGTGGCCGTCCGCGCCCCGGTCCCCGTCCACGTCACGATCCTGAGAGGGGTGCGCCCGGGCCCGAGGCTCTTCCTCACGGCGGGCATCCACGGCGACGAGCTGAACGGTGTGGAGATCGTGCGCCGGGTCACCGTCGGCGTCGATCCCGGCCGCCTCGCGGGGGACCTCGTCTGCGTCCCCATCGTGAACGTGCCCGGCTTTCTCAACCGTTCCCGCTACCTGCCCGACGGCACGGATCTCAATCGCTTCTTTCCCGGCTCGCCCGACGGGAAGCCCGCCGAGCGGATCGCGCACCGGATCTTGCAAGAGATCGTGAGCGGCTGCGACTTCGGGATCGACTTCCACACGGCCGCGCGCGGGCGCGCGAACGTGGCGCATGTGCGTGCGGACATGGACCGTTCCGCGGCACGGGCCCTCGCCCGCGCGTTCGGCACGGCGATCGTGGTTCACCGGCGCGGGCACCACCGCTCCCTGCGGCGGGTGGCCACCGAATCAGGCGTGCCCACCATCGTGCTCGAGGCGGGCGAGACCGGCCGTCTGCAAGAGCGCTTCGGCCGCAGCGGTCTGCGCGGCGTGCGAAACGTGCTGGTCGAGCTGGGAATGCTCGAAGACGTGCGGCGAGAGCCGCCCTTCCAGGTGATCGTGCGCCAGAGCGTGTGGGTGAGGGCTCGGCAGGGCGGCATCGCCGACCTCGAGGTGGGCCCGGGTGACCTCGTCTACGAGGGCCAGCGCATCGGGACCAACGCCGACCCCTTCGGAGGCGAGGCCGAGCCCATCCTTTCGCCAGTGACGGGCTTCGTCATCGGCGTTTCTCTCGATCCAGTCTGCGAGCCCGGCTACCCGCTCTGCCACATCGTGCGTCTCAAGAAAACACTTCCCACCGTCGAGAAGCACCTGCAGGGCCGATCTCGCGGCTGAGCCCTCCGGAAGTCCTTCGTCCGGCCGCACCCTCGCCCGCCCGCGCCGCCCGCGCACCGCCGGAGGGCATTCAGGCCCTGCGCGAGCTCGCTCGGAAGAACCCCTGCCTCGCTTTCCTGGTGGCACTCGTTCCCGGCCTGCTGCTCGTGGAGACGGGTGCCGCGGAGGCGGGCCTGCTCCTGGAGCTCGGCGCCTCGGCCGTGGTGGCTGCCGGCGGCGCCGGGCGCCAGGGCGCGGCGCTGGCCGCCCTGGCGCTCCTGCTCGTGCCCCGCACCTGCGAGGAGCGCGACGCCAGGCGCGCCGAGGTCAGGGCCTGGCGGGCCGAATCCGCGGGGCCGCTCGTGCTGGTCGGGCGCGCCGAAGCCGCGCGGCGCGAGCCGGACGGCCGCGCCTCGTACCTCTTTCGTGTGGGGGCCCGCGCCCTTCCAGGCCAGACCTTCGTCGATCGCAGCGGCTGGGTGCGCCTCAGCTGGCGGCCGACCTCCGAACGGGCCTCCGGAGCCTTCTCTCCCGGGACCGAGCCCGCGGGCGGGGCTCCTGAAGCGGCTGAGCGCCGAGCGGGTCCCCCGGTCGGACACGAGATCGAGGTCCGGGGCCGATTCCGACCCTACGGCGGCCCCGAGAACCCCGGCACGCTCGACTGGGGTGCCCTGGCCGGAGGTCCGCGCGTGCGAGGTTCGCTGGCGGTCACGGCCTGGCGTGAGCGGCCGGGCCGCTCCCCGTTCCTTCAGGGCCTCCGCGAGCGCTTGTCGGCCAGGATCGAGAGTCTCTTTCCACCGCTCTCGGGTGGATTCATGCAGGCCGCGCTCTTTGGAGACCGCGAGCGCCTGGACCCCCGGTTGAGGGACGTCTTCAGCCGGACCGGCACCGGCCACATCATCGCGATCTCGGGCATGAACGTGGCCATCCTGGCGGCGATCGGCTGGGCGGTGTTGACCCCGCTGGTTCCACGACTCGGCCGTCGCCGGCAAGCTCTCGCCGTCGCACTCCTGCTCTACGTCCCGCTGGGAGGGAGCTCCCCGTCGGTGGCACGTGCCGCCTTCATGGCGGCCGGACTCCTTTCCGCGCAGGGGATGGCGCGGCGCGTGCTCCTTCCGAACGCCCTGGGCGCGGCCGGGCTGCCGCTGCTGTGGCTCCAGCCCGGGTCGCTTCTCGACCCCTCGTTCCAGCTCTCCTTCGTTGCCGTGCTCGGGCTGGCACTGCTGCCCGACCTGCCGGGGCGCCGGCTCGCGGAGCTCGCTCGGAGCCGCCGGCAGGGTGGAGGGCCGGCGGGCGAGGGGGAAAGAGCCCATGCACGGTCGGCAGGCCGGCTCGCGGGTGCCGCGCTCGCGACCGCTGGCGGCGCTCTGGACCTTGCTGCCGTGACCCTCGTCAGCCTCGCCTCGACGCTTCCCTTCACGCTGGCCTACTTCCGTCACCTTCCGCTCCTCTCCCTGCCGGCCAACCTCGTGGTCGTGCCGGCGCTGGGAGCCCTGACGGCGGGAGGGTTCGCGGCCCTTCTGGGATCGCTCGTGAGCGACTCTCTCGGCCGGCTCTACGCCCAGGCGTGCGATCTCCTGCTGGCCTTCGTGTTCCGCGCGCTCGAGGTGTGCGCGGCGCCGGGTTGGGCCTGGCCTTCCGTCGCCGGACCCCGGGCGCTCCTCGTGGGCCTCGGCCTCTGCGCCAGCGCGCTCTCGCTCGCGGCGCTGCGCCTGCCGCGGGCGCGCGCTCCGGCGGCCGCCGGGGCGCTCCTGCTCCTCCTCGGCCTGCCGGCTGCGCTCGGACCGCGGACCGGCCACGACCTCGAGGTCGCGGTGCTTTCGGTGGGGCAGGGCGACGCGATCGCGCTCCTTCTGCCGGGAGGGGACGCGCTGCTCGTCGACGGTGGGCCGCGGGAGGCCGCCGGCGCGATCGTGGCCTTTCTGCAGGAGCGCGGCGTCAGGCGCCTGCGCCGGGTGCTTGCCACGCATCCCGACGCCGATCACACGGGGGGCCTGGGCGCCGTTCTCGAGCAGGTGCCGGCCGACAGCGCCCACGACGGCGGACAGTGGGGACCCGGGAGCCCCTACCGGCGTTTTCTGGAGGCGTCGTATTCCGCGGGCTCGGGCTACCGGCCGCTCGTGGCCGGCGAGCGCCTGCGCGAGGGTCCCGTGACCCTCGACGTGCTCTGGCCGCCGGCCGGGTACGCGGGGCGCGATCCCTACTGGGAGGGCTTCGCCACGAACGACGCGTCGCTCGTCATCTTGATCGGGTACGGACGCTTCCGCATGCTGCTCACGGGGGATGCCGGCGGAGAGGTGGAACGCAGGGTGGCGGGCGCGTACGGCGACTCGCTGCGCAGCGACGTCCTCAAGGTCGCCCACCACGGAAGCCGCTTCTCGAGCGCCACGGAGTTCGTGCGCGCGGTGCGCGCGCCCGTGGCACTCGTCTCGGTCGGCAGGGAGAACCGCTACGGGCACCCGAGCCCCGAAGCGCTGGACCGGCTGGGTGGGGCCACGCGGATCTGGCGGACCGACCGCGAGGGAGCCTTGCTGCTCCGGACGGACGGGACGCGCTACGAGATGTGGGGATTCGCGAGCGGGCGGCGCCAGAGCGGCGCGCTGCCGCTCAGGCCTTGAGGAAGCGACCGATGCGCCGGTTCGTGGCGTGCAGCACCGCACGAGCGGCGTCGAGCTCGGGCGAGTCGCCGGCGACGGCGGCTCCCTGCAGGAGCTCGGGCCGGCCCCGCATGCGGGAGGCGATCTGGACCACGATCACGTCGCCGCCCGCGAAGCTCACGCGATCCACCCCGATCAGCTGGAGCTCCGCAGCGTCGTCGAGCAGGGGGCTCATCGCGGCGAGCGTCGCCCGGCACGCGGTGCGAAGGTAGTTTTGCCCGGCTGCGGGGAGCTGGGCTCGCCCCTCGAACCGTGCGCCTCCCGGCGCTTCCAGCACGACGTGCGCCTGGTAGGAGCCGTTCACCCGGCTGTCGGTGACCTGCAAGAGGCGTAGGCGCCGGCGGGCGCGGCGAGGCTCCGTCGCGTCGAGAAGCTCGGTGGGTTCCAGGGCGAGCGCCATGTGCCCCAAGGTAGGAGCCGGGGAATCCCCATCCATACGACTTTGGACGGAGTTTCGGCTTTGGCGAAGGCAACCATGCTCCTTGGCGCGCACACGGTGGGACCCGACGCCCTGGTGGACGCCGCGGCGGTCGGGGCGGAATGCGTCCAGATCTTCCTGGGGGACCCGCAGTCCTGGAAAAAGCCCGAGCCGCGCGCCGACGCGGACCGTCTGCGAGGGTCCGGCATGCCGGTTTTCGTGCACGCGCCCTACCTCATCAACGTGGCCTCGCCGAACAACCGGATCCGCATCCCGTCACGCAAGATCCTGCTCCAGACGCTCGAAGCGGCGGAATCCATCGGCGCCGCCGGCGTCGTCGTGCACGCGGGTCACTCCGAGGACGGCGTCGAGCGCGGCTTCCAGCGCTGGCGCAAGGTGTTCGAGGAGCTCAAGAGCCCGGTCCCCATCCTGATCGAGAACACGGCCGGTGGCGAGAACGCCATGGGCCGGCGGGTGGACGTGCTGGCCGAGCTCTGGCGGCACGTCGAAGCCTTCGGGCCGGGGTTCTGCTTCGACACCTGCCATGCCCACGCCGCGGGCGAGGACCTGAGCGACGTCGTCCGGCGCGTGAGGGTCGCGACCGGGCGCATCGACCTGGTCCACGCCAACGGATCCCGGGACCCGGCGGGGAGCGGCCGCGACCGGCACGCGAACTTCACCGCCGGCGAGCTCGATCCCGAGACGCTTTGGAGGATGGTCGCGGCCTCGGGCGCAGAAGTCGTGATCTGCGAGACGCCCTGGCCCGGAATCGCCGACGACCTGGCGTTCCTGCGTGCGCGGCGGGGGCCGGTTTGACACCCCCGCGCGGGGTCCGTAGCTTGCCCGGGCCCGGCGTCTCCCACCCCGCAACCTCTCGCCCCCGGCTCGCCCCGTGACCCAGCTTCCCACCGAGGACCTCCTGGCCGGAGCGGGCCGCGCTCCCGCGCTGGAGGAGATCAACGCGCGCATCCGCGAGGAGAGCCGTTTCGTGGGCGACCTCCTGGGCGAGTTCGGCCGCGTGATCGTGGGCCAGCATGCGATGGTCGAGCGGCTCCTGATCGGGCTCCTGGCCGACGGCCACGTGCTGCTCGAAGGCGTGCCGGGCCTGGCCAAGACGCTGGCCGTGCGCACCCTGGCGGCTACCGTGGACAGCGGCTTCCAGCGCATCCAGTTCACGCCGGACCTGCTGCCCGCGGATCTGCTCGGCACGCTGGTCTTCAACCAGAAGACGGGCGAGTTCAACATCCGGCGCGGGCCGATCTTCACGAACATCCTGCTGGCCGACGAGATCAACCGCGCCCCGGCCAAGGTCCAGAGCGCCCTCCTGGAAGCCATGCAGGAGAAGCAGGTCACGATCGGCGGCGAGACCTTTCGCCTCGAGGAGCCGTTCCTGGTGCTGGCCACGCAGAACCCGATCGAGCAGGAGGGGACCTACCCCCTGCCCGAGGCGCAAGTGGACCGCTTCATGCTCAAGCTGATCGTGACCTACCCCGAGCGCGAAGCCGAGCGCGACATGCTGGACCGCATGACGACCGGCGACGAGCCGACCGCGCGCCGGGTGGTGGACGGAGCCCGCGTGCTGCGGGCCCGCCGCGTGATCCACGAGGTCTACGTGGACCCCCGTGTCAAGGAGTACGCGCTCGACTTGCTGCACGCGACCCGGGAGCCCGCCGCGCGCGGCCTCGCGGACCTCGGGCCGCTGATCGAGTACGGGGCGAGCCCGCGCGCCGGCATCTTCCTGATCCGCGCCGCCAAGGCCTTCGCATTCCTGCAGGGGCGCGGCTACGTGACGCCCGACGACGTCAAGTCGCTGGGCCTGGACGTCCTGCGCCACCGCGTCGTTCTCACCTACGAGGCCGAGGCCGAGGACGTGACGGCCGACGAGCTGCTGCGCAAGATCTTCGAGACGATCCCCGTTCCGTGAACCTGGCCGAGGTCCTGCGTCAGGTGCGGCTCCTCGAGATCCACACCCGGCGCCTCGTGACCGACGTCTTCGCCGGCGAGTACTCCAGCGTCTTCAAAGGGCGCGGCATGGAGTTCGCGGACGTCCGCGAATACCAGGCCGGCGACGACATCCGGCTCATCGACTGGAACGTCACGGCCCGCATGGGGTTTCCCTACGTCAAGCAGTTCGTGGAGGAGCGGGAGCTGACCGTGATGTTCCTGGTCGATCACAGCGCCTCGGAGCTCTTCGGCACGCGCGTGCGAACGAAGTCCGAGCTGGCGGCCGAGGTCTGCGCCGTGCTGGCCATGACGGCGGTCAAGAACCACGACCGTGTGGGCACCGTGCTGTTCAGCGACCGCGTGGAGCGCTACGTGCCGCCCAAGAAAGGGAAGACCCACGTGCTGCGCGTCATCCGCGAGCTGCTCTCCTTCGAGCCGCGCGGCACCGGCACGAACCTGGCCGCGGCCCTCGAGTTCACGAACCGCGTCCTGACGCGCCGGGCGGTGGTCTTCCTCGTGTCGGACTTCCTGGCCACGGACTACGAGCGCGTGCTCAAAGCCACCGCGCGCAGGCACGACACGATCGCCCTCCAGCTCGTGGACCCGCGCGAGCGCGAGCTCCCGAACGTGGGGCTCGTGGCCGTGCGCGATCCCGAGAGCAGCCGCTGGCGCTACCTGGACACGGGCAGCCGGCGGGTTCGCGATGCCTTCCAGCGCCGCGGCCAGGAGTTCGACGCGACGCTGACCCGCGCGCTCCGGCGCCGGGGCGTGGACGTGGTCCGGCTCGAGACCGGCCGCCCTTACGTCGAACCGCTCCTCGCCTTCTTCCAGATGCGGGAGCGGCTGCAGCGGCGCTAGTGGCCGTGGCCCGACCCCGCGCGCATCGCGGGCGCCTCGCGCCGCGAACGGTAGCCGGCGGCTCCCGCGTCTCCTCCCGGTTCCTGCGGGTCCCGCTGCTGGCGGTGGCGCTCGCACCGGCGCTCCTCCAGGCGCAGACGCTCGAGGTCGTTCCCGACTCGACACGCGTGACCGTCGGCGACCCGATCACGCTGCGCGTGCGGGTGCGGCTGCCCGAGGCGACGACGCTGCTCTCCCGCGCGGCGGCACCCGAGGGCGAGCTCCCCGAGGGTTTTCGGATCCTCTCCTCCGACAGCCTGAGCCGGACGGAACAGGGAACGCTCGAAGAGCGTCTGCGCGTGGCCTTCTTCCGGCCCGGCAAGCAGAGCGTTCCGCCCCTCAGCGTGGTCTACGCGCCGACCCCCGGCACGCCGCCCGACACACTGCGCAGCCAGCCGGTTCCGATCGAGGTCGTGGCCGTGCTGCCGCCCGGCGATCAAACGCTGCGCGACATCAAGGACCTGGCACCGCTCCCGAAGCACCGGCGCCTCTGGCCCTGGCTTGCGCTGGCGGCCCTGCTGCTGGCGGCGGGGGCGATCGTATGGCGCAGGCTGCGGCGCAAGACGGCGCCCGTTTGCGTCGTCGCGGCGCCGCCACCCGCCGCTCTCGACCTGCGCACGCCGTACGAACGGGCGCTCGAGCGCCTGGGCGAGGTCGAACGCGCGAGGCTGCCCGAGCGGGGCGAGGTGGCGCTCCACTACGAGCTCGTGACCCACGTCCTGCGTCGCTACCTCGAGGAATCGCGGGCCGCTCCCGCGCTGGAGCTCACGACCGCGGAGCTGGCCCGCGTCCTGCCGCCGGCGCTGGCCAGGGGTGACATGCGCGAGTCCGCCGTGCGGCTCCTCGAGCGGGCCGACCTGGTCAAGTTCGCGCGTGTCCGCCCCTCGGCCGAGTCGGGGGAGCGGCTCCTGCGGGAGGCACGCTCCCTGCTCGACCGCTGGCACGCCGCGTCGCCCTTTGCGGCCCCGACGGATGCTTCCCCGGCGACGTCGACGGCCGCGGCCCGCGACGGAGGTCAGGGCCCGGGTGCCGGCGGGATGCCGACGCCCGGCGAGGTCGTCCAGGTCCCCGACCCGAAGGTGCCGGCATGAGGTTCGCGGACCCCCTCTACCTGCTCCTGCTCCTGCCGGCGGCGCTGCTCGCGTGGCGGCTCTGGCCGCGCCGGGCCAGGGCTCCGCGCGGAACCCTGGCGCTCCCCGCCCTGCCCCTGGTCGAGGGTGCGCTCCGCTCCGGGCGTGAGCGCTGGCTGCGCGTCTTGCCTGCCCTGCGCGGCCTGGGCCTGGCGCTCATGGTGCTGGCGCTGGCGCGGCCGCAGGCCGAGCGCGGCGTGCGCGAGCTCACGACCCAGGGGCTCAACATCCAGCTCGCGCTGGACATCTCCGGAAGCATGAAGGCCGAGGACTTCCGGCCCCGCAACCGCCTGTTCGTGGCCAAGCGCGTGATCGCCGACTTCATCGGCAAGCGCGAGGGTGACCGGATCGGCCTCGTCGTGTTCGCCGGCAAGGCGTTCACCCAGGTGCCGCTCACGACCGACCGGCACGTGCTCCTGGCCATGCTGGAGCGCGTCCAGATCGGCATGCTCCCGGACGGGACGGCGATCGGCACGGGGCTGGCCACGAGCCTGAACCACATGAAGGACGTGCCGGCCAAGAGCAGCGTGATCGTGCTCATCACCGACGGCGTCAACAACACGGGACGCCTCGACCCGGTCACGGCGGCCGAGGCCGCGCGCGCGCTGGGCGTGCGCGTCTACACGATCGGGGTCGGCACGCGGGGCACGGCTCCGTTCCTGGTCGAGGATCCCATCCTGGGCCGCCGGTACGTGGAGTTGCCGGTGACGATCGACGAGGAGGTCCTGCGCGAGATCGCGGTCAAGACCGGCGGCCGCTACTTTCGCGCCACCGACCCCAGCGGGCTGCAGCGGATCCTCGACGAGATCGACCGCCTGGAGAAGACCGAGATCCACGTGAAGGAGACCCTCAACTACACCGAGCTCTTCGGGCTCTTCCTGGCGCCGGCGCTGGCGCTCCTGGGACTGGATCTGGCTCTGCGGCTGAGCCTGCTGCGGACCCTGCCCTGACGCGATGGCCTTCGTTCACCCGCAGCTGCTGATCGCACTCGCCGCCCTCGCCGCCCTGGGGGCGGCCGCTCTGGTGGCGTCCGCCCGCCGCGGGCGCGCGAACCTGGCGGCATTCGGCGAGCGCGGGCTGCTGGAGCGCGCGGGACGCCTGCCCGGAAGTCGCCGGCGCGTGGCGGCGCAGGGCCTCGCCCTGCTCGCCCTGTGCCTCGCCCTGGGATCGCTCGCGCGGCCCCAGTTCGGAGCCAAGCCCGTGGTCCTCACGCGCACGGGGCGGGACGTCCTGTTCGTGCTGGACCTCTCGCGCTCGATGAACGCCGAGGACGTGACCCCTTCGCGTCTGCTCGCCGCCAAGCAGGCGATCCGCGAGGTGCTCGAGGCCTCCCCGGGCGACCGCGTGGGTCTCGCCGTCTTCGGCGGAAGCGCCTTCCTGCAGGTTCCGCTCACCCTGGACCGCGCCGCCTTCGACCTGTTCCTGGCCTCCGCCTCCACGGACGACCTTTCGGACCCCGGGACGAACCTCGCGGCGGCGCTCACGACCGCGGCCACCGCCTTCGGCGACGACAGCGAGCCGCGCTATCGCGTCGTGGTCCTCCTGTCGGACGGCGAGAACCTGCAGGGCGATCCGGGCCGGGCTCTGGAAACGCTGCGGCGCGCCGGCGTGCGGGTCTTCACGGTGGGCGTGGGCTCTCCGGAGGGGGGCCCGATCCCCGAGCGCGCCGGCGCCCAGCTGCTGGGCTATCACCGTGACGAGGCCGGTCGGCCGGTCGTGACGCGGCTCGAGGAGGACGTTCTCCGGCGCGTGGCGGCCGACACGGGCGGCAGCTACCTGCGGCTCACGAGCGGGGCGAGCGTGCGCCGGCTCACGGCTCAATTGGGGGAGCTCGAGAAGCGCGAGATCTCCTCGCGGCTCTTCACGGAGCTCGTGGACCGCTACCAGTGGCCGCTCGCCGCGGCCCTCATCGCGCTGTTCCTGGCCTCGTTGCTCGAGCTCGCGCCGCGGATCAGGCCCCGCGCGGGCGCCGCCCTCGTTGGTTGGCTGGCTCTCACGACAGCGCTCGGCGCCGCGGCCCCGGGACGGCTCGCCGCGCAGCAACTCCCGGACCGGGACGACGGGGAGGGTCTCTACCGGGCCGGTCGTTTCCAGGAAGCCTACGACGCCTTCCAGCGCGCGGCCGAGCGCCACGGGCGCTCCGCCGACCTCAGCTACGACGCGGGGAACGCGCTCTACCGCCTGGGTCGCTACGACGCGGCGGCGGGCAGCTTCCGCGACGCCCGGAGCGAGCACACTCCCGTGAAGCAGCCCTCGACGTACAACCTCGGCAACGCCCTGGTCAAATCCGCGGAGGCCCAGCCCGACCGGCGCGAGGACCTGCGCCGCGCCGTCTCGGCCTACGAGCAGGCCCTCCTGCTCTCGCCCGCGGACCGGGACGCCAAGTGGAACCTGGAGCTGGCGCTCCGGAAGCTCGAGCAGGAGGAGCAGCGCCAGCAACAGCAGCGGCAACAGCAAGGCGGCGGCGGGGGAAAGGGGGGCGAGGGGGACCGGCAAGACCAGCGCGAGGGCTCTGACTCGAACCAGACCGGCGGCAACGGCGACCAGAAGCCGCAACCGACGCCCGGGGACGAGGGTGGGAACGGGGGCGACCAAGCGCCCACCCAGACGGCCCTCACCGAGGAGCAGGCGCGCCGGCTCCTGGACGCCATCCAGAGCGAGGAAGGCGAGGTGCTGGACGACCGCAACCGGGGCCGCGCCCGGGCCAGCTCGGGCGCGAAGGACTGGTGATCCGCTTCGCGCCCTCGGCCGGGGCCGCGCTCCTGTGGGCCGGCCTCGCGGCGCCGCTGGCGGGCCAGGTCGACGTGCGGGCCGTGGTCAGCTCCGACACGATCGGTCTCGACGAATCCGTGGAGTACCAGGTCAGCGTCCGGGGCTCCGGAGCCTCGGAGGTCGAGGCCCCCGAGCTCGCGACACCCGCCGGCCTCACGCCGTTCGGGCGCTCGCAGTCGTCCGAGGTCTCGATCACGAACGGCGCGGTCGAGCGCCGCACGATCTTCACGCTCGTCTTCCGCCCGTACCGCGTCGGCACGGCCGTGATCGGTCCCGCCACCGTGCGGGTGGGGAGGCAGCGCTACACGGCGCCGCCCCTTTCCGTGACCGTCGTGCCGCCGCGCCGAATGGCCGCCGGGCGCGGCGCTCCGGGCGGCGCGTTTCCCCCTCCTTTCACCGAAGAGGAGCCGCCCGGCGAGCGGCGCGGGGGCCTGCCGCCCATCTTCGTCGCGAACCGCCTCGACCGCGATACCATCTACGTGGGCGAGCAGGTCGTGCTCACCTTCGCGTTCTACCAGAGCGCCCGCGCGGCCGTGCTGGACCAGCCCAACTACTCCTCCGCGAAGACACCCGGCTTCTGGACGCAGGACTTCAACCGCGAGCCCGAGATCACCCGTGAGCTCCTGGACGGGGAGCCGTACACGATCCAGCGCTTCTACTACGCGCTGTTCCCGCTCACCCCGGGTGAGAAGAAGATCTCGCCGGCCAACCTGACGCTGACGCTCCGCGACCCGACCGCGTTCCTGGACCGCGGCCGCACGCGCACCCTCACCGGCGACACCCTGCATCTGACCGTGCTGCCGCTGCCCTCCACGGGACGTCCTGCCGACTTCGACGGCGCGGTGGGCCGCTACCACCTGGAGGCGCGCGTCGAGCCGCGCGAGCTCGAGGTGGATGCCCCTGCGAACGTCGTGGTCACGGTTTCGGGCGAGGGCAACATCGCGACCGTCTCGCCGCCGGACCTGCCCGCCCGCGACGGGCTGAAGGTGTTCGACCCCGAGGTGCGCACGCGCGTCCAGACCGACAACCTGACCGTCGGCGGCAGCAAGGAGTTCCGCTTTCTGATCATTCCCAAGAAGGCGGGCACTCTGGACCTGGGTGCGGTCTCCCTGAGCTACTTCGACCCCCGGGCCGGCGCCTACGGCAAGGCCAGCGTGAGCCTGGGCGCGCTCGCGGTCCGCCGGCCCGCCGGAGGCGTCGAGATGGCCGAGGGACGGCCGGGAGGCCCGTTGGCGGGAATCCGCACGGGGCCCCTGGCGAAGGAGACGGCACCGCCCTGGAAGTCGCCGCTCTTCCTGACGCTGGCCGCGCTGCCCTTCGTGGGGCTGGCACTGCTGTCGCTCGCCCGCAGGCACCGGCCGCCCCGGCGGGCCGGCGCGGCCCCCGTCGTGCCTCTGGAGGCGGCGACGCTCCTGCGCCGGGACCCGAGTCCCGAGGGTGTGGCGGCCGCCGAGCGCAACCTGATCGAGCACCTGGAACGGCGGCACGGCGTGCGTCTCGCGGGCGCCTCCGTGGCCGGTCGCGAGGCCGCCATCAGCCGGGCCGGAGCTTCGCCCGAGGCTGCGGCCGTGGCCGCGCGCGCGATGCGGGCGCTCGAGGAGGTCGCCTTCGCGCCGCCCTGGGCCCGGGAGGCGGCGCTCTCCACCGCACTCGCCGCGCTGGAGGACGTGGAGCGCCTGGAACGGGGTCCCCGGCGCTCCCGGACCCGGACACCGGCTCTGGTGGCGGCGCCGCTCTTCCTGTGCGCGGTCGGCCTGGCCGCCCCGCGCGACGCGCGGGCTCAGGGAGACCCGGCCGCTGACTGGCAGGAGGCGAACCGGCTCTACCAGCTGGACGATCTCGGCGCCGCCGAGATGCTCTATCGACGGGTGGTGGCCGCGCGACCGCACGACGTGGCCGCGCGCTACAACCTGGGGAACGCCCTTTTCCGCCAGGGACACGTCGGAGCGGCGCTCCAGCAGTACCTCGGAGCGCTGCGGCGCTCGCCGCGAGACGCTTCCGCACGCGCCAACGCCGAGGCGGCGCGGCGCACGCTGGCGGCCGGTCTCGTGCCCGAGGAGCGCGGCGCGGTCGCGTGGCCGGCGGAGCCGCCCGCGAGCTGGCTCTCGGACGCGGACGCGGTCTGGGTCGGGCTCGGGGTCCTCTACGCGCTCGGGCTCTGCGCGGCGGCGGCGCTCCTCGTCCCCCGGGCGCGCCGCGTGGCGGGAGGGGTGGGCGGCGTTATCTTTCTCGCCGCCCTGGGCCTGGCGGCGGCCCTGGCGTGGAAGCGTTCGATCGCCCCCGAGGCGCTCATCATCAGCGCCGGCGCCCAGGCTCGCGCCGGGCCGGAACCGGGGCAGCCGGTGGCGATGGCACTTCCCGAAGGAGCCGCCGTCCGGATCGGGCAGGAGCGGGGGGATTGGGTGTTCGTCTCGCTGCCGAACGGGCTCTCGGGGTGGGTTCCCCGTCGGGACGTCGGCATCATCCCCTGAGCGCGCATTCCCCTCTGACGCGCCGGACGCCGTCCGCGCGCGTGTCGATCATGACCAAGATCCTGCGGCTCGATCCGACCCTGATCTCGCTCATCGCGGCGGGCGAGGTCGTCGAGCGCCCCGCCTCGGTGCTCAAGGAGCTCGTGGACAACGCGCTGGACGCGGGCGCCACCCGGATCGCGGTCGAGATCGAAGACGCCGGCCGCAGGCGGATCGAGGTCAGCGACGACGGCGAAGGAATGACACGGGAAGACGCGGAGCTGGCCGTCGAACGCCACGCCACGAGCAAGATCAGGAGCGCCGCCGACCTGGCCGCCATCTCCACGCTCGGCTTCCGGGGGGAGGCCCTGCCTTCGATCGCCGCCGTCTCGCGCCTCGAGATCACGACGGCGGCCCGCGGCGGCGAGGCGCTGCGGGTACGGGTCGAGGCCGGCGGCCCGCGCCGGGTCGAGACGGCGGTGCGGGGCCCTGGCACCACGGTCGTCGTGCGCGATCTCTTCTTCGCCACCCCCGCGCGCCGCAAGTTCCTCAAGTCGGACGCGACCGAGCTGCGCCGTCTCGTGGAGGTGGTGATCGAGGCCGCCCTCGCGCGGCCCGACATCGCGTTCTCGGTGCGCTCGGGAGCGCGCGAGATCCTGCGCCAGCCGGCTTCCGCGGGGCTCGCGGACCGGATCGCCGCGCTCTACGGCCCGGACTACTCGGCAGCCCTCCTGCCCTGCGCCGCGGAGGCGGGCGGGAGGCGCCTCCGGGGCCTGCTGCAACGGCCCGACCAGGCGGGGAGGGGGCCCCGGCGCCAGCTCCTGTTCGTGAACGGCCGGCCGGTGCAGGACCGCGCGCTCTCGCAGGCCGCCCTCCGGGGGTACGCGTCGAGCCTTCCACGAGGTGCGGTCCCGCACGTCTTTCTCTTCCTGACGGTGCCTGTCGCAGAGCTGGATGTGAACGTCCACCCGGCCAAGCGCGAGGTCCGCTTTCGCGAGCCCGACCAGCTCTTCGGGTTCGTCCAGTCCACCGTGCGTCGCGCGCTGGGCGGCCTGAGTCCCGCCGGCGACATGGAGCGCGCGTGGGGCTTCCGGCGCGTCCCGGCGCGCGACGGCGCCTCGGCCGAACGCGGAGCGGCGCCGGCCGCAGCGGCCCGCCTCGCGCGTGAGCCTCGCGGCGGATACCGGACGCCCAGCGCCGACCAGCTCGGCCTGTTCTTGAACGCGCGCTTGCGCGAGCGGCCGACCGACGGCGAGCTCACCTCACCGGCCGAGACGGCCGCACCCAGCCTCTGGCAGCTGCACGACACCTTCATCCTGGTCCAGACCCGCACGGGGCTGGCCCTGATCGACCAGCACTCGGCCCACGAGCGCGTGCTCTACGAGGCGCTCATCGCTGCCTTCGATCGCGCGGCACCCGATTCTCAAGAGCTCGTCTTCCCGCGCACCTACCAGCTGGGGCCCGCCGAGTGGCAGGCCTGGGAGGAGCACAGCGGTTTGCTGGAGAGGCTCGGCTTCCGGGTCGAACCCTTCGGTGAGCGCACCCTGGCGCTCTCCGCCGTGCCGGCGGTCGGCTGGCGCTTCGAGCCCGAGGAGGAGTTCCTCGACCTCCTCGGTGACCTCGCCGAGGCGCGCGGCGCCGAGCCCAACCGCCACGAGCGCCTGGCCCGGGCGCTGGCCTGTCGGGCGGCGATCAAGGCCGGGCAGCGGCTCACCCGCGAAGAGATGGCGCGGCTCTTCAACGACCTGTTCGCGACGGCGCTGCCGACCGCCGACGTGCACGGACGCCCGGCCGTCATCCAGATCCGGATCGAGGACCTCGCCCGGCGCTTCGAGCGTGCCTGACCGGGCGCAGGGAGATCTGGCGCGCGACCCCGGCGTGCTGATCCTGGGCGGGGCGACCGCGACCGGGAAGAGCTCCCTGGCGGCGGATCTCGCCCGCGCCGTGGGGGGTGCGGTGGTCTCGGCCGACTCGCGGCAGGTCTACCGCGGCCTCGAGATCGGCACCGCCCAGCCGGACGAACGCTTGCGCGCGCTTGCACCGCACTTCCTGATCGGGTTTCTGTCGCCGGCCGCCGACTACAGCGCCGGACGTTACGGCGCGGACGCCCGCCGCGTGACGGCGGCGCTTCGTCGACGCGGCCTTCCCGTCGTGCTCTGCGGGGGTACCGGGCTCTACCTGCGGGCGGCTCTGGGGGGCCTCTTTCGCGAGCGGGCGCGACGCATCGGTGCCCGGGCCGTTCCCGGGTCCGGTCCGCTGGAGGCCGTGGGCGAGAGCGTGGCTCGGGGGGAGCGACGCGCCGCACTCGCGCGCCGCTGGGAACGCGAGGGACCCGCCGCGCTGCACGCGGAGCTCTCGCGCATCGACCCGCCGCTCGCGCGCCGCGTCCAGACCCGGGACCGCCAGCGGGTGCTGCGCGGGCTCGCGTTCCACGCCGAAACGGGGGAGCGGCTTTCGGCGAGCTGGGTCCCGCAGCGCGCCGAAGGGCGCTGCCCTTCGGAGGCCGCGGAACCCGACGGATCGCGGGGCGCGCTGCGCTTCGCCCTCACCCTGCCCGTGCGGGTGCTCGAGTCGCGGATCCGCGAGCGCCTCGAGCGCATGCTGGAGACGGGCCTCCTCGAAGAGGGCCGCTCCCTCCACGGACGCTATGCTGAACGGCCGCCCACGAGCCTGACGGCGGTCGGGTACCCGGAGCTCTTCCGATACTTCGAAGGGGAGGCCTCGCTCGAGGAAGCACGGGGCCGAATGCTGGTCCGCACACGGCAGTACGCCAAGCGCCAGCGAACCTGGTTCCGGAACCAGGACGGCTACCGATCCCTCTCCGCCGGCGAGGAAGCCCTCGCCATCATGCTCGACGCCTGGCGGGAGCGCCTGGCATGATGCGCGGCAGGGGGGAGGCCGCGGACTGGAGCCGCCACACGCGCCGCATGCTGGAGGCCGCACTCGCCGAAGACGTCGGGGCCCGTGACCTGACGACCGAGCGCGTCGTGCCGGCCAGGGCCGTCGGACGCGCCCGCGTGGTCGCGCGTGAGCCCGGTGTCCTGGCCGGCGGCGGCGTGGCGGCCTGGATCTTCGAGCGGATGGAGAGGCGGCTCGCCATCCGGCGTCCCATCCGCGAGGGCGAGCGCTTCGCGGCCGGGGATACCGTGCTCGAGGTCGCGGGCCGCGTGGGGCCGATCCTGACCGGAGAGCGCGTTGCCCTGAACCTGCTGGCCCACCTGTCCGGCGTGGCCACCTTGACCCGGGAATACGTGGACGCCGTGGCCGGCACCGGAGCCCTGATCGTGGACACTCGCAAGACGACGCCCGGCTGGCGCGAGCTCGAGCGCGCGGCGGTACGCGCGGGCGGAGGAACGAACCATCGCTTCGGGCTCTACGACGCGATCCTCATCAAGGAGAACCATGTCCGGGCCGCGGGAGGGGTCGCGCCCGCCTGGCGCCGGGCCGGCCGCGCGGGAGCCAGGGCCGCGCTCGCCGCGCGCAGGCCCGCCTTCGCCGAGATCGAGGTGCGCAACCTGAGGGAGCTGGACGAAGCACTCGAGGCCGGCGCGCGTATGATCCTGCTCGACAACTTCGCGCCGGCGGGTCTCGCCCGCGCGGTCCGTCGTGCACGCCGGAGGGCACCCGATGTGGTCCTGGAGGCCTCGGGCGGCGTGACGCTGGCCACGGTCCGGGCCGTGGCCGAGAGCGGAGTGGATCGCATCTCGATCGGAGCGCTCACCCACTCGGCGCGCGCCCTGGACCTGAGCCTGCTCCTCGAGGAGCGCCGCCGCGCGGTCGGGCGCGGCCGGCGCACGCGAGTCGCGTGAGAGGGCTGGGACGTCCTCTGCTGCGCGCGGCGGAGGTCGCCTCGACGATGTCGTGGGCGCGTGAGGAGGTGGAGCGTGGCCGCGCGGAGCCGGGTGCCGCGTTCGTGGCCGACGCCCAGACGGACGGGCGCGGCCGGCACGGCCGTTCCTGGGCCTCGGTTCCCGGGAAGGGTCTCTACCTCACGGTCGTTCTCCCGGGCTCGCTCGCCGCCCCCTCGCTTACCCTGGCCGCGGCCCTGGCGGTGGCGGAGGCCGTGGAGAGTGCGACGGGCTTGAGCCCGGAGCTCAAGTGGCCGAACGACCTTCTCGTCCATGGGCGCAAGCTGGGCGGTGTTCTGGCCGAGGTCGTGCCCAGCGCCGACGACGCCGCCGTGCTGCTGGGTGTGGGGGTCAACGTGACGCACGCCGAGCGGGATTTCGGCCCCGAGCTGGCGCCTCGCGCGACGAGCGTGCGCCTGGAGGGCGGAGCCTGCGGCGGGCCCGACCAGCTCCTGCCGGCCGTGCTGGATCGGCTGGGAGCGCGGCTCGCCGACTTCGAGCGTCACGGGTTCGGGAGCCTCGTCGAGCCTTTTCTCTCACGAGGCGTCTTCCGGCCCGGGGACCGTCTGGAGATCGCGCGCGAGGGTCAGCCCGACTGGCCGGCCACCTTTCGCGGCCTCGACGCGGAAGGACGCCTGCTCGTGGAAGAGAGCCTGCAACCGCTCGCCAGCGGCACCGTGCTTCGCGTCCGCAGAGGAGGGGCATCGTGATCCTGCTCGTCGACATCGGCAACAGCGAGACCGTCCTCGCTATCTGGCGCGACGGCGCGATCGGCCGCCGCATCCGGCTCGAGAGCCGGCTGGGGCCCACTCCCGATCAGGTGGCTGCGGAGCTCGAGAGCCTGCTCGCGCGGGAGGGAGCCCACCCGGGAGCGTTCACCGGCGGGATCGTGTCGTCGGTGGTCCCGCCGCTCACGAGCGTCTACCTGGAGGCCGCGCGCTCCGGCCTGGGGGTCGAGCTGCGGCGACTGACGCCCGTGGCCGACCTCGGGGTCCGCCTGCTCGTGGACGAGCCCGCGAGCGTCGGCGAGGACCGGATCGCGAACACGGTCGCGATCGCCCGGCTCCACCGCCGGGACGCGGTCGTGGTGGACCTCGGCACCGCCACAACCTTCGACGTGATCACGGGCGGCGGCGACTTCCTGGGAGGGGTGATCGCGCCCGGCCTGCGCACGGGAGCCGAGCAGCTCTTCCGGAAAACGGCTCTCCTGCCGCGCGTGGGCGACGAGCTGCCCCGGCGCGTGATCGGGAAGAACACGGCCGACTGCATCCGCGCGGGCATCTACACGGGGGCCGTGGCGATGATCGAGGGGGTCGTCCGCCGCATCCTGGACGAATGGGGGAAGCAGGAAGCGCTCGTGGTAGCCACGGGGGGATTGTCGGGGTTTCTGAGGGGGGCCACCCCTACGGTTCACGAAGTGGATGAGATGCTGACGCTGAAGGGGCTGGCTGAAGCCTGGAAAGCCTTGTCCAGCAACTAGTAAACAAAGTCAGTTGTTAAATTGGATGCAGTCCTTCGGATTTGCAGCCCGCCCTTGCGTAGCGACTCACGAGGCTCGATATTAGGCTGTTAGCACTCCATGTTTCTGAGTGCTAACACTCCGCGACAGATCATTCGTTCAACACAACCCAAGACCTCAACGCTGCAAGGAGCGGAGAGTCCATGGCAACGACCCTCAAGCCGCTGGCCGACAGGGTGATCGTGAAGGCCCTCGAGGAGAAGGAGAAGAAGCGGGGCGGGATCATCATTCCCGACACCGCCAAGGAGAAGCCCCAGGAGGGGGAGGTCATCGCGGTAGGACCCGGCAAGATCAGCGACGCCGGGGAGCGCATCAAGCCGGAGGTCAAGAAGGGCGATCGGGTCCTCTACGGCAAGTACTCGGGCACCGAAGTGACGGTGGATGGCAACGAGTACCTGATCCTCCGCGAGACCGACATCCTGGCAACTTACTAGACCACAACCTTCCAAGACGAATCGGAGTTACGCCCAGATGGCCAAGGAATTGAAATTCGACATCAACGCCCGCGCCGCACTCAAGCGCGGCGTAGACAAGCTGGCCGATGCGGTCAAGGTGACGCTGGGCCCCAAGGGCCGGAACGTCGTCATCGACAAGAAGTTCGGCTCGCCCACGGTCACGAAGGACGGCGTCACCGTGGCCAAGGAGATCGAGCTCGAGGACGCCGTCGAGAACATGGGCGCCCAGATGGTCAAGGAGGTCGCCTCCAAGACCAGCGACATCGCCGGTGACGGAACGACCACGGCCACCGTGCTGGCCCAGGCCATCTTCCGCGAGGGCCTGAAGAACGTGACCGCCGGGGTCAACCCGATGTCGCTCAAGCGCGGCATCGACAAGGCCGTCGGCGAGGTGGTCGAGAGCCTGAAGAAGCAGTCCACCCCCACCAAGGGGAAGACCGAGATTGCCCAGGTGGGCACGATCTCCGCGAACAACGACAAGGAGATCGGCAACCTGATCGCCGACGCGATGGAGAAGGTCGGCAAGGACGGCGTGATCACGGTCGAAGAGGCGAAAGGCCTCGAGACCACGCTCGAGACCGTGGACGGCATGCAGTTCGACCGCGGGTACCTGTCGCCCTACTTCGTGACCGACCCCGACAAGATGGAGACGGTCCTCGAGGATCCGCTGATCCTGATCCACGACAAGAAGATCAGCACCATGAAGGACCTGCTCCCGATCCTCGAGAAGGTGGCCCAGGCCGGGAAGTCCCTGCTGGTCATCGCCGAGGACGTCGAGGGTGAGGCGCTGGCCACGCTGGTCGTCAACAAGCTGCGCGGGACGCTGCGGGTCGCGGCTGTCAAAGCACCCGGCTTCGGCGATCGGCGCAAGGCGATGCTGGAAGACATCGCGGTCCTGACCGGCGGCAAGGTCATCTCCGAGGAAGTCGGCTTCAAGCTCGAAAACGCCGTCCTCTCGGACCTCGGCCGCGCCAAGCGCGTCGTGATCGACAAGGACAACTCGACGATCATCGACGGCGCCGGCAAGCGCGCCGAGATCGAGGGCCGGATCAAGCAGATCAAGCAGCAGATCGAGAACACCACGTCCGACTACGACAAGGAGAAGCTGCAGGAGCGGCTGGCCAAGCTCGCCGGCGGCGTGGCGGTCATCAATGTCGGAGCGGCTACCGAGACCGAGATGAAGGAGAAGAAGGCCCGCGTGGAGGACGCACTGCACGCGACGCGCGCGGCGGTGGAGGAGGGGATCGTCCCGGGCGGCGGCGTGGCCCTCATTCGTGCGGCCAAGACCCTGGAGAGCTTCAAGGTCGAGCACGAGGACGAGCAGATCGGCGTGGACATCGTGCGCAAGGCGCTGTTCGAGCCGGCGAAGCTGATCGCTCAGAATGCCGGGGTGGAGGGTGCGGTGATCGTCGAACGGCTCACGAAAGAGAAGAAGAACTGGGGCTTCAACGCCGAGACGATGGAGTTCGAGGACCTGCTGGTGGCGGGCGTCATCGACCCCACCAAGGTCACCCGCACGGCGCTGCAGAACGCGGCGTCGATCGCGGGGCTCCTGCTCACCACCGAGGCGGTGGTGGTCGAGAAGCCCGAGGAGAAGGACAAGACCCCGTCCATGCCGCGCGGCGGCATGGACGACATGTACTAGTCGACGCTCGCCGGCTCCGGTCGGCGGCGGCGCGACGCGGGCGGCCTTCGGTTGGCCGGCAGCCGTCCCGAGCACGCCTGGAAGGGCCCCTCGCGAGAGGGGCCTTTCCGTTGCTCGGAGGGAGCCGTTCCGATCGGTGAGGTTCTGGGGCTCTCCCTTATCCCACGGGATCCGGGAGCGGCAGCGGCTTCTCCTCCCGCTTCTCGCGCAGCTCGAGGATCCAGGCGCCCGAGTGCGAGTCGGCGACGAAGACCTTGCCCTTGAAGATCTGGATCCCCCAGGCGTCGGCCTTGAACGGCACCGCCGCGTCGCCCAGGCCCCCGGCCGTCTCGTAGCGCGCGAGCTCGCGGCCCTGGGCGTAGAGGTTGCCTCGCAGCTCGCCGGTCACATCCACCACGCGCAGCCCGGCCTGGTAGTTCGCGACGTAGAGCTTGCCGTCCTTCACCCACACGCAGTGCGAGCCGGCTTCGGGGACCTCGTAGAAGGCGACGATCTCGGGATGCCGGATGTCCGAGACGTCCACGACGTGGATCCGGCCGCGCGGATTGACCGGCAGCGGGGAGTCGGGAGGGTTGTTCCAGGGGAAGACCTCGTCCCCGAGGAACACGTAGTCGCCTTCGCGCCAGGCGGTGTGCGTGCCCGCGATCAGACCCGGGCCGTAGAGCGGCTCCATGTCGTAGACCAGCTGCGAGACCATCACCGGCCGTTCCAGGCTTCCCCCCGCGATCCCGTTCCCGACGTCCACGATCACGAGACCGTCGAGCCAGTAGGATAGGTACGCGAGGCCGTCCGCGACCCAGACGTCGTGGAACACCCGCCGCCAGCTGCGCTCGAGGCGGAACTCGCTGACGATGCGCGGGTTCGCGGGGTCGCCGGCGTCCAGCACCACCATCGAGCTCGGGCCGTTGCTCACGCAGAACACGTGCTGCCCGACGATCCACAGGTTGTGGACGCCGCCCTCCAGGCGGTCCGTGAAGCGACCGATCACGCGCGGGTGAGCCGGAGTCGAGAGGTCCACGAAGGTGATCCCGTTCTTACGGGCGGGGTCTCCCTCGTGGGTCAGCACCGCCCAGCGAGCGCCGGGCTCGACGCGCGGGTCGCTGGCCCGCCGCGCGTCCACGACCACCGAGTCGCTGAGGACCGGCAGGGTGGGGTCCGTGATGTCCCACACGTAGTAGCGATCGCCGATGTCGGTCGGAACGCCCTGCTTGTTGCTGCCCGGGATCGTGCCCTGGATCAGGTAGTCGCGACCATCCAGGCCCGTGAACATGGCGAAGTCGGTGCTGGTCGTGTGGCGGACGACGGCGCGCCCGACGAGTGCCAGCTCGACGTCCGGCTCCCGAGGGCCGACGCGGATGTCGGTCCGGGTGGTGACCCCGCCGACGGCGGCCAGCACGGTGTAGATCCCGGGCTCTTCGGCCACGAAGCGGGCGCCGTCGTCCTCGACCCAGGCCGCGGCACCCGGCGACGTCACGCCGACCTCGACCGGCGCGTCGGGTACGGGCTTGCCGGCCGCGTCCAGGGCCACGAGCGGCAGGCGCACGACGTCGCCGGTTCGCACGGGGTCGTCCTGGCCGGCGCCGGGCGCCGTCGAGGAGGCGCCCCCTTTGCCGGCCGCCCAATCGAACGCCAGGCTCTTCACGGGATTCGCCACCACCCGGATCGCGAGCCGCCCCCGGGCCGGGCCGCGAGAATCGGAGACCTCGATCGTCGCGGCCCCGGGCCGGTGGGCTGTAATGCGGCCGAGCCCGGTCACGGACGCCACATCCGGATCGCTCGAGCGATAGACCAGCGTCGCGCCGGTCAGGACCCCGGTGCCGACCAGGGCGCGGGCTCCGAGGCTCGTCGTGGCGTAAGTGTCGAGGCGAGCCGACTGCCCCGCGAACAGATGCTCCCGTCCCCCGGGCACCTCCAGCTCCAGGGTCGTGATCGGCAGCTCCGTCACGGTCAGGAGCCCCGTGCCGACCTTCCCGCCGACCGCCGCGCCGATCCGAACCGTTCCCACCTCGCGCCCGACGGCGGTGCCGGTCGAGTCGATCGAGACCTGCTGGTAGGAGTCCGCGAACCAGCGCACCGGGAGCCCCCGGAGCGCGCGGCCCCGGGCATC
Organism: Gemmatimonadota bacterium; assembly: GCA_036556205.1. GTDB lineage: Bacteria > Gemmatimonadota > Gemmatimonadetes > JACCXV01 > JACCXV01 > DATBJW01. The sequence continues at coordinate 267,149 of DATBJW010000008.1, forward strand.
GTAGGCGACGGCCTCGAACCGGACCGGCGAACCTCCCGGAACCTTCGCTTCCGCCGGACGCACCTCCACGCGCTCGACCGGGGGCGACTCTCCGGATTCCGAGCGAGCCTGGGCGAAAAGGAGCGACGGGGCGCAGGCGAGAGCGGAACCGATCGCGGCCAGCCGCCGCAGGGCGTACGCGCCTCGAGGGGTACGGCGTGACGGCATGAGCGTCCTCCTTGACGGGTCTCCAGGTCTGCGCTCGTCGCGCGTCAGTCGTCCGGTGGGGTCTCGTCGAGCGGCGCCGGCGAGCCGGAGAGCGGGGCGCCGGTCGCGGCCAGCAGGGAGAGCGGGTCCACCCGCGCCCCGGCCAGCCTGACCCCCCAGTGGAGGTGCGGCCCCGTCACTCGCCCGGTGGCGCCCGAGCGCGCGATCGGCTGCCCTCGTTCCACGCGTTGCCCCGGCGAGACCGAGATCTCGGACAGGTGGCTGTAGATCGTAAACAATCCCAGACCGTGGTCCAGGACGACGGTGCCGCCGGCGAAGAAGAGGGTGTCGGCGAGGGCCACCGTGCCCGCGTTGGAGGCCAGGACGGGCGTGCCGGGCTCGGCTTCGAGGTCGAGCCCCGAGTGCGGGGACGACGCGCGCCCATTCACGACACGGCGGGAGCCGAAGCCGCTTCCCGAGCCCGAGACGGGAGCGGCGAAGGGACCGCGCCACAGCCGCTCGGGCGAGCGCCCGCTCAGGACTTCGAGCAGCCGGCGCTGCTCCTCCTCGGTCCGCGCCAGCGTTCTGGCGTCGAGCTCGTCGAAGCGGCGGGCGACGCGGATGCGCTGGGTGGGGAAGTCGCGCGGCTCGACGCTCAGCACGAGGTTGCCACCCTCGTCGCGACCGCCGGGCAAGGTCGCCTTCCACACGACCGTGCGCTTCCCGGTCGGGGCGGCGACGTCGATGCCGACAAGTCCCGCGAGCGAGCTCTCCGACGCGTCCGATCCACCGGACTCCGGGAACCCGAAGAGCGGGAGCGACTGACCCGCGAGCCTCACCGACACGCTCTCGGGTGCGGCGTCGCAATGGACGACGAGCAGCGCCACGTCACCCGGTCGCAGGCGGGTGCTCTTCGTGGTCAGGCCGCAGGACTGGGGCGGGCGGGCCGCATCGAGAGCCGGCCACGCACTCACGATCCCTGAATCCAGGCGCGTCGATGCCCCGCCCAGGAAGAGGACCCCTCCCAGCAAGGCGACCACCGAAAGCCGCGGCAAGGCCTGACCCTGTGAAAAGGGTTGAGGATGAGCCGACAGGAGGTTAGATTTGGTTCCACCGTGTTGCGACTCATCCCGTTGGGGGCGAACGGCTTCGACGGGGATGGAGAAGCAAGGGCGGCATGCCGAGCACCTTCGGTCAGCTCGTTAAACTGTCCGAAGAAAAGCAAGACTGCCAACGACAACTTGGCTCTGGCCGCCTAACGAAAGTTAGGTGACCCGTCTCCGACCAGGCACCCCGCCTGTGGTGCGGTCGCGAGGCGTCGCTGAAGCAGGCTAGCTCCGGTCCGCGCCCGCGGGATCGGCGCGAAGGTCGAGCGGGCTTGTCCTTCGGGTAGCCCCGTCGGCGGGACGCCCGGAGGAGACACTCAAAAGCCGACTACGCATGTAGAAGCTCTCGCGGAACCGTCTTCGGACGTGGGTTCAACTCCCACCGCCTCCACCAGGATGAAGCCGACGGGCGCCGCGAACCGGCGCCCGTCGTCGCTTGCGGGGAACCCGATCGGCCGAACCCGACCCGGACTCGACGTGCCCCACTTCCATCTCCTGTTCCGCGGATCCTGCGTCTCCGTGAGCGACTGGGACTGCCGTCCCTCCGAGAGCTCCCCGGGCGGCGTCGAGACGTCCGTGAACCACGCCATGGCCTTCACGCGCCGCGGACTCTATCGCAAGCACGTGGACGGCCGCGAGGTCCTGGCCGACCCGGCCACGGTCGTCTTCTACCCGCGCTGGGAAGAATACCGCATCAGCCACCCCTTGCCAGGCGGCGACCGGTGTCTCGACCTCGTGGTGGACGACGAGGCCCTGGACGAGCTGGCCCGACCCGCTGCCGCGGACGCCGGCCGGCCGTTCGCCGGCACGCACGGACCCCTGACGCCGCGCGGAGCCCTCCTGGCCAGGCGGCTGACCGCGACCCTCCCCTTGGGCGATGCCGTGGAGATCGAGGAGACCGCCCTCGGGCTCGCGGCCGAAGCGCTGCGGGCGAGGAGCGCGGCTCGCGAACCGGGCGTGCCGCACACCGCCGTCTCACATCGCCGGGCGGTCGGCCGGGCGACGCTCGCGTTGTGCGCGCGCTTCCGCGAAGCGCTGACGCTCGAAGTCCTGGCCCGTGAAGCCTGCTACTCCCCGTACCACTTCTGCCGGATCTTCAAGCGCGAAACGGGGCTTCCGGTCCATCGCTACTTGAACCGGTTGCGCCTGCTGGCGGCGCTCGAATCGCTCGACCAGGGCGTGGACCTGACGCGCCTGGCGATCTCGGTCGGCTTCTCCTCCCACAGCCACTTCACATCCGCATTCCGCCGGGAGTTCGGCGCGGTCCCCTCGCGGATCCTCCGCCGGCTCGCGACCTTGCGCCTGGATCAGCTGCCCGAGCTTCAGCCCTAGACCCGGCTTCCGCCGTCCCGCCTCCGAAGTTCGCAAGATCTCGACAGCGGTACCCCCACGCTTCGCTCCACCTTGCCCGCGTCCTTCGAGCGCGTCCAGTCCGCGTGCGAACGGAGCCTGCAAACGGAGCCTGGCCTTGGAGCGGCAATCCCGGGTCCGCGGGGCCTCCCTCACGATCCTGCGCCCGGCACGGTCGAGCCTTCTCCGCCTGGGAGCGCTGGCGCTGCTGGCCGGGGCAGCCGATGGCGCCGTCGCACAGGTGGCTCCCGCTCGAGTCGAGCAGGCTCCCGAGGTCGACGGCGTCCTCGACGAGGAGGTGTGGCAGCGCGCCACGCCCGTCGAGGACTTCATCCAGCGCGCTCCGGTCGAGGGAGATCCGCCCAGCCAGCGCACGGTCGTGAGCGTTCTCTACACGTCGCGGGCGCTCTACCTGGGCGTGCGCGCCGAGGACGCGCGTCCGGAGGCGATGGTCGCCACGGTCCTCAAGCGCGACGACTTCACGATCACCGAGAACGACCAGTTCGCGGTGGCGATCGATTCCTACGACGATGGGCGCAACGGCTTCTGGTTCTCGACGAACCCTCTGGGGGTGCGCGTGGATGCCCAGTTCTTCGAAGAGGGCGCCATCTTCGAGTCGGATTGGGACGCCGTCTGGCGCTGCGCCTCTCGCATCGATACGGGTGGCTGGACGGCTGAGATCGAGATCCCGTTCTCGACGCTGCGCTTCGAGAACAGAGATGTCGTCGTCATGGGGCTCAACTTCTTCCGCCGTCTGATCCGCACGAACGAGGCCCTGTTCGCGCCGCGCATCCCGCTCGACTACGCCTACGGCACGACGAACGTGTCGATCGCCCGAAAGTACGTGTTCGAAGGGATCACGGGCGGCGGGAGGGAGGTCTCCCTCAAGCCCTACGCGCTGGCGGGCTACCAGCACGGGGATGCCGCGTCGGAGCCCGAACCGGAGAAAGAGGTTCGAGAGGCCGGCCTCGACCTGCGCTACGGGCTGACCGACAACCTGCGACTCACGCTCTCCTACAACACGGACTTCGCGGAGGCCGAGGTCGACGACCGTCAGATCAACCTGACCCGCTTCAGTCTGTTCTTCCCCGAGAAGCGGGACTTTTTCCTGGAGGACGCCGGGGCCTTCGAGTTCGGCGCACCTGGCGAGGCGCAGGTCTTCTTCAGCCGCCGGATCGGCCTGGCCGAGGACTCGAGCGGCGTCACGCTGCGCGTCCCCATCCTGCTGGGGGGGAAGCTCACGGGACGTACGGGCCCCGTGGGAGTGGGATTGCTCGACGCCCGCACGGAGTCGTCGGCGGCAGTCGGAGGAGCGAACTACTCGGTCGGAAGGGTGAGAGCCGGGTTCGGGGACCGCTCGTACGTCGGAGCCATCTTTACCGGCAGCGCACCCAACGACGGCCCCGACCAGCAGGCGCTGGGCGCCGACTACACGCTCTACCTGACGCCCACCATCGGTGTGCGAGGCTTCGCGTCCACGATCCTGGGAGACGGGCGCGACGCGAGCCGCGGCGAGTCCTCCGCGGCTCAGGTCTCGCTCTTCCGCGAAGGCGAGCGGACCGCCTTCGATGCCGGTTTCATGGTCGTGGGGGAGGCGTTCGATCCCGCCACCGGGTTCGTGCTGCGGAACGGAATCCGCAAGTGGAACGGCAGCGTGTCGGTTCCGAAGTACTGGGAGCAGGGCTTCCTACGCCGCCTGACACCGGGTCTGCAAGGGTTCTACTACCAGGAGATCGACGGGGGGCTGCAGAGCGCGGAGGGGGGAGCCAGCCTGGCGCTGGACCTCCTGTCGGATGACCGCGCCGTCGTCGCGCTTCGACGGGTAGCCGAAAACCCGACCGACACCTTCCCGATCTTTCACTCCGTCCTGATCCCCGCCGGCGACTATGCCTGGACCGAAGGCGAGCTCCAGGTCACGACGAAGCCCGGCCGTCCCTGGTCGGCGGACATTCGAGCGGTGGTCGGAGGCTACTACGGAGGATCGCGCGCGGATCTCGGAGGCTCGCTGCGCTGGCGAGCGGGCCGCCACGTGACCCTCTCCCAGTTCTACGAGACGAGCGCGGTAGACCTGGAGCGGGACTCCTTTCGCACGCACCTGCTGCGCTCGCGCGTGGACTACTCCTTGAACACGCACCTCTCGATGGCGGGCCTCCTGCAGTACGACAACGACACCGATCAGGTGGGCCTGCACCTGCGCTTCGACTTCCTGCTGCGCGAGGGGACCGAGCTCTTCTTCGTCTGGGATGAAGTCATGGACGACAGGGGAGACGGCGGCCCGGGCCGATCCCGGAGCCGCGTGGCACTGCTCAAGCTCACCTACCTGCTGGGCATCTGACGACGCCCGGACCAGGCACTGCGTCCAGGAGACCGGGAGGAACCATGATGACGAAGTCACTCAAAGCCATCGCCAACGGGACCGCCGTCGCGCTGGGGCTGATCGCGGGGCCGGCTTCATCGCTGGCGGCACAGGGAGGAGACATGACACGTCCTGAGACGGGGACCTCCGCGGAGGCCGAGGTCCTGGAGGTCATCGAGGCCTTCAACGCGGCCTTCGCGCGAAACGACCCGGCGACCTACTTCAGCTTCATCGACGACGACATCACCGTGCTGACGCCGTCGAACCCGTACCGGGTCGAAGGCCTCCGCGACGATCG
>DATBJW010000009.1:0-53448 GCA_036556205.1 Gemmatimonadota bacterium
GGCCGGCGCGAAGCCCTGGCCCGGGATCGCCAGCGAGTCGCCGCGCTCCCAGGTGTACACCTTGCCGTTGGGAAGCACCGCCATGTGGATCGCCACGTGCGGCCAGGCGAAGGGCGCGGTCCACTGCCCCTGCGTCGCGGGATCCTGGGCGACCGCGGGAGCGGCGAGAAGAGCCGCGGCAGCGATCCAGCCGGTCAACGCGAGAGTCCACCTGCGATGCATGAGCTTCGTCACCTTCGACTCGAGTGAATCGGCGCGGGGAGAATCGCAAGAATGCCCGACCGGCGCCCCTACCCGGATGACGCCATCGTCGGGCATCAGACCCACCTCCCTCCGAGGAAGTTAAACTCCATGGCGGCAACCGTCGAGTCACGATGGAGGTCCGGTCGTACCGGTCTCGTCGTTCCTTCGTCGTAGATCGACGGCCCGGGCGGTTCCTCACAAACCCTGAGGAAACACGCCCCGGGACCACCTGTCCGAAAGTCGGTCATACGCGCCATTGCGCTCGGGGGACGAAACCCCATCTATAATGGGGTTGAACGGAACCCCGTACCGCGGGGTGGACGTTCGGGATGGACCGGCGGGGCTCCCGGCGGTGGGTGCCGCAGAACGGATTCGCGAGGGGTGGCTGTCGAACGGGACGTGGTGACGGATCGCGGAAATCGCCGGCAGGTCAAGCGGCTGCGCGGGGTTACGACCAGCGGCCGCGGAGCGTCCTACCAGCAGGCGATGGCTCAGCGGGTCATTCCCACCGAAACTAGGCCCCACGCGGTCGCGGCCGGACCCACTCCGGTCGCGTCACGGGATTTTCCTTCCGTCGAGCGTCGGCTGCGCCGCCTCGCCGGAAGGGTGGCGGCGGACGGGGCGCGACGAGCGCGGGCCTGCCGTCCCCGGCACGATCCTCGTGCCCTCGCCGTGCCGCTCGAGAGCGAGCGTCCGGCGCTCCGGCCGAGAGAGGAGGGAATGGCACTTTACCTGATCACCGGCGGAGCCGGTTTCATCGGCTCCCACATCGTCGAAGCCCTCCTGCGGCGCGGCGAGAAGGTCCGCATCCTGGACAACTTCTCGACCGGCTCGCGCGAGAACCTCGCCGCTCTCCCCGACGCGGAGGTCGTGGAAGGCGACGTGCGCAGCTACCCCAGCGTGCGCGAGGCGATGGAGGGTGTCGACTGCGTGCTGCACCACGCGGCCCTGCCTTCCGTTCCGCGCTCCGTCGCCGATCCTCTCACGACGAACGACGTCAACGTGACCGGCACGCTCCACGTTCTGTCCGCGGCGCGCGATGCGGGCACGCGTCGGCTGGTGTACGCGAGCAGCTCGTCGGTCTACGGCACGAACGCCGCGCTGCCCAAGCGCGAGACGATGGTCACGAGCCCGCTCTCACCGTACGCGGTGAGCAAGCTCGCGGCCGAGGCCTATTGCCACGCCTTCACGCAGGTCTATGGTTTCGAAACCGTCATGCTGCGCTACTTCAACGTGTTCGGTCCGCGGCAGAGCGCGCGGTCGGAGTACTCGGCCGTGATCCCGCGGTTCGTCCACGCGCTCCTCAACGGCCAGTCGCCGGTGGTCTACGGCGACGGGACGCAGACTCGCGACTTCACCTTCGTGGACAACGTGGTCGGCGCCAACCTCGCGGCCTGCGACCGCGGCAACGGGGTGGTGGGGAGCACGTTCAACGTGGCCGCCGGCGCTCCGGTGTCGATCCTCGAGCTCGTGCGCGCGCTGGGCGACATCCTCGGCACCCAGGTGTCCCCCGAGTTCAGGCCGGCGCGGACCGGCGACGTTCCGCACTCCTACGCGGACATCGGCGCGGCGCGCAACGCGCTGGGATACGAGCCGCGCGTGGACTTCCTCGAGGGGCTGCGGCGGACCGTCTCCTCGATGATCAGCGCGGAGGCCGATCCCCGGCGCACGGCCGCCTGAGGGCGATGTGCGCACGGCAGCGTCGTCCAGCCCCGTCTCCCGCGCCGCCGCCGGGGTCCCGGGCGTCGCTGAGAAGCACGAGAGCGGAGACCCCGCGCGCCCGGCCACGACGCTGATCGTGAACGCCGACGATCTCGGCGAGACGGCCGAGATCACCCGCGGGATCCTGGACTGCATCGACGCGGGCGTGGTCACCAGCACGACCATCCTCCCCAACATGCCCGCGACGGAGCTGGCGCTGCGCGAGGCCGCAGCCCGCGGCCGCCGCGCCAGCTTCGGCGTGCACCTGAACCTCTGCGAGGGCCCCACGCTCACGCGGGCGCCCTCGCTGGGGCCCGGGGGCGCCTTCCGGCGCAAGCGCGCGCAAGCGCTGCGGGCGTTCACGGGACGGCTGGACCCGCGCGAGGTCGAGGGCGAGTTGCGCGCGCAGATCGCGCGCGTGCGCGACGCCGGCGTTCAGATCTCGCACCTGGACAGCCACAAGCACTTGCATCAGCTCCCGGGTGTCGCGGAGATCGTGATCGGGCTGGCCGGGGAGTTCGGCATCGAGCGCGTGCGCTGCACCCTCGAGGCAGGGGCGCCGCTCGACGGAGTGCGTCCGCTGTCCGCGCTCTCGGCGCTGGTCCGCCGGCGCCTCGCGCGCCGCTTCCGGCGCAAGCTCGCCGCGACGGCGCTCCGCTACCCCGCCGGGACCTTCGACCTGGCGCGGGTCCTCAGCCTGCCGGAGGGCGCCCGGCGGGTGGATCTGCTGCGCGCGGCCGGCTCGCCGGCCGAGATGGTGTGCCATCCCGGCACGCGGGCGGCCGACCTGGAGAAGCCGGGCAGCTGCCCCCGGTTCGACGAGTACCGGTTTCTTCGTTCGGAAGGCTTTCGATCGCTGCTGGGGCGGGCCGGGGCGCGCCTCGCGACCTTCTGGGAGGTGTGATCGGATGCGCGTGCTGATGCTGGTGCCCCAGGCGTTCTACTCGGCGCGCGGCACGCCGCTCTCGGCCTATCACCGCGCGCAGGACCTGGCCGCGATGGGCCACCGGGTGGACGTCCTGACCTATCCGGTGGGGGCGCCGCCTCCCGATTTCGAAGGCCAGGTATTCCGTTCCGGCGGGCCGCACTTCGCCAGCCACATCTCGCAGGGCCCTTCGTACCGCAAGATCTGGTTCGACTTGCTGCTGCTCGGAAGCCTGCTTCGCCGCCTGTCGCGGGACCGCTACGACATGCTCTACGCGCACGAGGAGGGAGCCTTCCTGGCCGCGCTCGTGGGGCCGCTGTTCCGCATCCCGATCGTCTACGACATGCACTCCAGCCTGCCGCTGCAGATTCGGGACTGGAGCTTCAGCGACCGCGAGTGGGTCGTGGGCGTGTTCCGCTGGATCGAGCGTTTCGCGCTGCGGCGCGCGCGGGCGGTTGTCGCCATCTCCCCCGGCGTCGCCGAGGCGGCCCGGCGCGCCGTGCCGGACCTGCGCGTCGTCACGCTCCTGAATCGCTTCACGCTCGGGGCCGAGGCGCGGCCCGAGGACGGCCGGGCGCTGCGCCGTGAGCTCGGGCTGCGGGACGAGGACCGGGTCATCCTCTACACGGGATCCTTCGTGCCGCTCCAGGCCCTGGACCTGCTGGTGCGCGCGGTCCCGTTCGTGACGGCCCGCCTGCCGGCGGCGAAGTTCGTATGCGTGGGCGGCAACGCCGAGGAGATCCAGGACCTGTCCCGCCTGTCCCGCGAGGTGGGTGCGGAGGCCGACCTGCTGCTCCTGCCCATGCGCCCCCAGTCGGACATGCCGGCCTTCATGGCGGCCTGCGACGTGCTGGTCTCGCCGCGCGTGCGGGGCATCAACCCTCCGGGCAAGCTCTTCTCGTACCTGAACTCCGGCCGTCCGGTGGTGGCCACGAACTCGATGGTCCACACCCAGCTCCTGGATCCGCGCTGCGCGATCCTCACGCCCCCGGACCCCGAGGGCCTGGCGGGGGGTATCCTGACGGCACTCCTCGACGACGCCCGCCGGGAAGAGGTCGTCCGCGGCGCCACGGAGATCCTGCGCTCGGAGTACAGCGACGAGCGCAGGCAGACGGCCTATCGCGAGCTGCTGGCCCTGCTCGAGCCCGCGCCCGTGTCTCGAGGCCGCCACGACCGCGCGCGCCGGGGCCGGGGACGCGGCGCCCCGCATCCCGAGAAGGTCGTGCACTGATGGGTGTCTGATGGGCTTCGTGCCCTCGCGGCCCGGCTACCTCCGCGCGCCTTCCCGCCCGTGATCCGCTCCCTCGATCCGATACCGGCCCCGGCCGGCCACGCACCCGGCGGCAACGGCCGCACGCTGGTGGACGCCCACGCCCACATCCACGACTGCTTCGACCTGGGGGCGTTCCTCGACTCGGCGGCCGCGAACTTCGCCGCGGCGAGCGGCGGCGCGGACGCCCGGGGCGTGCTGCTCCTCACCGAAGGGGAGGGCGAGGACCGCTTCACCGAGCTCGCCGGACGGGCCCGTGCGCGAAGGGACGGGGTCGGCGTGCCGGACGCCGCAGCGGAGTGGACGTTCGAGACCACCCTGGAAGAGCATGCTCTGCTGGCGCGCAAGGGCGCGCGGACGCTCGTGCTGGTCGGCGGCCGGCAAGTGGCGACCTCGGACGGCCTCGAAGTCCTGGTCTTCGGCACGCGCGAGCGCTTCCTTGACGGCAGGCCCCTGCTCGACGTGCTGGGGCGGGCCCGGGCGATGGAGCGGCCGCACGCCATCCCGTGGGGCGCGGGCAAGTGGCTCTTCCGCCGCGGGCGCATGCTCAGCGGCATCCTGGCCTCGGGGCCGGGGTCCGATTTCAGCCTGGGGGACGAGAGCGGGCGGCCGCTCTTCTGGCCGCGGGTGCGGCATTTCGAGGAAGCGCGCCGCCGCGGGATCCGGGTCCTGCGGGGCACGGACCCGCTGCCGTTCGTGGACGAGGTCGCGCGCGCGGGCAGCTTCGGCTTCGCGATCGATGGCGCGATCGACCTCGGACGCCCGATGGGCTGGCTCGAGACGGCGCTGCGCGACCCCCGGGTGCGGCTCCACGACTACGGACGACTCGAGAGCCCGGTGCCCTTCGTGGTCCACCAGTGGGGCATGCAGCGGCGCAAGCGCGCACGAGGGAGGAACTGATGTGCGGGATCTGCGGCATCGCCACGCGAGGACGCGCGCCGGATCCGGCGATCCTGCGTCAGATGTGCCGGACGCTCGCCCACCGCGGCCCGGACGGGGAGGGCATCCACGTCGCCCCCGGCGTGGGTCTGGGCATGCGCCGGCTGGCGATCATCGACGTGGAGGGCGGCTGGCAGCCGATGGGAAACGAGACCGGCGAGGTCCAGATCGTCTTCAACGGCGAGATCTACAACTTCGCCGCCCTGCGCGACGGGCTGGAGGCGAAGGGGCACCGCTTCCGCACCCGCAGCGACACGGAGGTGATCCCCCACCTCTACGAGGAGCTGGGACCCGACTTCGCCCGGGAGCTGAACGGGATCTTCGCCATCGCGCTCTGGGACGCGCCGCGGCGGCGGCTGCTGCTCGTGCGCGACCGCATGGGGATCAAGCCCCTCTTCTGGGCCGTCCGCGACGGCGTCCTCACCTTCGGATCGGAAGTGAAGAGCATCCTGGCCGCGGACGGGAGCCGGCGCGAGCTGGACCTGGCGGGGCTCGACCAGCTCCTGACCTTCGAGTACACGGCGAGCCCGTGGACGCTGCTGGCCGACGTGAAGAAGCTGCCCCCCGGCGGATGGCTCACGTGGACCGAGGGTGAGGTCCGGCAGGGAAGCTTCTGGAGCCTCGACGACGCGGTCTCCGGCGACGACCGTGACGCCGAGTCGTCGCCGGCCGAGTGGGCGGCCCGCCTGCGAGAGACGTTCGACCGTGCGGTCGAGCGGCAGATGGTCAGCGACGTGCCACTGGGCAGTTTCCTCTCGGGCGGGATCGACTCCTCGATCCTGGTCAGCGCCATGAGTCGGGCCTCGGACCGCCCGGTGAAAACCTTCTCGATCGGTTTCCGCGACCAGAGCTACGACGAGCTGCCCTTCGCGCGCCTCGTGGCGCGCCACTGCGGGACCGAGCACCGCGAGACCGTGCTGGACCCCTCCTACCGCGACCTGCTCGAGGAAGTCGTGCACCACATGGATCAGCCGATCGCGGACTTCTCGGTCTTCCCGACCCTCCTGGTCTCCAAGGTCGCGCGGCGGGAGGTGACGGTCGTGCTGGCCGGCGACGGAGGGGATGAGCTCTTCGCGGGTTACGACGCCTACCAGGCCGACCGCCTGGCGCGCTGGACCGTGGACCTGCTGCCGGACTCCGCGCGCCGCGGCCTGGCGCGGCTCGGCCGCCTGCTCCCGCCCTCGACGGCCAAGCGCGGCCTTCGCAACACGCTCCCGCGCTTCCTCGAGGGAGCGGCGCTGCCTCGCGCCTGGGAGCACATGCGCTGGATGACGTTCCTCTCGCCCGAGCAGCGGCGCGCGCTCTACCCTCCCGACGTCCACGCGGCTCTGGAGCGCCAGTGCGGGGAGCTGATCCTCGCCTACCTGGACAACGCGGGCGGCGACCGGCTGCAGCGGCAGCTCTTCTGCGACACGCGCTTCTACCTGCCCGAGAACATCCTTGTCAAGGTCGACCTGATGGGCATGGCGGCGTCGATCGAAACCCGCGTGCCGTACCTGGACAACGAGATGCTCGACCTGGTCGCGCGCATGCCGAGCGCGCTCAAGCTCCGGAACGGCGAGCGCAAGCACATCCTCAAGCGCGCCTACGCCGACGCGCTGCCGCCCGCCATCCTGCGCCGCGGCAAGCAGGGCTTCAGCATCCCGCTCAAGACCTGGCTCACCGGCGAGTGGAACGACCTGCTGCACGACCTGTTGTCCGAGTCGGCGCTGACCCGCGAAGGTCTCTTCGATCCCGCGACCGTCGGGCGCTGGGTGCGCGAGCACGAGGAAGGACGCGCGAACCACAGCCACGTGCTGTGGGCGCTCATGGTCTTCCAGCTCTGGAAGCGCGCGTTCCTGGCTCCCGCATCCGCGGTCGCCGCCCCGGCGCGCGTGGCCCCGCGGGACGTGGTTCCGCGGTTCGACCCTGCCGCCGCCGCGCTGCGCGAGGCCTCGCCGTGAAGCGCGATCTGCAGGGCATGGCCGGCCGCACCCACGACCTGGCGGTCGTGGGCGGCGGCATCTACGGCGCTTGCGTCGCGCGGGAGGCCGCCCGGCGGGGGCTCACCGTCGGCCTGCTCGAGGGTCGCGATTTCGGGCACGCCACCTCGGCGAACAGCCTGCGCGTCGTGCACGGCGGGTTGCGCTACCTCCAGCACGGCGATCTGCGGCGCATGCGCGACTCGATCCGGGAGCGCCGCACGCTCCTGGACCTGGCCCCCCACCTGGTCGCCCCGCTGCCCTTCGCGATCCCCGTGTACGGCCACGGCCCACGGGGCAAGGCGGCCCACGCCGCGGCACTCGCCATCGCCGACCTGGTCGGGCTGGGGCTGAACGGATCGGACGACCCGGGTCGCCGGATCCCTCGCGGGCGCGTCGTGTCGCGTGCCGAGCTTCTGCGGCTCGCCCCCGGGCTGCCCGCGGTGGGGGTCACGGGCGGGGCCCTCTGGCACGACGCGCAGGTGCGGAGCTCCGAGCGACTGTTGATCGCGTTTCTGGAGTCCGCTTGCCGGGCGGGTGCGCGCCTCGCCAACCACGCCGAGGTGGTCGGCTACCTGCGCGAGGGCCGCCGGGTGTCGGGCGTGGTCGCCCGGGACCAGCTCACCGGGGACGAGGTCGAGATCCCCGCGCGGATCGTCGTGAACGCGGCCGGTCCCTGGGCCGACGCCGCGCTGCGTCCGCTCGCGGATCTCGCCGCGGAGCCGCGGTTCCTGACCTCGAAGGGCTTCAACCTGCTCACCCGTCAGATCCTCCCGGACCGGGAGCTGGGGATCCCGGGTCCGGCCCGCTTCCGCGACCGCGACGCCTGGGTCCACAAGGGCCGGCGCCTCTTCTTCATCGTTCCCTGGCGCGGCTACTCGCTGCTCGGGACGCGCCACCTGCCCTACGACGGCTCGCCGGAAGGCTTTCGCATCACGCGCGGGGACGTGCGCCTCTTCCTCGACGAGGTCGCCGAAGCCTACCCGCCCGCCACGCTGGACGAGCGCGACGTGCTCGCCGTCTACGGGGGGCTGCTGCCCCGCAGCCCGGGCTCGCCGCCCGACGGCGAGGTGGAGCTCCTCAAGCGCTCGCGGGTCATCGACCACGGGCGCGAGGATGGGGTGCCGGGGCTGATCAGCCTGGTCGGCACGAAGTGGACGACGGCCAGGGCCGTTGCCGAGCGCGCCGTCCGACTCGCCGCCGAGCGCTTGGGCCGGCCCGCCGGAAGCCACGCGCCCGGGCCGCCGCTTCCGGGCGGGGACGTGAGCCCCTTCGGCGAATGGCTGGCGTCGAAGCGCGCGAGCCGCCCGGCCGCCGCGCCCGAGGACGCGCTCGTGCACCTGCTCGCCAACCACGGCTCGGGCTACGCAGAGGTGCTGCGCCTGGCCGCGGAGGACCCTTCCCTCGCCGAGCCGCTCCGCGAAGGATCGCCGGTCATCGGGGCCGAGGTCGTGCACGCCGTCCGGATGGAGGCCGCCATGCGCCTGGACGACGTGGTCTCGAGGCGCACGGAGCTGGCCCTCGGCGGCGCTCCCGGCGATCGCGCCCTGGAGAGCTGCGCCGCGCTCATGGCGCGCGAGCTGAACTGGGACGCCGCCCGGACCGGCCGGGAGCTCGAGCACGCGCGGGATGCGTTGCGCCGACGGCTTCCCTGGGGCGACGAGTCCCCACCGGGAAACCGGCGCAGGGAGGGTTCTCCGGCCCCGGGCCAGCACATGGCACAGGCGATGTGATGGGGGAGTCCCCGGCTTGACGAAGACGCAGGACGTTCGTGGGGAAGCCGTCACACCCGCCTGCGATCTTGGGGCGCGATGTTCCGGCCACAGACATCCGCGAGGAGACGCCGCTCGGTCTTTCTCTTCGCGCTGGAGCCCGTGCTCGACGGGGCCGCCGCGGCGCGCGCCGTGGAGGCCTTCCGCAACGTGCGCGAGGCCGAGCCCATCCTCTGGCTCGACCTGAGCGCCGTCGGCAGCGCCTCCAGCGCCGGGCTCGAGACCCTCGGCCGCTTCGCCGAGGCCGCCCGCAACGCGAGCGTCACCGTGCGCCTGATCGGCGTGACCACGGCCGTGCGCTGCGCGCTCGACGGCACCCCGCTCGAGCGCTACGTGTGGCGTCCACCCCCCGCCGCGTAGCCCGCGCCCCGCGCTTTCCGTCCCCACACCCCAGCCCGACGTCCAGCGGCCCCCCGTCGCCGCCGGCGACCCCTCCTCTCAAAGCGACGCTTCTTCCAGCGCATCCCGCGCGGGCCGCGGCTCTCGTTCCAGCGTGACCAGCAGGATCCCCGCCAGGATCGCGAGCCCCGCCAGCGCGGTTTCGAGCTCGAGCCGCTCGCCCAGCAGGGCGGGTGCGATCAACACGGTCGCGAGCGGCTGGACGAAGACGTAGATCGCCACCCGGCTGGACTCCGCGCGCTCGAGGGCCCACAGGTTGAGCCAGTACACGGCCACGGTGGGAACCGCGATGATGTAGAGGACCGCGAGCCAGGTGGCCGCGTGCACGGCGGCCAGGTCGGTGCGCTGCAGCGCAGGAAGCCCGAACGGGAGGACGCCCACGGCTCCCCAGGCGAAGACCCCGGTGACGACCGTCAGCGGCGGGTAGCGCCGCAGCAGATCCTTGGAGAGGACGAGATACGCGGCGTGGCAGAGGGCGTTGAGCGCGATCAGGGCGTTGCCGAGGGCGTGGCGCGCGGAGAGGTCGAGCCCCCCCGGCCCCACCAGCGCCAGCGCACCCCCCAGCGCGAGCGCCAGGCCCACCACCTTGAGGTGGCTGGCCCGCTCCTGCCGCAGCGCGAGGGCGATCGCCAGCGTGAAGACGGGCACGGTCGTGATCAGGAGGCTCGCGTTGATCGCCGTCGTGTGCGCGAGCCCCTGCGCGAAGAGCAGCTGGTTGCCGACCACGCCGAGCAGGCTGTAGAGCGCGACGCGGGTCAGGTCGCGGCCCGCGCGGATGCCCGGGAGCCCCGCGCGACGGCGCAGGAGCAGGAAGGCGCCCGCCGCACCCCAGACCCGGAAGAGGACGAGCAGGGGTGCGGGCAGCTCGCGCAGCGCGAGCTTGCCCGCGATGGCGAGGGTCGCGAAGAGCGCCTGCCCGACCACCAGGACGAGCTGCACCATGGGCGCCGGCCGGTGACGAGGATCGCGGGCCGGAGCGCGTCACGCGCGCGGCGCCGGGAACGGGTCAGGTTGGACTTCCGGGCGCGCGCCGTCTTGCACGTTTCGAACCCTGCCCGGCCTCCGGCCCGCCGCATGGCTCGGCGCGGCGTCGGTCGGGTATATTGCACGACTGTGCCGAATCCTCCGGAACCCATCCACGCGCCGATGACCGCCGACGAGATCCGCAGCCGCTTCCTGGACTTCTTCCGCCGCCACGGGCACACGATCGTCGAGTCCTCCTCGCTCGTCCCCGCGGACGACCCCACGCTGCTCTTCACGAACGCGGGCATGGTCCAGTTCAAGAACCTCTTCCTGGGAGAGGAGCGGCGGAGCTACGCGCGCGCGGCCACCGCGCAGAAGTGTCTGCGCGTCTCCGGCAAGCACAACGACCTCGAGAACGTGGGCCGCACCCCGCGCCACCACACCTTCTTCGAGATGCTCGGCAACTTCTCCTTCGGCGACTACTTCAAGGAAGAAGCGATCCGGCTGGCGTGGGCGTTCGTGACCGGCGAGCTCGGGCTCCCGCCCGGGCGGCTCTGGGCCTCCGTGCACGAGCGCGACGACGAGGCGCACGGGCTCTGGCAGCGCCTGGCGGGGCTGCCGCCCGAGCGCGTCCTGCGCATGGGGGACGAGGACAACTTCTGGGCCATGGGCGAGACGGGACCCTGCGGCCCCTGCTCGGAGGTCTTCTACGACTGGGGTCCCGAGCATGGTTGCGACCGCGCGGACTGCACCCCGGCCCACGACTGCGGACGCTTCCTCGAGCTCTGGAACCTGGTCTTCATGCAGTACAACCGCGCCTCCGACGGGACGCTGACCGATCTCCCGCGGCCGTCGGTGGACACGGGGATGGGCCTCGAGCGGGCGACCGCGGTCCTGCAGGGTGTGTTCTCCAACTACGACACCGACCTCTTCCGCCCGATCCTCGAGCGCACCGCCGAGATCGTCGGCCGCCCCTACGAGGCCGACGAGGAGTCCGGCGTCTCGATGCGCGTGATCGCCGACCACGCGCGCGCCGTGACCTTCTTGATCGCCGACGGCGTCTACCCCGGCAACGAGGGCCGTGGCTACGTGCTGCGCCGGATCGCGCGTCGGGCGATCCGCCACGCCTGGCTCCTGGGCGCGCGCGAACCGCTGCTCGAGCGACTCGTGCCCGTGGTGGCGGAGATCATGCGCCGTCCCTACCCCGAGCTCGAAGCCCGCTCGGACGAGATCCGCCTGATCGTCCGCGCCGAGGAGGAGCGCTTCCTGCAGACGATCGATCTGGGCATCGCCGTCTTCGAGGAGACCCTGGGCGGGCTCCGGCCGGGCGAGGAGATCCCGGGCGACGTGGTCTTCAAGCTCTACGACACCCACGGCTTTCCACCGGACCTGACCGAGCTCATGGCCCGCGAGCGCGGCGCCGCAATCGCCTGGGAGCGCTACGAGGAGCTCATGCAGGAGCAGCGCACGCGCGCCCGGGCGGCCCACAGGTTCCGCGCCGGCGCCGGCGCGGGCGCTCCCGCGGAGGGAGATGCAGGGGAGCCGGTGCGCGAGGCGGCCGACCTGCCGGCGACGCGCTTCGTCGGCTACCGCGAGGTCGGCGGGCTCGAGATCGCGACGCGCATCGCGTGGGTCGCGCGCGACGGGGAAGACGCCGGCGGCCAGGCGTTCGAGCTGCTTCTCGAGGAGTCCCCGTTCTACGCTGCGGGTGGCGGACAGGTGAGCGACACCGGAACCATCGAGAGCGCGGCCGGGGCCGCTTCCCGATTCCGCCTGCGCGTCGAGGACGCGTTCCGGGTGGGGGGGACGGAGCAGCCGGCCTTCGTGGTCGTGGCGCGGCTCGAGGAAGGCTCCGCGGCGGCCGTCGTGCCCGGCGCGGCGGTGGTGGCGCGGGTGGACGGCGAGCGCCGCCTGGACACCGAGCGGCACCACACCGTGACCCATCTGCTGCACGCGCTGCTGCGCCGCAAGCTGGGCGAGCACGTGCGTCAGGCCGGCTCGCTGGTGGCGCCCGACAAGATGACCTTCGACTTCACGCACCCCGAGGCGCTGCGCGAGGAGACGCTGCGCGCGCTCGAGGACGAGGCGAACGAGCTGGTGCTCTCGGACCTGGAGGTGCACAAGGAGCTGCTTCCCTTCCAGGAGGCGCGCGCGCGGGGCGCGATGGCCCTCTTCGGAGAGAAGTACGGCGACGTCGTCCGCATGGTGACGGTCGGCGCGGGCGTGTCGCGCGAGCTCTGCGGCGGCTGCCACGTGCTGCGCACGGGCGAGATCGGCCCGGTGCGGATCGTCCGCGAGGAGTCGGCGGCGGGCGGCGTGCGGCGCATCCACGTCGTCACGGGCCGGCGGGCGCTGGCCTGGTTCCGCTCCCGCGAGGACGTGCTGGCCGCCGCGGCCGAGGCCCTCAAGGCGGCTCCCGACGCCGTCGCGGAGCGCGTCCAGCGCCTGCAGGAGGAGCGCCGCGACGCCGAGCGCAAGCTGGCGTCCGTGCGCCAGGCGGCGCTGGGGGGCGACGGAGACCTGCTGCGCAACCGGATCGACGTGAACGGGACCGCGATCGTGACCTACCGCGCGGAGCCCGTCAGCATGGACGACCTGCGCGCCATCGGCGACGCGATGCGCGGCAAGCTGCGCTCCGGCGTGGCCGTGATCGGAGCGGAGCTGAACGGCAAGGCCGCGATCCTGGCTCTCGTCACCGACGACCTGGCCCGCGCGGGGCGCATCTCGGCGGTGGACGTCGTGAAGCGGATCGGGGCGATCGTGGGCGGCAGCGGAGGCGGGAAGCCCACGCTGGCCCAGGCCGGCGGGAAGGACGTCGAGCGCCTCGACGAGGCGCTTGAGCGAGCGCCGGCCGTCGTCCGCGAGCTGCTCGGCGCATGAGAGCCAGCGCGGGCCCCCGGGCCGGCGCCGCCGGAACCGTCGCGGGCGGAGCGACCGGCTTCGGCCCCGAGTTGGCGAACGACCTGTTGGATGTCTTCGCCGCCCGGCTCCGCGGGCCGGCCGAGGCGCGCGCGGCCGTGCTGGCCGCGTTGGCGGAGGGCGCCCCCTATCCGCTGGCGCGCATCGCGGCGGCCGACGGCCGCGCGCTGGGCGTGCCGGCGAGCGCGGTCCGCCGCCTCGCGGCTCTGGCCGAGGTCGTGCGGGCGGCGCTGCGCGTCTGCGCCGCGGCCGTGCGGCAGGATCCGCTCGGCAGCCGGCCCGAGCGGGCCATGCGGGTGCTCGTGGCCGACACGCTGCTCACCTTCGCCCACGAGCTGGCCGCCGATCTGCCCGAGATCGGAGGCGGGGCCGTGCGCGCGCTCCTGGCCCGGACGCTGGGCGCCGCCGGGCCGCTCGGCGAGCTCGCCGCGACGGCCGCGGCCGATGGCCACCAGCGCGCCGCGCTGGAGCGCGAGCCCGACCGGGCCGCCTCGACTTTCCTGGACGACGCGCTGCGCGCGCTCGCCGCCGCGGGGCCGGCGACCCACCCTCACGACGTCGGACCGTGGCGGCGCAGGACCTGATCCCGGTCGAGCTGCGGCCGTTCAACGCCGAGACTCCGCTGGCGGCGCTGGCCGCGTCCTTCACGCCGATCCCGTCCTTCTACGTCCGGAACCATTTCGACGTGCCGGCGCTCGACGCTCAGAGCTTCCGCCTGCGCGTGGACGGGCTCGTGCGGAGTCCGCTGGAGCTCTCGCTCGGCGAGCTCCGGGCGCTGCCCCGGCGCAGCGTCACGGCGACGCTCGAGTGCGCGGGAAACGGCCGAACGCTCATGCGTCCCGCCCCCGGCGGGACGCCCTGGCGCTACGGCGCGGTCGGGACGGCCCGCTTCAAGGGCACGCCGCTGGTGGGCGTCCTGGACCGTGCCGGCCTGGCGCCGGAGGCGGTGGAGATCCTCTTCGCCGGGTCGGATCGCGGCGAGGTCGCGCCGGGGCGCGCGGTCGCCTTCGAGCGCAGCCTCCCGGCCGAGGCCGCGCGGCGGGAGCACGTGCTGCTCGCCTGGGAGATGAACGGCGAGCCGCTGTCTGCCGACCACGGCCATCCGCTGCGGCTGATCGTGCCCGGCTGGTACGGGGTCGCCTCCGTGAAGTGGCTGGTGCGGATCTCCGCGCTCGAGCGGCCCTTCGAGGGCCACTACCAGACCGAGAAGTACGTCTACAAGGGTGACGCGGCCGCGCCCGACGGGGCTCCCGTGAGCTTGATGCGCGTGCGGGCCGCGATCGCGCGGCCCGCGGACGGATCCGAGGTGGGGTCCGGGCCCGTGGAAGTGACCGGCAGCGCCTGGTCCGGAACGGGGCCCGTCGCGCGCGTGGAGGTGAGTTCGGACGGGGGCGGGGCCTGGGCCGCTGCCACGCTCGGGCGGTCCGCGTCGCCCGTCGCGGCCGTGCCGTGGCGCTTCGTGTGGTCGCCGAGCGAGCCGGGGGGGCACACGCTGGTCGCTCGGGCGACCGACGCGGCGGGCCACGTCCAGCCGCTGGAGCCGGTCTGGAACGAGCAGGGGTACGGGAACAACGTCGCCCAGCGCGTGCGCGTGCGGGTCGTGCCGGGCGCGTAACCGAGCGGCTCGCCCGGCTACGTCCTGACCCGTAGCATGAGCCCGAGCCCGATCGTCCCGAACACGATGTTGGCCAGCCATGCCGCGCTCCAGGGCGGCAGCCCGCCTCCGTAGCCGATCCCCTGACCGACCTTGATCGACATCCAGAACAGGATGCAGAGGAAGAGCGCCAGCCCGAAGCCCAGCGCGGCACCGGGGTCCTTCACCGAGCGGCCGGCCAGCGTGACTCCGAAGAGCACGATCACGAAGTTCGCGAAGGGATAGGCGAGCTTCATGTTCAGGTCCACCTTGTGGCGCGTGGCGTCGCCGCCCGTGCGCTCCTTGCGGTCGATGTAGCGCGCCAGCTCGAGGTAGCCCATCTCCTCGGGCTCGCGGGGGCGCTGCAGGAAGTCCTGCGGCGTCTCGCGGAAGGCGGGCGAACGCAGGAACGCGAAGTGCCAGCTGCGCTCCTCGCCCCGCGGCGTGAAGTAGCGGTAGTACCCGTCGGTCAGCACCCAGCGCCGCTGCTCGGGCTCCCAGTACATCTTCGGCGAGTAGATGCGGACGAAGCCCCCGTCGGGCAGCCGCCGCTCCACCGCGACCTGGTCGGCGCTGGCTCCCGTCTTCTCGTTCGCGAAGAGCGAGCGGATCAGGAACACGTACCCGGCGTCGTTCTTGTAGGGGAAGTCGGAACGGTAGTCCCGGTAGTCGTTGCGCCGCTCCTTGATGTCCACCTCCTCGACGTCGGAGGCGCGCGCGTTCAGCCGCGGGACGACCGTCTCGCCGATCCACAGCACTCCCAGGCTGATGACCAACGCCGTGCCCAGGACGGGGGCCACGATCCGGTAGAGCGATCGTCCGGCGGCCTTCATGGCCGTCAGCTCCTGGTGCCGTCCGAGCTCGCCCATCGTGAGCAGCGTGGCGATCAGCATCGCCATCGGGAGCGTGATGATCGCGTTGTAGGGCAGCAGGTACAGGTAGTAACGCCCCACCTCGCCGAACGTCGCGTCGTGGTCCAGGTAGTCGTCGATGTGGTCGATCAGGTGGATCAACACGAAGACGAGCGTACTGGCGACGACCGCCAGCAGCAGGATCCGGAAGAACTCGCGGAGGATGTAGCGATCGAGGAGGAACGGGCCCGCCGGGAGCCGGGGGCGCGAGAAACGTTCGCGCGCCGGCCTCATACGCCGGCCGGCTCGGGCACGTCGCGCCGGCGGTCGGCGGCCGGGGGCGGAGGCAGCGGACCGCGACCCGCTTGAAGCCGGCGGCGGCGCAGGAATCCGGTCTGCTCGTTGAGGGTACGGCGGAACAGGATCACGCCCAGCACGGTGAACAGGATGTTGGGCCCCCACATCGCGACCCAGGGCGGCACGAAGAGGCGATCCGAGAGATCCTCGCCGCCGATCAGGAAGATGTAGTACACCGTGAAGATCAGCAGGCTCACGCCGATCGCGAAGCCGTAGCCCGAGCGCCGGGTGCGCACGCCCAGCGACGAGCCGATCACGACGAAGACCAGGCAGGCCACCGGGATGGCGATCTTCTTGTGGTACTCGACGTCGAACTTGTTGGCCTGGCGCCGGGCGTACTCGCGCTGCTGCGTGCCGCGCTCGAGCCCCCGCAAGGTGGCCTTGGCCTGCTCGGCCGGCAGTTCCAGCCCGCCGCCTCCGGAGGCGCGGTTGAGTGCCACGAAGTCGCCCCGCAGGTAGGGCTCGAGCTCCCGCATGGCGAGGGCGGCCATGCTGGAGTCCGACTCGGCCAATCGCCGGCGCTCGGTCCGCACCTCGGTGAGCAGCTGCCGCAGGTCCATCTCACGGTCCGTGCGGTAGTCGTCGGCCCCCGACTCGCGGACCAGCTCGCTGCCCACGTCGCGCAGGATCAGGTGCTGGCGCTCGAAGCGCAGGGCCGTGTGCTCGGCGGGCTTCTCGACCTTGAGCTCGTAGATCGTGCCGCTGCGGAGATCGAGAATCAGGTCGCGACCGTTCCGGTCGTAGAACATGCGCGCGCTGTCGGCGACGATCGTGCGCTGCAGCGCCGGATCGTTCTGGTCGTAGACGCGCACGCCGTAGAGGCGGTTCGTCCGGCGGTCCACGCGATCCACCAGCATGCGGTAGCTGCCCGAGCCGCCCGGCTCGTTCAGCGACCCCTCTTTCAGCACGAAGGTCGGCTTCGTGCGACTGATGTCCTGCTCCAGCCGGGCCAGCTCGTGATTCGAGCGCGTGAGCACGGCGTGGTTGAACCAGATCATGACCAGCGTGAGGACGCCGGCCGCGCCCATCAGCGGCGTGAGCATGCCGTAGAGGCTCACCCCGCTCGCCTTCATGGCCGTGATCTCGTTGTCGGACGAGAGCCTCCCGAAGGCCGCCAGCGTGGCCACCAGGACGCCCATGGGGAAGGTGACGGCCAGGATGAAGGGCAGGGTCAGGACGAAGAAGTGCCCGATCACGTGCCAGTCCAGGTCGCGCTTGGCCAGCTCGTCGAACTTGCGGGCCACCTGGTTCATGATCAGCACGACCGTGAAGACGGTCTGCCCGAAGAGGAGCGGGCCGATGTGCTCCTTGAGGATGTAGCGCGAGAGGATCTTCACGGGCGCCTGCGCATGGCTCGAATGTAGGCCCGCCCCGACGGCCTTTCCAGCCGCCCCGGCTCCCGGCCGCGAGGCGCGGCCGCTTCCCTTGAAGGCCGTGAAGCGCGGCGTCTATATTCCCGGATCGAGGGGCCCCTCTTCCTCGCGCAACGCAACGTCCAGGGTTGCAGGCAGGTACCAGCCTTCGTACTTCGTACGTCCCCCGCAACACCGGATCAGCCGCCGGCGGTCGGGACGGGCCGGCCCGGACCGTCCGCCAGACCCGCCCGCGCGGCCTCCGAACCGTCACGCGAGGTACGCTTGCGTCACCCGGGAACCCCGCTGCGGAGCCTCGCCTGGGCCGCGGTGCTGCTGGCCGCCGCCGGGAGCGCCCGCGCCCAGGTCCTGACGACCCCTCCCCAGCCCGTGCGCGGACCCGGGATCGCGGTCTCGCCGGGGCTGCTCTCGGGCGCCTCGCCGGCCGACACGGTCGCCACCTTCACGCCCTTCCTGTCCACCGTCAGCCTGATCCCACGCTACCTCGTCGACTCCTCCCAGCCGCGCCCGGCCGCGCCGGAGAGCTTCGCGCTCGAGACCTACCTGCAGGAAGAGCGCCTGCGGCGCGAGCAGGACGCCTGGCAGCAAGCGCTCATGGCCGGTCTGGCGGGCGAGGCTCCGGCGCCGGGCGACACGCTGCCGCGGCTGGGCGGGGCGCTGCGGCTGCCCCGGGAGATCACGTCGATCATCGGTCCCGCGGCCCTCGACGTGAACGGCCGGCTGCGCGTATCCCTGGGCGGCGGCAAGACCACGCTCGACCCCGACCTGCGGCCGCCGGGCTTCCCCGGGAACAACTTCAACCTGGACCTGGACCAGATCTTCGAGCTCGGCATCCGCGGCACGGTGGGCCGCAAGGTCAACCTGGCGGTCGACTACAACAGCGAGCGCGAGTTCGAGAACAAGAACATCTTGTCGGCCTTCTACGTGGGGGACGAGGACGAGATTTTGAAGCGCGTCGAGCTGGGCGACATCGCCGTCTCGCTGCCGCCCTCGCGCTTCATCAACGCCGGGGCCACGAAGGGCAACTTCGGCGTGCAGGGCATCGCCCAGCTGGGGCCCGTGGACCTGCGCGGCATCGCCTCGAAGAAGGAAGGCGAGACCACCGAGCGCCGGCTCACGATCACCCCGCGCACGCAGGGCGTGATCGAGACGAACACCGTCGAGCTCAAGGACACGCAGTTCCAGAACAACCGCTACTTCCTGATGTTCCATCCCGATTCGCTCTCCGCCGGCCGCATCGCCTTCCCGAATCAGGGGACGACCCTCACGAACCCCGAGTCGCGGCCCTCCGGCAACAGCCTGAACGTCTGGCTCGACAACGGGAACCCCACCGACGACCTGGCCACGAACGCCAAGTTCGGCACGGCCTACGTGAACCCGCGCGACAAGTCCGCCTTCCCCGATGATGCCCAGCAGGGGTTCTTCAACCTGCTCACGGAAGGGCAGGACTACTACGTGGTGGACAACGTGATCCTGGTCACGGACCGCGAGCTGAACCCCAACGAGAAGCTGGCGGTCTCCTACGTCACAGGGGCCGGGGACACCCTCGGGTCGCTGCAGGGCGCAGACACGCTGGAGCTCAAGCTGATCAAGCCGGTGAATCCGGACAGCCTGGACTTCACCTGGGACTACACCATGCGCAACGTCTACCCGCTGCGGGGGACGGAGGTCCTGCTGCAGAGCGTCAGCATCTACCGCGGGAACCAGCAGCTGCGGGTGGACCTCGAGAACGTGGCCGGCCAGAACGTGAAGTTCTCGCAGCTCCTGGGCGTCGCCGACTCCAGCGAGCGGCCGTTCACGCAGGTCGTCGGGCGGGACCCCTTCGGGGGGCCGGACTTCCTGGTCTTCCCGGACCTGCGACCCTTCTTCCAACCCGCCTCTCCGGAGCCGCCGGGCTTCGTGCCGCTGACGGTCCCCAACGGTCCGCTCTACCGCATCCCGCCCGAGCAGCGCCTGTCGGCGACCCAGGACCAGGTCTACTTCATCAACGCCACGTACCTGGGGAAGTCCGGCCCGACGAACGAGATCGAGCTCGGCGCGCTGAACATCCTCGAGGGCTCGGAGACGATCACGATCGGGGGCGTGACGCTTCAGCGCGGAAAGGACTACCAGATCTTCTACGATTTCGGGCGCCTCGTGTTCACCGAGGCCGAGGCGCTGTTCGGCCGATTTCCCAACTCCCAGATCGAGATCGACTTCGAGGTCGCGCCGCTCTTCAACCTGGCCCCCACCAGCGTCGCCGGCTTCAACGCCGTCTACCGGAAGGGCGACAACCTGTTCGTGAACTCGAGCGTGCTGCTGCAGTCCACGGAGAGCCTGTCGAACCGCCCGATCCTGGGCGCCGAGCCGACGCGCAGCCTGGTGGGAGAGGTGGACGGCAACTACGACCTCGACCTTCCGTTCCTGACGGAGGTCCTCGACGACCTGCCGATCATGCGGGCGCGGGGGCGCTCGGGGCTGCGACTGCGGGGCGAGATGGCGCTCAACCAGCCCAACCCCAACACGGACGGCCGGGTGTTCCTGAACGACTTCGAGGGGGTTCAGATCGCGGACGCCGTCTCGCTGAACAACCGCACCTACCTGTTCGGATCCGCGCCCGAGGGCCTCGGGTTCGTGCCCCAGAACGCCCGCGACATCCTGTTCGATACGCAGGCGGCCCCGGTCAGCGACGTGACGACGCAGGAGCCGGTGGGGAACCGCGCGGTGGTCGAGGTCATGCGTGTGGATCTGCGCGACGCGGTCGTCGCCGGCGTGCCGCCCGAGAACACGTGGCGCTCGATCTCGCACCGCATCTCGATCCAGGGCGCCGACGTGAGCCGCCGCGAGGCGGTGGAGTTCTTCGTCGGGCCGACCACGCAGGGGCACATCCTGGTGGACCTGGGCACCGTGAGCGAGGACGGCGTGCGCTTCACCCGGGCCAGCCAGGCCCAGGGCGACGCCGTCGGCCAGGGGCAGCTCGACACCGAGGACGCCAACCGCGACAACCAGCTCGATGCCGCCGAGGACGTGGGCCTCGACCGCGTGCCGGGCGACGACACAGCCGGCGTGCCCGGCGACGACGGGAACGACGACTTCAACCTGTCCTCGAACCCCGAGGGGACCGAGAACAACGACGTGTTGGACAGCGAGGACCTGAACCTCAACGGCGTGCTCGACCAGCGCGAAGACCTGCTGCGCTGGGACGTGGACCTGGCCTCCAGCAAGTACGAGGTCCCGGGCAGCCTCAACGACAACGGGTTCCGGAAGATCCGGCTGCCGCTGGCGCGGCCCGACGCCGTGGTGGGCGCGCCCGACCTGCGGCGCGTGCAGGCCATGCGGCTGACCTTCGCCGGCTTCGACGTGAGCCTGACGTCGAACGACCTGGAGCTCGCGCAACTGCAGATCGTGGGCTCCAGCTTCATCGAGCGGGGCGTGGTGGACTCGCTGGGAATCCCCCTCGCGGGCGACCGGTCCGACAGCCTGGTCATCTCCGAGGTGAACACCCTCGAAGACCCGAACTACGACCCTCCGCCGGGCGTGAGCGCCGAGCAGGATCGCGCCGACGAGATCATCCGCACCGGTCTGCAGCCGCTCAAGGAGCAGTCGCTCGTGTTCGGCTACGACTCGCTTCCCGCCGGCGCGGAGGCGCGCATCTACCAGCCGCTCAACGACCGCGAGAGCTACCTCGACTACCGGCGCATGCGGATCTTCACGAACGGGCAGGCCCAGTTCACGTCGGGCGGCCCGGTGTTCGACCGACAGCCCACGTTCTTCGTCGAGTTCGGCGCCGACACGTTGAACGTCTACCGCTTCCAGGCGCCCCTGCGCCTGAACGGCTGGGAGCAGCACGACATCGACTTCGACGTCTTCACGGATCTCAAGGCCCAGCTGCTCGACAGCCTGGCCACGGCGGGCGCCGACACCGGCAGCCTCGCCTCACCCGACGGACGCTACCGCGTGATCCTGCGCGACAGCCGCACCCAGCCCCCGACCTTGAGCCAGGTGAGCCAGCTCACGATCGGCGTCCTGAACGACATCGGGCAGGAGATCCGTGAGGGGTCGTTCTGGGTCGACGAGTGGCGGCTGACGGACCCCGTGACGGACGGCGGGACCGCCTACTACGTCTCGGCCTCCTCGCAGATCGCGGACTTCGGGATCATGGACCTGCAGCTCGAGGGCCGGGATGCGCGCTTCCGCAACCTGGACGCGCTCGTGAACAACCAGACCAGCCGGGACTTCGACGTGCGCACGGCCTTTCGGCTGGACAAGCTCCTGCCCGCCGCGCTGGGGATCGAGATGCCGCTCACGTTCGACCACTTCTCGACGACCGACCAGCCGCTGTTCCTGGTGGGGCAGGACATCGAGCTCGCGTCGAACGCCACGCTCCGCGAGCGGCAGGACATCGACAACCGGCAGAGCATCGCCACCCTGACGCTGCGGCGCAGTCAGCGCTCGCGGAACGGGCTCCTGCGCGCCACCGTGGACCGGCTGAGTGCGCGGTTCAGCGCCCGCACCCTCGACTTCGAATCGGTGGACACGGACCGCGCGGACGACGCCTGGGACCTCACGCTGCGCTACGACACGGATTTCGCTCCCAAGCCGATTCCGCTTCCGTTCCGCTTCCTGGGCGGCCTGCCGCTGCCCGGATTCGTCAAGGACAGCAAGGGCTTCCGCAGCTTCGTGAACATGGACCTCAACCTGCTGCCGTCGCGCCTCGCGCTCACGGGGACCCGCATCGACGGCGAGAACCAGCTGACGAAGCGGCAGGGATTCTTCAACGCCTTCACCGGAAGCGCGCTGGACTCGCTCGTGACGGCGGACAGCGCCCGCACCGTGACCGGCGACGTGACGGTCACCATGCAGCCCACCAGCTCGCTGCGCGCCAACTACACCCTGTCGTCGACCCGCGACCTGAACTTCCCCGAACCCGAGGACGTGGACCTGGGCGACTCGCCCTGGCCGGGCATCGAGGCGCTCCGCTCTCAGCGCTTCGACGTGCAGTGGACGCCGCCCATCACCGACTGGCTGATCCCGCGCTACAACTACAACGCGAGCTTCGGGCTCACCCACACCCGCGAGACGAGCCAGGTGCTGCAGGGCGAGAACTTGTTCGACTTCAACAACCAGGTGGCGAAGGGCTGGACCGTCGAGCTGAACGTGCCCGTGCTCCTCGACCGCGCGCGCGGCTCCGGGCCGCGGCCCGGAGCGCCCGGGGCGCCGCCCTCCGCGCGACGCGGCTTCGACCTGCTGACGGTGCTGCAGCCGATCCGCTTCGAGACGACGAAGCGTCAGAGCTCGGGCTTCCGCCAGATCGAAGAGGACCCCTCGCTGGCGTTCACGTTCGGACTGCAGGACCCCGAGGACCTTCAGGAAGACGCGCAGAACATCGCCGTGCTGGACCGGCTGGCCGTCAAGAGCGGGCTCGCGCCGCTGCCCAACATGCTCATCGAGGGCGGATACGAGCACAACGAGAACCAGCGCATCTTCTTCGGGGGCACGAACGACGACGACCAGACCGTCTGGCCGGACGCGAACCTGCGCTGGTCCCTGGCCACCGTGCCCGGGTTCCTGGGCACGGTCCTGGATCGCGTGGACGTGAGCTCGGCCTACCGCAGCGAGGACGGCGCAACCCGCGCCAAGGGTCTCACGCTCACGCGTTACGACCGTACGCGCTGGGGCCCGCTCGTGGGCGTGGACGCGACCTGGTTCGGGGGCGTGATCACGAACTTCCGGATCCAGCAGACGGACAACGAGACCGTGGCCGTGCGCGGCGGCCGCGACGACAGCGTCCGCAGCGAGGCCGCCACGGATGTGGAGCTGACCCTGAACTACATGTTCCGCCCGGGCACCAAGGTGTACCTGCCGCTGCCGTTTCTGATCGGCGAGCGCCTCAAGGGTCCCCTGCGCACGAGCCTGACCATGGCGCGCCGGCTGCGGGAGGACGTGACCGAGCAGGTGAGCGGGGCGGCCAGCGCCCAGCCCGCCGGATTCAACATTAAGACGACCACGATCGAGATCCGGCCCGCTCTCTCCTACGACCTGTCGCGGCTGTCCTCGGGCCTGGCCTTCTCCTACCTCCTGCGCCAGGACGAGAAGCGCGACGTGGACACGACGACGTACAACGTCGAGCTGTTCGTGGACCTCCTCTTCTGATGGCCAAGCGCAGGCCAGCTCCTCCGCGCCGGGGCATGCCGCGCCCGGCCGCGGGCCGGCGCGCCCCCCCGCCCGCGAAGCGCCGTCCCCGCTCACCCCTGGTCCTGGCCGGCGCCGCGGCGCTGGCCGTGGCCGCGGCGGTGGGCGTGGCGGTCCTCCTGTTGCGCGGCCGCGGCCCCGAGAGACCCCGCTTCGACGGCGCCGCGGCGCTGGCGCTCGTCGAGAAGCAGGTGACCTTCGGTCCGCGCGTGCCGAACAGCGAGGGCCACGCGCAACTTCTGCGGTTCCTGCAGGAGTACCTGAAGCCGCGGGCCGACAGCCTCGCGGTGGAGGAGTTCCAGCACGTGGTGCTGCAGGGCGATACGCTGCGCATGGCGAACGTGATCGCCTCGTTCCGGCCGCAGGCGGCGTCGCGGGTGATGCTGGCGACGCACTGGGACACGCGACCGGTGGCGGAGAAGGACGCCGACGCCGCCCGCCGGACGCAGCCCATTCCCGGCGCCAACGACGGCGGATCGGGCACGGCCGTGCTGCTCGCTCTGGCCGACGTGCTCGCCGACAACCCCCTTCCCGAGGGGTACGGCGTGGACCTCGTGTTCCTGGACGGCGAGGACTACGGCCACGACCCCCAGACCCTGGCGCCGCTCGAGTCGGACATGTACCTGGGGGCCCGGGAGTTCGCGCGCGCGCATGCCGGCTACCGGCCCCTCTTCGGCGTCCTGCTGGACATGGTGGGGGACAGGGATGCCGACTTCCAGCAGGAGGGGCACTCGCTCGACGCCGTTCCCGAGATCGTGCGGCGCGTGTGGGCCGCGGCGGATGAGCTGGGGTACGGCGACGTGTTCCGGCGGCAGCTCCTGGGCTACATCACGGACGACCACGTCTTCCTGAACCAGGCCGGCATCCGCACGATGGACCTGATCGACTTCGACTACGCCTACTGGCACACCCACGAGGACACGCCCGCCAACGTGAGCGCCAAGACGCTCGGGATGGTGGGCGACGTCCTGATCGAGCTCCTCTACAAGCGGCTCTGAGGCCGGCCGCGGCGCGCGGACGCGCGCGTCGCGCGTCTGCGCCGCTCGGCTTCGCGCGCGGCCACGGGACCGCCCGGGCGGCCGCGCTGGCGCGTGGCGTGCACGGCGGCGGCGGCTACCGATGCGTGACGCGCTCCACAGAGCCCGCGGCCTGCTCCTCGCAGCCGCGGCCCTCCTCACACCCGCCGAGCGGCGCATCGTCGGCTTCCTCGTGGGCTGGGCTCTGCTGGGGCTCCTGGCCTCGGCGCTCCCGTTCCGCGCGGGCTTCTCGTCGGACGGGCGCGCGCCGGTCGCCATCCCACCGTCCGACCCGCGCCATGCCCTCCACAAGCGCAGCGCCGCGCTGGCCGCGCACCTGGCCCTCTCACGCACCCCGCCGGAGTCGCCTCTGGACCCCAATCACGCCTCGCCCGCCGAGCTGGACCGGCTGCCCGGCCTGGGCCCCCGCACGGCGTTGCGCTGGGCCGCTGTACGGGATTCGGCGGGTCCGTTTCTTGCTCTTTCGGACCTCGCCCGCGTCAAGGGGTTGGGGGCCCGCAAGATCAAAAAGCTCGCCCCGTTCCTGCGCTTTCCGGCCCTGCCGGGGGACCGCGCAGGCGACCGGAGCGACGGCCTCGTGGACCTCAACCACGCGAGCGCGCGCGAGTTGGAGGATCTGCCCGGCGTGGGGCCGGCCCTGGCCGCCCGGATCGCCGGTCGCCGCTCGGTGCACGGACGGTTCCGGTCCCTGGCCGACCTGGACAGCGTTCCGGGGGTCGGACCCGCCCTGCTGCGCCGGCTCGCGGGGCGGGTGCGCTTCGAGTAATTCGCGAGCCGCTGTTGCAGAATGCGACAGCGGCCGGCGGAGCGCCTGCGCTCGTTCACCCTGTCGAGACCCAACCGAGCCCGGATGCCCGACCTCCTGCAGCTGCTCGTCCGCGACCGGCTCGTCACGCCCCAGCAGGTGACCGAGGCGGAGCAGCGCTCCAAGGGCAACGGCCATCGCCCGCTCTACACGCT
Source organism: Gemmatimonadota bacterium (assembly GCA_036556205.1). Taxonomy (GTDB): domain Bacteria; phylum Gemmatimonadota; class Gemmatimonadetes; order JACCXV01; family JACCXV01; genus DATBJW01. Next base: position 25,475 of record DATBJW010000009.1, read on the forward strand.
CGTCGAGATGGGCGTGCTGACGGAGCGCGCCATCACGGACTACGCGCGCAAGCTCTACGGCGTGCCGTCCGTGGATCTCGCGACCTACAAGATCGATCCCGCCCTGCTCAAGCTCGTGCCTCTCGACATCGCCAAGAAGTACACGGTCGTGCCGCTCCTGCGTCGCGGGCGCGCGCTGACCGTGGCCATGGCGGATCCCACGAACATCACGGCGCTGGACGACCTCAAGTTCCTCACCCGCTACGACGTCGAGCCGGTGGTGGCGTCGGAGTTCGCGATCGTCACGGCGATCGAGAAGAACTACGACATGAAGGACGCGCTCACCGAGCTGATGGCGGGGATGGAGGAGTTCGAGATGGAGCTCGTGGAGGAGGAGGACGAGGAGGTCGGGATCACGCAGCTCCAGGTCGCGGTGGAAGAGGCGCCCGTCGTCAAGTTCATCAACAACCTGCTGGCCGACGCCGTGAACCGGGGCGCCTCCGACGTCCACATCGAGCCCTACGAGCATGCCATGCGCGTGCGCTACCGGATCGACGGAGTCCTGCAGGAGATGATGTCGCCGCCGGTGCGCATGAAGGCCGCGCTGACGTCGCGCGTGAAGATCATGGCCGACCTGAACATCGCCGAACGCCGCGTCCCGCAGGACGGCCGCATCAAGATGAAGATGGGCGCCAACCGCGTGATCGACTTCCGCGTCTCCACGCTGCCCACGCTGTTCGGCGAGAAGATCGTGCTGCGCATCCTGGACAAGGGCAACCTGACCTTCGACCTGGAGCACCTGGGGTTCGACCCGGAGCCGCTGAAGCACCTCATGCACGCCATCTCGCAGCCCTACGGGATCGTGCTCGTGACGGGTCCCACGGGAAGCGGCAAGACGACCACCCTCTACTCGGCGTTGCAGAGGGTGAATCAGATCGGCGTCAACATCATGACCGCCGAGGACCCGGTCGAGTACAACCTGGGCGGCATCAACCAGGTCCAGATCCGCGAGGAGATCGGGCTGACGTTCGCGGCCGCCCTGCGCGCCTTCCTGCGTCAGGACCCCAACGTGATCATGGTCGGCGAGATCCGAGACACCGAGACGGGCTCGATCGCCATCAAGGCCGCGCTCACCGGCCACCTCGTGCTGTCCACGATCCACACCAACGACGCTCCGAGCACGATCAACCGCATGATCGACATGGGCCTGCAGCCGTTCCTGGTGGCCTCGGCTACGAACCTGATCCAGGCCCAGCGGCTCGTGCGCCGCATCTGTCAGAAGTGCAAGGGCGAGCACAAGTACGCGCGCCACCTGATGCTCGAGGCCGGCTTCAGCGAGCAGGAGCTCGCCGCAACGACGTTCTTCATGGGCAAGGGCTGCGAGGAGTGCCGCCAGACCGGCTACAAGGGCCGCCTCGGGCTCTACGAGGTCATGCCCCTTTCGCCGACGCTCAAGAAGATGGTGACCGACGAGGCGTCGGGGGCCGAGATCAAGCAGCAGGCGCTGCGCGAGGGGATGGTGACCCTGCGGCGCGACGGGCTGGAGAAGATGAAGCGCGGTCTGACCACCCTCGAAGAAGTGCTGCGCGAGACGAGCTTCCACTGAGCGACCGAGCGAATCCGAAGGCTCCTGTGACCCGCTGCCGCAAAGGAAACGCGTGACGACTCAACCCATGCTGGCCACCGCCCCCGCCGCTCGCGAGGAGCGCACCACGTTCAACCTGCGCGACCTGCTCGAGGAGGTCGTCCGCAAGCAGGCCTCGGACCTGCACATCACCGCCCACGAGCGCCCGAAGCTGCGCATCGACGGGTCCCTGGTCGACAGCGACGTGCGCGATGTCCTCTCGCCCAAGGACACGCTCCTGCTCGCCTATTCGATGCTGACCGAGAAGCAGAAGAAACGCTTCGAGACCGACGACGAGCTGGATTTCGCCTTCGGCATCCAGAACCTGGCCCGCTTCCGCGCCAACGTCTACAAGCAGCGCGGCTCGGTCTCGATCGCGATCCGCCAGATCCCGTTCCGGATCCAGAGCTTCGAGGAGCTGGGCCTGCCCAAGTCCGTGAAGCAGTTCGCCGAGCACCCGAACGGCCTGGTGCTGGTGACGGGCCCCACCGGGAGCGGCAAGTCCACGACCATCGCCTCGCTGATCGACAAGATCAACAAGGAGCGCCGCGGCCACATCCTCACGGTCGAGGACCCGATCGAGTTCGTGCACCGCCACCAGGGCTGCATCGTGAACCAGCGCGAAGTGGGGGCCGACACGATCTCGTTCGCGGCGGCGCTCAAGTACGCCCTGCGGCAAGACCCGGACATCATCCTGGTCGGCGAGATGCGCGACCTGGAGACGATCCAGGCCGCCCTCACGATCGCCGAGACCGGGCACCTGGTCTTCGCCACCCTGCACACGAACTCCGCGGCCGAGACGATCACGCGCATCATCGACGTCTTCCCCCAGGGGCAGCAGCCGCAGATCCGCGCCCAGCTGGCGTTCGTGCTGGAGGGGATCGTGACCCAGACGCTGATCCCCAAGCTGCGCGGGCGGGGGCGCGCGATGGCAGCCGAGGTGCTGGTCATCACGAACGCGGTGCGGGCGCTGATCCGCGACGACAAGGTGCACCAGATCTACAGTCTCATGCAGGCCGGCCAGAAACACGGCATGCAGACCATGAACCAGGCGCTCTACGCCCACTACGTGAACCGCGAGATCTCCGAGGAGGAGGCCGTCCGGCGCTCGAACGACCCGGACGACCTCTACCGGATGATGGGTCGTCAGCCGCCCCCGCGGGTCTAAGGGCTTCCCCGAGAAACGTCAGCGGAGATCGCGAACATGGCCGAGTACGTGTGGCGCGCGCGGACCGTCCAGGGAGACGTCCAGACCGGCGAGCTCGACGCCGAGAGCGAAGGCGCGGTCGTGGGTCAGCTGCGCAAGCGCCGGCTGGTCGTGCTGTCCGTGCGGCCCAAGCCCAAGGACATCAAGTTCAGCTTCGGCGAGCGCGTCGGGATCAAGGACCTGGTGATCTTCACGCGACAGTTCGCGACCATGATCAACGCCGGCTTGCCGCTGGTGCAGAGCCTGGACATCCTGGGCCAGCAAACGGTGAAGAAGACGTTCGCCGACCGCATCAAGCAGATCCTGGCCGACGTCGAGGCGGGCAACACGCTGGCCGACTCGCTCAAGCGGCACCCCAAGCAGTTCTCGGAGCTCTACGTGAACATGGTCGCGGCCGGCGAGGCGGGCGGCATCCTGGACGTCATCCTGCTGCGGCTGGCCGAGTACATGGAGAAGGCCGAGAAGCTGCGGCGCAAGGTGAAGGGCGCGATGTTCTACCCCGCCACCGTGCTCGGCTTCGCGGCCGTGGCGATCGCGATCCTGCTGATCTTCGTGATCCCGACCTTCGCGGGCTTCTTCACCGGGGCCGGCGTGGCGCTGCCGCTGCCGACCCGGATCGTGATCGCGGCCAGCCACTTCCTGGTGGGCTACTGGTGGGCGGTGCTGGTGGGCCTGGGCGTGCTCTTCTACATGATCCGGCGCTGGAAGGCGACCGAGAGCGGCGGACTGGTCTTCGACCGACTGCTCCTCAAGGTGCCGATCCTGGGCAGCGTGGTGCGCAAGTCGGCCATCGCGCGCTTCTCGCGCACGCTCGGCACGCTGACCGCCAGCGGCGTCCCCATCCTCGAGGGCCTGCAGATCACGGCCAAGACATCGGGCAACAAGGTCGTCGAGAACGCCGTGCTGCAGTCGCGCGTCTCGATCGCCGGCGGCGATACGATCAGCGAGCCGCTCAAGAAGAGCGAGGTCTTCCCGCCCATGGTCGTCCAGATGATCAACGTCGGCGAGCAGACCGGCGGCCTGGACGAGATGCTGAACAAGGTGGCCGACTTCTACGACTCGGAGGTCGATTCCGCCGTCGACGCCATGACCTCGGTCCTGGAGCCGATCATGATCGTGTTCCTGGGCATCGTGGTCGGCGGCATGGTCGTGGCCATGTACTTGCCCATCTTCGACATCATCAAGACGGTGGAGTAGGAAGGGAGCCGTGCCTGGGGGGTCCGGAGAGCCCGCCGCGAGGCGGGCTCTTCGCGTTCACGTCCACGAACGGTCCGGCGAGCCGCGGAGCGCGTACACCGGATCCGTCGTCGCTGCCAACGTACAGCACGCCGCCAACGACGGCTGGCGAGGCGGGCACGGCATCGCCGGTCCGATTCGGATGCGGGACGAAGGAAACCTGGCGAACGCCGCCGGACGGTCGAAAGGCTCGCGGGACGAGGGCGGCCGGCCACGTGACGAGAGACACGCCCGACGGGCGGCAGGCGGCGGCCGGGGGGGCGACGTATCTCTGGAGGACTGGAAGGGCGGGGGCTAGAATCCTCTCGCACCGACAGGGAGGTGTCTCATGCACGCGCTGCTGGCGACGCTCGCCGTCCTCCTCGCAGGTCCCCCCTCCGACCGCGGAATCGCGGTCCCCATCCGGCTGGAGCGGGCCGTCGAGCGCGCCCTCGAGCGCTCGTCCCAGGACTCGGCCGCGACGGCGACGCTCTCCGGCGTGGCGATGCCCACGACACGGCAGGCCGCCGGCGCGAGCCTCGTCTTGAACGGGATGGCCCTGCGCAAGAAGGCCATCTTCAAGGTTTACGTCGCCGCCCTCTACCTGCCCGCGAAGAGCGCCGACGCCGATGCCGTGCTGGCGGCGGACGCGCCCCGGCTCCTGGTGATGCGGTTCGTGCGCGACGTGGAGCGGAAGAAGATCTGCGAGGCCTGGAACGAAGGCCTGGCGGCGAACACCCCCGGCGCCGACCCGCGCCTGAGGCAGCAGTTCGCGACTCTCTGCGGCTACATGGAGGACATGCAGAACGGCGAGCAGATGGCGTTCACCTACGCTCCCGGAGAGGGGACCACGGTGGAGGTGAAGGGGCGCCTCAAGGGCTCGCTCACCGGGAAGGACTTCGCCGACGCGCTCTTCAAGTGCTGGATCGGCCCCCGGCCGGGCCCCGGGGAGGACTTCAAGCGGGACCTGCTGGGAGGCTGAAGGAATCCCCCCCGTGGAAACGCTCCTGAAGAGGCCGCCGGACGCGCGCTGGCTCCTCGTCCTCGGGCACGGAGCGGGTGCGGGCATGCGCCATCCGTTCCTCGACGCCATGGCCGAGCGGCTGGCGGAGCGCGGAATCGCCACCTTGCGCTACCAGTTCCCGTACATGGAGCGCGGCGGCCGGCGGCCGGACTCGAGGCCGACCCTGATCCGGGCCGTGCGCGCCGCCGTCGAGGGCGCCCGTGACGCAGCCGGCGACCTGCCGCTCCTGGCCGGCGGGAAGTCGATGGGCGGTCGGATGACGTCCCTGGCCACGTCCGAGGCTCCGCTCCCGGGCGTCCGCGGGCTCGTCTTCATGGGCTTCCCCTTGCACCCGGCCGGGGACCCCTCCGCCGAGCGCGGCGAGCACCTGCGCCAGGTGAGGCTTCCGATGCTCTTCCTCCAGGGGACGCGCGACGCCCTGGCCCGGATCGACCTCATGCGCGAGCTCTGCGAGGGGCTGGGGCCGCGGGCCGCGCTGCACGTCGTGGAGGACGCCGATCACTCCTTCAGGCTGCCGGCGCGCTCGGCACGCACGACGGAGGAGGCGCTGGTGGAGCTGGCGGAGGCCGTGCGCGGCTGGGCCGCCCGGCTCGAGGGTCGGGGCGCAGGCGGCCACGGCCCGGTCGCATCGGAGGCGCAGGCCCGCGCGGGCCGCGGGAGCTTCCCGTGACGGCCGCGCGCGTGATCGCGGTGGACTGGTCCGGCGCCGCCGAGGGCGGGCGCGGCCGGATCTGCACGGCCGAGGTCGTCGAGGGTCGCCTGATCGCCCTGGACCGCCAGCGCGGCCGCGACGCGACCGCGGACCACCTGATCGAGCAGTCGAAGCGCACGCCCCACATGGTGGTCGGCCTCGACTTCGCCTTCTCGTTCCCGCGCTGGTTCGTCGAGGAAGCCGGGGTGGACGGCATCGAGGATTTCTGGGAGCACGTGGAGCGGCAGGGGCCCACCTGGCTCGCGGATTGCCGCGCGCCCTTCTGGGGCAAGAAGGGATCGAAGGACCCGAAGCTGCGCGAGCCCCTGCGGGCGACCGAGGGGGACCTGCGGGAGCGCACCGGCTTCGCGCCCAAGTCCGTCTTCCAGCTCTTCGGCGCGGGAACGGTAGGCGCGGGCTCCTTGCGCGGGATCCCGATCCTGCGGCGCCTTCGGGAGGCCGGCTTCTCGATCTGGCCGTTCCACGCGGCGGGCTGGCCGCGCGTGGTCGAGATCTATCCCCGGGCCCTGACCGGTTCCGTGACGAAGTCCGACGCGGGGAAGCGGCGTCGTCACCTGCGCGAGTACCTCGAGAAGGAGCGGCTCGAGCTCGATGCGGGCGCCTTCGAGGACGCCGTGAAGGACGAACACGCGTTCGACGCCGTGGTCTCGGCCTTCGAGATGTGGGCCAACCGCTCGGATCTGTCGGCGCTCGACCGGCTCGCGGATCCCGGGAAGGCGCTCGAGGGCGAGATCTGGCTGCCGCCGCGCGTCAGGCTCGGGACGCGGGTCGAGCGCTCCGGCAAGGCGCCCGCCCGCCGTCCGCGAGCCGCGGCCGCGCCGCGCCGGGTTCGGGCGCCGGCGCCGGCCGCGGAGCCGCCCGCCGGGGCGGAGGCCGTCGTGCTGCGCTTCGTCGAGCGGATCAACGCGCACGACGCGGACGGTCTCGCCGAGCTCATGAGCGCCGACCACGCGTTCGTGGACGCGCTCGGCAGGCGACACAAGGGACGCGATGCGATGCGCGAGGGCTGGCGCGGGTTCTTCGAGCACTTTCCGGGCTACCGCATCGAGGCGGCTCGCGCGCTCGCCTCCGGTCAAGTGGTGGCGCTCTTCGGGACGGCGTCCGGCGGCTACCGGGTCGAGGGGCGCGTGCTCCAGGGCAAACGCTGGGAGGTCCCGGCCGCCTGGCGGGCTCTCGTCTCGGGCGGGCTCGTGGCCGAGTGGCAGGTCTACTGCGACACGCGCTGGCCAAATCCGCAGGGCGTCTCCCCGGTTTAACCTGACGGCCGCCCCCGCGTCCAATCCCTCGAAGACCCTCACGCGAGGGCGTCCGGCCGCTTCCTGTCGGCTCGGCAAGGTTCCCCATCGTCCTCGCGGCCCGAAAATCGAACGCGGAGGACGCAGATGCATCTGGAGAGGCTTGACGGCCCCGGGATCGCCCCGCGCCGCAGCGCATCGCTTCCGAGCCCGCGTCCGGGAGGACGCGCGCGAGGTCTCATCCTGGGAGTGGCGCTGGCCTGCGCCGCCGCGCGGCCCGCGCCGGGGCAGGAGCCCGCACCTCCCGCCGAGCCGCCCGCGCCCTCCATGCACCGCTTCCACGCAGAGCGCTGGAAGGGGTTCGAGCCGGGCGACATCGCGGAGAGGCTCTCCCGCGCCGTGGACCCGACCGACGAGCAGCGGAGCCGGATCCAGGGCCTCGTCGAGCGGTTCCGCGCGCAGAACGCCGACGTGCTCGCTCGCTCGCGCGCGTTGCGCGACGCGCTCCGCGGGGCGCGCGAGAGCGGGACCCGGCCGAGCCGCGAAGACCTGGACGCGCTGGCTCGCCAGTACGGCTATCCGGGCCGCGAGCTGGCGCCCGCGGTGCAGGGTCTGCGGGAAGACGTGCTGGACCTGCTGACCCCGGATCAGAAGCAGCGCCTCGAGGACCTGCGTCAGCGCGGGAGGGAGCGCTGGAGGGACGCATGTCCGGATGGACGCCGCGGGTTCGGTCCCCGCTCCCCGGCCGGTCCGCCACCCGATCGTCCGCCGTCGCCGCAGTGAGACGTCGGCCGTGACGCCGTGAGACCCGGGCCATGATGCTGGGAGACCCGGCTCCTGACCCCTCCGCGAGCCCGCCCCCACGGCGGGCTCGCGCGCTTTCGATCACCGCCCCGCCCTTCCCAATTCAGGGCTGCGCCGACACATTGAGTCGCCATGTCGAGGCTCTCCGAGACGGGCAGGGGCGCATCGATCTCGGCCGCGGACCTGCGGAACATCCTGCGCTGGCTGCTCCTGGTCCGCGCCTGCCTGTCGACGGTGATCGTCCTCTCGGGCGCCCTCCTCCGGCCGGGCTTCTTCAGCGCGCGCTCGAGCCTCGTCCTGCTGCTGTTCCTGGCGCTGGCCTACGTCTTCACGATCTACGGGTACTGGCGCCTGCGCGCCGAGCGCTTCGGCAACGCGCGCTTCCTCTGGCTCCAGCTCTTCCACGACCTGGTCTTCGTGACCGCCGTCGTGGCCTACACGGGCGGCGTCGACAGCCCCTTCACCCTGCTCTACATCCCGCTCGTCGCGGTGGCCAGCATCCTGTTCGGGATGGGGGGCGGCGTGCTCTTCGCGTGCGGCGCCTCGGTGGTCTACATCCTGTTGGGCGTCTACCAGCGCGAGTTCGCGTCGATCCTGCCCTGGAACGCCCCCTACGCGCCGCGGCTCGCGCCGCCCGGCGAGCCCTTCCTGGTCAATCTGCTGCTGCTCGTCGCGCTCTTCTTCCTGATCGCGCTCGTGGCCGCCTTCCTGCGCGACCGGCTGGTGACGGCCGGCGCGCGGGTCCAGGAGCTCGAGACCGAGATCCGCTTCATCACGATCGACACCCGGGACATCCTGGACAGCATCGAGAGCGGCGTGGTCTCGATCGACAGCCGCGGCGAGCTGGCCTTCGTGAACCGCAAGGCGATGGAGCTGCTCGGCATCCACGTCCTGGCGCAGGAGCCGCGGGCGATCTGGCGTGAGATCGCCGGGCGCGCGCCGGCACTGGCCCGCGTCCTGCTCGAGACCCTGGACTTCCGGCCGGCCGTCTCGCGCGGCGAGATCGAGCTCGACGGCGAGGACGGGCAGGTGCCGCTGGGCATCACCACGAACGTCCTGTACGACGAGAGCGGGGCGCGACGCGGGGTGACCGCCGTGTTCCGCGACATCTCGGGGGTCAAGCGCATGGAGCAGCTGTCGCGGCAGCACGAACGGCTGTCGGCGGTGGCGGAGCTCTCGGCTTCGCTCGCGCACGAGATCAAGAACCCGCTGGCCAGCATACGCTCGTCGGTCGAGCTGCTCTCCACCGACGCGCCCCGCTCGCAGGACGACGCGCGGCTGTTCCGCCTCATCGTGCGTGAGTCGGACCGCCTCTCGAAGCTGCTCACCGACTTCCTGCACTTCTCGCGCATGGAGCTGCGCGAGGAGGTGCCGATCGCCCTGCGCGAGCTGATCGAGGAAGTCGTCGAGCTGCACTCGCTGCCCGCCGCGCGGCCCCGCGCGGAGATCCGGGTGCAGTGGCTCGGGCTGCGCGAGCCAGTGGTGGAGGGCGACTTCGACCTGCTCAAGCAGCTGTTCCAGAACCTGCTCGCCAACGCCGCTCAGGCGCTCGACGGCCGGCCGGACGGCAGCGTCACGATCAGCGTCTCGCGGGACTACGCGGCCAACGCCGAGCGCTATGCGCTGGATCCCGGCCGCTTCGTCGAGACGCGCGTGGCCGACAACGGCCCCGGCATCCAGCCGCAGGACCTGCCGCGCATCTTCACGCCGTTCTTCACGACCCGCCCGGGCGGCACGGGGTTGGGTCTGGCGATCGTGCACCGCATCGTGAACGTCCACGGCGGAGCCGTCTTCGCGGAGTCCGCGCCGGGCAGCGGCACGGAGTTCCGCGTCTACCTCCCGCTCTCCACGCGCGCGGCCCGGCCGCGAACGGCGGGGACCGCCGCGGGCGCCCGCGGCGGCCGGACGGCGGGTGTGGCGCCGGGCCCGGTCTAGGCACGACTCGGCGACCCCGCCGCGTTGCCAACCGCCGGGCCGCCGTTATCTTGATCGCCGCTCGCACCGGCTCCTCGGAGCGCCAGGAGACCATTGGCCGCGCCCTCCCCATCGATCCTCATCATCGACGACGAGCCCAGCCTGCTCGAGTCGCTGTCCATCCTGCTCTCCCGCCGGGGCTACCGGGTCGAGACCGCGCAGAGCGGACGCGCGGGGATCCGGCAGCTGCGCAAGGAGAAGCCCGACGTCATCGTCTCCGACATCAAGATGCCCGAGGTCTCGGGCATCGACGTGCTGAAGGCGGCGCGCGAGGTGGACCTGTTCCTGCCCGTGATCCTGATCACGGCGCGCGCCGACGTGGACACCGCCATCCAGGCGCTCAACGACGGCGCCTTCCAGTACATCCAGAAGCCGTTCGAGAACCGCGAGCTCCTGGCCCAGGTCGAGAACGCCCTCCAGCTGCGCGGCCGGCTCTCCGACCTGAACTCCCAGATGTCGGTGCTCAAGCGCGAGGTCAACGAGCTGCGGGCCGAGTTCCAGCCCATCGGCCAGAGCCCGGCCTTCGACGAGGTCCTGAAGGTCGCCCGCAGCGTGGCGCCCACGGAGAGCACGGTCCTGCTGCAGGGCGAAAGCGGCGTCGGGAAGGAGGTCTTCGCCCGGCTCCTGCACCAGCTCTCGAACCGGGCCGACGGCCCCTTCGTCACGATCAACTGCGGCGCCCTGCCCGAGCAGCTCCTGGAGTCCGAGCTCTTCGGTCACGTGAAGGGGTCGTTCACGGGGGCGATCCGCGACAAGGACGGCATGTTCAAGGTGGCCCAGGGAGGGACCTTCTTCCTGGACGAGGTGGGCGAGACGTCGCTCTCGATCCAGGTGAAGCTCCTGCGGGTGCTCCAGGAGCGCGAGATCATCCCCGTGGGCGCGACGACGCCCGAGAAGGTGAACGTCCGCATCATCGCGGCCACGAACAAGGACCTGGAGAAGGAGGTGGCGCGGGGCGCCTTCCGGCAGGATCTGTTCTACCGCCTGAACGTGATCCCGCTGCGGATCCCGGCACTGCGCGAGCGGCGCGAGGACATCCCGCTCCTGATCGACCACTTCCTGACGAAGCGCGGGTTCGAGAAGGGGCGCGAGCGGATCACCAAGAAGGCGATGGACGCCTTGCTCGCCTACCACTGGCCGGGGAACGTGCGCGAGCTCGAGAACGTGCTCGAGCGCCTGATGATCCTGCACGGGACGGGCAAGATCGACTTCGACAGCCTGCCCGAGAAGATCCAGCTCGGCGAGCCGAAGACCCTCGTCAGCGAGGCGCCGCCCGCCACCCCCACGATGGAGCTCATCGAGAAGGCCTACATCAAGTGGGTGCTGGAGACGACCGAAGGGAACAAGGCGCGGGCCGCCGAGATCCTGGGAATCGACACCTCAACACTCTACCGCAAGATCGACCGCTACGGCCTCTGAGCCGTCCCGTCCTGACCATTTCACGGGTTCGTGAGCCGCCGATCGTCGGGTTGCGGAACTTCACGCCTGTCGCAAATCCGGTCGAAAATGTGCCCGGAGCGTCGATGACAAGACGCGCGACGACCACACCACGCGGCAATGGCGCCGCAAATCTTCAATCGCGTAACCCGTTGCGTGAGCACAACTTGACTGTGGCGCTGGGGACTCGGAATCGATCTGGCGAGAGGGTTGGCATCCGGCTTGCCAATCTCTCGCGCGCAGAGCGCGGCCCAGGCGACGCCCGGGCCCTTTCACCAGACCCGCGGCGCGCGGGCGTTACACCAGCCGAAGGAAGAGAGCACAATGCGGAACCCACTGCGCAAAACCGAACGTCGCCCGAGCTCGAAGGGCTTCACCCTGATCGAGCTCTTGATCGTGGTCGTGATCATCGGCATCCTGGCCGCGATCGCGATCCCGCGCTTCTCCTCGACGAAGACCAAGGCGTTCGACTCGGCCGCCAAGAGCGACCTGCGGAACGCCATGAGTGCCCAGGAGGCGTACTTCGCCGACAACCAGACGTACACGGCGGTCGCCAACCTGGCCATCACGACGAGCACCGGCATCGCCGTCGGCGGCGGCGGCAGCGCGGCCGGCTACAGCATGACGTCGAAGCACGGCAGCTCGGCCAAGACGTTCGCGGTGGTGGTCGGCAGCGGCACCTCCACGGACGGCAAGATCCAGTAGCAGGATCGCCCTCGCGGCCCGGCCGCGCGCCACGGGTTCCGAAAGAGAGCGCGACGCGCTTCGGCCGCGTCGCGCTCTCGCATTTCAGGTCCGATCGGCGGCGGCCAACGCGCGTTGCAGAATCCGCGTACGGCCGCGCGATCCGCCGCGCCCGGCGCGTTCAGGAGCGCGCGGCCCGACCTCGTGGGGCCCTACGGGTGGATACCTCACCCCTTTGCTCCCGAGTGAGTTAGCCCTGCGCAGAGGACCCGGGCCGCGGGCCCGGCCTCTCGCTTGCTGGCCTGTTACCCGCGAATCCCCGCCACAGGACGCGGCCCTTCCGGACCGCTCGACTCGACACGTCAAGGGAGGAGGTCATTCCCGATGCAGCCGACCCCCATCCGCCTGCCCAGACCCGCGCGCGGCTTCACCCTGATCGAGCTCTTGATCGTGGTCGTGATCATCGGCATCCTGGCCGCGATCGCGATCCCGCGCTTCTCCTCGACCAAGGAGAAGGCCTTCGATTCTGCCGCCAAGAGCGACCTGCGGAACGCCATGAGCGCCGAGGAGGCGTACTTCGCCGACAACCAGACCTACACGGCGGTTGCCAACCTCGCGCTCACGACCAGCACCGGCGTCAATATCGGCGGCGGCGGCAGCGCGGCCGGTTACAGCTTGACCGCAAAGCACACCGCGAGCCCCAAGACGTTCTCGGTGGTGGTCGGCAGCGGGACCTCCACCGACGGCAAGATCCAGTAGGCTCCAGCCAGCGCTCCCGTCTCGTTCCGTCCTCGCACGGAGGGAACGGGCGCCCCACACCGATCTCCCGAGCGGGCGCGCGGCGCGCCGACCTTCTGCGCCGCGCGCCACCGGCGGGGTTCCACGGGTTGCGCGGGCTCGCCCCAGGCCCTTTTGCAATGTGCTAGCGCCGGCGTAAAGCTCCAGCACGCCTCCCGGCTTCGCGCGCGAGTGACCCCCTCGAAAACGGTCGCCCCTTCTCCCGGCCGGCGCCTTCGATTCCACGGCCCGGCACGCAAGTCCATTTTCCCCAAGGTGTTCGCAGGACCTCGCAAGCAGTGACGGCGGGCGGCCGGACCCCGGGTAAGGCGGATCGGACGGTTGGCCTGGCGCTTGCTGCCCCGACTGCTGGAACGACGGTCACGTCAAAGGTCAAGTGAAATCGAGCAAAGGCTTTACCCTGATCGAGCTCATGATCGTGGTGGTCATCATCGCGATCCTCGCCGTGATGGCCCTTCCGCGCTTCGGGAACACGATCGAGAAGAGCGCCGACGGCGCAGCCGTCGCAGACCTGCGCAACGCCATGACGGCGCAGGAGGCGTACCTCTACGACTACGCCACGTACACCGCGCTGGCCAACCTGGCTCTCACGACCTCCACGGGTGTCATAATCGGCGGAGGCGGCAGCGCCAGCGGCTACAGCCTCACGGCGCGCCATCAGAGCTCGCACTCGACCTACGCCGTCACGATGGGGGGTGGAAGCAGCACCGAGGGCAAGATCGTCAAGCAGTAGTGCCCCCGGGGAGCACCCTCCAAGATCCGCGTGGCCGGGCACGCTCAAGTCTCGCCATTCTTGTCACCCTCCTCGTGGAAATGAACTTCCTCGTTCGTTCCTCCAGCGTTCCACGCCGGTGGAAGCACAGCCGGTCGGGGCCCGCCCCGCGCCTTCATGGCTCCACTCCGCGACGCTCCCCGCGCCCCGCGCCTTCCGCTCGCATTCTCGAGGCCCCGGTTGCGAATCAGGCGGCCTATCCGCAATGCGCGATGCGCCTCGCGGACCGCGACCCCACATGCCCCCGGGGTTGAACCGGGTTGCCGAATGCTCCTCTGTCACGGAAGTGTATGTCAATACAAAGGTTATGGCTCTGTGAACGCCGCACAGCGCGTGCCCGGTTACGGCGGAGGCCCCGGCGCGACAGACTGGCCCACGACTTGCCAAACCATCAACCCAGTTGGGACGCCTTGAAGCTCGGCGGGGGGCTTGGGCTCGAGGGTCCTGGAGTCCGAGCATGGGCTCCTCGAGCTAACCTCTTCACCATGTTGGAGGATTCAGAGATGCGCAGTGCGAAGGGCTTCACCCTGATCGAGCTGCTGATCGTGGTCGTGATCATCGGCATTCTGGCCGCGATCGCGATTCCGCGATTCTCCTCGACGAAGGAAAAGGCGTTCGACTCGGCCGCCAAGAGCGACCTGCGGAACGCCATGAGTGCCCAGGAGGCGTACTTCGCCGACAACCAGACGTACACGGCGGTCGCCAACCTGGCCATCACGACGAGCACCGGCGTCGCCGTCGGCGGCGGCGGCAGCGCGGCCGGCTACAGCATGACGTCGAAGCACGGCAGCTCGGCCAAGACGTTCGCGGTGGTGGTCGGCAGCGGCACCTCCACGGACGGCAAGATCCAGTAGGGCAAGGCACCAAGCTCCATCGCCCCAAACACGGAGAAAGCGCAACGCGGCCAGTCCGTGTTGCGCTTTCGTCCTTCAGAGCTAGAATCCCGGGGGGGCAGGCCGGGGGCGGAGGAGGCGATCCACCGCCCCCGTTCTCTTTCCGGGAGCCCCTTCTTGAGCCGTGGCCCACGAAGCTCCGCGGCGAGCCGGCCGCGCCTCGGCGCGCCCCGCTGGCTGCCCCTGGCCGCGGCGGCGGTGATCCCTTGCCTGCCGTTCCTGCCCCTGCTCGCCGCCGGCGAGACCCTCTGGTTTCGCGACTTCAGCCTCTACTTCGTGCCCATGAAGGCGCTGCTCGTGGAGCTCTGGCGCTCCGGGCAGCTGCCGCTCTGGGACCCGCACGTGCGGAACGGCCTGCCCTTCCTGGCCAACCCGCAGACGGGCGTCCTGTATCCCCCGAGCCTCGTGCTGGTCGCCTTCGGGCTCGTCCCGGGCCTCACGCTGTTCCTGCTGCTCCACCTCGCCGCGGCGGGCGCGGGGTTCTACCTGTTCGCGCGTGCCGCGGGCTTCCGCCCCGCGGTCGCCACGTTCGGGGGGATCGCCTTCGCCCTCTCGGGCTACGTGGCGAGCCTGCTCAACGTGCTGAACAACCTGCAGACGGTGGCCTGGGTGCCCTGGATCCTGGCCTTCGCGCTGGGCCTCGCCCGGAGGCGCGCGCGCGGAGACTGGTTCGGGATGGTCCTGGCGACGGCGCTCGCCCTGCTGGGAGGCGAGCTGCAGCTGGCCGCCCTGGCCCTCGGCCTGGCCGTGGCCCTGGTCCTCGTCCTGGGGGAGGGGGTCCCCGCAGCGCGCCCCCGCCTGCGCCCGGCGCTGCTCACGCTCGTCGCCGCCGCGGCCGCGGCCGGGCTCGTGGCGGTCCAGCTCCTGCCGACGGCCGAGCTCGTGCACGAGTCGGTCAGGCATGGAGGCTTGCCCTTCGCGCTCGCGGCGGAAGGTTCGCTCGATCCGGCTTCCCTCTTCAGCCTGGCCTTCCCCCGGCCCGCGGTTCCAGGGACGGCCGCCTCGGGTCCCGTCGTCACGGGCGACATCCCGTGGCTTCTCTCGACGTATCTCGGCGCGAGTGTCGTGTGCCTGGCCGTGGCCGGCTCCTTCGGTCCGCGGCGGCGCTGGACGCTTTTCTGGTGGGGGGCGGCCGTGGTCGGCGTCGTGCTCGCCCTCGGCGCCCATAGCCCGATCTTTCGCGCGGCGTTCGATCTGCTCCCGCCGTTCCGCTCGGTTCGCTACCCGGAGAAGTTCCTTCTGCTCACCGCGATCGCGATCCCGGCACTCGGCGCCGCGGGTCTCGAGAGCGCGCTGGAAGGCCGCGTCCGCCCCCCGGCGCTGGCCCTCGGCGCCGCACTCGTGACCCTCTCCGGCGTGGGATCCTGGCTCTGGATGGATGGCTCCGTGCGCGGCCGCCCCTCGATCTCCGTGCTGGCCGCGGCCATCGCCCTGGGCGGCACCCTCGCGCTCCTCGTCGGCCTGGCTCGGGGTCGGATCGCCGCGGACAGCGGCGCGGCACTCCTCTGCGCGCTGACGGCGCTGGACCTGGGATGGACCGCCCGCGCCGTGAATCCCTCCGTTCCCTGGCGCTTCTCCACGGAGAGACCCTGGGCCGCCCGCGTGCTGGACGCGCGGCCAGAGGATCGCCTCGGCTACCGCGTGCGGACCTCGCCCCTCGCGGCCGACATGGAGCAGGTCGCCGTCGTCGAGCGCGCCCGCTTCTTCTCGAACCACTGGTTCTTCCAGCAGAGTATGGCTCCCAACCTGGGCCAGCTCTACGGGTTCCTGCAGCAGGACGGGATGGCCGGCATCGAGTCCCGCGCGACGGCGGACCAGATCGACGCGCTCGTCGCCCAGGACGTTCCCGGCGCCCTGCGGCTCCTGAGGCTCCAGTCGGTGCGCTACCTGGTGACCTCGTTCCCGCTTCCGCCTGGAGAGGTGACACGGGTGGCGCAGCACCCCGAGCTCCCGATCGCGGTCGTGCGGCTCGAGCAGGCGCTCCCGCGCGCCTATCTCGCCGGCCGCTGGCGGGTCGCGCGGGAGCCCACCGACGCGCTGCGAGGCGCCCTGGCGCCCGACTTCGTCCCTGGTGTCGACGTGGTGCTGGACCGCGAGCCCTTCGACCAGGCTCCGCCCGCGCCCGCCGCGTCCGCCGCGGCACCCGGCACGCTGCGCCGGGTCCTGTGGAGCCCTTCCGCGTCCGCTTTCGAACTGGAGCTCACTCGGCCGGCCGTGCTGGTCGTGACCGACACGTACTTCCCGGGGTGGCGCGCCGACGTGGACGGGCGCTCCGCGACGATCCTGCGCGCCAACGGGTACCAGCAAGCGGTGGCGCTGCCGGCCGGCCGGCACCGGGTGGATCTCGCCTATCGGCCGGCGAGCCTCGCCCAGGGCGCCCGGGTCTCGGGAATCGCGGCGCTGCTGCTGGCGGTGGCCGGCTGGTGGACGCGACCCGGCCGCCGACGGACCCCCGCGACGCTGCGCCCCGCCGCGAAACCGGGTGGAGAAGAGTGGCCCGGGGCGCCTTCGAGCCGTGAGACCTCGGACGCGGGGTGCGGCGACGCGCATCATCCCACGATGGAAGAGCCGGAGACCGTCGCCGCCGGCGCGCGCGCTCGATCGGAAAGCTCCCGCAAGAGCGGCTTCCCACCGTGATCCCTCCCGCCGGGTCCGCACCGGCCGCGCCGCGGACCGGGCACGGAGATGCCGCGAGCTCCCCTGCGGAGAGCGAACCGCGCGCGCCGGGGCCGCCGCCCGCGACAGCGCGCGCGGACGTGGTCGGATCGGCAGCCGCGGGATGCGGCGCGCCCGCCGCGCGCGGGACTCCCGGTGCCGCGCGCGAAGTCCGCGCGTGGTCGCCTCTCCGCGTGGGCCTGCTCGCGGCAGCCGTGGCGGGCGCCTGCTACGCCGCGACACTCACGGCGTACGGACCGGTGAGCGACGAGGGCAACTACTTCGAGTCCTCGCGAAGGCTGGCCGGCTGGGTGGGTTACCTCGGCCGGAGCCTCGCCGCCGGCGAGCCGGCGCGGGCCTTCGCCGATCCGGTCCTCGACGAGACCTGGCGCTGGGGTGGGCCCCGCATCCCGCACCCGCCTTTCTCGCGCGAGCTGGCCGCGCTCTCGGGAATGCTCTTCTTCGGCCGCATGGACCCGATCTCGGCCTACCGCGTGCTGGGGATCCTCGTGGCGGCCCTCCTGGTGGGCGGCGTGGCGGCGTGGGGCGCGCGCCGCGCGGGGCCCGCGGCCGGGCTCTGCGCCGGAGCCGCCTTCCTGTTCTTTCCGCGCGTCTTCGCGCACGCCCACTTCGCCGACACCGACTTCCTGCTCTCGGCGCTCGTCTTCTTCTCTCTCTTCTGGGCCGCCGAGGGACGGCGCGCGCCGATGGCGGGGGCGGGCGTCCTGTGGGGCCTGGCGCTGGCCACCAAGTTCAGCGCCGTCCTCCTGCCCCTGGCACTCCTGCCCTGGCTCTTCCTCTTCCGGCGGACCGAGCTGCGGCGGCTCCCCGCGTTCGCGCTCGCGGCACTCGTCGCTTTCGCGGCCGTGAATCCCGTCCTCTGGGTCCATCCCCTGGAGGGGCTCCGTGAGTACGCGCAGATGGGGCTCGGCCGCCGGCACATGGACATCGCCCAGCTGCCCACCTTCTACCTCGGGCGCCTCTACGTCTTCCGCCCTCCCTGGCACTACCCGCTGGTGATGCTGGCGCTCACCGCACCGTTGGGGATCCTGCTGCTCGCGGGAGCCGGCGGGGCCGCCGGGCTCGCCCGCCGAGCCAGCCGACCCGTCGCGGCGATGTGCCTGCTCGTGACGCTCTGCTTCATCGGCGCGCTCGAGGCGCCCGCGGCACCGCTCCACGACGACGTCCGTCTCTTCCTCTCCGTGTTCCCATTCCTGGCGCTGCTCGCAGGGTTGGGAGCAGGCTGGGCGCTCGCGGGGTTCGCGACCGCCGCGAGTGCCTCGCCCGCCGGGTCCGTCGCGCGTCGCCAGGTCGTCGGCGCGCTGGCGGTGGCGGCGGCACTCGGCGGAGCCGCCCTCGCCACGGCGCGGCTGCATCCCTTCCAGGCCTCCTATTTCAACGCGCTGGCCGGGGGCGTCTCCGGAGCCGACCGCCTCGGGCTCGAGGTCACGGGGCTCAAGGAGGTGCTCTCGCGCGACGTCTACGCCGATCTGAATCGCGTGCTGCCGCCCGGGGCCACGCTCGACGGCGGCCCGTTCCTGTACGAGGACCTGCTCTTCGCGCAGGACCTGGGTTGGCTCGCGCCGCGGGTCGGCGTGCGGCCCGGTCCGCCCGCCGACTACGTGCTGGTCGTGAACCGGCGCGGCTGGCTGCGCGCGTCCGACCGCGCCCTGCTGCACTTCGCACCCGCGGCCTACGCCCTGACCGTGGACGGGATCCCGCTGGTGGCCCTCTTCCGGCTGCGCTGATCGTGGAGCTCGCCGAGTACCGACGCATGCACGCCCTCGAGGCGCGGCACTGGTGGTTTCGGGCCAAGCGCCGGATGGTCTACGCCCTGCTCCGCGCCTGGGCCCCGCGCGGGGGACGCGTTCTCGACGTCGGATGCGGCACCGGGATGACGCTGCTGGAGCTGCCGTCCGCCTACCGGGGCCTGGGGCTGGATCCGGCGGCGGCGGCCCTCGAGCTCTGCCGCGGACGCGGCCTGGCCCGACTCGCGCGCGGGAGCGCCACCGAGCTGCCGCTCGCGGAGGCCTCGGTAGACGCCGTGCTGGCACTCGACATCGTCGAGCACATCGAGGACGACCGGCTGGCCCTGGCCGAGATCGCGCGCGTGCTGCGTCCGGAGGGAGTGGGCGTCATCACGGTCCCCGCTTTTCCGTTCCTGTGGTCGGCGCACGACGAGGCCCTGCACCACAAACGCCGCTACACGCGCGCGTCGCTCGAGCGCGCGCTCGTTGCGGGCGGGCTCGCCGTTCGCGCGGGCGGCTTCGGGCAGGCCACGATCTTCCCGGCCGCCGCATGCGTGCGTCTGGGGCGGCGCTGGCTGGGCGGGGGCGGAAACGGCGGCAGCGACGTCCGTCCCGCGCCCGCCTGGCTGGACGCGATCGCCTACCGGCTGATCGCCTGGGAGGTGCCGTTCGTGCGCCGGGGCTGGCTTCCGGTGGGGCTCTCGCTCGTCTACGTCGTGTCTCGCGCGGGCGGCGGCTCACGCAGCGCCGCGACGGGCCTGGCACCCGGGAGGAGCGCGTGAGCTCGCGCGGCGGCCGAACGGCCGCCGGTCTCGGGCTCGCGGCCTTCCTCGCGGTCGCCCTCACGATCGACGATCCCGGGGTCACGTGGGACGAGCCCGGCTACCTGGACTCGGCCCGCCTGGAGATGAGCTGGATCGGGCGGCTGCCCGAGAAGGCGCGCGAGGGCCGGCTCGGGAGCTGGGTCGAGGCCGACACGCTCGAGGCCTACTGGCACTACCGGCCTTACAGCAACCCGCATCCCCCCTTCTACAAGGTGCTCTCGGGAGCCACGTGGGCCGCGTTCCACGGGAGGCTCGGGGACTATCCGGCCTTCCGGCTGGCGTCGGCGATGCTCTTCGGGATCCTGGTGGGGACGCTCTGCCTCTGGGGGACGAGCGCGGGAGGCTCGCTCGTCGCGGGGGCGGGAAGCGCTCTGGCACTGGTGCTCATGCCGCGCGTCTTCGGGGACGCGCACGTGGCGGCAACCGATCTTCCGATCACCGTCTTCTGGGCGCTGGCCGCCTGGTCCTTCTGGCGTGCCGCCCGCGGCGGGCGCCGAGCCGACATCCTGGCCTTCGGAGCCTTCTGGGGGATGGCGCTGGCGACCAAGTTCACGGGTCTTCTGCTGCCGATCCCGCTCGTCGCCTGGGCGCTCGTGCGCGCCCGGCGCCACCTCGCGCGCACGCTCGTCCTGGGTGGCGTCGTGGCGCTCGGCCTGCGCGTCCTCCTCGATCCATGGTTGTGGCCCGATCCGCTCGGACGGCTGCAGCAGTTCGTGGCGGAGAGCACCAGCCGTTCGGTCTGGGCTCCCATCTCGACCTTCTACCTCGGCCGGACCTACGACTTCGTCCTTCCCTGGCATCACGCGCTGGTCCTGACGCTGGTCACGGTGCCGCTTCCGATCCTGGTCCTTGCGGCGGCCGGAGCCCTGCGCCTGCGCGAGGCGGGCCCGCGCCCGCTGGTCCTCCTCTGCCTGGTCCAGGTCTCCTTCTTCCTGGCGCTCATGGCGCTGCCTTCGTCGCCGGATCACGACGGGGTGCGTCTGTTCCTCCCGCAGTTCCCCTTCCTGGCCCTGCTGGCGGGGCTCGGATTCGCGCGCCTCTGGGACCTGGTGGGCGCACGAGCCCGCGACGCGGCGCGCGGCGGGCGGGTTGCCGCCGCCCGCGGGGCGCTCGTGGCGGCCGCGTTCCTGGCCCCGGCCGTGGCCCTCGCGCAGGCCCACCCCCTGGAGCTGGCCTACTACAACGAGGTCGTGGGCGGCGCGCGGGGCGCCTTCGCGCGGGGCTTCGAGAGCACCTACTGGTGGGATGCCGCGACCCCCGGGTTCCTCGCGGAGCTCGACCGCGAGCTGCCCGACGGGGCTCGCGTATGGGTGAGTGCGGCCCCTTACCACTTCGCGGCGTTGCAGGATGAGGGACTTCTGCGCCGCGACCTCACGTTCACGGACTCGCTGCCCGCGCCCTGGCTGATCCTCCAGACCCGGCAGGGTCTCTTCGGGCCTTTCGAATGGCGGCTTTTCGAGAACGTGGCGCCGGTGGCATCCGTGCGCTACCAGGGCCTGCCGCTCATCTCCCTCTACCGCTGGCATTGACCTTCATGCCGGGCACCGTCACCGAAGCCGTCGTCCTTCCCGCGGAACCCGCGCCGGCCCCGCGCCCCGCGCGCCCCGCGCCTTCCGCGGGCGGTGAATTCCCTCGCCGGCTGCTCGGGCTCGCGCTGCTCGGCCTGCTGATCGCTGCCGCCCTCGTTCCGCCCGAGGCGCCATGGGCGCCCGCCGGGCGTCGGATCGCGGTCCTGGTCGCAGGCGGACGCGTCTGGCTGCCCGTGGCGGTCGCGATCGCGGTCGCGGGTTCGCTCGCGGGCGCGGCGCTGGCGCGTGGCGGCCGCTTGCCGGCCTGGGGCACGGAGCTCGCCGCGCGCCGGCGCGCGGGCCTGGTGGTCGCCGGATGGTCGGGGCTCGCCGTGGGCGCCGTCGCGGCCTTCGCCTTCGGCGCGCTGCCGGTCCATGTGGACGGGGTCGTCCAGGCCTTCCAGGCCAACGTGCTGCGGGGCGGGGCCGCGGTGGCTCCCGCGCCGCCGCTCCCGGAGTTCTTCCTGACCCTGAACACCGCGATCACGGACGGCCGCTGGCTGGGCCAGTTCCCGCCCGGCTTTCCGGCTCTGCTGGCGCTCGTGGGCCAGGGGTGGGGGCCGGCCGTCCTTGACGCGCTGGTCGCCGCCTGGCTTGCCTATGCGCTCTTCCGCGCCGGAGAGGAGCTCTACGGCCGCACGGAGGGGCTGCTCGCGGCCGGGCTGGTCGCGATCTCTCCCTTCGCCCTGATCCTTTCCGCCAGCGGGCTCAACCACGCCGCCGCGGCGGCGCTGGCGGTCACCGCCTTCTGGCTGGCGCTGGGGGTGCGGTCGCACCGGGGGCGGACTTCGCCCGGGCGCGCCGTCGCGTGCGGGCTGGCGCTGGGCGGTCTGATCGCGACTCGTCCTCTGGACGGGATCGTGACGGCGGTCTGCGTGGTCCCCCTCGCGCTGTTGCCGTCTGGCGCACGGCTGCGGACTGCGGTCGCGCTCGTCCTTGGCCTCGCGCCTCCACTGGCGCTCGCGGCCCTCTACGACCGGGCCGTGACCGGTTCGGCGCTGGAGCTCGGCTACGCGTTCGTCTGGGGGGCCGCCCACGGCCCGGGCTTCCACCTCTCGCCGTGGGGCGAGCCGCACACTCCCGCCCGCGGGCTCTTCAACCTGCACCGCGACCTCTGGCTCCTGAACTCGGGCGCCCTGGGTCGCGCGCTGCCGCTGCTCGCCGTGGCCGCGCTGCCGCTCGCCCTGGGCTCGGTGCGCGATACCGGAACGCGGACCGCCGGCGGCGGGGAGAGCGCTCTCTATGCGCTCGTCTTCGGGCTCGCGGCGGCCTACGTGCTCTACTGGCATCACGACTGGTTCCTGGGACCCCGCTACCTGTTCGTCGCGTTTCCCTTCCTGACGCTCCTCGCCTCGCGCGGCATGACTCTGACCGCCGGACGGCTGCGCGGCCACCCGGTCGCGCGGGGCGCCCTGGCGGGAGCGCTCGTCGCCGGCGTGCTCTGGCTCCTGGCCGTGGACCTGCCCGAGCGCGTGGGCGCGGCCTTCGCTCTGCGTCCCGAGTTCCGCGTCGACGTCGTCCGGCAGGCGCGCGAGCAAGGCATCTCGCGCGGCGTGATCTTCGTGAAGGAGAGCTGGGGAAGCCGGCTCCTGGCGCGGCTGCGCGCGCGGGGCCTGACGGCGTCCGAGGCCGAGCGCGTCTACCGCCGGGCCGATCACTGCCGGCTCGAGGAGCTCCTCGGCGACCCGGCCGCCGGTCGGACGCGCATCCTCTCCTCCGTCGCGGCCGACCTCGGGCGCGCCCCGGCGCCGCGCGCCGCGGCCGCGCGCAACGGCGATCCCACCCTGCGGCTGCGGCCGGGACCGCTCCCTCCGGTCTGTGGCGCGGAGATCGCCTACGACCTGGCCGCGCCCTACGGCAGCTTCACGCCCCAGCTCGCGCGCCAGGACCCCTGGCTGCGGGGACCGATCGTCGTCGCCCGGGACCTGCGGGACGAGAACCCGCGGCTGGTGGCGACGCTCGGGCTGGGACCGGGATGGCTGTACGTGCCGGGCAGGCCGGGTGGGCGCGGGGCCTTCCTGCCGCTGCGGCCTGGAGAAGGGAGCGCCTTTTGATCATGTTCAGCGCGCCGCACGTGCGCCGCGCATCTCCCGTCGCGACGATCCGGCCGGCCGCTCGACTCGGCCGGGCCGGCCGCGTCGAACCCCTGCCAGGCAGGCGCCCATGACGCCGATCGTGGTCTCGGTCGTGATCCCGATCTTCAACGAGGAGAGGACGCTCCCCGAGCTGCGGCGCCGTCTGGTGCCCGCGCTCGAGAGCGTCACGGCCGACTTCGAGGTGATCTTCGTGGACGACGGCAGCTCCGACGCCTCCCCCGAGCTGCTGGCGGCGATGGGGGCCGAGGACCGGCGGCTCAAGACCGTCACGCTGTCGCGCAACTTCGGCCACCAGACCGCCCTCTCGGCCGGCATCGATCACGCCTCGGGCGCCGCCGTGATCCTGATGGACGGTGACCTGCAGGATCCGCCCGAGCTGATCCCCGACCTCGCCGCCAAGCTGGCCGAAGGCTACGACGTCGTGTACGCCATCAAGGAGAAGCGCAAGGAGAGTCTTCTCAAGCGGGCCGGCTTTCGGGTCTTCTACCGGATGCTCGGCCGGCTCAGCAGCGTCGAGCTCCCGCTCGACGCGGGGATCTT
Source organism: Gemmatimonadota bacterium (assembly GCA_036556205.1). Classification (GTDB taxonomy): domain Bacteria; phylum Gemmatimonadota; class Gemmatimonadetes; order JACCXV01; family JACCXV01; genus DATBJW01. The sequence continues at coordinate 49,264 of DATBJW010000009.1, forward strand.
CTCGATCATGAACCGGCGGGTCGTGGACATCCTGTGCTCGATGCCCGAGCGCAACCGGTACATCAGCGGTCTCCGGGCCTACGCCGGCGGTCGGCAGACCGGCATCCGGTTCGAGCGTGGGGCCCGCTACGCGGGCGATCCTCGCCAGACCCCCAGGAAGCTCGCCCGGCTGGCGCTCGACGCGCTCTTCTCCTTCTCCTACGTGCCGCTCCGGCTGGCGACCTACACGGGGTTCGCGGCCTCCGCCGTGGCCTTCGCGTTCCTCCTGACGGTGCTCGTGCTGCGGCTTTTCACCGACCTCGCGATCAGCGGCTGGGCCTCGGTCATGTCGGCCGTCCTGTTCGTGGGCGGCGTGCAACTCGTGACGGTGGGCATCATCGGGGAGTACATCGGCCGCATCTTCGACGAGGTGAAGGGACGGCCGTACTACGTGGTGGACCGCAAGACCGGCTTCACCGGCGAGGAGGAGACGGCTCCCTTGCGGGAAGGCGGCAGGCTTCCCGACCGGCGGCGCTCGGCCTAGTCGAATCGGGACCGGATTCGACCGAGCGCCCGGCGATAGGGTCCCCGCAGACTCGCCTCCGCTCCGGCCGCGCGCAGCAGAGCGCAGCACGTTCGCGGCCGAGCACACGCCTTGCAAAACGCGGCCGGGCGCCGGTCGTGGGACGACCGCCCACCTCGCGTACGACCCCGCCAAGTCCTTACCCGGAATATAGTTGATCGAATTCAATTCGCTCGTCAAGGGCTAGGTTTACTTCTTGCAACAGCCGGCACCGCGGAGGCGATCGTGGCCCCGATCCGCCTAAGTGCCCACCTCTCACCTTGCCTGCGCGAGTGGCGGCCGTGAAGCGTGACTGTGCCTCCGGTTACTCCGCGATCGAGCTCATGATCGCGCTTGCCCTGATCTCCATTCTCGCGGCGATCGCCTACCCTTCCTTCACGAGCTACACGGCATCCTTCCGGGTGCAGGTCGCCGGGCGGGAGGCCTATTCCGCCCTCCAGGAGGCGCGCCAGCAGGCCATCACGCGCGGGCGGCGTGTGCGCTTCCTGGTGGTTGGTGCCGACAGCTATCAGCTCCAGTGGGAGGACGGGGCCGTGTGGCGAACCATCCGCGGTCCCATCCGCCTCGAGGGCGGCATGCAGCTTACCTCCTCGGGAGGCACCCTGACCTTCCTGCCGCGCGGGACCGTCTCGCCCCTGTCCACGGTCACGGTCACCGATCCCACGAGCCCGGAGCACTCCGTGGTGCTGACTGTGCCCATCACCGGACTCGTGCGCGCCCACGGAGGCGGCTGATGCGCGAACAGTCGCCGGAACCCGGGTCGCGCCTGATCAGGGGCTCTTGCGTCGTGCGCCGTTCCGGGCGCCTCCACCGCTGCGAGACGCTGCGGCGGCCGGCCGCCTCGCGCCGCGCGCGAAGGACTCGGAGACGCGGCTTCACGCTGATCGAGATGATGGTGGCGATCCTCCTGCTCGGCGTGGGAATGATGGCGCTAGCGGCTCTGACCACCACCGTCACGCGGGCGAACGTGCAGAGTTCCTCGCGTACGGTGGCCAGCTCGCTGGCGCAGGAGCGGATCGAGCGCTTCCGAACCGAGCCCTACGCCCTGATCGTCGCCGGGAACGATGCGCGCGTGGTGGATGGCGTCACATACACCCGCACCTGGACGGTCGCGACCAATGACCCCGCGCCGGGCCTCAAGACGGTCTCGGTGACCGTGAGCTGGACCACGCGCGGCAAGCTCCACAGTTCGGTGCTCGCCACGATCCTGAGTGCGAGATGAGAAAGCTCGTGACGAGACCGTCGGAGGTGGGCTCGGCCGAACCGTCGGGGGCGCCCGAGCGGCGCGCGGCAGTCGTGCGCGCTCGGACCTGCCACCGCGGGGGGTTCACGCTCGTGGAGCTTTTGATCGTGGTCGTGCTCGCCTCCGTTCTTGGGGCCACGATCATGAACCTGTTCCGGGCTCAGAGCGACATCTTCCGCAGCGAGAACCAGTCGCTGGAGATGGATCAGAACCTCAGGGCTGGCCTCGACATGATGCTGCGCGAGTTGCGAAACGCGGGCATGAAGGACCAGCTCCAGGTCTACGCCGACCCGCCCGGCGTCGCCGTGGCGGACTCCGACATGGTTCGCTTCAAGCAGGATTTTCACAGCTCGACGAACCCCAGCGGCTTGTCGGACGGGGACGTGCTCGACGCCAACGAGGACATCGAATACAGCTTCACGCCTGCGGACAGCACCGTGCGCCGCCGCACGTTCGGCACCGCCGGCGACTCCGGGGCCCAGCCGATGGCCGAGCACGTGACCCGACTTCGGTTCACGTACTTCGACGCTGCCGGAACCGTGATCCCGCTCCCGATGAACGCCGCGGGTCGGGCTTCCATCCGGCGCATCCGCGTTGGTCTGGTCGGGGCCGCGCCCGACGGACGCTCGGTCTCGACGCTGGAGTCCGATGTCGTGCCCAGGAACCTGGACTACTGACGCGGTGGCTGCCCGGACTCCGACCAGAGCCGGCCTCGCCGACGGCACGGGTGCGACCTGGCCGCGCGCAGAAAGCCGGAAAATCCCCCGTGGCGACAACGTGAACGTGAAGGAGGATTCGCAAATGACGAGCGTGCTGCGCGGGTCCCGGCGGGGCATCGCGCTCCCGCTGGCGCTCCTGCTGCTCATTTGCCTCGGGCTGATCGGAACCGCGGCCGTGTTCCTGTCCAACTCCGATCAGCGCATCAGCTCGGGCTTCAGCCGCAGCAACAACGCCGTCGCGGCGGCCGAGGCCGCGCTCGAGCACGGGATCGCCGAGCTCACGACCCGCGCTCAGGCCGGCCAGGACCCCGACAGCGTGCAGATCCTGTCCGACTCGCTTGGGCGCTTCGCCTACAGCGTCACGGTCTACAGCAAGCGCGAGGCGACTTCCGGGACGTCGGGAGTGGACTTCAATGGCGATGGCGACATGAACGACGTGGTGAGGTATGCCCAGTCGTTCGGATACGCGCAGGCCAACGCGACCGGCGCCGCCGGCGACCCCGGCTATCCCGTGAAGCTCGTGGTGGCGACCGCCAGCGACGGGACCAGCAATGCCGAGGTTCGGGCCGAGGTCGCCCGCAACCGCCTCAACGCCAACATCGACGGCCCTCTGGCACTGAACACCGCGGCGAACGCGACGGTCACCGGGAGCTTCAGCGTGGACGGCAGACTTTACGATCGCAACGGGAACCTCGTCCCGTCGGGCTCGCTCAACCCACCCTACGGCAACACCGCTGCGTCCAAGGCCGCAGCGAAGAGCGACTGCAACTACTGGAAGTCTGGGATCAAAGTGCCGGCTGAAGGCGCTCTGGGTCTGGCTGGCAGCATGGAGTCCTACGGCCACACGTCGTTCGACCATGGGAGCGTGACTGATCAGAACTACGACGACGAGGATTCGCTCTCGACGTTCAAGTTTTCGCCCGAGGAGGTCCTCGGCGTCGGCTCGGGCCAGCTCGACCAGTTCAAGAAGCCGGCCTCAGCGGTCCCCGACTTCCAATACCTCTCGGGCGTCAATTATGTCACCTCCGGTACGGTGCCTTCGCAGATCGGAGGGTCCGGGATCTTGATCGTCCACAATCCGAACTTCGACCCCACCAAGTACGACTGCTCGCACTTCCCATCGACCTGCGTCCCGGGGTACAGCAACGACTCGAACAACCAGCCGATGACGCTCAAGATCAATGCGAATGGGAACTTCAAGGGGATCGTCATTACCGACAACCTGATCCGGTTGAACGGCAACTTCACGATGCTCGGCGGAATCGTCTCCCTCGCCACGGACGTCTCAAATATCCCAGCCAACGGAAGCGGCTATGTGCGTTGGAGTTGCGAGGTCGTGCAAGACGTCGTGGCCCAGGCAACGGGGTACGACACCCGGCTCTCGTGGGAGCATCGACTCCCTTGACGCCACCGGGCGTAGCAAAACCGGACAATGTTCTTGACAATCAAGCACCTGCAGAATAAGCTCGCACCTCAAGTAAGTTGTGAGGCCTTGCTCAGAAAGGGGTCGAGGAATTGATATTTAAGCGTTCGAAAACGTGCGTGGCCGTCGATATCGGCAGCGGCGCGGTCAAGATCGTCGAGGCGGATCATTCCGGCGAAACCCCCAGAGTGGTCACGATGGGGGTCAGCACGCTCGTTCCGGGGGCCATCGTCGACGG
>DATBJW010000010.1:0-110113 GCA_036556205.1 Gemmatimonadota bacterium
CTCGCCGCGGCGCTTCCGGCGCACGTCCATCATGGCCAGGTTCACGCCGCGCTCGGCGAAGAGCTGCGTGATGGCCGACACCGTGCCGGGGATGTCGTCGGCGGTCACGACCAGCGTGTGGTACTGTCCGCCGATCGACACCGGATGGCCGTCGATGCGGAACACGTCGATGAACCCGGCCCCCACGGACGACCCCCAGAGGTCAACGCGCTCGTCGTCCCGCTGGGCCTCGATGCGGATCGAGTTGGGGTGGACCTTCTCGCCCAGGTTCGCCTCCTCGAAGGCGAGCTGCAGGCCGGCCTGCCTGGCCAGGTTAAGCGCCCCCACGATGCGCGGGTCGTCGGGCTCGAAGCCCAGGAGCCCGGCGGCCACGGCCCGATCGGTCCCGTGTCCTTTGTAGGTCTTGGCGAACGAGCCGTGCAGCCTCACACGAGCCCGGCTCGGCGTGCCCTCGAGCAGGCTGCGCGCCACGCGCGCGAGCCGCAGCGCGCCCGCGGTGTGGGAGCTCGATGGGCCCACCATCTCGGGCCCGATGATGTCGAGGATGGACACGGCGTACGTCAGGGGGCCGGCACCGTCCGGCGGCCCCGCGCGCGCGGCTCCCGCGGCCGGCCGTTGCCCCCCTCTCGGCCCGGGCCGCCGTCTTCGACCGCGAGCTGCCGCCGCAGGTAGCGGCCCGTGTGCGAGGCCTCGACCCGCGCCACATCCTCCGGGGTCCCCGCCGCCACGACGTAGCCGCCCGCCTCGCCGCCCTCGGGCCCCAGGTCGATGATCCAGTCCGCGGTCTTGATCACGTCCAGGTTGTGCTCGATCACGACCACGCTGTTGCCCTTGTCCGCCAGCCGGTGGAGCACCTGCAGCAGGAGCCGCGTGTCCTCGAAGTGGAGCCCGGTGGTCGGCTCGTCCAGCAGGTAGACGGTGCGGCCCGTCGAGACCCGGGCCAGCTCGGTCGCCAGCTTCACGCGCTGAGCCTCGCCGCCCGAGAGCGTGGTCGCGGACTGACCCAGCGTGATGTAGCCCAGCCCCACGTCGGCCAGCGTCTTCAGCTTCCGGCGCACTTTGGGGATCCGGCGGAAGAACTCCAGCGCCTCGTCCACCGTCATCTCGAGCACGTCGGCGATGCTCTTCCCCTTGTACTGCACCTCGAGCGTCTCGCGGTTGTAGCGCTTTCCCTTGCAGACCTCGCACGGCACGTAGACGTCGGGCAGGAAGTGCATCTCGATCTTGATCAGCCCGTCGCCGCTGCAGGCCTCGCAGCGACCGCCCTTCACGTTGAACGAGAAGCGCCCCTGGTCGTAGCCCCGCATGCGCGATTCCGGCAGCTGGGCGAAGAGGTCGCGGATGGGCTGGAAGAGGCCGGTGTAGGTCGCGGGGTTCGAGCGCGGCGTGCGCCCGATCGGGGACTGGTCGATCTCGATGACCTTGTCCACGTGCTCGAGGCCCTCGAGTCCCGCGTACGCGCCGGCCTTGAGCCGGGCGCGGAAGAAGTGGTTCGCCAGCGCGCGGTAGAGGATGTCCTCCATCAGGCTCGACTTGCCCGATCCCGAGACACCGGTCAGGCACGTGAAGCGGCCGAGGGGAAAGGCCACGTCGATCGACTTGAGGTTGTTGGCCGCGGCCCCGCGCACGATGAGCCACTCGCCGGCTCCCTGGCGGCGCTCGGTCGGGACGGGGATGCGCCTCTCGCCTCGCAGGTAGGCGCCCGTGATCGAGACCGGCGAGCTCTCGACGTCCTCGGGGGCCCCCTGGGCCACGATCTCGCCGCCGTGCTTGCCCGCGCGGGGGCCGAGGTCCAGGACGTGGTCGGCCGCACGGATCGTCTCCTCGTCGTGCTCGACCACGATGACCGTGTTCCCCAGGTCGCGCAGCCGCTTGAGCGTGGCCAGCAGGCGCTGGTTGTCGCGCTGGTGCAGGCCGATGGAGGGCTCGTCGAGGATGTAGAGCACGCCCACCAAATGCGAGCCGATCTGGGTCGCGAGCCGGATGCGCTGCGCCTCGCCGCCCGAGAGCGAGCCGGCCGACCGGTCCAGCGTGAGGTAGTCGAGCCCGACGTCGATCAGGAAGCCCAGCCGCTCGTCGATCTCCTTCATCACCTGTCGCGCCACCTCGGCATCGCGGTCGCCGAAGGTCAGGGCCTTCAGGTACTCGCGGGCGTGACGCACGGACAGCGCCGTGAGCTCGCCGATGTTGAGCCCCCCGATCCGCACCGCCAGGCTCTCCTTCTTGAGCCGCATCCCGCCGCACTCGGTGCAGGGCAGCACGGCCATGTACTGCTCGATCTGCTGGCGCACGTGCGCCGAGGCCGTGTCCTTGTGCCGCTTGTGGAGCTCGGCCACGATGCCCTCCCACGTGCCCGCGTAGCTGCCCGCGTACTTCTGGCCGCGGTAGCGGAAGTTGATCTCCTCGTCGCCCGAGCCGAAGAGCAGGATCTGCCGGATCCGCGGCGCCAGCTTGCCCCAGGGCGTGTTCAGCCCGAATCCGAAGTGCTCGGCGAGGCTCGGCAGCACGGTCTTCCCCAGGTGCCCGCCCGGCTCGCCCCAGGGCAGGATCACCCCTTCCAGGATCGAGATCCGGTCGTCGGCCACGATCAGCTCGGGGTCCACCTCCAGCCGCGTGCCGAGACCGTCGCAGGCCGGGCAGGCGCCGTAGGGGCTGTTGAACGAGAACATGCGCGGCTCGAGCTCGGCGTAGCTGATGCCGCAGTGCACGCAAGCCAGCTCCTCCGAGAGCGGGACGTCCTCGCTCTCGCCGCCCGGCAGCGCGCGGTTCACGACGACCACGCCGCCCCCGAGCTTGACCGCCGTCTCCAGCGAGTCGGCCAGGCGGCGGCGATGCTCGGGATCGATCGCCAACCGGTCCACCACGATCTCGATCGAGTGCTTCCGGTTGCGGGCGAGCTTGGGCACCTCCTCGAGCAGGTGGACCTTGCCGTCCACGCGCACGCGCACGAAACCCTCGCGGCGGGCCTCCTCGAAGAGCTCGCGGTACTCGCCTTTGCGGCCGCGCACGAGCGGCGCCAGGACCTGCACCTTCGTGCCCGCGGGCCAGCCGAGCAGCATGTCCACCATCTGCGAGACGGACTGGCGCGAGATGGGTCGGCCGCAGTTGTGGCAGTAGGGCGTCCCCACCCGGGCGTAGAGGAGCCGCAGGTAGTCGTAGATCTCCGTGACGGTGCCGACCGTGGAGCGCGGGTTCCGCGCGGCCGTCTTCTGCTCGATCGAGATGGCGGGCGAGAGGCCCTCGATCGAGTCCAGGTCGGGCTTCTCCATGAGCCCCAGGAACTGGCGCGCGTAGGCCGAGAGCGATTCCACGTAGCGGCGCTGGCCCTCGGCATAGATCGTGTCGAAGGCGAGCGAGGACTTGCCCGAGCCCGAAAGCCCCGTGATCACGACCAGCCGGTCGCGGGGGATCTCGACGTCGATGTCCTTCAGGTTGTGCTCGCGGGCGCCGCGAATGATCAGCTTGTCGCTCATGGACTTGGGGCGTTCGATGGAGGAGGTTCGGTGGCCCCCGGCCGGGGAAGCCGGTCGGGGCCGAACTGGTAAATGTACGCTCTTGCGGGGCGCGAAAAAAGTCGGGCGGTCGGGAAGGCCGCCCGAATGCCGGTGAGTTGTGCTGGTTCCGAGGTTGAGGGGCTGGGTGCTCGGGTCGGAGCCCCGTCAGCGGGGCCCCGACCGCAGCGCCGACTTCAATCGTCAGTCGTCGTCGCACTCCCCGGCGTCATCGTCGCCAGGGCCGTCGTCGTCCTCCTCATCCCCGTTGTCGATGTCGCCCGGCTCGTCCTGATCGTCCTGGCAGGCTCCGGGGTTGGCGCTCAGGTCGGCGGGGCCCGAGGAGCCGTCCGAACAGCCCGAAAGCAGGCGCACGAGTGAGAAGATGGCCAGCAGCGTGAGGTGCCGGCGCAAGGCGTTCATGGCGAGACCTCCTTGTTGATTTTGCCGGATGGCGCGGAGCCACCTCCTTGGAGTCCCGGGATGGGGGCAGCGGCTGGAGGCACCGCGGCTGGCCCGGCCGCCAGCGGATCGGGGCGAACGCTGCGTTGACGGGCCCTCGTCGTCAGGGCCTCCGGGCTCAGCCGCGGAAGGGGTGACCGGGGAGAGACCATCACGAGCGCGTGATCGTCCTTCCATTGAGCGGAGCGCGCGAGACCGGTCGTTTGTGACAGGATCAGTCAGAAGAGAGTCGTAGCGGTCGCCCGGGCGAGACGCGATCGCGGGCGTCACGACCTCGGGCCGAGCTCTTCGTAGTCGAGAGGGGAAGGGTGTCGCTGCGGCCCGCCCGCACGCGCACGCGGGCCGCCAGCGGCCCTACTTCACGGTGAGCGTTCCCTTCATCCCGGAGGCGAGGTGCCCCGGGTACGTGCAGATGTACGCGTACGTGCCCGGCTCCAGCGGGCCCACGTCGATCGTCTGGCCGCCGCCCGCGGCCACGACGCCGCTGGCCTTGAGGACGCCCGGCACACCCTGGGCGTCACCCCCGCTCGCCTGCGCGGCCTGGTCCACGCTCTCCTCGTCGCCCGGCTTGACCAGCACCCACGTGTGAGGCTGCTGGGAGGGGTTCTTGAACTCGATCGTGATCGCCGAGCCGGCCGGGGCCTCGAGCGACTCCTCCTGGAACTTGAACAGAGTGGGGTCCGCCTGGACGTCGAGCCTGGTCGCTCCGCCGCCAGCGGCCCCGGACTCTCCACCCTTCTTGCAGGCGCCGGCCACGAGCCCCAGCGCCAGAACGCATGTCAACGCCTTCCGCATCTGCATGACATCCCCTCCCGGATGAAGAGAAGGAACCAGGTATGTGAATGATCAGCCGATCCCGCGCATCTGCATCAGCCGCGCCACGCGCTGCTCGGTGGGCGGATGCGTCTTGAAGAGGCTCGCCAACCCGCCGTCGCCGCGGAGCGGGTTCACGATGAAGAGGTGGGTCGTGGCCGGGTTCGCCTCGGGCATCGGCACCCGCTTGGCGTAGGCCTCGAGCTTCTGGAGCGCCGAGGCCAGGGCGCGCGGCCGGCCGCTGAGCTCGGCCCCGCCGGCGTCGGCCTCGAACTCGCGCGAGCGCGAGATCGCGAGCTGGATGAGCACCGCCGCGATGGGTGCCAGGATCATCGCCACGAGGCCCAGGGGATTCCCGCCGCCCTCGCGGTTCCGGCCCCCGCCGAACCAGAGCGCCGAGCGGGCCACGATCGAGAGCGCGCCGGCCAGGGTCGCCGCGACCGTGCCGATCAGCATGTCGCGGTGCCGGACGTGCGCCAGCTCGTGAGCGATGACGGCCTCCAGCTCTTCGCGGGTCAGGAGCTGCAGGATCCCACGCGTGGCGGCCACGACGGCATGCCGCGGGCTACGTCCCGTGGCGAACGCGTTGGGCTGGTCCTGGGGCAGGATCGCCACCTTGGGCATGGGCAGACCCGCCTTGCGGGACAGCCGCTCGACGATCTCGTACAGCTCCGGCGCCTCCTCGCGGCTCACGGACTGCGCCCGGTACATGCGCAGCACGATCTTGTCGCTGAAGAAATAGGTCACGACGTTCGTCAGGGCCGCGAAGACCAGCCCGTAGAGCGCCATCCGCTCGCCGCCCAGCGCCCAGCCAACGGCCACGAACAAGCCCGTGAGGAAGGCCATCAAGAGCAGCGTCTTGGCGTTGTTCCACATCGTTTTCGTCAGCCTCGTCAGCTTCGGTTCACCCCGGCCGCCGGGCGCCGCCTGCGACGCGCCGGGAGCTCTCACCCCGGTCTCCCCTCCCGTGCTTGATACTCCGAAAGATGCGTCTTTGTTGCGGGCTTTCAACCGGCGCCTGGCGTCCGGTCCGGACCGGCCCATCGCCGCGCCCCTCAGTACTGGAACTCGTAGAAGATGTCCGCGCCGACCTGCTCGCGGCCATTCCGGGCTCCGGCCTCGGTCTCGATCGTCCAGCTGCGCGACAGGCGGTACTGGATGCCGAAGCGGCTCTCGTCCTGCGCGCCTGTGGTCTGCGAATAGGAGACGAAGACGTCGCTGGCGATGTACTTGCCGGCCCGGAAGCCGGCCCCGAACCCGCCCATCGCCGGCTGGATCTCCAGCAGATCGAGGCCCAGCTCCGAAGCCAGCGCACGCTGGAGCGGCAAAGCGGCCTGGGAGGTGGCCACGCGGCTGATCGTGCTCTGGAACTGCTTCTCCTGCGAGAGGTCGGGCGTGGGCGAACCGAAGAGCAGCAGCGAGAAGATCTCGGACTTCTCGTACGCAGGTGTCGAGGTGAGCTCGAGCGTCGGCTGCTCCACGGTCCCGCCGAGCGTGAGCGTCACATCGACGTCCTGACCGGTCTCGGATCCCTCGCGAATCGTGGTCGTGGCCACGATGTGCAGACCCGGGTTCAGGTCCGGCGTACCGTAGAAGAAGAGCTCACCCTCCTTGACCTCGAACTGGGTGCCGAACTCCGAGTAGAACCCGCGCACGACGCTGAGCGTCCCGGCCAGGGAGGGGATGTCACGGCCCCGCGCCTTCTGGATCGTGAGATCGCCCTGCAGCACGATCAGCGCCTGGTCGCTCTTGAGCACGGCGTCGTCCTCCACGGTCACGTCCACACCGACGAGCGTTCGCGACCAGAGCGGGGGCGGCGGTATGGGGGCCGTGCTGTCGCCCTCGGCCCGCACGTAGAGGATGGCCTTGTCCAGGTCGATCACGTCCCGGTCGGTCCGCTCGGGCAGCGGCCACGAGAGCTGCCCGATGTTCACCTTCCCCGTGACGGCGGGCTCGGGGACCGTGCCGCCAAACGTGAGGTCGGCGTCCAGGACGAGCAGCTTGTCGTCCTCGTCGATGAGCGTGAACCGGTGGGCCTGGAGCGCCGCTTCGACCGCGCCCTGATTCGGCTGCTTGAGCGAAACGCGCCCACTGAGGCGGGCCTCGCCCGAGCCTGACACGACGCGCAGGTCCTCGAACAGGATCTGATCGTTGTCGAAGCGCACGGCCCCGTTGATCCCCGTGTAGCGCGTGCCGCTGTCGCGGAGGCGAAGGCGTCCGTCGCGGAGCGTGATCGAGCCTTCGTGGTGCGGCGTCGAAGGGGTCCCGCTCAGATGGAGATCGATGTCCACGGGTCCCGCCGCCTCGGCGATCTTCGGCGTGAGCGAGCCCAGCAGCCCGAGATCAACCCCCTCGCTCCGCACGCGCAGGTCCATCGGGAGATCGGGGATGCGTCGCTCCACCCGGCCGAAAGCGAAATCCACGGGGAACGTCCCCTTCGCCACGACCGCGCCGGGGCTCTGCAGGCTGTCGGCGCCCGGCGTCTCCGGCTCCAGGCGCACGTCCAGCTGCAGCTGCCGATCCGCGTAGTCGAGCCGTCCCTCGAAGCGGTGGATGGCGAAGGTGCCCAGCCGGCCCTCGCTGAGCGAGACGCGGCCCTCGAGGCGAGGGCTCGAGGCGCGACCCTGCAAGCGCAGGTCGAGCTCGAGGGGCCCGGAGGCCGCGATGGGCCTGGGAGAGAAGGCCTGCACCATGGCCAGGCTCAAGCCCTTGCTCAGGATCGTCAGGTCGAGCGGCTCGTCGGGGAAGCGGTTCGGCACCTCTCCGAAGGCCAGGTCCAGCGGCAGGCTCCCGGTCAGGTGCACCGACCCGGGGTCCGAGCTGTCGGCGGCCATCGTTTCGGGCGCGAGATCCACGTCCAGGCCGAGCCGGCGGTCGGCGTAAGTCACCCGGCCCTCCAGGCGGTGCACCCTCACGCGCTCCACGCGGCCGTCGTCGAGCCTGAACTCACCCTCGATGACGGGCGCGCGGTCGGTCCCCGTGACCGTCCCGGCGCCCGTGAACGTGCCCGTCGCGAAGGGCTCGACCCCGGCCAGCGTCTGGAAGTCGTCGAGCGATACGTTCTTCAGGTCGAACCGGAAGTCCTGCTCTCCCTCGAGGCGCAGCGTCCCGTCGATCCCGACCCGCTCGTCGCCGTGCGACAACGCGAAATCATGGAACGTGAACACGCCGTCCTGGTAGGCGAAGCCCGAGGGCTCCTGGATCGCGTACTGCTGGTCTCCCATGCTCATCCGGCCGCGGTCCAGGACGACGCGCGGCGCCCGGCCGCTGAATTCCACGCCCAGGTGGCCCTCGGCCGTGCGTGTGGAGTCCATGCGCATGGCCAGCGTGACGCCCATCGTGTCGCCCTCGAAGCCGGCCTGGAAGCCCGCCTCCTCGAAGCTCACGAGCCCCAGGTAGGACACGTCGTGTCCGGCTCCGTCCAGTGCGAGCCGGAACGATGGCTGCCCGATGTCGATGAACTCCGCCGTGCCGTCCAGGCTGTCGGCGACGAGGCCGTTCCAGGCCAGCGAGTCGGCGGTCGCGCTCAGCTGGAGGTCGAGGCCCGTGTAGGGGCCCGCCAGCCGGCCGCTGGCCTCGAAGCGGCGGGCGGGCGTGGGGCCGATCGCCGGGTAGAAGTCCTGCAGGTTGCGGCTCGTGCCCCGGACCTGAAGGTCGATCGTCCGGTCGTAGGGCAGGGCGCCCGCGCCTTCGACGACGCTGTTCGGCAGCTGGATGCGGAAGCTCTGGATCTCGTACGCCCCCGGGCGGAAGCGACCTTCGAAGGAGCCCTCCCGCACTTCATAGGAGAGCAGCCGCGTGTCGCGCAGGCGGCCGCCGAAGGTCGCTCGCGCGGCGGATCCCATGCCCGACCCAGCGAGCCGGAACTCGCCGCTGATCCGGCTGGCCCAGGCCGGGTCGTGGAAGACGTCCTGGAGGTCCAGCGCACGCAGGTCCACGCGCAGGTCGTAGGTCGGCTCGCGCTTTCCGAGACCCAGCGTCCCCGACACGTGACCGCCGGTCGAGCCGTAGGCCAGGTCGCCCTCGATCGCGAGGTCGGCCCGCCGACCCTCGAGGCGCAGCTTGCCGGTCAGAGGCTGCTCCAGAGGATAGGGCTGCCACAGGAGGCGCGCGTCGGCTGGATCCAGCGGCGCCAGGGTCAGGTCGACGGCCCCGAGCGGCTCTTGCTGCGTGGTCAGCGTCCCGCGGCCGCTCACGAGCGAGCGCGGCGTACGGAGCTCGAAGTCGCGCAACGTGAGCTGCAGGTTGTCCGAAGGACCCGAGAGGCCGACCCTGCCCTGAATCGTGCCCTCGAAGGGCACCCGGGGGGCGAAGCGTCGGAGCTCGGCCAGCGCCAGCGGACCGGCCTTGAACTCGAGCTCGAAGAGGGGGTGCGCCAGGTTGCGGACCGTGCCCGAGCCCGAGAGCTCGCTGGCCGCCGTGCGCAGCAGGAAGCGGCTCACCTCGAGCCCGGCGCGCGTGAAGGTCGCGCGGGCGTCGAGCTCGCGCACCTCCAGAGCGGGCTGTTCGACCTCGAATGAGAGGTCCTCCGCCGAGAAACTCTTGTGCCCGCCGTCGTCCGACGCTACGTCGAGCGCGAGGCGGCCGTTCAGGTTCACGATCCGCGGACCGGAGCCGAGCGGACCGAAGGGGCTGGGCTCGCGGCGGCTGTCGATCGTGACGGCACCGTTCACCAGGCGCAGCTCCTGGACTCGCACGACCGATCCCCACCCCGGCCCACCTCCTTCCTCACCGCCGCGCAAGAAGGGCAGGACGTCGAGGTAGTTCCAGTTGCCGGTCGAATCCTGGACGAGCGTGATCCGGGGCTCCACCAGCCGCGTGCGCCCGAGCAGAATCTTGCGGCTCAGGAACCCGCCGGCCTGGTAGCTCACGTCGATCTCCCGCACGGCGACGAACGGCTCGCCACGCACGTCGCTGATGCGGACCCCCCGCAGCGTCACGCCGTGCAGCAGATCCCCCTCGAGGCGCTCCACCTGCACCTGACCGTGCACCGCCGAGCGCAGCCGGTCGAGCGCGAACGCGCGAACCTTCTCGTGTACCCACTCGAGGCGGAGCAGGACGGTCGCCGCCAGCGCCACCACCGCCACCAGCAGCAGCAGGCCGGCCAGGACCCTGGCGAGGTCGCGCGCCAGACGCCCTACCAGGGAGCGGCGCGGACCCCCGCCCCCGGCTGCGCCTTCGTCTTTCCTCTCGTCGGGCATGGTATGGGCGAAGCTGCGTCGGGTGACAAACCGTTGCTAGTGGCAGTCGGTCGGCCGGCCCCGCTCCGGAGCCTCGGGGGCCGGCGGCGGCTCGCACGGCGAGCCAATGGGTTTCTTGGCGAGCCGGCGAGACCGCCGCCCGCCCCCGGCACCGAAGCCTGGGGGGCCGGCGGTGGTCCGCACGGCGAGCCAATGGGTTTCTTGGCGAGCGGGCGGAGCCACCGCCGGCCCCCGGCAACGGAGCCAGGATGGCATGCCAGGCTCAGAACGCGTTGCCCACCGAGAAGTGTACCACGAAGGGCGGCCCCGGGTCCTCGGACTTCGTCTTGAACCCCACGTCCACGCGCACGGGCCCGACGGGCGTGGCGTAGCGCACGCCCAGCCCCGGCGTGTAGCGCAGATCGGACAGCGCGACGTCTTTCGGCTCGGCCCAGACGTCGCCCGCGTCCACGAAGGTGACCCCGCGCAGGTTCCCGAACAGCGGGAAGCGCAGCTCCACGCTGGCCTCGAGGAGCGCCTCGCCGCCGACCGGGTCGCAGTTGTCGATGTTCCCGTCGCAGTCGTCGCCCACGAGCGGGCCCAGCATGCGTCGCTGGTAGCCGCGCACGCTCGTGCTGCCGCCCGCGAACAGCCGCTCGAAGAGCGGCGCGGTGATCGCGTCCCCCTCGGGAGTCGTCACCTGGCCGATCGGCTCGATCACCCCGGGAAGCGCTTTGAGCGCCAGGATCCAGCCCGGCTTGAGCTCGCGGTAGTGCGTCGCCAGCAGGGTCACGCGGTGGTACTGGTAGTCTCCCGTGAACCAGGTCTGGGCCAGGTGGTAGTTCAGCGTGAGCGTGTACCCCTCGGTGGGCGAGAGGAGGTCGTCGGTGGTGTCGAGCAGCGCGCCCAGCTCCAGGTAGGACAGCGTGCTGGGATTGATGAACTCCTGACCCAGGATGTCCTGGATGTCTTCCAGATTCTCGATCTCGGTGAAGTCGTCGTACTCGATGTTGAATCCGTAGAACGCGCGCACGGACGGGGAGATCTCCTGGTTCACGCGGGCGCTGCCGCCGATGCGCTGCACGACGTAGGTGTCCTCCCGGTCCTGCGCGAAGAACCCCGTGGCGGTGGTGCTCAGGTCCCGGTTGAACACGTTGGGCTGGGTCAGCGAGACGAGCGCTTCGCGGCGCAGCCCCGAATACTCTCCCTGCACGCGCGCCTGGCGCGCGCCGCCCAGGAAGTTCCTGTCCAGCCAGCTGACGCTGGCCCGGAACTGCTCCTCGCTGCCGTACCCCACGCCGAGCCGCACCAGGTGCTGCTTGGCGTCCGCCAGGCGGATGACCACCGGGAGCGAATCCCCGACCGGGGCGTCATACTGCGGCTCGACCTGCACACGACGGAAGAGGTTCAGCCCGTAGAGCCGGCGCTGCGTGTCGTAGACCTTGTCCAGCGCGTAGCGGCGGCCGGGCCGGAACTCCACACGGCTCCGGATGAGCTTCTCGCTCACGTCGGTCTCGCCCTCGATGGTCAACCGCCCGAAGCGGTACAACCCGTCCGCATCCACGGTGAACACCACGGTCGCGCGGCGCGTGTCCTTGTCGATCCGGTACTCTTTGAGGACCTCGGCGAAGGCATAGCCGCGGTTCTGGAAGCGTCCCTTCAGCACGGCGTCGGTCGAGTCGATGCGCGCCTCGTTGAAGACGTCTCCCTCTTTGAGGGGAACGCCACGGCGCGCGCGTTCGAGCTCGATGGAGTCGGGCGCGGACGGCGTCGCCAGCTCGATCCGCAAGGTGTCGATGACGGACGGGAGGCCCTCGCTCACGAAGATTGCGAGCTCCACGTCGCCCTTCGTCGTCACGCGGGCGCGGTAGCCTTCGACGTCCGCGTCGAAGTATCCGCTCTGCTGATAGACGACGACCACCCGGCGCAGGTCGTTCAGGAACTCGTCTCTGTTCAGGCGTCGCGCCTTGCGGAAGAAGAACGTCCCCGAGGGACCCTCCGTGTAGAGCCGGCGCTTGATCACCGACTCCGAGATCGCGTCGGCGCCCACGATCTCGAGCTTCTGGACCTTGGCCCGGCCGGGGACGTCGTCGAGCGGCACGCCCTCCACCGGCTGAAGCGACACCTCCTGGGCCGCGAGCGGCGCGGCGAGCGTCAGGAGCAGCCCGAGCGCGGCGGGCGTCAGGAGCAGCCCGACCGCGGCGGGCGGCGCAACCCGGCCGGGCGCGGCGCGGGGCCGCGCCATCAGGCGGTCTCGCCCGTGGCGCTGGCGCGGCGGAACGGCCGGCGCCGGCTGTCGGGCGCCTCGCGGCGCTGCCGCCAGAAGAGCCAGGCGATCTCGCCGCCCAGGATGAACACGACGGAGGAGTAGTACACCCAGACCAGAACCAGGATGAGCGTGCTGAACTGACCGTAGATGGCGACGTCCAGGAGCTGGGCGAGGACGCTCACGAAGAGGTATTTGGCGACCTCGAAGAACAGGCTGGCGACGAGCGCGGCCGTGGCCGCGCGCCAGCGGCCGATCGCGCGGTTCGGCAAGTACCGATAGAGCAGGTAGAACATCGTGAGCGTGATCCCGAACGTCAGCGCCACGCCGGCCAGCCAGGACCAGAGCGGCAGGTCCACGAAGCGGCCGAAGAGCGGAACGCTCAGATCCCCGAGCCAGCTCACGACGGCGGTGAGGGACATGGAAACCAGGAAGAAGAGGCCCACCACGACCACCATCTTGATGTCGTGGATCTTCCCCTCGACGATCCCCAGACGGTGCTCGTCCTCGATCTCGAACACGATGAACAGCACCGTCCGCAGCGATCCGAAGAGGCGCGTCGAGGCCCACACCAGAGCCAGGCCACCCAGGAGCCCCAACCGCCCGCGCTCGGGCACCAGGGCGACGAGCAGGTCGCGCACGTTCTGGCCGGTCACGGGGAGCACGCGCTGGACCATCTCCAGGGTCTTCGTGTAGGCCTCGGTCGAGGAGGCCACCACGTAGCCCAGGATCGCGATCGCCAGCAGCAGCAGCGGGACGACGCAGATCAATGCGTTGAAGGTGATCCCCGAGCTCAGGAAGAAGATCTCGTCGCGGCCGGCCTTGTCGTAGAGAGCGCGCAGGAAGCGCAGGGCGGATCGGCCGGCGGAGCGGACCCGAGGACTCACGGAGCGCGGGGGGATCGCGCGGAAGCCGGAGCGGGGGCGGCCCGGGCGGCCTCCTCCTCCCGCGCCCGGCCGGCGCAGAAGTCAGGGGAGAGCGTCGTCACCGGGAAGCCTCCTTCACGGCCCGCACCATCCGGACCGCGCGCGGGTCAGGTCCGGCGGCCGCTGACGAGGCTGAGCAGCGCCACGAACAGCGCCGCGCCGATGATCGGCCAGAGGAGGGAGAAGTGAACGCCGCTGACGTCGATCCGGAAGATCTCCGGGAGCTCGACTTTCTCGGCCAGCCAGCGGCCCAGGAAGGCCCCGATGAAGCCCAGCACGATCGAGACCAGGCAGCCGCCGGCCGTATACCCCGTGGCGGCCTGGCCCACCGCCCCGATGACGGCCGCGATGATCAGGAACACGATGATCTCGCCGGGGGTCATGGCTGGCGAGTATAGGCCCCCCCTTCGCGTTCACGCAAGGTCGCCGCCGCGCTCCGGACGGAGTCGAGCAAGTCGGGCGGAGAGATGGGCTTGCGGAAGATCCGCACGCCCAGCTTCCGGGCCGCGCGCCGCGCCCGGGCGCCCAGGCGCTGTCCGGTCACGATCAGCGCCACCGGCCGCGCGGCTGCCGGAGCGATCGCCGTCAGGACGTCGAGCCCGCTCATGTCGGGCAGCCCGTAGTCCAGGATCACGACGTCGGGACGCACGGCGTCGCAAGCCGCCAGGGCGTCGCGCCCCGTCGTCACGGCGATCGCACGATGCCCTTCCTCACGCAACAGCGCCACCAGGGCCCAGCGCGAGGTGGCCTCGTCCTCAGCGATCAAGATCGTCACTGCGGGATCCCGAACCAGCGCCGATGGCCGGTCGCCGGGCCGGTGCCTCCCTTCACCATGTAAGAGGGTCCAGCCGATGATCCCCGCAAAGGCCGGGCCAGCGACCGGGACCGCCCTCCCCTCGGGGCCGACGTGTTCCGGGCCGGAACGTTCCGGGAAGGAGGGTTCCCTTTTTACAGGCGGGCGGCGTGCCGAGAGGGGATTTTTTTCGTGAATCGACCGGCGGGACGACCCGGGCTCAGAGGCGGGCGTAACCTTCCTTCTCGTAGCGGTTGAGCTTGTTGTGAAGGGTCTTCAAGCTCACCCCGAGGATCCTGGCGGCTTGAGTCTTGTTGTTGTCCGTGTGCTCCAGCGTGCGATAGATGATCCGCCGCTCGTAGTTGTCCAGCGTGTCCCCGATCGGCAGGGTGAGCGCGCTGCCCGACGTGGCCGGACCGCCGACGCGCGCCGGCAGGTCGCCGATCCCGATACGCTCGGCGGCGGTCAGCACGACGGCGCGCTCGATGACGTTCTTGAGCTCACGGACGTTTCCCGGCCAGCTGTACTCCTGCAGGGCCTTCGTCACCTTGGGGTCGAAGCCCCGGATCCGCTTCTCGTACTTCTCGGCGAACGTCTTCAGGAACTCCTCCGCCAGCAGCAGGATGTCGCCCAGGCGGCTGCGCAGCGGCGGCAGGTGGATCTCGACGACCGAGAGCCGATAGTAGAGGTCCTCGCGAAACTTCTTCTCCTCCATGGCCTGCGGAACGTCCTGGTTCGTCGCGGCGATGAAGCGCACGTCGAGCTGGATCGTGTCCCGCCCGCCCAGGCGACGAAACTGCTTGTCCTCGAGCACGCGCAGGATCTTGACCTGCAGGTCGGGCTCCAGTTCGGCGATCTCGTCCAGGAACACCGTGCCGCCCTGCGCGAGCTCCAGCGACCCCACCTTCTCCGCCACGGAGCCCGTGAAGGCTCCCTTCACGTGCCCGAACAGCTCGTTCTCGATGATGTCGCGCGGCAGCGCCCCGCAGTTGATGGGCACGAACTCCCTGTCGGCCCGGCTCGAGCGGTTGTGGATGGCGCGCGCCACGAGCTCCTTGCCGGTCCCGCTCTCGCCCTGGATGAACACGGTGGCATCGGTGTCGGCCACGGCCTCGATGAGCCGGTAGACCTCCCGCATCTCGGCGCTCTCGCCGATCAGGTCCTCGAAGCGGCTCATCTTCTCGATGCGGCGCTTGAGCTCCTGGTTCGTGCGCAGGATCTCGTAGCGCTCGACCGCTTTGGGCAGGATCGAGAGCAACCGCGGCACGTCGACCGGCTTCGTGAGGTAGTCGTAGGCCCCGTCGCGCATGGCCTGGATGGCCGTGTCCACGCTGCCCTGACCCGTGATGATGATCACCTCGGTGGGAACCTTCGTCTCGCGCAGGCGGGCCAGGACCTCGAGACCGTCCAGGCCGGGCAGCATGAGGTCCACGAGCAGCACCGCGAGGTCGCCCCGGCGCAGCTTCTGCCAGGCTTCCTCGCCGTCGGCCGCCGACTCCACGACGTAGCCTTCGTCGATCAGGATCTCGGAGAGGCTCTCGACGATGGTCGGCTCGTCGTCGCAGACCAGCACGCGGGCCTTGCGGTACGGGGTTGGCGACGCGGCGACTCGGGCGGGCGATTCGGTCATCGGCTCGGTGGTCATCGGCTCGGTGGTCATCTGGCTGGCGGCTCCGCGGCTGGCTCCGCGCGGAAGCGGTAAACGAGCCGGACGGGGTTGCGCGGATCGTAGGTGAGGGCGCCGCCGTTCTTGGCCACGAGCTCCTCGGCGACGCCGAGGGCGACGGAGCCTGGCTGCACCCCGGGGCACTCCACAACAACTTGGTAGTCGCGGCCCCCCGAGTCCAACCTGACTTTCACCTCGCCTCCCGGCGGGCTCTCGCGGATGGCCACGGCGCAGGGGCCCAGCAGCGCGCGCAGGAGCTCGACCTCATCGGCCCGGGCGAGGGCGGAGGCCGCGCCCAGCTGCTGGCTGAGCGTCACGCGCGCATCGCGGGCCGGCGCGTGGAGCAGCTCGCAGACCGACTCCACGACCGAGACCAGGTCCACCGTGCCCGGGCGGTGCTCGCGCCGCCGCACCATGTCCAGGAAGTGCTGCAGGCGGACCTCCAGTCGCTGCACCTCGGACTGGATCGTGTCCAGGTTCTTCAGCGGCTCGGCCTGGCCTGCGAGCTTGCGACGGGCGAGCTCGAGCACGAGCACGATCGCGTTCAGCGGATTGCGGAAGCGGTGCGCCATGAGCTCCGCCGCCAGACGCACGTGGTCGAGCGTCACGTGGCACTGCGCGCCTGCGCGCGCCTGCTCGAGCGCTTCCACGTCGGTGAGCAGCAGCAGCAGACCGTCGAGGCCGCGCGGGGAGCGGATCCGGTGCGGCGTGGCCAGGAACGCGCGCTCGCCGGCGCCCGCTCGCACGCGCACCTCGCCAGCGGCCGGCTCGTCCGCGGCTCGAAGCGCCTCCGCCACCCAGGCCGGGATGTCCGAGGCCGACTCGAGGAACGCGCCCACGCGGGCCAGGACGTCGGCCTCCGGCGCCCCCGCTGCGTCCGCCCCCGCCAGCGCGCGCGCGGGCCCGTTCGCGAAGAGCAGGCGACCCTCAGCGTCGTAGAGGAGAACGCCTTCAGCGATCTCCCGCATCAGGTGCCGCCCCCCTCGCCGCCGCCGGCCGGCAGCGCGACGACACGTGCGGCGCCCGGCTCGACCCGCACGTTGCGCTCGACGACCGGGGGAGTCGTCTCGACCAGCAAGTCGTAGCTGCCGGCCAGCACGGCTTGCCTCTCGCCCGTGAGGAAGGTGCCGAGGATGGCGGTGGGAGACTCCTCGCCGGCCCCCGGGCTCTGGGGACGCAGCAGCGT
Source organism: Gemmatimonadota bacterium (assembly GCA_036556205.1). Classification (GTDB taxonomy): domain Bacteria; phylum Gemmatimonadota; class Gemmatimonadetes; order JACCXV01; family JACCXV01; genus DATBJW01. The sequence continues at coordinate 16,784 of DATBJW010000010.1, forward strand.
AACGGGGACGCTCAGCGGTCGTCCCGCCGCGTCGGCGGCCTCCACCACCAGGGTTCCCAGACTGGGCACGACCAGCGCGCTCGTCTCGGCGGGCGCCACCGTGAAGCTCTCCTGAACGTAGCGCGGCAGGCTGCGCACGACGGCCCGATACTCACCCGCCGGCACCGGTGCGGCGTCTCGCCAGGGCTCGACCAGGGTGGCCTCGCCGGTCGCGTAGTCGTGCAGCTCCACAGGGATCCCGCCCAGGTCGGAGAGCCCGGGCGCGCGTGCGGCCACGTACCCCAGTCCGCCCACGTGCACGGTGCGCAGCTCCCCGGGCCCGAGCTCGAGCGTGCGCCGCAGAGCCACCGAGTCCTCGACCTCCACCGTCAGCCGGTAGCGCCCGGCCCGGACGTAGAGCGGCTGGGCGCCGGAAACGTAGGTTTCCGCTCCGCCGGACGTATCGGGGACGAGCGAGGCATAGGCGGGCAGCGGCGTATTGACCGCGTCGTAGGCCTGCAGGCGCAGCTCGGCCAGGTCGTCGATGACGAGCTGCCGCTCGCCGCCGGGCAGGACGAGCACGCGCTCGAACACCGCAGGCGGCAGCGTCTCGATGATGACCCGGTACATCCCCGCCGGCAGCTCCTCGGGACGGCCCGTGCGCAGACGAACGGCTTCCGTGGCCCCGGTCCGGAACAGCCGGCCCTGAAGCGTGACCGGCCGGCCGGCCAGGAGCGCGTCCACGCGCAGAAGGCCCCGGTTCTGGAGCACGGCCGCGAGCCGCGTCATCTCCGGTTGCCAGTCGGATTCGGGCTGCAGGTTCACGAGGTAGCCCGACCTGTCCTCGGTCAGGCAGCGCAGCGCGCGCTCGTCCTGCTCGTCGAGCCCGAAGCCGATCACGTAGATGCGGGGACGGGCCGTCGGCGCGAGCGCCCACGTGCAGGGATCGCGGCCGCAGTTGTCGGAGCCGTCGGTGAAGACGACCCAGGCCTCGGAGCTCGTGTCGCCGCCCACCGCCACCTCGTCCAGCGCCCGGACCAGCGGCGAGACGCCGGTCGGGGCGAGACCGGCGAGCTGGCGCTCGAGCGGCTGCTCGCGCCCATGGGCCAGCAGCCGCACGTCGCTGCAGTCGCGCGCGCGGCGGGGACTGCGGGCTCCGTAGACCCAGAGGCTGGGACGCGGCGCGGAGCCGCGGCGCTCCAGGTCGCGGTCGAGGGAGAGCAGCAGCGCCCGGGCGGCGTCCAGCTTCGTGCCGTGGCCGAAGCGCGCGCGCATCGAGCTCGAGACGTCGAGCACGTAGCGCACGGCCTCGAGCGGCCCCGCGCTCGCGGGCGTCTGGCCGACGGCGAACCCGTTCCAGGGAGCGGCTGCGACGATGAGGGCGGCGAGCGACAGGCTCCGCCGAAGCGTCGGCTCGGCGCGCGGCCGGCGGGCGGCGCACGAGGTCCACGGCGTCACGCGCCTCAAGCGGCTAACCCGTCTTGATCGAGAGAGAGCTTCCGCAACCGCTGCAGGTGGGCACCACGTCTCCGGCCGCGAGCACGACGCGCAGGCCGCAGCCCCGGCAGGCGAACTCCCCGCCGCGCGCCACGCGCTCGCCCGCGCGGTAGGTCCGTCCGATCTCACGGACCTTGGCGTCGTAGACGCTGCGCGCGAACGTCCCGGTGACGATCGCGAGGCCTCCGAGCACGAGGCGCTTGCCCCAGCGCTCCCAGCTCATCGGGCCCGCCGGCGGGTTTCCACGAGTGGCCGCGCCGGGACGCTTGCGCCGGCCCGCCGCTAGCCGCGGCGGCCGGTGAAGAGACGATGGATCAGGAGCAGGATGATGGCGCCGACGATGGCCGCCAGCAGGCCCGGAACGCTCACGCGATCCAGCACCGGGTGCCCCAGGGCCTTGAAGAGATAGCCCCCCAGGAGCGCGCCCACGATGCCGATCAACGTGGTCACGATGCACCCGCCCGGATCCCTTCCCGGCAGGAGCAGCTTGGCGATCACTCCGGCCACCAGGCCGACGACGATGAGCCCGATCCAGTACACACCCACCTCCCGGAAGGATTTCCTGACCCGCGCGCGTTGTCGGGGGGAACGCGAGCGGCTAATTTACCCGGGCTCCCCGGGACTGTCAAAGATCATTCCGCGAAAAGGACTTAGGCGATTTCGAGGGCCATGATCCGAACCCCCGACGCGCTGGCCTATCACGCCGAAGGACGACGCGGCAAGATCGAGGTCGTGCCGACCAAGCCGGTCGCCACCCAGCGTGACCTGTCGCTGGCCTACAGCCCCGGCGTGGCCGAGCCCTGTCGCGCCATCGCGCGGGATCCCGAGCTCGTCTACCGCTACACGGCGAAGGGCAACCTGGTGGCCGTCGTCACCGACGGCAGCGCCGTGCTGGGGCTGGGCAAGATCGGCCCCGCGGCCGCCAAGCCCGTCATGGAGGGCAAGGCGGTCCTCTTCAAAAAATTCGCCGACATCGACGTCTTCGACCTGGAGGTCCAGGCAGCGGGCCCCGAGGAGTTCATCGCGGCCGTGGCCGCCCTCGAGCCCACCTTCGGCGGGATCAACCTCGAGGACATCCGCTCTCCCGAGTGCTTCGAGATCGAGCGCCGGCTCCAGGAGCAGATGAGCATCCCGGTGTTCCACGACGACCAGCACGGGACCGCGATCATCTCCGGCGCGGCGCTCCTGAACGCGGTCGAGCTCGCCGGGAAGTCGCTGGACGCGATCCGGGTGGTCTTCGCGGGCGCGGGAGCCGCCGCGGTGGCCTGCGCCAGGCTCTACGTCTCCCTCGGCGTCCGTCCCGAGAACGTCTTGATGTGCGACGAGCACGGAGTGCTACGCGAGGGGCGGGACGCGCCGGTCAACCCCTACAACGCCCCCTTCGTGCGCCGCACGTCGGCCCTCACGCTGGCCGAGGCGCTCGCCGGCGCCGACGTCCTGGTGGGCCTCTCCGTGGGCGGGATCGTGACGCCCGGAATGCTGGCCGGCATGGCGGACGACCCGGTCGTCTTCGCCATGGCCAACCCCGACCCCGAGATCGGCTACCCCGAGGCGCGCACGGCCCGGCCCGACGTGATCATGGCCACCGGCCGGTCGGATTTTCCGAACCAGGTCAACAACGTGCTCGGCTTCCCATTCATCTTCCGGGGCGCCCTCGACGTGCGCGCGCGGGCGATCAACGAGGAGATGAAGATCGCCGCCGTCCACGCCCTGGCGGAGCTGGCCCGCGAAGGCGTTCCCGACACCGTGGCGCGCGCCTACGGCAACCAGTCTTTCCGCTTCGGCCGCGAGTACATCCTGCCCAAGCCCTTCGACCACCGGGTCCTGCTGTGGGTGGCCCCGGCGGTGGCCCGGGCGGCCATGGAGACGGGAGCGGCTCGCCAGCAAATCGACCTGGTGGCCTATCGCGACCAGCTCGAGGCCAGCCTGGGCCGTTCGCGGGAGGTGATGCGCGGCGTGATCGCCAAGGCGCAGCGCGTGCCCAAGCGCATCGTGTTCCCCGAGGGGGAGCACGAGCGGATCCTCAAGGCCAGCGAGATCGTGCGGGACGAGGGGATCGCGAAGCCGATCCTGCTCGGCAATCCCGAGCGGATCCGCGCGCGCATCGCCGAGCTGGGACTGGACCTCGAGGGCTGTCCCGTGATCTGGCCCCGCGAAGCGCCCGAGCGCGAGCGCTACGCGCGGGTGCTCTTCGAGAAGCGCCAGCGCCGCGGCATGACCGCGAGCGAGGCCTTCGAGATCCTGCGCGACCCCGGCTACTTCGGCACCATGATGGTCGAGCTGGGGGACGCCGACGGCCTGCTCTCGGGCATCGACCACCACTACGCGGAGACGATCCGGCCGGCCCTGCAGATCGTGGGCATGGAAGAGGAGACGCGGCGCATCTCGGGCCTGTACCTGATCATCCTCAAGCGCGGGCTCTACTTCTTCGCCGACACGACCGTCAACATCGAGCCCAGCGCCGAGGACCTGGCCGAGATCGCGCTCCTGACCGCGCGCACGGCGCGGCGCTTCGAGGTCGAGCCGCGGGTGGCCATGCTCTCGTTCAGCAACTTCGGCTCGTCCCCGCATCCTCTGGCCGAGAAGGTGCGGCGCGCGACCGAGCTGCTGCGCGAGCGAGCCCCGGACCTCGTGGCCGACGGCGAGATGCAGGTGGACCTGGCACTCGTGCCCGAGATCGTCGAGCAGACCTATCCGTTCTCGGCTCTGCGGGGCGAGGCCAACGTGCTCATCTTCCCCTGCCTCGAGGCCGGCAACATCGCCTACCAGCTCATGCAGCGCCTGGGCGGCGCCGACAAGGTGGGCCCCATCCTGCAGGGGATGCGCAAGCCCGTGCACGTGCTGCAGCGGAACGCCGACGTGAACGACGTGGTGAACATGGCGGCGATCGCGGTGGTGGAGGCCCAGGGATAGAGGCTGAAGGCCTCCGTCATCCCCCCGCGCTCGTCACCAGAGCCCTCACCAGCCGCTCGAGCTGGGCCTCGGGCACGCTCCCGAACGTCACCCGCAGCGCGTTGATCCCCAGCTCGGCGCTCTCCATCGGCACGACCCCCACGCGGTGCTCCCGCAGCGCACGGAACGCCACCTCCTCGGCCGAGCCCGAGCGCAGGTTCAGGAAGGCGAAGAAGCCGCTGTTGAAGGGATCCACGCGGAAGACCGCGCGCGCCTCGGGCGTTTCCAGAAGCGTTTTCAGCGTCTCCCGCCGCCGGCGCAGCATCTCGATCATGCGCGCGCGCTCGGCGAGCGCCACGTCCATGTCGTCGCGCAGGACGTGCGTGACGAGCCCCTGCACCGGGGTGGGCGCCGAGGAGATGATCGCGCGCAGCACGGCGGCCACCTTGTTCTCCCATTCCGCCTCGACGGCGGCCCGGTCGGCGGCCATCGCTTCCGGCAGGCCGAGCGTCAGCGCCCCGAGCCGCCCGCCGAAGAGCAGCAGCTCTTTCGTGATCCCGTCGCACTTGACCGGCCAGCACAGCGGGTGGAGCCCGACGAAGCCGTAAAAGAGCGAGACGGGATGCGCGTCGTCGTAGACGTAGCCCTCGTAGGCGTCGTCGAAGAGCAGCACCAGCGGCTTTCCGGTCTCCTCCAGCACGCCTCGCACGCGCTCGGCCAGCTCGGCGGCCTCCGCGACCGACGGCATGTAGCCCGTCGGGTTGTTCGGGAAGTTCAGGATCGCCGTCAGCTTGGGCTGGCGGCCCGCCACCTCGCGCAACCGGTCGGCGAAGCCGGCCAGGTCCAGCCGCCCCCCGGGCGTGAACAGGCGGTGGGCGGCCAGCCGCGCGCCCAGCACGGTCTCGAAGACGGTGTCGTAGCCGTCCCAGCGCTTGTCGGCGGCCACCAGCGCCTCGCCGGGATCCAGGAACAGGTGGCCCGCGGCGAAGAGCCCGCCGGTGACGCCGGGTGTGGCGATCGGAAGCGTGGTCAGCGCGCGCACGCGCTCGGGATCGGCCACGGCCGCGCACTTCTTGAGGAGCCAGGTCCGCCAGCCTTCGCGGAAGGGCCGCGCGCCGGCGACCGCCGTGTAAGGGAAGATCTCGGGCGGCGCGAGCTCCGGGAAATGCTCGTGCACCGGGGAGAGGTAGAAGATGCCCGCGCGCTCGCCGGCCGAGGTGGCGGCGCCCGTCCCGGCGGGTGGAGCGGAGCTCGCCGTCCCGGCCCGCTGGCAGTCCGCCAGCTCCTCCGCCGTGCCGGCCAGCACGCCGATCGTGGCGTCCACGTCGGCCGCCCGGGCGCGCTCGACCCACGTGCGGATGCCCTCGTGCAGCACGGCCCGGCGGCCGCGCTCCGACAGCACGTCCCAGAGGCCGCCGGCGCGCAGCGCGGGGAAGTCCGCGCCGTCGGTCGGCGCCTCAGTGAGGGACGGCGAAGAGCTCGACATCGGGATCGTCTCCGGCATGGAAGTAGAGCGCGGCCGGACGTTCGCCGGCGGTCACGCGGAAGAAGTCTGCGTCCTGGACGTCCAGGGTGCGCACGATCGCGAGGTCGGACTCCAGCCGCAGGGGCTCGAAGACGACTCCCGTCAGCCTCCCCGCGGGCAGACAGCCGCAGGCGGCCCCCCGCTCCGCCTCGCCGGCCAGCTCGATCGACCGGTAGCGCCAGGCCGGCTCGGCGGGGGGCGCGTCCGAGAGCGCCAGCGTGACGAACCAGTCCCGCAGGATGTCCCGAAAGGGAACGCCGGTCACCCGTTCGACGTTCTCGCGGCCCGCGAGGCCGCTCTGCCCGAGCGCCCGGTAGATCGCGTCGCCGAAGCGGTCGCCGAGCCAGAGGGCGAAGAGGAAGCGTCCGGCCACAAAATCGCTCCCGCGCCGCTCGGCGAGAAGGGGGAGCGACGCGTTCATGCGGGCGAGGAAGGCGGAGACGCGGCGCAGGTCCTCGCCCGGATAGCCGGCCTTCCACTCCGCCACCTGCGAGAACCCCTCGTTCAGCCACGGCTCGTCAACGGGCCGCCCGGCACGGTCCCAGCGGAAGTGCTGCGAGGCGTTGATGACGTGCTGGTACTCGTGGGCGAGGACGCGCAGCTGCTCCTCGGCGGGCTGGTCGGGGTCCCAGGCCGTGTAGAGGACCTCGCGTCCCCTGCGCTGGACGGACCCGCAGTAGACCCCGCCGTCGGGGCGCATGGCGTGGCTCATCACGGCCAGCACGCGCCCGTTCCCATCCAGGTCCACGGGCCGGCCGAAGAGGCCCTCGAGGAGCGGAGCCACGTGCGCGTCGAAGGTGTCCACCAGCTCGGACAGGCGCGCGGGGTCGGGCGGCTGCGCGGCGTCCACGTAGAGCGCGAGCGCGCGACCCGCGCGCGCGAGCGGCGCGAAGCGATGCGCGCCGAGCTCGCAGTTGGCCACGTCGTACGCCTTCGGGAGGTCGCCCGCGAAGGGGAAGCTCGTGTCGGGGAAGGCTCCGGCCGGCGGCGTCTCCGCGGGTTCCGTCGAGGGGATGGCGGGCACGAGGCGCGGCGCGGCGGCGGGCGAGGCCGCTGCGTCCAGCGCGACTCCCTCGTCGCTCCGCAGCGCGTACTCGAGTCGTCCGCGCTCGGGAGACGTGTCGTAGGGAACGAGATCCACGGTGGCGCCGGCGGGCACCTCGAGCAGGACCCCGCGGCCGGCGCGCGGCACCGCGAGCACCGTGCCGGGCGCGGCCGCCAGCGCGAAGGCGGGACGCGCCAGCACCTCCACGCGGATCGCCGCACCCGGATCCTCCACGACCTGGATCCGCACGCGCGTCGAATCCGGCGAGCCCGAGGACACGTAGGGCACCGACGCCACGCCGGCCGCGTCGGTGAGCGCCGTCGCCCGGGCCACGCGTCCCCCGCCGCGCTCGACCTCGAAGCGCACCTCGACGTCCGCGGCCGACCCGCCCGTCCCGGGCAGCGGCAGCAGGCGGGCCGCCAGCCGGTCGGGCGAGCCACCGCCCGGCGCGCCGATCCGCACGCCGGGTCCCACGGGCTCGATCGCGAAGGTCCGGCCCCGCCCGGGGGCGGCCAGCGGGCCGGCGTTCTCTCCTCCGCAACCGGTGGCCACCACACCGGTCAAGAGCACGAGCCAGGCCGGAGCGATCCCGGCCCTGCCGCGCGTCACGCCGCCACGGCCGGCCCGCGCCGCCCGCCGGGCCGGCCCCGCCCCGGCGGTCTGGAGCGCCGGGACGGCGCCGGGGAGCCGCCCGCGGGCCGCGGCCAGGCGGGCCGCTCCGCACGAGCCGCCGCCAGGCGGCCGCGGAGAAAGCGGCCCGTCACCGACTCGGGCGCGTTCGCCACGTCCGAGGGCGAGCCCTCGGCCACCACCCGACCCCCCTGCTCGCCCCCGCCGGGACCCAGGTCGATCACGTGATCCACGCGGGCCACGAGGTCCAGATGATGCTCCACCATGACGACCGTGTTCCCGCGCTCGACCAGGTCGCGCAGGATGCGCAGCAGGCGTGAGAGGTCCTCGGCGTGGAGGCCGACGGACGGCTCGTCGAGCACGTAGAGCATGCCGCGCGCGGTGCGGGATCCGGGCCGCAGCTCGCGCGCGATCTTGAGCCGCTGGGCTTCCCCGCCCGAGAGGGTCGGCGCGGGCTGTCCGAGACGCAGGTAGCCAAGGCCCACCGACTGCAGCACCCACAAGCGGCGTCCGACCTCGGGGTCTCCCGCGAAGGCGGACATGGCCTCGTCCACCGTCAGGCGCAGCACGTCGGCGATCGTGCGGCCGCGATAGCCGATCCCCAGCGCCTCGCGGGAATAGCGCGAGCCACCGCAGTCGGGGCACGTCACGAAGACGTCGGGCAGGAACTGCATCTCCACCCGCTCGTGTCCGTCTCCCTTGCAGGTCTCGCAGCGCCCGCCGGCCACGTTGAACGAGAAGTAGCCGGGCCCCAGACCGCGGGCGCGCGCCAGCGGCGTCGCCGCGAAGCGGGCGCGGATCGCGTCGAAGGCGCCGACGTACGTCACCGGATTCGAGCGCGGGCTCTTTCCGATCGGGCTCTGGTCCACCAGCGCCACGCCGCTCAGAGCCTCCCAGCCGGTGAGGGCGCGGTACGCCCCGACGGTCTCGCCCAGATAGGGCTTGCCCGTCCTGGCGCCCAGCCGCTCGGCCACGGCCCGGACCAGCGTGTCGCGCACGAGGGTGCTCTTGCCGGAGCCGCTCACGCCGGTCACGGCGGTGATGGCCTCGAGCGGAAAGCGCACGTCGAGCCCGCGCAGGTTCCGCGCCCGGGCGCCCCGCAGGATCAGCGCCGGCGTCTCCGAACGGCGGCGGCGGGTTCGCTCGCTCGCCGAGACGGCACCCATCGGCTCGCTCCGCGACCCGCACGCCGCCGCCCGTCCGGGTGCCGGCCGCGGGGGCAGGGTCCGGCGCCCCGTCAGGTACTGGGCGGTCAGGCACTCCGAAGCCGGCAGCGCCGCCCGGTCGCCGCTGAAGGTGACCTGGCCGCCGCGCTCTCCCGCGCCGGGCCCGAGCTCGACCACCCAGTCGGCGGCCGCGATCACGTCCAGGTCGTGCTCGACCACGAGCACGGTGTTGCCGCGCTCGCGCAGACGCTTGAGGATCTCGACGAGCCGCGCCGTGTCCGAGGCGTGGAGCCCGACCGATGGCTCGTCGAGCACGTAGAGCGTGTCCACCAATCGCGCCCCCAGTGCGTTCGCGAGACCGATGCGCTGCGCCTCGCCGCCGGAGAGCGACCGGGTGGCGCGGTCGAGCGTCAGGTAGCCGAGCCCCACGGACTCCACGATCTCGAGCCGCGCGTCCAGCTCCTCGAGGAGCAGCCGTCCGACCTCGCGGGCTTGGGCCGGGAGCTCCAGCCGGCCGAGATACGCGCGCAGGTCGCGCACCGGGAGGGCGCAGAGGTCGGCGAACGAGGCGCCGCCGAGCCGCACGTTCAGCGCCTCGGGGCGCAGACGGGTGCCGCGGCAGACGGGGCAGTCGCCGAGCTTCTGATAGCGGCGCAGGAAGAATCGCACGTAGGCCTTGTACTTCTTGGACGTAAGGGACTCGAGAAACGGGATCACGCCCTCGAAGCCGTCGCCGCCGTGGAGCAGGATCGCGCGGTCGGCGGGCTCGAGCTCGGCGAAGGCCGCGTCCAGGGGCACTCCTCGGGCGCGGCAGAAGGCGAAGAGCTTGCGGCGCCGCCCCTCGTAGCGGGGCGCGGTCCAGGGGTCCAGCGCGCCCTCGCGCAGCGACCGGCGCGGCTCGGGCACGATCACGTCGGGGTGGAATTCGAGCAGGTTGCCGAAGCCCCGGCAGCGTCCGCAGGCGCCGTAGGCGTTGTTGAAGGAGAAGAAGCCCGGCGTGGGACGCGGGAACGCGCGCTCGCAGCGCCGGCAGCGGAAGTGGCGGGTGAAGGCGAGCCGCTCGCCGCCCGCGCCGCCCACCACCGCCACCGCCTCGCCCTCTCCCTCGCGGAAGGCGGTCGCCAGCGCTTCCGACACGCGGCCGCGGTAGCCGTCCTGGCCCGCGGCCAGACGGTCGGCGACGACCAGCATGTCGCCGGCGTCGAGCGGCGCCGCCGGATCCTCGAGCGAGACCTCGCGACCGCCGGCCAGCACGCGCACGAAGCCCAGCGCCAGCAGATTCTCGCGCAGGACCTGCGCGGTGGCGCGCGCCGAGCGCGGCAGGGGAAAGGCCACGTGAACGCGCGTTCCCGGCGCCAGCGCGGCGAGGCGCCCCGCCGCGCTCTCCACCGTGTCGGGCCGCACCTCGATCCCGCACTCGGGGCAGACGGTCTCCCCCACGCGGGCGAAGAGGAGCCGCAGGTAGTCGGCGGCCTCGGTGGCCGTGCCGACCGTCGAACGCGAGCTCACCGTCGTGTTGCGGCTCTGGATCGCGACCGTGGGCGGGATGTTCTCGATGCCGTCCACGTCCGGCCGGTCGAGCCGCTCCAGGAACTGCTTGGCGTACGTGGACAGGGACTCGACGTAGCGCCGCTGGCCCTCCGCGTGCAGGGTATCCAGCGCGAGCGAGGACTTGCCCGAGCCCGACACTCCGGTGAGCGCGATCAGACGGCCGCGCGGGAGGTCCAGGTCGAAGCCCTTGAGGTTGTGCTGGCGGGCGCCGCGAAGGCGGATCGGAGCGGGCATGGAGCTAAGATTCGAGGCGCGCCGCGGGATGCGCAAATCGCGCCGCCCGCCGGGTCGGCCGGACCCGTCGGGCGCCGGCCGCCGCGTCGGCGATTGACGGAGCCTCTCGGCTCGGTCAGCTTCATTCGCTCTCGCCCGCCTCGACGCGACCCTCTCCGCTGACGTGGAATGCCCCGACGGCGCCAGCAGCCCGGACCCAGCTCACCCGCGCACGCGGCGGTGCTGGCGGAGTGCCTCCAGCACATGGACGCGCTGTACCGGGCCGCTCTGCGCATGACCGGCAACCCGGCCGATGCGGAGGATCTCGTCCAGGACACCTACTTCAAGGCCACGCGCTCGATCGACCGCTACCAGGAGAGCGCCGGCACGCGCGCCTGGCTCTTCCGCATCCTCACGAACGCCTACATCGACCGCTACCGGCAGCGCATGCGCGCCCCGGAGACGGTGGAGCTCACGGACGACCCCGGCCTCTACGACCTGTTCCTGGAGACGCGCCAGGGGACCGACGCCGACGCGTCGGACAGCGCCGGCTGGACGGATGCCGAGCTGGAGTCCTTCCTGGCCAGGTTCGTGGGCGACGAGGTCAAGGCCGCGGTGGAGTCGCTGCCGCCGGCCTTCCGGATGGTCGTGATCCTGCGGGACGTCGAGGGCTTCTCCTATCGGGAGATCGCGGAGATGCTGGACGTGCCGGTGGGCACCGTGATGAGCCGCCTGTTCCGGGGGCGGCGCGCGCTCCAGGCCCGGCTCGCCGACTACGCGCGCACGCACGGCTACGCGCCGCGCCCGCGCACGACTTGACCGCGCGCGACGTGACCGCGCTCAGGCCAGGTCGCCGGTCGTCAGCAAGCGCGACACCTGCGCGTGCACGAGGACCACGGCGGGATCGCGCTGCAGAACGTCCCAGTACTGGGTCCCGAAGGTGGGGACGGGGGCGGCGGGTCCTTCCTCCGACGGCGTGAGCAGCGACCGAGCCTGGTCCAGCGCGCCGCGCAGCTCGTCGACCGTCGCGGGCTCCTCGGCCTCCAGCAGCTCGTCCATCCGGATCACCAGCTCGGAGAGCGGGCGCAGCCAGGCGAACCAGGGGTCGTGGATCACGGCCTGCAGCAACTCGCCGCTCGAGGCCACGCGGCCGTGGACCCGCTCGTACGTGACGCGCTCGGAATCCACCAGGGCCTTGTGGAGCCGCACGAGCCCCTGCCGCAGCACGGCCACTCGCCGGCGCAAGTTCTCCGCGGACGGGTCCAGACGCGCCTCCGGCATCGCCGCTCGAGCTAGATATCGCAGGCCACCTCGAAGAGCGCCGTCGCGACCTGATTCTCGACGACCTCCACGGGGCGGACCGCCTGCCCTTGCAGCACGCAGTTGGGCGCCACCCCCGACAGGCCCACCAGGTGGGACCCCGCGCCCAGGGACGACACCGTCAGCGTGTCGTTCACGCCGACCGGTCCCGCCGGACCGTCGTCGACGGACACCTCGTACCCGTCGGGGTCGAGCCGGGCGCCTACGCTGGTCGTGATGACGCGCACGCTCCCCGTGTCCGCCTCGTCGACCCAGACGGCGAAGGGGCTGAAGGCAGAGATCTGCCCGCCGACGCCGCGGCGCGTCGCCTGCAGCCGGATCGACTGCCCGTCGTCCAGGACGTGGATGTTCGTCAGCTCTTCGATCTGGCCGTTCGGGTTCAGCTTGCCGAGCGTCAGATCCTCAAGGCCCACCCCCTTCGGCAGCAGGTCGGCGTCGAAGAAGATCTGGACCTCGACCGGGACCCGGAACGTCTGTCCGTCGGGGCCGAACCGATAGGTTTCGGAGACGCGCCGCTTGGCGAGGAGCGCCGGCGGCAGGGAGTCCTCGGGCAGCCTCCGGATGCTGATCAGCGTGCTGGCGTCGAGCGCGCCGGCCGGAATCAAGACCGCCGCGTTGTCGTCGTTGGTCCGCACCGCGCCGCCGGCGGGGCCGATGCGCGCCGAGCCGAAGCCGAGACCGCCGGGTCCCGAGGGTTCGTCGTCTCCACAGGCCAGACCGGCCACGACGAAAGCGGCCGCCAGCCACGCGGCCAGGATCGCGCGGGCGACTCGCCCGGCGGGGAGAAGCATCGACGGCCTCCACCAGGAGTGGTGCGGAACGGCGGAGCACCAATCTCGGCCCCTCCGCCGCGTCGCGTCCAGCCCGGATCGCCGGCCGCGCGGCGACCGTGGCGCTCGGCGGCGCCGAACGCCAGAATGGTCACCCCCCGGAATCGCCCACCTTCCATCCGGAGCCCGACGACCCGCGTGCAGCTGCTCCTCTTCGGCCGGTTGGTGACACCGCTCCTGAACGGCGACGCGCTGGACGTGGCGCCGGGTTGGCTCGCCGCCGACGGATCGGGGCACATCCTGGGCGCGGGCGGCGGCTCGCCGCCGCGCGCCCTGCGGGGCTTCGACGTCCTCGACCTGCGCCGGTTCGTGGCCGTGCCCGGATTCGTGGACGTCCACCTGCACTATCCCCAGATCGACGTTCGCGGCCAGGGCCCCACCGAGCTGCTCGCCTGGCTCACGAGCACGATCTTCCCGGCCGAGGAGGCCTGCGCCGATCCCCGGCTCGCCCGCAATCGGGCCGCCCGGACCTTCCGCGCGCTGGCGCGCAACGGTGTCACGACCGCGGCGGTCTTCGGCTCGCCTCACCCCGCAGCCACGGACGCCGCCTTCGCCGAGGCGCGCCGGTCGGGCCTGCGCATCTTCCTCGGCATGACGATGATGGACAGGAACGGCCCCGAGGCCCTGCTCCAGTCGCGGGAGCGCAACCTGGACGCCGCCCGACAGCTGTGCCGACGCTGGGACAAGGACGCCCGCGGCCGGCTGCGCTACATCTTTTCGCCGCGCTTCGCGCCGGCCTGCACGTTCGAGCTCCTGCGCGACACGGCGCGCGCCGCCCGCGAGCTGGACGCGCCGATCCAGACCCACCTGGCCGAGAGCCCGCGCGAGGTGGCGTGGGTGCGCGAGCTGTTCCCCGGGGCGAGCTCGTACACCGACGTCTACCGCACGGCGGGCCTGCTCACGCCCGCCACCGTCCTGGCCCACGCGGTGCATCTCTCCGACGACGAGTGGGCGCTGCTGCGGGTCTCGGGTGCGGCGGTCGCGCATTGCCCGACCGCGAACTTCGCCCTGCGGAGCGGCGTCTTCGACCTCTCGCGGGCGGTGCGCGAGGACCTGCGCTTCGGCCTGGGGTCCGACGTGGGCGCGGGGCCGTCCTTCAGCCCCTTCGACGTCATGCGCCACGCGCTCTACCTGGCGGCGATCCCGCCCAGCGACACGCTGGCGCGAGCCACCCTGGGCGGCGCGCAGGCGCTGGGTGTGGCCGACCGCGTGGGGAGCCTGGAGGTCGAGAAGGACGCCGACCTGGTCGTGCTGGATCCGGCGGCCGCCGACGCGAACCTGGACGCGCCGCTGGAGAGCCTCCTGAGCGCGCTGATCCGGCGCAGCGGCTCGGCCGCCGTGGCGGGCGTGATGGCCCGCGGCGATTGGGTCCACACGACGCCCGATCTGGAGCACTGAATCGGCCCCCTGGATGGCGGGGATGAGTTCAGGCGGATCGACCCCCGCGTGCCGAGAACGGCGATCGTGACCGACCTCAGAAAAGGAGGGTGAAGGACCGTGAGGCCCATCGCGACCGACGAAGAGCTCTTCGTGAGGTGCAAGACCTGCGGCTTCCCGGTGGCCACCGGCCTGCGCGTCGCCCCGGGCGACCTCGAGACCATCGAGATCGCTCCCCGAGCGCACCGCTGCCCGCGCTGCGGCAGCGCGCACGTGTACGAGAAGCGGGACTACTTCTACAGGGGTCCGTCGGACGCGGGCCGGCGGTCGGCAGCGCCGCGAGATGACGCAGCGCCGGGCGCGAGAGGCGGCTAGCGGTCGTCCAGCGTGCGGAGGAACTCCTCGACCAGCTCGTGGTCCTCGGAGGTCGGCATGGGATCGCGCGAGGGAACCGGATGGCGCTCGGGCTCGATCCGGCGACGGGCCGGCCGCACGGGAGTCTTGCGGCGCTTGCGCCGGCCGTTGAGCCAGAGCACGACCACCACCGCCGCGCCCACGAAGATCCCCGCCACGAGGCAGATCGTCGCCAGAGCGTTCCAGGGGAGGCTCATCGAGGTCTTCGGGGACGGCGTTCCGGACCGGAAGGAAGGTCGAAGCCCAACCTAGCTAGCGGTCCGGCGGGCCGCAAGCAACGCGCTTCCACGCCGCGCGGCGGAGCTGGGAATGGTGAGCCCGGAAGGATTCGAACCTTCGACTCGCGGCTTAAAAGGCCGCTACTCTACCAGCTGAGTTACGGGCTCGCGGAAGGCGGGAGGCGAATATACCGGGGGCCCTTCGCCGCCTGCAACCGAGGACGGACCACGCCTCATCGCGGCGCTCGCTCGCCGGCTCCGCCGCACCGGGGGCCCACCACCGGCGGCTCCAGGGCCATGATCTGATCCCGCTCGGTTCCCACCGAGACGCGTCGGATCGGCACCCCCACCAGTTCCTGGATGCGCTCCAAGTAGCGCCGCGCGCCGGGCGGGAGCTGGCCGGGGTCTCGCGCTTCGGCCGTCGACTCCGCCCAACCCTCCACCTCCTCGTAGATCGGTTCGCAGTTCTCGAGCAGGCTCAGGCTGCCCGGGAAGAAGTCGAGCTTCTCCCCACCCTTGAGCCCGAGCATCGAGCTCGCCGAGGCGGCATCGCCGCGGAAACGGTAGCCCGTGCAGATCCGGATCGAGGGCAGCCCGTCCAGCACGTCCAGCTTGGTCACCGCCAGCTCGGTCAGACCGTTGATGCGCGCGGCGTAGCGCACGACGACCGCGTCGAACCATCCGCAGCGCCGGGGGCGCCCGGTCGTGGCTCCGTACTCGCCGCCCGCCTCGCGCAGCCTCTCACCCATCGCATCGGTCAGCTCCGTCGGCAGCGGCCCGTTGCCGACGCGCGTCGTGTAGGCCTTCACGACGCCCACGATGCTGTCCAGCGTCCGCGGGCCGATCCCCACACCGATCGCGGCCCCTCCCGCGGTCGTGCTGGAGGAAGTCACGTAGGGATAGGTGCCGTGGTCGAGGTCCAGGAGCGAGCCCTGGGCGCCTTCGAGGAGCACGCTCCGGCCCTCGGACAGCGCTGCGTAGATCGCCTTCGACACGTCGGCCGAGAGGCGCAGCAAGCCCTCGCGGTAGGCCGACACCTCGGCCACCACGTCCTCGAGGCGGATCCGCTCGGCGGAGCCCAGCACCTCGAGCCAGCGGTTCTTCTGCTCGACGTTGGCCTCGAGCATCGCTCGCAGACGCTGCGGGTCCCACAGGTCGGCGACCCGGATCCCCATGCGGCCGGCCTTGTCTTCGTAAGCGGGCCCGATGCCGCGTCCGGTGGTGCCGATCGGCGCCGCGCCACGGGTGCGCTCTTTGGCGGCGTCGAGGAGACGATGGTACGAAAGGAGCAGGTGCGCGCGGTTGGAGACCTTCAGGCGGTCTCCCACGACGACGCCGCGGCGCTCCAGCTCGTCGAGCTCCTCGTAGAAACGCGCCGCGTCGAGCACGACCCCGTTTCCGAGCAGGCAGATCTTGCGCGGGTGCAGGATCCCCGAGGGCACCTGGTGGAGCACGAAGCGCTCGTCGCCGACCACGACCGTGTGCCCCGCGTTGGCGCCGCCCTGGTAGCGGGCGATGATGTCGGCTTCGCGGGCGAGAACGTCCACGATCTTGCCCTTCCCTTCGTCGCCCCACTGCGCGCCGACCACGACCTGACAGAGTCCCGCTCTCATGACCTCCCTCAGCCGACTTTCCAGACGATCAGGACCGCGATCACGACCCCGATCGCCACCTTGACGGCGACCGCCGCGACGCGACCCACGAAGGCACCCAGACCCGCCCGCCAACTCGACCGGAACGTCTTCGATTTCCAGAGCTCGAGCGCGAACGCCCCCGCGAAGGCGCCCACGAAGGCGCCCACGAGGGTCCCCACCAGCGGGAAGATCGGCGAGAGCGCGAGCGCGCCCGCGATGCCTCCCAGAAAGGCTCCCCACATGCCCCAGCGGCTGGCCCCGAAGCGCCGCGCGGCGACCACTCCCAGCAGGGCCTCGACCGCCTCGGCCACCAGCGCCAGCCCGACCAGCAGCGCCAGGAACGGAAGGCTCAGCTCGTCCGACCGGCCCAGCACGCGGTGCAGGACCGCGGCTCCGACCATCACCCACAGGCCGGGCAGCCCCAGCGGGATCAGCAGCAGGCCGACGGCGAGAGCCCCGAAGACCAGCAGGTCGGCCGGGCTCAGGGCCTCAGGGGGCACGGCCCACCCCGTGGCGTCTCAGAATCCCGTGGGGGCGTCGCAGAAAAAGGCCTCCAGATCGAAACGGCGCGCCAGGTCCTCACCCAGCGCCCGCACGCCCCACGTCTCGGTGGCGTAGTGGCCGCCGAAGAGGAGGTTCAGGCCCGCTTCCCGAGCGGGATGGTACGCGGCGTGGCTCGTCTCGCCCGTCAGATACGCGCCGTAGCGCTCGCGCGCCGCTTCGGGAGCCAGGTCGGCCGCGGCTCCCGAGACCACGGCCAGCGCGCGCACCGTCTCGTCCCCGAAGGGAAGGATGCGCACCGGAGCTCCGAGGCGCTCCTCGCAGTAGGTCGCGACCTCCCCTCGCGCCAGGACGCGCGGGAGGTCGCCGCCGACCCCGATCGGGATCCCGCCGCGGCGCGAGGCCGCGCCCGATCGATCCAGATGCCCGAACGGCCGCAGGTTCGCGAGCTCGAGCCGCCGCGCGATCAGCACGTTGTTCCCCACCTCGGGGTGGGCGTCGAGCGGAAGGTGGGCGCAGTAGAGGCCGAGGCCACCCTCGAGGAGGGCCTGGAGCCGCCGGCGCAGCGCTCCCACGACGGGTGTCGGACGGTCTCCCCAGAAAAGCCCGTGATGGACGATCAGGAGCTGGGCTCCGCCCCGCCGCGCGAGCTCGAAGGTCTGGAGCGCGGCGTCGGTGGCGACCGCCACCCGCTCCACCTCCGCGGGGCCTTCGACCTGCAGCCCGTTCAGAGACTTGTCGGGGAAGCCGTGGATGTCGAGGAAGTCGTCCAGGTGGGCGGCGAGAACCGCCAGCGAAACGCTCATCCGCGCCGCATCACGCTCCGGCGGGCCGGCTGACGGGCGGCGGGGGCTTCCTCTGGTGGCGCTGGTTGTTGCCGGACAGCGTGACCGGAGCGCCATCGGCACGGGTGATGGTCAGCTTGAACGAGCCGCCGTCGCTCGAGTAGGTGACCCCGGTGCTGGCCTTCTCCAGCTCGGCAACCGATGCCGCGAGCGAGGGGTCGGTCTCGAGCTCTTTGCGGTCGGCGGGATAGCGGGCGTTCCTCGCGTAGTAGGAGACGAGCGCCTCGTGGACGTCGTGGAGCGCGGCCTTGAGCGCCTGCCGGCGCGCGAGGGAGTCGAGTGCGCCCGCCGGGCTCTCGGCGGCCGCGACGGACGGGGATGCGCGGGGCGGCGTGGGCGCCGTGTCGCGGCCAGGCGCCGTGTCGCGGGCAGGCGCCGCGGCCGGGGGGACGCCGCCGTCGCGGGCGGTCGAGCCGCCCGCGTCCCGGGGGGCCCGTTCGCCGCACGCGCACGCGGCGGCCAGGAGACCGACGGCGACGAGCCGGTTTCGAAGAGCGTGACGCACGTGAGCGAGGTCGCGTTGCCGGAAGCGTTTGCTTGGGTAGTTTAAGACCGCCCATGACCACGAGCAACGACCCGGGACGGCGCAGCTCGCCCGCGCGCGCGGCGTGCGTCGGTCTCGTGCTGCTGGCCGCGGCCGCCGGCTGCGGCAATCGGGAGCGCGCGTCCCTGTCTCGCGCGGTGCGTCTCGAGATCGCCCACGAGCCGCCGCTCACGGCCCCCGCGGGCCAGCCGCTCCTGCTCGGGCTCACCGCCGAGGCCGACCCTCCGCTCGCCCCGGGGAGCGCGCACCTCTGGTACGAGGCCGGCGCGGGCTGGGTGCGGGCGGAGCTCGAGCCGCTGCCCGGCACGGATCGCCTCGAGGCCCGCCTCCCCACACAGCCGCGCGGACGAACGATCCGCTACTACTTCACCGTGCGCAGTCCGCTGGGCGAGACCGTGCGACTGCCGCGCGGTGCCACTCCCGAGCCGAACGTGGCCGCCGACTCCGCGGCGGCCGGCGAGGGGCCCGGGTTGGCGGCCGGCGTCTACGAGCTGACCGTGCGGGCGCCGGTCGCGGGCTGGGCCTCCTGGCTGCGAGCCGGCGGCGCGGCGCTGGCCCTGCTCCTGATCCTGGGCGGGGCCGCGCTGGCGGCGCGCTGGCGCCCGGGGGAGCCGCCCGGCCGACCCGCGGGTGTGGCGCTGGAAGCGCTCGGGGTCCTGGTGTTCGCGCTGGCCCTCGCCGGGTCTGTGATCGTCAGCTTCCAGGCCACGGGCAGCCCCATTCACGACGTCCCTCCCGCGTGGTGGGTCGCCCTGGCCGCCTGGCTTCCCATCCTGGTCGTGGCGCGGGCCCTGCGCCGGCCGGCTCCCGGCTACGCTCCACGGGCGCGCCGCCTAACCCTGCTCGCGGCAATCCTCGCGGCGCCGGGCGCGGCGGCCTTTCTGGTCGGCCTCGGCCGCTTCCTCTGAGTCGTCGGAGAAGGCCCCGGCGCCGCCCCTTCCGCTCTCACCGTGCCCGAGCTTCCCGACGTCGAGGTCTACGTGGAGCGCCTGCGGGCGCTCGTGCTGGGGCGCACGCTCCGCGCCGTGCGCCTCCGGAGCCCCTTCCTGCTGCGCACGGTGGATCCGCCCCCGGGCGCGGCCGAGGGGCGGAGCGTGCGCGACGTGCGCCGGCTCGGCAAGCGCATCCTGATCGAGCTCGACGACGGGATCTTCCTGGTCCTCCACCTGATGGTCGCCGGCCGGCTCCACTGGCGCGCGCCGGGTGCGGCGATCCCGGGCCGCATCGGGCTGGCCGCCCTGGACTTCCAACGCGGCACGCTGGTCGTGACCGAAGCAGGATCGAAGCGGCGGGCGTCGCTGCACGTCGTGCGCGGGGACGAGGCGTTGCGGCAGTTCGAGCGGGGCGGGCTGGAGGTCCTGGAAGCCGGGCCCGAGGCGTTCGCGGCCGCACTCGCGCGCGAGAACCACACGCTCAAGCGCGCGCTCACCGACCCGCGCATCCTGAGCGGCATCGGCAACGCGTACTCGGACGAGATCCTGCACCGCGCGCGGCTGTCTCCGCTCAAGCAGACCGGCCGGCTGACCCCGGCGGAGACCCGGCGCCTCTATCGGGCCACGCGCGCGGTCCTCACCGAGTGGACCGAGCGTCTCTCCCGAGAGGCGGGCGAGGGTTTGCCCGAGCGGGTCACCGCTTTTCGCGAGGACATGGCGGTGCACGGACGCTACGGGCGGCCGTGCCCGGTCTGCCGGGCGCCGGTCCAGCGCATCGTGTACGCGGAGAACGAGACGAACTACTGCGCGCGCTGCCAGACCGGCGGGCGCCTGCTGGCCGATCGCGCGCTGTCCCGCATCCTGCGCGACGACTGGCCGCGCAGCCTCGACGATCTGGAGTGACCCGGTGACACGCAGCAGGCCAAAGGGCCGGCGTGTGGCTCGCACGGCGAGCCCTTGATTGCAGCACTACTGTCGACGCGCCTATCGGGTTCTCTGCCAAGCGCAGACGGTGATGGCAGAGGCGAGCGTGCGAGGCCACCGCCGGCCCTGAGCCACTGTGAACGCCGGGCCCACAAGTCTCACAGCTCGCCGCACAGGACCCGCCGCAGCGTGGCCTGGTCGATGTTGGCGCCGGAGAGGACGATCCCCACGCTGCGACCGGCGAGCCGGTCGCGCAGCCTGAGCAGCCCGGCGAGCCCGGCCGCGCCCGCCCCTTCGACGAGGTTGTGGGTCGTCCGCAGCAAGATCCGCAGGGCCTCGGCCAGCTCCCCTTCCGTGACGGCCACGAAATCCGCGAGACCCTCCCGCAAGGCGTCGAAGGTGAGCTCGTATACGTTGCGGGTGGCGAGGCCGTCGGCGAAGGTGTCCGCGGAGCTGCCCGGCAGCGCGCGGCCGGCGTGCCAGCTGTCGTGGATGGCCGCCGCCCCCCGGGCCTGCACACCGTAGACCGCCACCGGACGCCCGAGCCCCCGGGCCGCGGTCAGCGCGCCCACGGCCTGCGAACCGCCACCTACCCCGATCACGAGGGCCTCCAGCTCGGGCGCCTCCTCGAGCATCTCCAGCGCCAGCGTGGCCGCGCCGGCCAGCACGCGCGGGTCGTTGGTGGCGTGCACGAGCGTGAAGCCGCGCTCGCGGGCCAGATGCCTGGCCACCTCCACCGCCTCGTCGTAGTCGCGCCCTTTCTCGACCAGCGTCGCGCCCAGGCCGCGCAGCGCCTCGTTCTTCTCTGGATTGTTGCCGACCGGCAAACACACCGTCACGGGCACGTTCAGGCGCGCCCCGGCCCATGCCAGGCTCAGCCCGTGGTTGCCGCGCGAGGCGGCGACGACTCCACGGCGGCGGGCATCGGCGTCGAGGGCCGTGAGGACCGCGACGCCGTTCCGGATCTTGAAGGCGTTCGTCGGCTGATGGTTCTCGTGCTTGACGAGGACGCGGATGCCGGCGCCCACGGCGGCGTCGAGGGGTGCGTAGCCGCGAAGCGGGGTGGGAACCAGGAAGGGTCGGAGCCGCTCGCGGGCCGCGAGCACGTCCGTGAAGGCGATCGGCCACTCCGTCATGACCACAGGCTAGCGCGGGTCGCTCTGGAGAGCCATCCGCGCCGGCGTGGGAGCTATCCCGCCTGCTCCATCATGTAGGCGCTCACCATGTCGGTCGGGGCCACGCTGTCGAGCCGGAAGCGGAGCTGGAAATCGGCGGGGTTCGTGGAGGCCGCGGTGGCCGTCTCGTAGGTGACCAGCCCCTCGTTCACGAGCTTCGCCAGGTGCTGGTCGAAGGTCTGCGAGCCGTACTGCTCGGTACCCTCCTCCATGAGCTCGCGCACCTCTTCGAGCGGCCGCTCCTGCGCGATCTTGTCGCGCACGGCGGCGGTCATGATCAGGATCTCGCAGGCCAGCACGCGGCCCCGGCCGCTGCGGGCGGGCAGCAACCGCTGCGAGATGACGGCCTTGACCGACTCGCTGAGCCGGATGCGCACCGAGCGCTGCTCGAGCGGCGGGAAGACGGCCAGCATGCGGTGGATCGTGCTCACGGCGTCGGGAGTGTGCAGCGTGGAGAGCACCAGGTGCCCGGTCTCGGCCGCCTTGAGCGAGATGTCCATCGTCTCGGCGTCGCGCATCTCGCCGATCAGCAGCACGTCGGGATCCTGGCGCATCGCCGAGCGCAGCCCGGCGGCGAAGTCCTCGGTGTCGGGCCCCACTTCGCGCTGCGTGATGGAGGACAGCTTGTCCGTGAACAGGAACTCGATCGGGTTCTCGAGCGTGATCACGTGCTTTCGCGCGCGACGGTTCATGGCCTCGATCATGGCCGCCTGCGTGGACGACTTGCCGCTTCCCGTCACGCCCGTCACGACCACCATCCCGCGCTCGAGCTCGGAGAGCTTCTCGACCACGGGCGGCAGCCGCAGGGCCGCGAAGTCGGGGATGTCCACGGGGATGATGCGCAGGACGAGCATCAGGCTCCCGCGCTGGCGCAGCACGTTGACGCGAAAGCGGCCGATGCCGGCCACGCCGTACGAGCAGTCGTATTCCTTGACGTTGTCGAGGGACTCGCGAACCCGACGGTCGGAGATCACCCGCTCGGCGACGCCCCGGACCTGGTCGGCGGTCAGGGGCTCTTCGGAGATGGGTGTCAGGACGCCGTCGATCCGGGCCCGGACGACGTCGCCCGTCTTGACGTGGATGTCGGAGGCGCCGCGCGAAGCGGCGTAACGCAGGAGATCGTCCACCGAGGGCTCCGAGTCTCGCGGGATGCCTTCGCGGCTTCCGGTGCCGGAGGCAGCCGGCGCCCTCTCACTGCAAGACTCCTACCGCCCCGGGTCGTGCTAGGCGGCCTCTGCCAGGAAGGCTGGCAAGTCCTTGCTTGGAAAGGTGATGGAAAGACCGGTCCAGTCGCCCGGAGGGGTCGCAGGTGGACCAGTCGGGGCGGGCCCGGTCGCATTTCGCGGAAGCCGGGGGCCTTCCGGGGACGCGGTCGGCTACCCGCGCCCCGGAGGGCGCGACTCCTCGGGCACCACGCGCAGCTCCCGCTTCTCAGTTCGGCGCAGGACCTGGAGGGTGACAGGGACGCCGATCTTGCCGTCCGTCAGCAGCCGATGGAGGTCGTCCACGTGGGCCACCGGACCCTCGTCGAAGGCCACGATCACGTCGCCCACCTCCACGCCCCCGCGCTCGGCCGGGCTTGCCGGCTCCACCGTCACGACCTGAATGCCGCTTTCGAGCGGCAGGTTGTGGAAGCGCGCCGCACGGCGGCGGATGGGCACGTTCTGACCCCCGATCCCGAGGTACCCGCGGCGGATGCGGCCATCCTTGATGAGCCGTGCGGCGACGAACTTGGCGGTGTGGATCGGGATCGCGAAGGAGATTCCCTGGCCGGGCAGGATCACGGCCGTGTTCACGCCCACCACGTCGCCGTTCGAGGTCACGAGCGGGCCGCCCGAGTTCCCGGGGTTCAGCGCGGCGTCGGTCTGGATGATGTCATCCATGAGCCGGCCCGAGCGCGCGCGGAGCGAGCGGCCCAGGGCGCTCACGACCCCGGCCGAGACCGAGTACTGGAAGCCGTAGGGGTTGCCGATCGCGACCACGAGCTGGCCGGGGCGCAGCGAACGCGAGTCCCCCAGGCGCGCGGGCGGCGCCTGCGGCGGCTCGACGCGCAGGACCGCGAGGTCGGTCTCGGGGTCGTCCCCGATCAGGTCGGCCTGCAGCGCGCGCCCGTCCGAGAGCGTGACCTCGATCCGGCGCGCGCCGCTCACGACGTGGCTGTTCGTGAGAACCATGCCGTCGGGCGTGAAGAGGAACCCCGAACCGCTCCCTCCGAGCTCGGGCGCGCGGCGGCCCCCCGCCGGCCGGGCGCGGCGCACCTCGATGTTGACGACGGCGGGGCTCACCGCCTCGGCGGCGCGGATCACCGCGCGCGAGTAGGCGTCGAGCAGCTCGCCGTCGCCGGGAAGCGCCTCCGCCGCCGCCGCCGGCACGGGATCGGCGCGATCGGCCGTGATCCATTCCAGAACCTGAACCATTTCCACTGCTCCGTTCCGTGATTTGTCGGGAAGGCTGGTGCTTCTTCTCTGCCTACGCGGGGGAAGCCCGAGTATTCCCGGGGCCGGCCACTGCCGCGCCTAACGGTTCCCCTGCGGCGTGGGATCCTCGCTTGCAACAAAGCAACTGTCGCGCCTACCGGTTCCCCTGCCCCGTTGGAACCTTGCCGGCAGACGCAGACCGCGTGGCGACGGTGCCGCCCGTCACTTCGGAGACGACGGAGAGGTCACGGACCGCCGAGCGCTCGCGTGAGAAGAAGAAGCGCCCGGAGACGCCCTGGAAGGAGGTGGTCGGGCCCCCGGTGCTCTGCAGCCAGCGCAGCACGGTGGCCCGGTCGGTGGCGCCGTTCTCGAGCGACTCGAGCACCAGGTTGACCCCGTCATAGGCGAGTGCCGCGGCCTCGGTGGGCGGGCGACCGTAGGCGTCGTGAAAGCGAGCGCCGAAGGCGCGAGCGGAGGAGTCCGCCACCAGATCCAGCAGAACGGGATAGTAGACGGCGGCGTTCAGGCTGTCCCCTGCGGCGGCCGCCGCGCTGTCCGGGGGAGGAGCGTCGCCGGCCGGGCCGGGCGGCCCCTCGGTCAGGATCGGACGCCCGTATCCCTTCGCGCGGAGCGCGGCCACGAGCGGTCCCGTCCCCTCGGGCCGCGCCGCCACGAGAACCGCCGGCGCGCTCAGCAGCGCCCGGGCGAGCGAGTCGGACAGGCCCCCCGCCTGGTCGACGGCGACGCGCGCCGCGGGCCTGCCCCCGAGTCGGCCGAGCTCGCTCGCGAACGCGCGCTCGAGCGCCAGACCGAACCCCTCGCGCGCGGCCAGCGTCGCCGCGCTGTTGGCGGAGAGCTCGGTGGCGGCGAACCAGGCCAGCGTCTCGCCCAGGTACTCCGCGGAGGGCGCCAATCCGAACACCCGGTCGCCGCGCCGTACCAGGTCCACGGAGACGGGGATCGGCACCAGCGTGGGAACGCCCTCGCCGCGGCCGAACACATCGAGGGCCGCCGCCGCCGTGGCGGGGGAGCCCGGTCCGATCACCGCCACGAGCTCGGGCAGGTCGTTGAGGTAGCCGGCGAGACGCGCCGCGCGATCGACTTTCCCCTGGTCGTCCTGGACGAGCAGCTCGACTCCCTGGCGGCTCTCGCGACGCGCGTCGCGCAGGGCCAGCCGGGCGCCGTCCTGGATCTCACGTCCCAGCTCGCGGCCGGGACCCGAGAGATCCACGAACACGGCCACGATCTTCACCGAGGTGGGAGTCGGCCCGCAGCCCCAGGCCGCCGCGAGGCAGAGGAGAGCCAGACCGGCGCCGAGCCGGGGGGGCCCGAAGCGGCGCGGACGAGCGGCTGAGGAGCTCAATCAGCGCGCGGCCTCGCCCTCCGCGGTCGCGCCTGCCTGCGCCCTGAGCTCCCGGTGCAGGTAGACACGCACGCGGCCGGCGAGGTTCCGCAGCAGCGAGCGGGCGATCTCGGCGTTGTCCTGAAGGATCTCGGACAGGTCGCGCTCGCTCAGCACGTAGGCCTCCACGTCGGTTGCGGCCAAGCCCTTCATCATGCGCGGCCCGCCGTCCACCGCGCCCAGCTCCCCGATGCATGCGCCGCGGTCCACGGTGGTCATGGGCTCACCCCCGTAGATGAGCTGCACACGGCCGGAGGCGACGACGTAGAGCGAATCTCCGGGGTCACCCTCGTCGAAGAGCATCTCGCCGGCGACGAAGCGGGCCTGCTTCAAGGCGCCGGCCAGCTCGGTCAGGTGCTCGCCGCCGAGGCCCGAGAAGAGGTCGACCGATTGCAAGAACAAGACCCTCTCGACCAGCGTTTCCACGAATCCCCCGTCGGAACGCTCGCCCTGCAGCCGCCGCAGCGCCAGCTGCGCCGCGTCGCGCGCGTCCCGGTCCCCGTCCTCGCGCGCCACCCATTCCAGCAGCGGCCGCAGCTCGGGGACGCCCGGATCGCCGGCGAAATATAACGCGCACAGTCGCGGCCAGCGCGCCGAATGCTCGACGATCTCGCGCAGCACGGCCTCCACGGAGCGGCTCACGAAGGCGAACTGCTCGTCGGCGGCGGCCACCGTCCGCTCGACCGGGGCGTCGCCGAAGAGCGGCAGGATCAGGCGTTTGATGGTAGGCTGATCGATCAGGCTGTCCAGCAGCTCGTGGGCGTTGGAGGCGATGCGCACGTTGCGGCCCGCCGCGCCGCGGTAGATGGTGAAGATCACCTCGGGCGGGTAGACCAGGGCCAGGAGCCGCGACACGCGCTGGGTGGCCAACGCCAGGCCTCCGAGCAGCGCGTCGATCAAAAGGTGATCGCGCTCCGGGTAACCCAGCTGAACCATGTAGTGGGCGTTGCGGTAGTAGTCCTCCGCCTCGCGGAAGATGGCGTCCTGCACGAGCTGTGGGTCCAACTGCGCCTCGGCGCGCCGCGCGCGGATCCGGTTCAGCTCCTTGATCAGATCGTAGCGCTCCCAGGAGTTGCCGAACTTCACGTGGCCGAGCAGGAAAGCGGCCGCCTCGTCGCTGCCGATCCCGCCCGCCACGCGGACCAGGCTCGTGCGGAGCCGCTTCCAGCCGGCCGCGGCGGCGTACTGCGTTTCCAGCTCGGGCAGCAGCGGCTCCCCGTAGCGGGCCAAAGCCCGGATGGCGGTCTCGCGGGTGGCGCGCGGCAGCGTTCGCTCGATCAGGATCGGCAAGTAGGCCGGGTCGCGCGTCTCCGCCGCCGCCTGGATGGCCGAGCGCTGGACCTCTTCGGAGCCGTCCCGCAGGTAGTGCAGCAGGTAGTAGCGGTACGTCTTGAGGTGCGGGTCGGCCAGCGCCCGGGCGGCCTCCACGCGGCAGCTCTCGCACTCGCCCACCGACTCGCCGAGCATCTCCTCGAAGCGCTCGAGCGCGGCCACGTCGTCGGCGTCCCAGCGGCCGTCGGCCAGCACGGCGCGAATGGCGGCGCCGCGCACGCGCGGGTCGGGGTGCGCGAGGAAGCGACGGAGGAGACCGGCCGCCTGCTCGGGGGCCAGCCGGCCGATGGCCTCGACCGCCTCGGCCGTGACGTCGGTGGGCAGACGCCCGAGCATGCCGGCGATGACCTCGATGGCGTCGCGGTCCTCCTTCGCCACGACGTTCTGGAGCGCGCGGCGGTGCACCTCGGGGGAGGGCATCTCGAGGAGCTGTTGCAGGTAGGGCGCGATATCCACATCCGTCTGGTCGAGAAAGTCGAGCGCTAGCAGCACGCGTCCCTCGTCGCCGCTCTTCAGCACGCCGATCAGCTCGCGCAGCGTCGTGACGTCGAGGTGCGCCTTGAGGTCCGAGCGCGGCCGGAACCCCTCCTCCGTCAGCGCCTTCTGAAGAGCCGTCCGATAGGACCTGCGGATCGAGAGCGCGAGCGTGAGCCACAGACCCAGGAAGCCGAGCGTCACCCAGGAGAGCTCGCTTTTCGAGAGCAGGAAGGCGAGCGGCGGCAGGATGGCGCCCGTGAAGCCCAGGCCGAAGCGGCCGACCACGCCTTCGATGAAGGTCTGGACCGTCCCGGCCAATCGCTGGGGCAGCGGCACGTAGAGCAGCTGCTTGCCCGAGAGGTCGATCGAGTGCCCCAGCGCCGAGTCCAACAGCTTCAGCACGAAGACGGCGGTGAGGGTGGGCCAGAAAAGCACCAGGCCGGTCCCGACCGTGAGCAGGAGCGGCGTGAAGGCCACCGCGGCCAGGATTCCCACACGGTTCAGGACCACGCTCGTCACGAACACCTGCAGCAGGAGGCTCACGACGCCGCCCACCAGGTTGTACTGGCCGAAGAACTTCGTGAGGCCGGCGTCGGTGTGGGCCGCCTCGGCCGCGAAGATCTTGAACTGGTAGTCGATCAGCGTGGTGGCGACGGCGGTGGTGAAAGCGATGCCGGCCAGCACCCAGGGGTAGCGGTTCGCGCGCAGATACTCCGCCGCGGCGCGCCCGGTGCGCTCGTTCGGATCGCGCTGCAGGGTTCGCGCGGGCGGCAGGCCGCCGCGGGCGGCCAGGACCAGGAAGGGAGGGATGCCCAGCAGCAGGGCCCCCGCCAGCAACAGCATGTTCTCGCTGCCCAGGGGGTCGGCCGTCGCGCTGACGAGGGCCCCACCCAGGATCGAGCCCACGACGCCGCCGGCTCCCACGAGCCCGAACAGCCGCCGCCCCTGCATCCCCGTGAGCAGGTCGCCCGCGAAGGTCCAGAACTGGATCGTCATGACCGTCGCGTAGACCTCCACCCAGAGGTAGAGCGCCGGGTAGAGCCAGTCGCCGGAGTGCCGGCGCAGCCAGATCCAGAAGAGACCGATGCTGAGGACGAACCCGAGCGTGGTGGCGAGGATCAGCACGCGACGCGGGACGCGGTCGATGAAGCGCGTGCTGAGCGCCACGACGACGCTGACCACGACCGCGCTTCCGATGTAGAGGTAGGGCAGGAACGCGGGATCGAGCCGCTTGAGGAAGAGCGCGCTCGATACGGACTTCAAGATGATCAGGGCGGCGATGACGATGAAGAGGTGGCCGAAGAGGGCGATCGCTCGCGGCCACTCGCCGGGCCGTACGTCCAGGAATCGGCTGCGTCGGCTCGCGCCCGCCATCTCAGCGCGGTCCGCCGAGGGGTGCCGAGTCCGGGGGCGCGACGGAAGGGACCGTCGAGTCCGGAGCCGCCCCGGCGGGCGCGTTGCGCAGCGCCTTCTGACCGGCGGAATCCGGCGCCGCCTTGGGAGCCGGGACCGCCTCCCCCTGAAGCGCCGCGCCGCGCTCGATCCGCACCTCGTCCATCACGCTGCCGGCGGCGTCCACGCTCTTCACCTGCAGACCCTCGTTCGAGACGTCGACCGTGATGTACTCGTAGACCTGCCGCGAGAACGCGGTCCACCAGTTGACGCCCACGGCGCGCCAGGCGAAGGGCCCACCTCCCCCGCCCGTCACGACGTAGATGGTGCCGTCCCGTTGCCGGGCAACCTTCGGGTCGTCGCCCTTCACCAGACACGCCTGCGAAACGGGCTGCCGCTCCGGGCAGCGCAGCGGGAAGGAGCGCTCGTAGTCGTGGTCGTGGCCGGAGAACACCAGATCCACGGCGTAACGGTCGAAGAGGGGTTGCAGCGTCTGGCGCAACGCGAGGTCGCTGCCATGGCCGCCCAGTCCGCCTCCCGACGAGAAGGGCGGGTGGTGAAAGTACACGACGATCCAGTCCACGCTCGGGTCCCCGCGCGCGCGGCGAAGCTCGCCTTCGAGCCAGCGCACCTGCTGGCTGCCCGGATCGCGGAGGTCTCCGAAGCGCTGCGTGTAGCCCGCGCCCGTGTTGCTGTCGAGCG
Source organism: Gemmatimonadota bacterium (assembly GCA_036556205.1). Lineage (GTDB taxonomy): Bacteria > Gemmatimonadota > Gemmatimonadetes > JACCXV01 > JACCXV01 > DATBJW01. The sequence goes on from DATBJW010000010.1 coordinate 45,718, forward strand.
CCACGAAGAAGACGTTGTCGTACTGAAAGGAGTAGTAGCGCTCGGTGTGGGCGCCGTTGTCCGCCGGCAGGTGGAACGCGTCCAGGTAGGGCTGCCCGGTTGCCGTGCGGACGTCGTGGTTCCCCAGAGCCGGGTAGAACGGAACGCTCGCCAGCAGATCCTTGTAGACGGCGAAGTGGCGGAAGTCGAAGTCGATCTCGGAGCCGTTGTCGTAGGCCACGTCGCCCACGTGGATGATCAGCGCCGCCTTCTCGCCGGGCATCCGGTCGGCCAGCTGAAGCTGCCCCTGCGTGCCTTCTCCCGAGTCCCCGAAGACCAGGAATTTGAACGGCTTGCGGCTGCCCGGCCGGGGTGCCGTGCGGAACGGGCGCGCGGCCGTGAAGCGGCCCTCCCAGGTCTGCACTTCGTAGCTGTACTCGGTGTCGGGCTGGAGCCGGTCGAGCCGGATGACGTGGTCGATCGTGACCGCCGTATCGGCCTGCGTGGCGGCCTTGCTCGAGTCCCCCAACCAGTAGCGGACCGCCCCCGCCTCGGGCGAGTGCGTCTGCCAGACCAAAGTCGCTTCCGTGGGCGTCACGCTCTGCACGTACGGGACGCGCTTGAAGTCCGGCGGAAGCTCCTGCAGCCGCTGCGGGATGCTGCGCGGCCCGCAGGCCGCCGCCAGCGCTAGCCCGCCGAGGGCGGCCACCGCCCGCGTGGCGGGCAGGGTGAGCCGCGACCGACTAGCGCACGGCCGCATAGCGCCGGCCCAGCGCCTCGGGCGACGCGCCGAGCGCGTAGGCGAGACGGAACCCCCAGAGGCTCAGCTGCGTGCGGACGACCCCGCGACGCAGCCAGCGGCGGGCGGAGATCTCGAGCGGGATGGACAGCACCTGGAAGCGGCCGTGCGCGCGCATCCGCCGGCAGAGATCGAGGTCTTCCATGAGCGGCCACTCGCGAAAGCCTCCTGCGGCCAGGAAGGGCCCCCGTCGCAGGAAGAGACCCTGGTCGCCCGTGCCCTGCCGGAACGCGCGGGTGCGCCAGTTGATGCCGCGGGCCACCCAGGCCAGAAGCGGGGCTTGCGCGATCTCGGTGGCGGAGAAGGCGACCGGGAAGCAGCCGCCGGCGCAGCGCGCATCGGCGAGGACGGCGCGCACGGCGACCAGCGCGCCCGGCGGCAAGCGGCAGTCGGCGTGCAGGAAGAGCAACCCCTCGCCGCGCGCGAGCGCGGCTCCCGCGTTCATCTGGCGACCGCGCGGGCCCGGGCTCTCGAGCACCCGCGCGCGACCCTCCGCGATCGCCCGTGTGGCGTCGCGGCTGCCCGCGTCCACGACCCAGAGCTCGTCGCCCGGGAGCAGCTCGGACTGCGCGGCGTCGAGTGCGGCGCCCAGCGTCGCCGCCTCCTCAAGCGTGGGGATCACGATCGAGATCGAGACCATCGGAGCAGACCGGGAGCGGAATCGGCTGGCCAGGAGCCCCTGCGCTCGACGGAGCGATCCGGTTGGGCTCGATGGGCCGAACCTAAGGGCGCGCTCGCGGCAGATCAATCGCGGACGGCCCGTGCGCGCCAGGTACGCTGCGGGGTGCGAATCGGATCGGATGGATCGTCGGTGAGGGTAGCGCGGCAGGGGATCGAAAGGATGATCTCGGAGTCGGCGGACCCGGGGCCTCAAGCCGGGGCGTGGAAGCCCGTCATTCCCACTCCTCCTCTCCTTCCTCTTCCTCTTCCTCGTAGGAGATCACCTCGAACTCCAGCGGAGACGTGTTGATCACTTCGAGCTCGGCCCCGCACTCGGGGCAGTCCACGATGTCCCCTTCCTCGTATTCGTACTCCTCTTCGATCTCCGCGTCGCATTCGGGGCAAAATGCCAAGAGCGTCACCTCCTCCGCGAACCTGCGACAGGAACCGGAAGCGCCCGCGGACTCGCTGCGTGCATCCTCCCGGTACGAGTGGGCGGACACTATAACGTCTTTTGGTCAAAAGAAAAGTCCTGCCGGGAAGGCCTTCAGCACGCTGCGGAGAGGCCGCCTCCGGCAGCGTGTCGGCGGGTATTCCGAGCTTGCATCGCGCCCTCTTTCGTAGGAAGAGAGGACCTTTTGCGAACCGAGACCTGTATTAGCTTAGCCTGCCCGTAGGTTCCACACGCGCCACCGTCCCCGCCGGGCGGCAACATCCTGTCCAGAGGTTCCACGCGCGCATGCCGCCCCGCAAGGTCGTGATCACGGGAATGGGAGCGGTGGCCCCGGGCGGGAACGACGTGCCCTCTTTCTGGAGCGCCGTGGCGGCGGGGCGGAGCTCGGTGGATCGGATCGCCCTGTTCGACGCCTCGGGCCTCTCCTGTCAGGTCGCCGCCGAGGTCCGCGACTTCCCGGTCCGCGAATACCTGCCCCCCAAGACTCAGAAGTTCGGGATGCGCGTCGTGGCCTTCACGCTGGCGGCGGCGGGCCAGGCGCTCGCCCAGGCCGGACTGGATCCCGAGCGCGCGAGCGGCCGCGAGCTGCAGCGCACCGGCGTGATCCTGGGTACGGGCGCGGGCGGCATCGAGTTCGGTGAGCGGCAGTACGGGGTCTTCTACGCCGGCAACGGGCACAAGGTCAGCCCTTACGGCATCCTGGGCACCTTCGTGGGCATGCTCTCCAGCGAGGTCAACATGGCCTTCGGACTGAAAGGCATGAGCCACGTGATCTCGACGGGCTGCACGAGCGCCTCCGACGCCATGGGTTACGCCCTGCAGTCCATCCGCACGGGCGCGGTGGACGTGGTGCTCACGGGTGGGGGCGAGGCATGCATCGTCCCGGGCATCATGAGCGCCTTCTGTCAGATGGGGACGATGACCACGCGGTGGAACGATCAAGCCGCGTGCGCCTCGCGGCCGTTCAACCGCGACCGCGACGGGTTCGTGATGGGTGAAGGGGCCTGGATCCTGGTCTTCGAGGAGCTCGAATCCGCGCGCGCCCGGGGCGCGCCGATCCTGGCGGAGGTGGCCGGCTACGCCTCGACCTGCGACGCCTACCATCGGGTGCGGCCGGAGCCCACGGGTGAGGAGGCCGCGCGCGCGATCGATCTGGCGCTCGAGGACGCGAACGCGAACGCCGAGCAGGTCGGCTACATGAGCCTGCACGGCACGGCCACCGAGCTCAACGACCGGATCGAGACCCGCGCCGTGAAGCTGGCCCTCGGGCACCGCGCGCAGGACGTGCCGGCCAGCGGCCTCAAGTCCATGATCGGCCACGCGCAGGGAGCCTGCGGCGCGGCCGCGACCGTGGCCACGGTATGCGCCCTGCGCGAAGGTTTCGCGCCGCCCACCATCAACTACTCCGAGCCCGACCCGGAGTGCGACCTGGACTACGTCCCCAATCAGGGCCGCTCCGCGCCCATCGAGCTGGCGGTCGTCAACACGATCGCCTTCGGCTCCAAGAACTCCACGTTGGTGCTGAGGCGCTGGGAAGCGTAGGCGGGCAGGCGCTCGCTTAGCGAGCCATTGGGTTTCATGGCGAGCGGGCGAGCGCCTGCCCACCTCGGCCGTCCTTCCTCATCCCCGACGTTTGAAGTACTGGATCGCGCGCTCGTGCCGCTCGGCCGCCGCGCGCGTGTCGAAGGTCCCCAGGTTCCGCCGCTTGCCGGTCTTCGGGTCCACCTTCCGCGAGTAGAGGCGGTACTTGCCCGACGCCAGCTTGCGGATCACGGGCGCAGCTCGAAGGGGGTCGGGTGGATGCACAGGAAGAACAGGGCCATCGTGATCCAGCCGATCGCCCTGCGCCGCCTGTCGAGGGGAAGGTCCAGGTCGAGGACCGGCGGATGCTTGACGCGCACCAGGAAGAGGATCAGGAACACCCACATCCACCAGCCGTTCCAGAGCCATCCCATCGCGGCCAGCGCCACCACGGTGACCAGGCCCACCACGTGCTGTCCACGGCCCAGGAGCGCGTACACGACGTGGCCGCCGTCGAGCTGCCCCACCGGCAGCAGGTTGAGCGCCGTGACGAAGAGCCCGATCCAACCCGCCAGCACCGTGCTCGTGGCCACGATGTCGCCGTGGGGCGGAATGTCGGGGCGCAGCCAGCGCTCGAGCGCCTTGAACAGCAGCGGCTCGTTGAACACGTAGGACGGACCCGCCACCTCCGGCGCGATCGGCGCGTGCAGGATCCCGTAGATCAAAATCGGCAGCGCCACGACGGCTCCCGCCAGCGGTCCCGCCGCTCCCACGTCCATCAGGATGCGCCGGTTGTAGAGCGGCGTGCGCATCTTGATCACGGCACCCAGCGTGCCGATCGGCGACACGAACGGCGGGATCGGGATGTAGTATGGCAAGGTCGTGTCGAGCCCGTAGTGCCTCGCGGCGAAGAAGTGGCCGAACTCATGGCACGTCAGGATCGCGAGCAGGGAGAGCGCGAAGGGCAGGCCCGCGCGCATGGCCGCGAGGAAGCCGGCCAGTCCGCCGCCCGGCGCGGTCGCAGCCGCGAGCGGGTCCACGCCGTTCCAGTACGCCCCCGCCCAGGTGGTGGTCACGACCGTGAGCAGGAAGAGCAGCAGGTTGACCGGCCAGCCCTGCGGGAGCGCGCGGCTCTTGGGCCGCGAGACTGTGAGGTAGGTTTCGTCTCCCACGTGCTCGAAGAAGAAGTCCACCGGAAGACCGCTCAGGCTGCGCTCGACCGCTCGCCGCCGTTCCTCACCACCCGGCACCCGACCACGCACGATCCGCTTGCCCCCCACCTGATAGAGCCGGGCGTCCTGGAGCTGAGCCAGCACGCGCTGGTCCACCAGGTCCAGGACGGCCTTATCCGCTCCGAGCGGCCCCGGGGGCGCGCCGACGGGGGAGGGGCCGAAGGGCCTTCCGACGTCTCCGCCGGTCATCCTTCGCCTCTCACCAGCGGCCCCCGAAACGCGCTCGTGCGCCGCACCCACGTCGCCGGGGCTCCTTGACGCCATGCCCCGCGCGAGGGAGCTTTGGCGGGTCCCGGAGGGGCGGAACCTTCACGATCGTGAGTCGGCCGCATGATCGTCTTCCTGAACGGAGAGTTCGTGTCCTCGGCGCAGGCCCTCGTCCCCGCCGACGACCCCGCCTTCCTCTTCGGGGATGGAATCTACGAGACGGTGCTGGTCCGGAAGGGCCGGCTGCCCTTCTGGGAGGATCACTGGAGCCGGCTGTGCGCGTCCGCGGACGCGCTGGACATCCAGGTACCCCTCACGTTCGCGCAGGCCACGGAGATCCTGCGCGAGCTCATACGGCGCAACGACATGCCCGACGCGATCGGACGGATCCAGCTCTCGGGCGGCGGCCTGCCGCCCCTGCCTCCCGTCACCGGGAACGGGCGGCGCGAGCGCGGCGCACGGCCGCCGCGCACCGTGACCGCGCGGCTCGACGCCCTGCCGGCCTACGGCCCCGAGGAGATCCTGCGCGGCTGGAAGGTCGTGCTCTCGAAGCTGCCCTACGCGCCCTTCCTGCCGCGCGTCAAGCACACTAGCCGGCTGTCCCACGTCGTGGCGCGCCGCGAGGCGGCGCGCGTCAACGCGCAGGAAGCGATTCTGCTCGACCACGATCAGGTGCTCCTCGAGGGCACGCGGAGCACCCTCTTCTTCTTCCGGCACGGGATCCTGCACACGCCCGCCCTCGACTGCGGGATTCTGGCCGGCGTGACGCGCGACAAGGTGCTGCGCGTGGCGCGGCGCGAGGGCATCCCCATCAACGAAGGGATCCACCTGCCGGTCGAGCTGGGGCGCGCGGAGGAGGTCTTTCTGAGCTTCACCTCCGCCGGCGTGATGCCGGTCACCGACGTGGATGGACGACCCGTCGGCCTGGGCCGCATGGGGCCGCTCACCCAGCGCATCAAGTCCGCCTACGACCGGATGCTGGCCACCACGATCGGCCGCGCAGCAGCCCTCGTCTGATCTGACGAATTCCTCCCGCCGGCGCGGTCCCGCGGCGGCTAGTGCGGCACCTGCATGAGCGTGTCCAGCCCGGGCGGCATCATCACGTCGGCCCGCGGATAGAGCGTGAACGCCACGCTCAGCACGGCACCCTTCCCGGTCTTCTGCCCTTCCTCCTTCAAGGCCGCGATCTGATCGGCGTACTTCCGGGCGATGTCGAGATTCTTCTGCGGCACGCCGGGACTCTGCGAGGCGAGCGCGCTGTGGGCTTCCATCAGCCGCAGGCCGGTCCACATGTAGGCGCTGGGCGACATGTCGTGGTCGGCGAAGGCGTCGGCCAACGCCACGCGCGCATTGGCATAGCCCTTCACGCCGGCCACCGCGTCGCCCAGGCCGGCCGCGCCGCTCTTCTCGTCGATCCGCTCGCCGCGGGCCTGCATATCCTCGATCCAGCTCTTCATCTTACCCCAGGCCTCGTCCGTGACGGCGAAGAAGGTCTCGACCTGACCCTCGTCGAGCGTGCCGTCGGCCGGCGGCGTGAAGGGATGCTGTTGCTCCAGCGCCGCCACCTTCTTCTCGGCCGCCTCCTGGTCCTCGACGCCGGCTTTCACCGACTCGCCGACGTCCCCGAGCTTCTTCTTCAGGAAGATTCCGCATGTGAACATCACGATCAGCGCGAGCAACGCGATGATGCCGCACCCGATCGCGAGCTTGACTGCGTTCGAAAGTCCCTGTTTCGGGGGCGGTGGCGCTCCCGGCACCGCTCCGGGAGGCGGCGCGGCGGGAGGCGGTGGCGGCGGCGTGCTCGGTGGAGGAGTGCTCGGCGGCGGCTCGGCGGTCATCGGACTCCTTCCGTGGAGGTGATGGAGGGAATATAGACGACGGGCCTCAGACGTTGAACCGGAAGTGCGCCACGTCTCCGTCCTTGATGATGTACTCCTTCCCTTCGAGCCGCAGCTTTCCGGCCTCCCGCATCCTGGCCTCGGTGCCCAGCCGCAGCAGCTCGTCGTGCTCCATGATCTCGGCGCGGATGAAGCCGCGCTCGATGTCGGAGTGGATCTTCCCGCCCGCGGGCTGCGCGGCCGTGCCGCGGCGGATCGTCCAGGCGCGGACTTCGTCGGGCCCTACGGTGAAGAAGCTGATCAGATCCAGCAGGGCGTAGGCCTCGCGGATGAAACGGTCCTGGGCCGGCTCGGCGAGCCCGAGCTCGCGCGCGAAAGCGGCCCGCTCCCCGCGCGGAAGCTGCGCGATCTCGGCCTCGACGGGCGCCGATAGGACCAGGGCCGGCATGCCGTGGGCGGCCGTGAGCTCGCGCACGTCGGGCGGGAGGTCGGCGCCGGCCTGCGCCTCGGGCACGTTGAGGACCGCCATCATGGGTTTCTTCGAGAGGAAGCCGAAGCCCCCGAACCCCGCCCATTCCGCCTCCGTGAGAGCCAGCGCGCGGAGCGGGCTCTCCGTCTCGAGGTGCGCGTGGATGCGCTCGAGCAGCTCCTGCTCCCGGGCGAAGGACGCTCGCTCCCCCTTCCGCAGTCGCGCCAGCCGCCGCTCCACGACGTCCGTGTCGGCGAGCAGCGTCTCGGCCTCGAAGTCGGCGATCTCGCCCGCCGGACGCGGCCGGCCGCCCGTCGCGGGATCGTCGAACCCACGCACGACCTGCGCCATCGCGTCCATGTCGCGCATGGCGGCGATCGTGCCGGGGTCGAGCCCGCGGGCCGTGGCGGCGGGATTGCCGGCGACGTCGCTGAAGCGGACCTCGGCGTAGACCGTCCGTTTGGGCTTGAAGAGCGCCGAGAGCGCGTCGATCCGCGCGTCGGGAACCTTGACGACGCCCACGTTCGTCTTGCCGCGTCCCCCGCCCGGCCCCGTCTCGGCGGCCAGGCCCGTGAGCGCGTTGAAGACGGTCGTCTTGCCCGAGCCGGGGAAGCCCACCAGGCCGATCTTCACGGGGTTCGATCCATCGAGACTCTTTCTCTGACGGGGGCGGCTGATAGGTTCGCGCAAGAAAGCCAGCCAATGCTGTAGCGGCGTGTCTCCTTCCGCCAGCCCGAGGGGGTGTCCGCGGAGCGCGCCGGAGGCGTCGGATCCGACGTCCCTGACGGGCGTCGTCGAAGAGGAGGGCGAAGATGACGGACAAGAGCACCTTCACAGCACAGGAGTGGCGCGCGCTGCGCGACGCTCCGCACATGGTCGCGGTGGCGGTGTCGGCCGCTACGGCCAGCGGCGTGACGGGGACCCTTCACGAAGCCGTCTCGGCGAGCACGGCGCTCATGGAGGGCGTGAAGAGCGAGAGCGCTCTGCTGCGGTCGCTCATCACTCGGGAGGAGCTCCTGGCAGCGCAGGAGTCGCTGCGCGAGAACGTGAAGGACGCCCACGCGGACCGCGGGAAGCTCGAATTCCAGGACCTCATGCTGGGCGAAGTGCGCGAAGCCGTCGGCGTGCTGGACCGAAGGGCCAAGCCGGAGGAAGCCGAGGCCTACCGCGCCTTTCTGCTCTACGTGGCCAACAGCGTCGCCGAGGCGGCACGGGAGGGCGGCTTCATCGGGATCGGCGGCAAACGGGTGAGCGACGAGGAGCAGCGGTTGCTCGAGCGGCTGCGGGGCGTCGTGCGCAAGGTTTGAGCGACCATCGTTCGGATCCCCACTCGAATCCCAGCGGAGGAAAGGCATGCCCAAGGCCTTCGACATGAACGCGATCCAGCGCGGAGCGCGTCTGCGGCGCTCGCCCTACTTCGACGCCACGCTGAAGGCCGGCTGCTGGGGCTATACGGTTTACAACCACATGTTCCTACCCATCGGCTACGACGACCTGGAGAAGGAGTACTGGAGGCTGCTGGAGGGCGTGACGGTCTGGGACGTGGCCGTCGAGCGTCAGGTCGAGATCACGGGGCCCGACGCCTTCCGGTTCACGAACCTGCTCACTCCGCGCGACCTCTCCCGGTGCAAGGTCGGGCAGGGAAAGTACGTCCTCATCACGGCCGACGACGGCGGCATCATCAACGATCCGGTGCTGATGCGGCTCGGCGAGAACCACTTCTGGCTGGCCCTGGCCGACAGCGACGTGCTGCTCTGGGCGAAGGGCGTGGCTCTCAACTCGGGGATGAAGGTCGAGATCCTCGAGCCCGACGTCTCACCCATGCAGATCCAGGGCCCCAAATCGAAGCCGGTCGTCCAGGCTCTCTTCGGCGACGACGTGCTGAAGCTGCCCTACTACTACTTCATGGAGACCCGGCTCGACGGCATCCCGCTGATCGTGACCCGCACGGGCTGGAGCGGTGAGGTGGGCTACGAGCTCTACCTGCGGGACGGGAGCCGCGGCGTGGAGCTCTGGGAGCGCGTGATGGCGGCGGGGAAGCCCTACGACATCGCGCCCACCGGGCCCTCCGACATCCGGCGCGTCGAGGCCGGCATCCTGAACTGGGGCGCCGACATGACGCTGGCCGAAAACCCTTACGAGGTCGGGCTCGAGCGGCTGGTGGACCGGGCCAAGAAGGCCGACTACATCGGCCGGAAGGCCCTGCGCCGGGTTCGGGAAGAGGGGGTCAAGCGGAAGCTCGTGGGCGTGCAGATCCAGGGCGAGCGCATCGAGTTCAATATGACGAAGTGGCCGGTGACGCTCGGCGACGGCGGCGAGCCGATCGGGATGATCACCTCGGCGATCTGGTCGCCGCGGCTGAAGACGAACATCGGCTACGCGATGCTCCCGGCCGGGCACTCCGAGCTGGGCACGCGGCTCGCCCTCGCCACCCCCGACGGCGACCGCCAGGCGCTGGTCGTGCGCATGCCGTTCATCGACCCGGAGAAGGAGATCCCGAAGAGCTAGCGGTTCATGCTCTCCCGCAGATCCACCAGAGCCTGGTCGAAGGCATCGACCCGGATCAGACCTAAACGCGGATACTCGAGGTCGAGGACGACGTAGACCGCGGTGGCGATGGCCAGGGCGAAGCCAAGCATATGGAACCAGCTGCGCATCTTGCTGCCGGCCATCCCATAGCCCGCCAGAAGCGAGGCGGCCAGCGCCAGCCCGACGAGCATCACAAAGACGACCATCGGTGGATGCATTTGCGTCGCCATGGTCCGCGTCGTCGTGATGTCGATCATCGCGTTGAGGGCGGACAGAAGCAGAATCGCCGCCGCGGGCGGCGCGTCCTCGGCCCGCACGGCGTAGACCGCCTCGCGCCAAATCTCTCGCTGAAGTCGATTCGATTCGGCAAGTTCCCTTTTCGCTGCCGCTATGTCCGGAAGTTTCTGGTACACTGCCAGGCGCGAATCGAGATAACGGCGAAAGCTGTCCCGCAAGGGCGGCTGCGCGGCGGCGGGGAGCAGATCCAATCGCAGATAGGCGGTGCCGATGGCGTTCGCCTCTTCCACGATCAACTGACGGCGCGTGTCGAATCTCGCGCTGGCTCCCGAAAACGTGAACGCGATGAGCAGTCCCAGAAGACCGAACACAGCCCCATCGACGGCGGTGATTCCTTCCCCTGCGCCTCTGGCGTCTTTGAGCCGCCGCGCGGCGAGTCGGCGGCCGATTTCCATGAAGGACACCATGCCCGCGAGCAAACCAAAGGCGATCAGGAATACCAACAGGGCATGATTCATGTCCGGTCCTCCGCTAGTCGATCCCTGCCTGCCGCTGGAGCCAGCGCACGTAGGCCGTGATCTCGGAGACCTGGCCGGCAGTGACGCCGGGGACCGGGGCCATGTCCCCGAATTGCCAGTGATGGGCGCGCACGCCGTTCAGGGCGGCCATCTGGAAGGCGGCGTCGGAGTGGTGGTTGGGCTCGTAGATGATGTGCACGAAGGGTGGGCCCTGGTCCGTGCCGGTGGCCCGCGGGCCATGGCAGCGGGCGCAGTTCTGGTCGAATAGACGTTCCCCCTCGGCCAGCTCGGGCGGAGTGGACGGCGCGGCTGCGGCGCCCGGAGAGGCCGGCGCCCCGACGGTGGGAGCGGCAGGCGCTTCGGCGGTGGGAGCGGCGGTGGGGGCCGGCGCCTCCACGGCCGGAGCGGCGGCGCCCGAGGGTGGCGTGTCCGCGGGGCTCGCCTCCGCCGCCGACGGGTCGCCGGCGGGAGGCAAAGACGCACCGTCATCGGCCCGCCCGCAGGCCGCAAGCAGCCCGAACGCGGCGACCGCGGCGACGAACGTCGCGGCTCGCCTGCCGGACGGCCGGCTCACGCCGAGAGGACGCGCTGGATGCGCTCCAACCCCCAGTCGATGTCAGAGGGCTGAATGACGAGCGGCGGGGCGATGCGGAGCACCTTGTCGTGGGTCTCCTTGCACAGCACACCCTGCTCCTTGAGCGCCTCGCAGTAGGGGCGCGCCGGCCCGTCCAGCTCGATGCCCACCAGCAGCCCCCGGCCGCGGATCTCCTTCACGTGCGGGCTCTTGATCTTGCGCAGGCGCTCCATCAGGTAGCTGCCGAGCTCCGCCGAGCGCTGGACCAGGCCCTCGTCCTTGAGCACGCGCAGCGCGGTGCGCGCGATGGCCGCCGCGAGCGGGTTCCCACCGAAGGTCGAGCCGTGGTCGCCGGGCTTGAGCACCAGGATCACCTCGTCGCGCGCCGCCACGGCCGAGACCGGATAGAAGCCGCCCGAGAGCGCCTTGCCGAGCGTCATCATGTCGGGCTTCACGCCGTCGTGGTCCACACCGAACATCTTGCCCGTGCGCCCCAGCCCGGTCTGGATCTCGTCGGCGATGAAGAGCACGTCCTTGGCCTTGCAGATGTCCGCGGCTTCGCGCAGGTACCCGTCGGGCGGCAGCAGAATGCCGGCCTCGGCCTGGATCGGCTCCACCAGGAACGCGCACGTGTTGTCGGTGATGGCCTCGCGCAGGGCGCCCGCGTCGCCGAAAGGGATCAGCTTGAAGCCCGGCGTGAAGGGGCCGAAGCCCTCGCGGTACTGGGGCTCGCTCGAGAAGGAGATCACGGTCGTCGTACGGCCGTGGAAGTTGTTCTCGCAGGCGATGATCTCGGCGCGCCCGGCGGGGATCCCCTTCTCCACGTAGCCCCACTTGCGGGCGATCTTGATCGCGGTCTCGACGGCCTCGGCGCCGGTGTTCATGGGCAGGACCTTGTCCAGGCCCGTGAGCTCGGCGACGTCCTTCAGGAAGAGCGGCAGCTGGTCGTTGCGGAAGGCGCGGCTGGTCAGCGTCACCCGATGCGCCTGCTCGATCACGGTCTGAAGGATGGCGGGGTTGCAGTGGCCCTGGTTGACCGCGGAGTACGACGAGAGCAGGTCCAGGTAGCGCTTGCCGTCAACGTCCTCGACCCAGCAGCCCTCCGCCTTGCGGAGGACCACGTCGAGGGGGTTGTAGTTGTGCGCTCCGTACTGCTCCTCGAGCTCGATCAGCTCGGCCGCGCGGCGGGACGCGCGCACGGTCGTCGCTCTGGTCTCTACGGTCACAGGCAACTCCGGATGAAGGGGTTTGGATTCGAGCCGCTAAAGCTCCACGGGCGCGGGTGCCGGGTCAATCCCCCGGGGCCGGCTTTCCCGCGGAGCGGCCCGGCGCTACACTCCGGAAGGCGCAACTCCTAACGGGAGAACATGATGGCTCAGGACAGCTCGTTCGACGTGGTCTCGGAAGTGGACCTGATGGAGGTCACGAACGCTCTGCAGCAGGCTCAGAAGGAGATCTCGCAGCGGTTCGACTTCAAGAACACGGCGGCGAGTGTCGAGCCGGAGGGGAAGGAAGCGATCGTGCTGACCGCCGACGACGAGCAGCAGCTGGCACGCGTCTACGACGTGCTGGCCGAGAAGCTGGCCCGCCGCAAGGTGCCGCTCAAGGCGCTCGAGCGGGGCGCGATCGAGCCGGCGGCCAAGGGCACGGTGCGGCAGCGGCTCAAGATCGTGGCCGGGCTGGAAGGCGAGCTCGCCAAGGAGATCAGCAAATTCGTCCGCGGTCTGGGCCTCAAGGTCCAGACCACGATCATGGGCGACCACGTGCGGGTGAGCGGCAAGAAGAAGGACGACCTGCAGGCCGTGATGGGGGCGCTACGCGAAAAGGACTGGCCGCGAGCGCTGCAGTTCAAGAACTACCGCTGATCACTCCACTTCGAACTCCAGCGTCGTCACCGCCGTGATGTCCTTCTGCAGCGACGACTGGTCGTTGATGCCGTAGTCCGAGACCTCGTTCGAGAACGCGGGCGTGATCTGCAGCACGCCCATCCGCGCCGACCGCAGCTTGCCGATCTTGCTTCCCACGGCCTGGGAGATCCGCTCGGCCCGCTCCTTGGCGTCCTTCGCGGCCTCGGCCTGCATCTCCACCTTCAGGTCGCCGAGCTTCGTGTACAGGTACTGGGGCTGCTGAGACTCGAGCGCCACGCCCTGGTTGATGAGCTCGGTGGACTCGCGCGAGATACGCGTGATGCGGTCCACGTCGGAGGAGCGGATCTCGACACCCTGCTGGAGCCGGTAGCCCGCGATCTCACTCAGCTCCATCCCCTGCTCGCCGACCGGGTGCAGCGCCTGGGTCGAGATCGAGGTCTCGACGATCTGGTCCGCAGGGATCCCCTTCTCGATCAGGTAGGCCTTGAGCTTCGCCATTCCTCCCTTGAGGTCGGCGTAGGCCTGCTGCAGGTCGCTGGCCTGGTAGGCGACGTAGCCCCGCCAGATGATCAGGTCGGAGGTGATCTGCTTCCGGGCCGACCCGGTGACGGTGATCGTCTGCTGGGAGGCCTTGACGCGCTCCAGAGCGCGCGCTCCGAGGGCCGCGGCGATCACGATCGCCAGGCCGATCACGAGCGCGGAGAGGAGCGGCTGGTACGAGCGGGTGTCGGGCATGGAGCTCCAGGTATGGACGTCGAAGTGGTGGCCGGGCTTGCGGGACGGCCGCTGCGGCACCTCCGGTCGGCATCCCTACCCCGCAGGGATCGGCGGGGTTTCGCCGAGCGTCGCGCCGTCTCCCCGGAGGGCCATCTCAACGGATGGCCCTCCACTCCTTCCCACCCATCCGGGCCCGAACCTGGTCGAACGTGCACTGCTCGGCTGGCTTGTCGGGCCGCCAGCGCAGGAACTTCGTCCCGTGGCGGAAGCGGCCGCCCGAGAAGTGGTCGTAGCGCACCTCGCACACCAGGTCCGGCCGCAGCGGCTCCCACTCCGCCGTCCGCTCCGTGCTCCAGCGGCTGGGGCCGCCCGGCGCCTTGCCCGTGAACCCGGGGCCGCCGCGACGCTCGAGCACGACCGGCGCCAGAGCCCGGCGCTCCGCCACCGTGAAGCTGGACGAGAAGCCCACGTGGTCCAGCCGTCCCTCGTCGTCGTAGAGACCGAGCAGCAGCGACCCGATCTCTCCGCCCCGCTGCGCGTACCGGAAGCCGCCCACCACGCAGTCCGCCGTGCGCAGGACCTTGACCTTGCGCATCGCACTCCGATCGCCGGAGCGATAGGGGGCGTCCAGGTCCTTGGCCAGCGCGCCGTCCAGCCCGCCGGCCGCCAGGTCCCGCAGCCAGGCCGCGGCCGCCTCACGTTCGCGGGTGGCCGGCGAGAGACGCACCCGTCCCTCGGCGGGAACGCTCGCGAAGAAGGCTTCGAGCCTCGCCCGGCGCTCCGCGAGCGGCAGCGAGAGGAGCGCCTCACCGTCGCCGTCCACCAGCAGGTCGAAGACCAGCAGCGTGGCCGGCGTCTCGGCGGCGAGCTTGCGGACGCGGCTCGCGGCCGGATGGATGCGCTGGAGCAGGTCGTCGAATGAGAGGAGGCCTCCGACCGGGACCACGATCTCGCCGTCCAGCACGAACCGGGAGGCGGGCAGCGCGAGCAGCGCCTCGACGAGCTCGGGGAAGTAGCGAGCCAGCGGCTGCGTCGCTTTGGACTGGAGGACGACCTGCCGGCCTTCGCGAAACGCGAGACACCGGAAGCCGTCCCACTTGGGCTCGAAGAGCCAGCCCTCGCCCGCGGGGAGCTCCGTGACGGCCTTGGCCTCCATCGGCGGGAAGGGCGGGCGGACGGGCAGGTCAAGCTCGGGGAAGGACTCCTCGAGCTCGGCCGCCGGGATTGCTCCAGCCTCGACGCGAGACGGAGCCTCGGCATCGGACGGCTTTCGCGATGGCTTGCGAGGTGGCATAAGGTTCCCGTTCAGCGTGCTCCAGGAGGTCAGCCGCTGGGCCGGCCGCTACTCTTCCTCCGGAGCTTCGTCCTTCGCCGCGGCGCGGCGGCGCTTCCGCGGCACGAGCACGTTGACCAGCGGCGCCAGATCGTAGCGCCGCTTTCCCAGGAGCCCCTTCCAGAGATCGCCCAGCCGGCCCACGCGCTCCGGGACGTTTTGCAGCGTGAAGTCCTCGATGCGGATCTTCTCCCCTACCTCCTCCCAGGTCACGGGCGTCGAGACCGACGCCTGGGGCGTGGGGCGCACCGAATAGATCGAGGCGAGGGTCCTTCCCCACGCGTTCTGGTTGTAGTCCACGAGGACGCGGCCGCGGGGGCGCTTCGCCACCCGGTACTCCGCCGTGACGATCCCGGGATGTCGCCCGGCCATCTCGATCGCCAGCGCCTTGGCCACCGTCCAGACCTCCTTCTGGAGCGGCCCGCGCACGATCGGTACGTAGACGTGCAGCCCGCGTGAGCCGGTCGTCTTCACGCAGGTCGGCATGCCCAGCTCGGCCAGCGTGTCGCGCAGGATCATGGCCACCTCCCGCACACGCGGGAAGGGCGCGCCGGGACCGGGATCGAGGTCGAAGTGGAGAACGTCGGGACGGTCGGTGTCGTCGCAGCGCGAGTACCAGGGGTTCAGGTCGATGCACCCCAGGTTGACGACCCACAGCAGCGACGCCAGATCGCCGATGATGGGAAAGTCGATGACGTTTCCGGAGCGGTGATGGATCCGGCACGTGCGGATCCAGCCGGGCCGCGGGGAAGGCGCCCGCTTCATGAAGAAGAACTCACCCGCCGCACCGTTGGGATAGCGCTTCATGACCATGGCGCGGTCCTTCAGGTGCGGCAGGAGGGCCGGCGCCACGTCGGCGTAGTACTGCAGCAGATCGCCCTTCGTGAGACCCAGAGCGGGCCAGAAAGGCTTGGCCAGGTTCGTGAGCTTGACCTGGCGGGCGCCGATACGGAGCTCCGCCTCCTCGCCGGCGCGCGGGATCTTCAAGCGCGGCTCACGCGGCTGCCCGTCGGATCAGCTCAATCCCAGGAGCTCGACCTCGAAGATCAGCGTCGCGCCCGGCGGGATGGCGCCGCCCGCGCCGCGCGCTCCGTAGCCCAGGTCCGGCGGAATCACGAGCTTGCGCTTGCCACCCACCTTCATGCCCGCCACGCCCTCGTCCCAACCCTTGATGACCTGCCCGGCGCCGACCTTGAACTCGAAGGGCTGACCGCGGTCGACCGAGCTGTCGAACTTCGTCCCGTCCACCAGCCAGCCCGTGTAGTGCACGCGGGCCGTCTTGCCCTGGGTAGCCGTGGCACCCGATCCGGGGGCCAGGTCCTTGTACTTGAGGCCGGATTTCGTCGTGGTGAGCTCGGGGTCGTTCACCTCGGCCTCCTTGGACGCGACGGGCGCGCTGGACGGGGTGGAATCGGCGGAGACGCCCTCCGCCACGGAAAGGGTGTCGGTCGCCGGGGCGGCTTCCGAGCCGGCGGCGGGCTCGTTGTGCTCGCGCGGCGAGCAGGCGGCGAGCAGCATCGTGAGCGCGCCGGCCAGCGCCAGACGTGCAGTCATGAATCCTCCTCGCAGGGGTGTCGGGATCGGAGGGTGGTCGAAAGACCGCGGCGTGGCGCGACCGACCCCGCGCCGCCGTGTCACTGGGTGAACGGCACGCAGGCGGTGGCCGGTCGGCCGTCCACGCCCGACAGGCACAGCTGATAGCTGGCGCCCGACTGCAGGGGAGCCGGGCCGGCGAGAAGGTCCGTGGTCTCCACGCTGTCGCCGTAGGCAACGGGCGGGTCGATGCAGAGCGGGAACACGTCGTCGTTGCACTCGATCGTCCAGGCGCTGGACCCGCCCGCGGCGGGCCGCACGTCCAGGGTCATGGCCGGCGCGCCGCACCAGGTGAAGCTCGGCGGAGTTCCGGGCCGCACCTCGATGTTCCGGAACACGCCCTCGTCCAGGAAGCACTCGTTGCCGGTCGAGCCGTCTCCTCCTCCACAGGCGCCGAGCAGGAGCGCTCCGGCGAGGAGGGCGCAGCAGTGGATCACGAGTCGCATTCGTGCGGCTCCTGTTCTCCGAGTGGTGCCCCTGGCAAGAGACCGTGGGGCCGGCGAACGCGCTCCAGACCGGTTCGCGGCCCCTGAACATCGTCGGCTTCGGCGCTTCGTCAAGGGGGCGTCGCCGGCTCTCGCGTCGCGCGCCGGACAGGCCGCTCGCGCACCGTCACGCCGTCGCCGGAGGCCACGACCAGCGCGTCGGCGAGCTCCAGGAAGAGTCCCGTCTCGAGGATGCCCGGCCGGGCCCGGAGCGCCGCGTCCAGCCGCGGCGGGTCGGCGATCCCGTCCGGGAAGCGACAATCCAGAAGGTAGTGCCCCTCGTCGGTCTCGAAGGGCTCTCCCGTGGACGAGACGCGCCGCAGCTCGGCGCGCGCTCCGAGCGCCTCGATCGCCGGCACGTGCGTGCGCCAGCCGAAACGCGCGACCTCGACCGGCAAGGGGAAGGTCGTCCCCAGCCGCTGGACGAGCTTGGCTGCGTGGACCACGATCACGTTCCGGGCGCTGGCCGAGGCCACGATCTTCTCGCGCAGGAGCGCCCCGCCCCCGCCCTTGATCAGATCCAGCCGGGGGTCCACCTCGTCCGCGCCGTCGATCGTGAGGTCCAGCCGATCGACATCGTCCAGCGTGGCGAGCGGGATGCCGAGCGAGCGCGCCAGGTCGCGCGTGCTCTGCGAGGTCGGCACGCCGAGGAGGTCGCGCAGGGATCCCTCGCGCAACCGGCGTGCGATGGCATGGACGGCCAGCGCCGCGGTCGAGCCCGTGCCGAGACCCAGCCGCATTCCCGGCTCCACCATCTCCGCAGCCCGCTCGGCGGCGAGCCGCTTGAGCCGCGCCTCCTGGGCCTCGGACCCCGTCACCGTCCTCGCCTCCGTTCGGCGCCTCCCTGCGGCACGCGCTACTCCGCCACGAACTCGAAGATGCGGCCGCCGCTCGTCACGATGTACAGCTCGCCGCCGGAGTCCTCGCCGAAGGAGGTGACGTTGGCGGCCCCCAGGTCGGCCTCGAGATCGGGCCAGCTACGCTGATCTGTCGCGGTCCCGCCCGCCAGCCGGAAGCTGCGCACGAACCCCGTGCAGAAATCGGAGTAGAAGTACGTCCCGCTCAGGCTCGGCACGGCCGAGCCGCGATAGACGTAGCCGCCCGTCACCGAGCAGCCGTCGGCGTGACTGTACTCGAGGACCGGCAGGGTGAGCCCCGAGCGGTCGCAGCCCGAGGACGGCTCGAAGCAGTGGAGGCCCTCCATCAGGTCCCAGCCGTAGTTCAGCCCGCCGGGGTTGCCCGGCGCGGCGTTCACCTCCTCGAACTGGCCCTGCCCCACATCGGCGATGTAGAGGTCTCCCGTCTGGCGGTCGAAGCTGTAGCGCCACGGGTTCCGCAAGCCGAACGCCCAGATCTCGCCGCGCGCCCCGGCCTGGCCCGCGAAGGGGTTGCCCGGCGGGATCGCGTAGGGGACGCCGGCGTCCACGTCGAGGCGCAGGAGCTTGCCCAGGAGCACGCTCCGGTCCTGCCCGTTCTCGTCGGGGTCGCCGGCGCCGCCGCCGTCTCCCAGTCCCGCGTAGAGCTTGCGATCGGGGCCGAACAGGAGCAGACCCCCGTTGTGGTTGCTGCGCCGGTGGTCCACCGACAGGATCGTCCGCACGGCGTTGGGGACGGCGCGGTCGGGGTCGGCCGACACCCTGTACTCCACGACGCGCAGATCCCCGTTCCCGGCCGTGAAATAGATGAAGAAGCGGCCGTTCGATGCGTAATCGGGATGGAAGGCCAGCGAGAGGAGACCCCGTTCGCCCCCCGTGCTGATATCGCTGCCGACGTCGAGGAATGGAGTCGCGAGCACCTGCCCGTTCCGGATGATCTTGATGCGCCCGCCCTGCTCGACGACGAACAAACGCGAGTCGCCGGGAGGCGAGGTCAAGTAGAGCGGCGCCGAGAGCCCGCTGACGACCTCGCGCAGCGCGGGCGCCGCACCGGGCGGCGGCGGCGACGGCGGCGGGGGAGGTGGAGGGGGCGGGGGACCCACTCCGTTGCCTCCGTCGCCGTTGCACTGCACGAGCAGCAGAAGGAGCAGGGCCAGAACGGCCATTCGGTCGCCCTCCGGGGCGTCTACCGCGGAGTCGTGGCGGGCGCGCCCGCAGAGAGTCCGTTCGACGCGCCGGGTGCGTTCGGCAACCCGCCGGTCGCGATGCCGAATCTAGCGAAGATCGGGGTCTCGCGCCCTCGGCGGCATTCGCTTGCGGGCCGCTGTAGCCCCTTGCTACACTCCAGCTTCAGGTCCGTTCATCGGCGGCGCCTCGTGACCACTCCACTGCAGCAGCGCGAACGGTTCATCGCCAGCGTGCGGCAGCGCGTCGCCGAGAAGCGCGGCCGCCTGGCCGCGCATCCCGAGTCGCCGGGCTCCGAGCGCGAGTTCGGGGAGAAGTACCGCTACCTCGTGGAAGGGCTGCAGCGCGTCTTCGAGGCCGTGAACGAGCCCGGGCTCGAGGTCGAGCCCTTCGGCTCGTCGGGCCTGCGCATCGGCTTCCGCGTCACGGATCCCCAGCGCGACGAGGACCTCCCGATCGTGGACCGCGAGATCCGGGTCTCACGGGTGGACGCCACAGAAGAGGTTCACCTCGTGTTCGGCTCGTTCCAGAAGGCCGAGCGCCACGCCACGTTCAAGCTGACGCGGCCGAACCTCCCGCGCGTGGAGGCCGCGTTCGTGGACTTCCTGATCGAAGGCGTCGAGCCGCCGTGGCTGGCGCGGCGCCCGCGGGAGCGCGCGGCCGGCGGAGAGCCGGACGATACGGGGAGCCCGCCGGCGTCGCGCGAGGACGAGATGGAGGAGGCGGGTCAACAGACGCTGGAGCTGCCCTTCGATTGAAACTGGCGTCGGGCCGGGCGGGCCAGACCCGCGTGGCCGGCGGCAGTCTGGCCCAGCGAGCCCTTGGGTTTCATGGCGAGCGGGCCAGAGCCGCGTGGCCGGTGGCAGTCTGGCCTTAGCGAGCCATTGGGTTTCATGGCGAGCGGGCCAGAGCCGCGTGGCCGGTGGCAGTCTGGCCTAGCGAGCCATTGGGTTTCATGGCGAGCGGGCCAGACTGCCGCCGGCGATGCGGCCAGGCCTTACCGCACTTCGACGGCAATCTCGTGACGGCGACGCGGATGGGCCTTACCGCACTTCGACGGCAATGACCAACCGCTCGTAGTAGGGGATGTCCTCGCGCGAGACGCGATGCACGCGAGCCAGCGTGGGGCTCCCGCGATCGATGATCGGGGCCAGCCAGCGCGCGATCTCGGCGGGTAGGTATCCGAGCTGGTCCACGCGCGGATCCATCACGCGGATCGCGTTGACGTCGATCCGGCTGCCGTGCTCGCGCTGGAGGTAGAGCGGGTCGCCCTGCGCGAGATCTCTCAGCTTGTGCCAGCGGTTCTCGAAGCAGACTCCGTGGACCGTGCAGAGGAAGCGGGAAGCGGCGGGGGCGGGCGGAGCATCGGAGAGGTCCGGGCGGGGCGGATCGTCGCCGGTCGGGTCGACCGGCGAGCCCCTGTCGGAGTCCAGCACTCTGTAGACCATGCTCCCTTTTCCCGACCGCGTGCGGTGCCCCTGGAAGGGATCGAATATCGCGGGGCGGACGCTCCCGGGCCAGCCTGATCCACCGCCTACGCCGCGGGTGCCGTCACGCCCATCAGCATGAGGACCAGCAGGAAGACGCGCTCCACGCCGTGCTGGGCCTCCGTCGGGTCGAACCACTCCTCCTGGCTGTGGGCGCGCCCACCCACACCTCCGCCCCCCAGGCTGATCGCGGGGATGCCCCGTGAGAGCGGCACGTTGGCGTCGGTGCTGGACTCGCTGAGCACGGGGTCCACGCCCAGCGCCCGGGTCACGGCCAGGGCGGCGCGCACGAGGAAGGCATCGGCCGGGATCACTCCGGCGGGACGCTCCCCCACCAGCTGGACGTCCAGGTCCAGCCGCGCCTCGGTGTCGCCGCGCGCATCGCGCTCCTCGTGGAGGGCTTCCACCAGCGCGTCCATGGTCTCCTTCTCGAGATTCGTGAGCGCGTCGGGGTCCACCGAGCGCAGGTCGAGCTCCATCCACGCCTCTTGAGGGATCACGTTGACCGACGTGCCGCCGCCCAGCCGGCCGATGTTCAGGCTCGAGCGCGGGACGCGCGGAACGTCGATCTGCGCGAGGCGGGCGATGGCGCGCCCCAGCGCGTTCGCCGGGTTCACCAGGCCGTAGTCGTTCCAGCTGTGGCCGCCGGGTCCCTTGTAGGTCACCCGGTAGCGGCGGCTGCCCAGGGCCTGGTTCACGATGCGATCCATGCCCGCGCCGTCCACGTTGATCACGTAGTCCACGCCCGTGGCCTCGCCACCCGCCGCGAAGAGCGCCTTCATGCCGCGCAGATCCCCCAGGCCCTCCTCCCCCACCGTGGCGGCGAAGAGCAGCGAACCGCGCAGCGGAATGCGGCTCCTCGCCACGGCCTCGGCCACGCCGAGCAGCACCGCCAGGCCGCGGGCGTTGTCGTGCACGCCGGGACCCACGATGCGGTCACCCTCTTCGCGGGGCGTGAGCGGCGTCCCGAGCGGGAAGACCGTGTCGAGGTGGGCGGAAAGGAGCAGGCGCGGACGGGCTCGCGCAGGCCCGAAAGAGGCCAGCACGTTCCCCAGCGAGTCGATGTGGATGCCGTCCAGGCCGATGATCTCGAGCTGGCGCTGGACGTAGCGGGCGCGCGCCCCTTCCTCGCCGGTGGGACCCGGAATGCGGGCCAGGGCGCGCTGCCAGTCCAGCACCTGCGGATGCCGGCGGCCGATCTCGGAGAGCGCGCGCGCCACGTCCGGCTCGCGCAGGAGCTCAGCCACGTCGACGGCCGGCTCCTGCGCACGCACGGTCGTAGCCAGGGGAGTCGCCATCAGCGTCGCCAGGAGCAAAGGAGCGATCGTCCCCGCGGGGACGCGAAACCACGGCATCGCTCGACTCGCCGTCCGGGTTGGTCGGTCTCAGGACGCGCCGTGGCCCGGCACCGCGGTGGCGCGTCCGGCCGCCGCGCGGCCCTCGCCCCGCTCCTCCGCCTCGGGGGTCCCGGCGTCGCGACGAGCCCCGCTCGCGCGGGTTCCGTCCCGCGCGTCGAGGTACGCCTGCCGCAGACCTGCCCGCACCGCGTCGAGACGCTCGTAGAGGCGCCGTGGAGGGCGCGGGCCACGGCGCGTCAAGGCATAGGAGGTGAGGATCGGCAGCGAAACGGTCGTGTCCGCGTAGACGACGACCGCGTCGGGCAACCGGTCGGGGTCCACCTTGCCCCAGGAGACCGCTTCGCCCGGTGTCGCGCCCGAGAGCCCGCCGGTGTCGGGCCGCGCGTCGGTGCATTGCAGGAAGTAGTCGTGCCCCTCCTCCTCGATGCCCAGAACCTCCTGGATCTGCGGCTCGGTCTGGAGCATGAAATTCTTGGGCGAGCCGCCGCCGAAGATCACGACGGCGCTCTTGCCGCCCGCGCGCTTGCGGTCGAGCACGAGGGCGGCGGTCTCGTTCACGTCGATCGAGGGGTTGATCCGGCAGCGCGAGCCGGAGAGCTCGAGCTCGGCGAGGTTCATGCCGATCGACGAGTCCCCGGGCGACGACGTGTAGACGGGGACCGCGTACCGGTAGCAGGCCGCGAGCAGGCTCGCGTCCTCGAGGCCCAGCTCCTCCTCACGCGCGGCCACGTACCTGCCGATACGATGATGGAACTCCGCCGTCCCCATCTCCTTCTCGAACTCGGGCTGACGGATGACTTCCCGAAAGAAGGCGTCGGTGGAGAGCAGGACGCGGTAATCGAAGAGGATGTCGTAGATGCGCACGACCCCCTCTTCGCGCAGCACCGTGTCGTCCAGGAAGGGGCTTCCACGATGCATGGAGAGCCCGATCCCGAAGTGGGTGTCATGGTAGAGGTTGGCCCCCGTGGACACGATCCAGTCCACGAAGCCGGCCTTGACGAGCGGGATCAGGCACGAGCGCCCGAGCCCGGCAGGAGTCAGGGCGCCCGTCAGGCTCATTCCGACGAGCACGTCGTCCTCGAGGATCTTGCGCGCGAACAGCTGGCAGGCCTCGCGCATCCGGCCGCCGTTGTAAGCCAGATAGGTCGAATCCACGAGGTCGGCGAGCAACTCTCCCCCCCGCAGTGGCGAGGGGAAGATCGGCTCGCCGGCCAGGAAGCGGCTGCCGTCGCTCACGGGGCCTCGTTGGAGCCGTGACGTTCCAGTTGCCGCCGCTCCTCTGCGGCGGGCAGCCCCGCCTCGGCGATCGCGTCCGCGCCCTCGAGCGCGCGGCGCGCCTCGCCCAGGACCAGGGGGATCACCTCGGCCAGGGGAGCGGCCACGGTGGCGCCCGCGGCCTTGACGTGGCCGCCTCCGCCGAAGCGTCCGGCGAGCGCGTTCACGTCCGCGGGGCCGTTGGCGCGGAAGCTCACCTTCACCAGGTGGGGCGCTTCCTCGCGAAAGAGGATCGAGATCTCCACACCTTCCACCTGGCGGCCCTGCTCGACGAGCCCGTCCAGGTCCTCCACCCCCGCGCCGGTCTCGATCATGCGCGCGCGGTCGACCGCCATCCAGGCCACGCGCCCGCCGACGTCGAGGGTCAAGGTCGAGAGCACGATCCCCCACAACCGCATGCGGGCCGCCGTCTGGGTGGCGAACATGCGTGAGTAGACGTCCTCGGAGTTGACACCGTGGCGGCAGAGCTCGGCCGCGGCCAGGTGCGTCTCAGGGGTGGTGTTCGCGTAGCGGAAGAAGCCCGTGTCGAAGGCGATCCCGACGTAGAGGGCCACCGCGATCTCGGGCGTGAGAGTCGCCCCCAGCGCCTGGAGCAGACGCAGGACCAGCTCGGAGGTCGAGGACGCGGTCGGATCGACGAGGCGCGCCTCGCCGAGCGGCTCGCGCAGCTCGTGGTGGTCGATGCAGACCCGCGCGGGCACTCGCGGCAGGGCCTCGGCCACCGCGCCCAACCGGGCCGTGACGCTCGTGTCGAGGATGACGAGCAGATCGGTGGCGGCCAGCCCGTCCTCTTCGTAGCCGCGGTACACGCCCAGCGGCACGGCGTCCGTGGCGAGGAAGCCGAATCGGCGCGGTGCGGGGTCGGCGTTCAGGATCCGCGACCGAATTCCGCGCGCGGTCAGGTACGCGGCGAGCCCGGCCTGTGCGCCGAGCCCGTCGCCGTCGGGGTTCACGTGCGTGGTCAAGACCACGTCGTGCGCGCGGTCGAACAGGCGGCCGATGGCGCGCGCGGCCTCGAGGGACGCGTCCGCCTCTCCCGACGACGCGCCGGAAGGGCGGCCCGCGGGGGCTCGCACGCGCGCGCGGGCCGGAGTCGGGGACGATCGGGGCATGGCCGCTGAATCTAACCCGCCGGCGGCGGCGGGGCGAACGAGTCTCGGGGCGACGCCATCGGCTCCAGCACCTGCACGAGCACGCGCTCGCCCGCCTGCAGGTCCGTCCGCTCGGGCCCGCAGATCAGAAGCGCGTCGGCGAGGGCCAGCGGGCGCAGCAGCCCGGAGCTCTGGTCGCTGAACGGCACCGCCACGAGACCGCCGCTCGCATCGCGCGTCAGGCGGACCCGCAAGAACGATCGCCGGCCCGGCTCGCTCCGCACCGGCTCCGCCAGCGTGGCGGACAACATCGGCAGGAAGAGATCGCGGAACCCCGCCAGCCTGCGCACGAGCGGTCGCGCGAATTCCAGGAAGGTCACCATGGCCGAGGTCGGATTGCCCGGGAGCCCGAACATGTAACGCGTGGGGACGCGCCCCACGCCCGCCAGGTCGGACGTGCGCGCGAAGACGAGCGGAGCGCCCGGGCGCATCAGCACCCGCCAGAAGACGAGCCCACCCGCGGCTTCCTCGATGACGCCGCGCACGTGGTCGTGCTCGCCGGCCGAGACGCCACCGCTCGTGACGACCACCTCGCTCGACTCGAGCGCCTCGAACACCGCCTCCCGGATGCGCAGCCGGTCGTCGGGAACGAGGTCGGCGATGTGCGCGACCGCACCCGCGCGCCGCGCCAGCGCCGCCAGTCCGTACGAGTTCGAGGCGTAGAGCTTCCCCGGCACGAGCTCGTGCCCCGGCTCGATCAGCTCGTCTCCGGTCGCGATCACCGTCACGCGTGGACGCCGGTGCACCTCGACGCCGACCTCGCCCAGGGCGGCCAGGAGCGCCAGCCGGCCGGGAGTCACGGTCTCCCCCTCCTCGATCACGACCTCGCCCGCCCGCACGTCGCCGCCCGCGGGGCGCACGTTCGCTCCCGCGACGGGCGACTCGAGGATCCTGACCCGCCGGCCCGTGGCTGCGAACCGCCCCGGCCCCTCCGGTCCCCTCGTCGCTTCGACCGGGACGACCGCATCGGCGCCCACGGGAAGCGGAGCTCCGGTCATGATGCGGACGACCGCACCCGAGGGGAGCGTCATCCCCGGAGGATCCCCGGCCGCGATCTCACCGATGACCGGCAGCTCGACTCCGACTTCCCCCGCGGCGGGTGCGAGGTCCGCGTGCCGCACGGCGTAGCCGTCCTTCGCGGAGTTGGCCCAGGCCGGAAGCGCGAATCGCGCCCGGACCTCGCGCGCGGCCGCGCGCCCGTCGGCTTCGTCCAGGGAGACGCTGCGCGAGTGCAGGGGGCGGGCGCCATCCAGGATCAGCTCGAGCGCTCGTTCGCACGAGATCGGGCCGGAGGATGGCGCGCGAGGGGGACCCGCCGGCTCCGCGGCAGGGTGGGCCTGCTTCGAGGTCAGGGCTGCGGCTCCACGGGAGTGGGCGGGAAGAGGATCAGCCGGTCTCCGGGCCGGAGCGCGTCTCCTCGCCGTATCCCGTTCCAGACTCGGACCTGGTCGGCCGTCACGTTGTGGCGTTGCGCGATGGAGAGGAGCGTGTCTCCCTCCTCGACCTCGATCAGGACGTGGGCCCCCGGCCGCCAGCTTTCGAGGTCGGCGGGTGGAGAGCCGGCGGCCGGGTCGGCCGGGTCAGCCGGGTCAGCGTCAACAGGCGCAGGCATTTCACGGGAGAGATCGGGAGTGGCGGGCGCCGGCACGGACCCCACGGCCCCTCCGCTGTCGGCGTCGGCGATCACTCCTGTCTCCGGGCCGGCGGGAGACGCCGCGGCAGCACCTTCCGACCCGGCGGGCGTGACCGCGGCTCGATCCCCTTCAAGAGCAGCTTGGGTCCGGGCCGCGCCGCTTCCACCCGTCCCCGTCGTCCGGCCGGCGGCGGGAGGATGGATCAGCAGAACAGTCCCGGGATAGATCCGCTTGCCGATGGAGGGGTTCCAGCGCCGCAGGTCGTTCACGCCTACGCCGTACTCGAGCGCGATGTGGTAGAGGGTATCGCCCTTCTTCACGCGGTAGCGCACCGTTTCATCCGCGCCCGCGGGCGCCTCGACAACCGTGGGCTCGCCGTCGAGGCCGGTCGCGTCGACGCGCGCCTGGACGTTGTCGGGGCCGGACGCCGGCGGATGGGCCGCCGCCACGGGTGGGTTCTCCGCCGCCACGGGTGGGTTCTCCACCACCACGGGTGGGTTCTCCACGACCACGGGTGGGTTCTCCGCCGCCGCGGGCGAGCTCGCTCCGCTGGTGGGCGGGATCTCCGCGGCAGCCGGCTCGTTCGCTCCCGCGGCGGGCGGGCTCTCCGCCGCCGGGGGCGGCGCGGGCGCCTGGGCCAGCTCGACCGGCAGCTCGATCTCCCCGCCGTCCCTGTCCGGGATGCGCAGGCGCTGGCCGACGCGCAGGGCTCGCGGATTGCGGATTTCGTTCTCCTCCATGAGCTCCGAGGTCGAGACGCCGTACTTGGCCGCGATCCGATTGGGAGTTTCCCCGCGCCGGACCACGTGGTAGTGCTCGACCAATCGCTTGCTGGCCGGCACCTGCGCGATCCGTTCCCGGAAGGACGCGCCGGAGCCGCGCGGCACGAGGACCGGGAAGTCCGTCACCCCGGGCGGCGTGGAGTGAGATCGGAGGCTGGGATTGAGCGCGCGGATCGTCTCCAGGTTCGTGCCCGCGGCGGCCGCGATCACGCGCAGGTCGGCGGGGGTCGGCACGGTCACGGTATCCGCCGCCAGAGGCGCCACCTGGGGAATGCCGGCGAAGCCGTACTTGGCGGGCTCTTTCGCGATCATGGTCGCCGCGATCAGCTTCGGAACGTAGTCCTTGGTCTCGTTCCGCAAGTTCGAGAGCTCGGCCAGCTCCCACAGGTTCTCGGAGCCGGACCTGTCAATCGCCTTCTGGATCCTCCCCTCGCCCGAGTTGTACGCCGCCGCCGCCAGGTACCACGAGCCGAACATCTGGTGCAGCTCCTTGAGGTAGGCGATCGCGGCCTCGGTGGATCTCTCGATGTCCCGGCGCTCGTCCACCCAGCGGTCCACGCGCAGCCCGTAGCGGCGCGCGGTGCCGGCGATGAACTGCCAGTACCCCACCGCCCTCGCGCGCGAGGTGGCCTGCGCGCTGAAGCCGCTCTCGATCAGCGAGATGTAGATCAGGTCCTCGGGCAGTCCCTCCTGCTGGAAGCGGGCGCGCATGTAGGGCGCCACCTGGGGCGCGCGCACGAGCCACTTGGCGAACGACTTCCTGACGCGGTTCTGGAAGTAGTCGATGAAGTACTCCACCCGCTCGTTGATCACGATCGGGATGTCGTAGTCCACCGTCTCGGTGAGGATCGCATCGCTCTCCTCCTTCAGGAAACGCTCCAGGTCGTCGTCCAGGTCGGCGTTCGTCGAGCCGACCGGTCCCTTGAAGGTCTCGGCCTGCAGGGCTTCGAGGTCGCGGGCTTCTTCGGTCGAGAGCGTGTCGGGCGGCGCGGCCAGTGCCGGGGCGGCCGGGGGGGCCGGGGCGGGGGGCGGAGGAGGAGCTTCGACGACCGGCGGCGGCGGCGGGCTGGAAGCGCAGCCCGCGAGAAGCAAGGCGGCGAGGAGAACCGCGCCTGCCGTGGCGCTGCGCGCCCGGGTCGACCGGCGGGTGCGGCCGCCCGCGGGCGAATGGAAGCGACAGTGGCCGATCGGTTCGCCAGGATCCATCGTCGTCAGGATGGGCGCCTGGGCTGCCGGATCAGCCGCAGTGAGTCTGGCGCCGAATGGTGAAGGGGTCGAAATTATACCCCCCCGACACGATCAGGACAACCGCACAACCACCGAAGCGATCCGCGGTCTCCGGTGCAGGAGGGTCTCATGGTGCGCCCGCTCGTCGCCTTGCTCGCGGCCATCGTGTTGGGCGCGGCCCCGCTCGCCGCTCAGGACGACATCACCGACTTGTTCAACACCGGGCCCTTCTACGACGCGGCCGGCGTGCTGCGGGGCAAGGGCGACATCATCTTCTATGGCGACGTGAGCTTCCTGGCCGGCCAGGGAGACAGCACCCAGGCCCTGCTCGGGATCGCGCTTTCGAACAGCTCGTTCCAGTTCCTCAAGCAACCCGACGGCTATCGCGCCCAGTACGCGGTCGAGGTGCGCGCCAAGGGGGATCGCGGCTCGTTCGAGAACACCTGGAGCGAGACGGTCCAGGTGAAGACGTTCGACGAGACGATCATCGACCGCGAGACGATCGTCTTCCAGTCGGCCTTCTCCCTCCTGCCGGGCACCTACGACCTCGAGCTCACGGTGCGCGACGCTCAGAGCGGCGAGACCTCGGAGAGCGACTCCAAGCTCGAGGTGCCGGCGCTGACGCCGGGCGCCGGCTGGGCGCTCTCGGACCCCGTCCTGCTCCGGTTCTACGACACGGCGGCCTCCGGGAGCGACAGGAACCACGTCCTCTACCCCTCGCACTACTACGCGCTGGCGCCCGACGCCGTGACGTTCTTCGTCGAGGTCTACGCGCCCGCCGGAGCGCCGGGCGACCAGCCGCTGAAGCTGGCGGCCTCGATCGCGCCGGACGGCGGCGGGGCGGCCATCTCCAGCACGACGCTGGACGTGCCGTCGCTCGAAGGGAGCAGCGCCCGCGTCTACGGATCCGTGCCCGGGACGGGGATGCAGTCGGGCATCTATCGTCTCGACCTCCAGCTGCAGGACGCCGGCGGCACGAAGCTCGCCGAGAGCTCGGCCAAGATCTCGGTGTCCGCCGTGACGCAGTGGGTGGAGTCGCACTGGAAGGAGGCTATGGAGCTCGTGGCCTACGAGGCGTCGAAGAACGAGCGCAAGCAACTCGAGGAAGCGCCCCCCGGCCAGCGGCTTCAGGCCTGGAACGAGTTCTGGCGCGTCCGCGACCCCGTCCCGGCGACCCCGGGGAACGAGGCGTTCGAGAGCTATTTCCAGCGCCTGGCCGTGGCCAACGCGCACTTCGGGACCAAGCTGCGGCCGGGCTGGAAGTCCGACCGGGGCCAGGTCTACGTCACGCTCGGCCCCCCCAGCGACGTGATCCGGCGCCCCCTCCAGCCCAACACGTTTCCGATCGAGGTCTGGCGCTACGACCCGCAGAACTTCGAGATCGTCTTCGAGGACCGGATCGGCTTCGGCAACTACCAGATGGTGAACCCGGGGGTCTTCACGAACGAGCTGGCCGCCCTCCAGCGCCGGAAGGAGCGCGCGATCGAACAGCGCCGCGAGGCCGAGCGCCAGGGGCAGACCGGGAACACGTCGCCGAACGTTCCGCAGCCCGCCGCACCCGCGGACTCCACGGCTCCCCAGAATCAGGCCGGCTGACCCTGTCCGGCCGGGACGGGCGGGGACCCGCCAGCTCGGCAGGAAACCCATTGCCTCGCTCGGCGGGTCACCGCCCGTCTCGACCCCTCAGCTCCCGGCCAACAGCGTCGCACGCGCGCGCTCCAAGCGGCGGTCCAGCTCGGACAGGAGCGGGCAATCGGGCCAGCGCTCGCGCACCAGGTCCCGGACTTCCTCGTAGGTGCGGACGCGCTGCTCGAGCGTCGAGTTGAAGCGCGCCCGCACCTCGTCGCCGTCGCGCTCGTAGACCAGGACCAGCGCGTAGAGGTTGTGGATCTTGTCGGCGGCGGACACGGCGAGCGCCTCGAGCGGCGCCGTGCGCAGATGCTCCAGGTAGCGTCGCGACTTCTCCTCCCACGACAGCCGCCCGCCGGCCTTCGTAACGTCCTGGACGATGCGGGCGATCTCCTCGCCCCCCTCCCCGAGATCCGAGGCAAGCTCCTTTCCCGTCATCCGGGTGTCTTCCAGCACGTCGTGGAGCAGGGCCGCGGCGATGGTCTCGGCCGACAGCCCGGCGCGCGCGCAGATCAGCGCCACCGCGACGGGATGCGTGATGAAGGGCTCGCCGTCGCCCTTGCGGAGCTGGCCGGCATGCTGGCGGACCGCGACGCGGAGGGCGCGCTCGACGATGTCGGGGTGGAGCCCTGTCGCCGCCGGCGCGACGCTCTTCGATCCGCTCATGCCGTCTCCAGGATCAGGTCGGCGGCCTCGGCCAGCGTGCGCACCTCGTGCGTCGCAGGGCGCTGGCCCGGCTCCAGCCGCTCGCCTCGCCGATTCACCCAGATCACGGGGAGGCCCAGCTCCAGCGCGGGAGCGATGTCGTGATAGTAGCTCTGCGCGACGTGTGTCCAGCGCGGCCAGCGGCCCTCCATGCGCCGCCGGGCCTCGATCCAGTGCGCGTGGGCGGGCTTGTAGGAGCTCACCTGCTCGGCGGTGACGATCAGGTCCCAATCCAGGGGCAGGTGGCGCCGGGTCTCCTCCAGGAGATCGTCGTCCACGTTGGAGAGGATCCCCAGGGCGCAGCGCGCGGCGAGGCGCCGGAGGCTCGGGTTCGTGTCGGGAAACGCCTTCCAGGTGGGGAGGCTCGAGGCCAGGAACCCGGCCCGCTGAGCGGGCAGGTCCCAGCCCACGGCCAGGGCGGCGCAACGTGCCGCGGCGGCCAGGACCTCGCGATAGGGCGCGTAGGCCCCTTCCTCGATCTCGGCCTCGCACTCGGCGTAGGCCGCGAGCACGGCGGCGAGGTCGACCCGGCGTCCCTCCCTCGCCGCCTCACGCTCGAAGGCGCCCGCGATGCCGGCATCCCAGTCGATCAGGGTGCCGTAGCAATCGAAGGTCAGGACCTGCGACTTCTCGGCTTCGGCCTCCACGACTCGCTCAAGGCAAGGGACGGGACGGTTCCGCGGTCTCCTCTTGCGCGTAACGTTCGGCGCCCAGGAAGTGGAGCGAGACGTAGGGCTCCTCGCCGACTACCCAGCTGTCGTGGCCCGGCGGGACCACGAACAGATCGCCCGGTCCGACGACCACTTCCCGGCCGTCGTCCATGCGGATCGCGGCGCGACCCGACACGACCAGACCGACGTGGGCCACCTGACAGCTCTCCGTTCCCGCGAGCGGCCGCACGTGCTCCGACCACTTCCAGCCGGGTTCGTAGCGGGCGCGTCCGAGCGTGAGCCCGCCGGCCCGCACGAGCTCGAAGGTGCCCTTCTCGAAGCTCAGCATGTCGTCCGGCGCGTCGAAGCGCCGGATCACGAGCTCTTCCATGTGAATCCTCCTCGAGCCGTACCGCGAATCAGGCCTTCGCGTACAGCCGGATCAGCCCCTGGGTTCCGAGAGCGCCCAGCCCGCTCGTCTCGGCGCGCGTGAACAGGTCGAGGGCGAGCTGTGCCGCCGGGAACTCGACGGCGAGCCCCGACATGGCCTCGCTCGCGAGGCGCAAGTCCTTGCGCTGCAAGCGGATCATGAAGCCGGGTGCCAGGTCCTCCCGCAGCACGCGGGGCGCCAGGTGCGTGAGCATCCACGAGCCCGCGGCCCCCGACGAGACGACGTCCAGCACACGAGCCGGGTCCAGACCCAGCTCCCGCGCGAAGGCCAGTCCCTCGCTCATCGCCACCACGTGCAGCGCGCCCACCAGGTTGTTGACGAGCTTCGTGCGCTGACCGTTCCCGTGCCCGCCCATGTGCACGACGTTCTTCCCGAGTGCGCCGAAGATAGGCCGGCAGCGCGTGAAGGTCGCCTCGTCTCCACCGACCATGATCGCGAGCGTGCCGGCGATGGCACCCTGGTCGCCGCCGCTCACGGGCGCGTCCAGCATCGCCACGCCTCGTTCCGCGAGGCGGGCTGCGAAGCGCTCGGTTGCCGAGGGCGAGATCGTGCTCATGTCGATCACGACCGCGCCCCTCCCCGCGCCTTCGGCGACCCCCTCGGGCCCGAACAGCACGGCCTCGACGTCGGGGGTGTCGGGCAGCATCGTGATCACGGCCTGCGCGCGGCGGGCGACGTCGGCGGGCGAGGCTCCGGCCTCGGCGCCCGCCGCCACCAGCCCCTCGGCGGGCCCGGGGCTCCGGTTGAAGACCGTCACCCGGAAGCCGGCCTTGAGCAGGTTGGCGGCCATGGGCCGCCCCATGATGCCGAGGCCCACGACACCGACGCGCTCGATCGGCCCGCCCGACGTCACGGGCGTGCTCACACGCGTTCCTTGAGATACGTCTCGAGCTGCGCCATCGCCACCCGTTCCTGGGCCATCGAGTCCCGCTCCCGGACGGTCAGCGTCTCGTCCTGGAGGGTCTGGGAGTCCACGGTGACGCAGAAGGGCGTGCCGGCTTCGTCCTGGCGCCGGTAGCGCCGGCCGATGGACCCGCCGTCGTCGTAGAAGGCGGCGAACTTCCCCTTGAGGGACTCGAAGAGCCCGCGCGCGATGCCGTCCATGTTGTCGCGATTCACGAGCGGCAGGATAGCGACCTTGATCGGCGCGAGCCGGGGTGAGAAACGCAGCACGACCCGCGCGTCCTTTCCCTCTCCTTCTTCGTCGTAGGCGTCCACGAGCAGGGTCAGCACCGTGCGGTCGCACCCGGCCGAGGTCTCGATGATGTAGGGTAGGAAACGCTCCTTCGCGGCTTCATCGAAGTAGGAGAGCTTCTTTCCCGAGAACTCCTCGTGCCGCGAGAGGTCGAAGTCGCCGCGGTTGTGGATCCCCTCCAGCTCCTGCCACCCGAACGGGAACTCGTACTGGAGGTCGTAGGCCGCCCGCGCATAGTGCGCCAGCTCGTCGGGGGCGTGGCGGTGGAGCCGGAGCCGGTCCTGCCGCAGACCCAGGTCGCGGTAGAACCGTTGCCGCTGCTCGAGCCAGTACTCGAACCAGCGGTCCGCTTCGGAGGGGTGCACGAAGTACTGCATCTCCATCTGCTCGAACTCGCGCGTGCGGAAGATGAAGTTCCCGGGCGTGATCTCGTTGCGAAAGGCCTTGCCGATCTGGGCGATCCCGAAGGGAATCTTCTGGCGCGACGAGTTGAGCACGTTCAGAAAGTTGACGTAGATGCCCTGGGCGGTCTCGGGGCGCAGGTAGACCACGGAAGCCTGGTCCTCGACGGGCCCCATGTAGGTCTTGAACATCAGATTGAATTTTCGCACGTCCGAGAAGTTGCGCGAGCCGCAGCGCGGGCATTGCAGCCGCGCCCGGCCTTCCTCGGTGAGGCGCGGCTCTTCGGGGACGGGCACCCCGCCGCCGGCCGCCTCGTGCGCGGGCCCGGCGCCCACCAGGAACGAGGGGTCGAAGCCGGGCAGCTGGTCCACCCGGAAGCGCGCCTTGCAGGTCTTGCAGTCCACCAGCGGATCGGTGAAGCCCGCGACGTGTCCCGAGGCTTCCCACACCTTCGGATTCATCAGGATCGCCGAGTCCAGCCCCTCCACGTCCTCGCGCTCGCGCACCATCGCCTGCCACCAGGCTTCCTTGACGTTGCGCTTGAGCTCGGTCCCGAGCGGGCCGTAGTCGTAGGAGGACCCGATGCCGCCATAGATCTCGGAGGAGGGATAGACAAAGCCCCGCCGCTTGGCGAGCGAGACGAGACGGTCCATGACGTCGGTGGTGGTGGGCATGGTCCTCGTTGAGGAGGCTGTCTTGCCGGGAGGCACCGGCAGGATGAGGGCGCAAGTTAAGCGGCGGTTCGGGGGGCATCAATCGAGCGCAGACGATCGCCGCAAAGTTCACGTTCTGGCGGACCACCAAAAGGGCCCTACTATGGCCCCCGGAACCCCGCCGGCCGCGAGGACCTGGTCCAGGGGAGGGCCCTTCCGTGATGGCACAGGATTCACCGGATGCCACTCCGATCGCCGAACGCGCGGTCGCGACGTTCACGATTCCGGGGTTCGTCGATTTCCTCGCGGCCGACGGGCGCGATGTCTGGGCGACGAACGAAGGCCGGGTCGAGAAGCTGCGAGTCGATCGCGCTGGTCCGGTTGCAACCGTGCAGATACCGCAGCCTTGTGGCGCGATGGTCGTCGCCTTCCGATCGCTCTGGGTCGCGAACTGCCAGGATGCTTCCGTGCATCGCCTGGATCTCGAATCCCAGGAGATCTCCGCGAAGATTCCCACTGGACTTGCCGCTCCGGACGGGGAGTTGAGCCTGGCAGCCGGGGCAGGCTCCGTCTGGGTGCTCAGCGACGCCAGGGGGATCCTTTCGCGCATCGATGTGGCCACGAACAAGGTCGTGGCCCGCATCAAGGTCCGGCGCAATTCCTTCGCGGC
Organism: Gemmatimonadota bacterium; assembly: GCA_036556205.1. Classification (GTDB taxonomy): domain Bacteria; phylum Gemmatimonadota; class Gemmatimonadetes; order JACCXV01; family JACCXV01; genus DATBJW01. Next base: position 80,060 of record DATBJW010000010.1, read on the forward strand.
CGCATTCGGGTTCGATGCGGTGTGGATCACGAACACGGGCTCGGGGAATGAGAACTCGGCGGGCTCCGTGCAGCGGATCGATCCGAGGACGAATCAAGTGCAGGCCACCATTCCTGTCGGGCCCATCCCCCGTTTCCTCGCCGCCGGCGAGGGTGGCGTCTGGACGTTGAATCAAGGCGACGGTTCCGTTACACGCATCGATCCGAGCACGAACCGCCCGGTGGCTTCCATCTCGCTCGGCATGAAGGGCGGAGGAGGCGACATCGCGACCGGCGGAGGCAAGGTGTGGGTGCGGGGACTGGAAGTGCTGCTGGCATCCATCGATCCTGAGACGAACCGGGTGAGCAGCATCTATGGGCCGCCGGCTGGGAGCGGAGCCGTGCGCGTCGCAGGCGATCTCGTATGGGTGACGGCGCATGATACGCACACGGTGTGGGTCTTGCCGCTCGCCCCTTAGGCTCGACAGGCCCAGGCATCCAACGCGGCTTGGCCGGAGGGAACTGGAACATGGTCCTCAAGCTCGGCGCGCTCGCGGGAGGTTCATGAGCGGCGCCATGAAGACGATGCTCATCCTATCCCTGGTCGCGCTGCTGTCCGGAATGGTTGCGACTGGCGGCGTGGCCTCGGATCCTCGACGTGAGCCCGAGCAGGCCCTCAAGATCACCGTCTTTCCGCGCCAGGGATGGATTCTCGACTTCTACCCGGATGGGCGCGTTCATGCCCAGTGGGGTTCGCTTCCCGGTGACGGAGCCTCTCTGCCCGAGGGGACGGTCGGGTTCGAGGCTTTGCTCGCGGCGATCCGGCGACTCCGCGTCGATGCGAAGATAGAGAACGGCACCCAGGTGGCGGTCCTCGAAGCAAGTGCGCCGAGTGCTACGGCATTCTACGTCTCCGATGACACTCTGTTCCGATATCTCGTGATGTCGTTCGGTGACAGGTGGAGGCAGGATGCGGGCGGCACGCGGTTTCATGAACTTCTCGAGGCGAATCCGATCTATCCCGCGGATGCAAACTCCAAGGCCTAGCCGATCGGAAAGTCCCTTCCGTCTCACGGAGGTTCGCCTGGTCAACTCCTACGATCTCGCGGGCAAGACGGCCGCATATGCGTGGCTGGGGCGGGGGCCGCATCGTGAACATGGGGTCGTTGGCGGGGAAAGAGGGGTTGGCGAACCTGGCGGCGTACTCGGCGGCCAGCGCCGGTGTGATCGCGTTCACGAAGGCGCTGGGAAGGGAGATCGTCGATAGTGGGATTTTCGTGAACTGTGTTGCGCCGGGGCCCATCGATACGGACATGATTCGCAATCTCGGCCCCGAGGCGGTCAAGGCGATGATCGAGGACAGCCCGATGAAGCGCCTTGGCAAACCCGATGAGGTGGCCCATCTCGTCGCCTGGCTTTGCTCCGAAGCGAGCCGGTTCAATACCGGGGCCGTGTTCGACATGTCGGGCGGTCGGGCCAGGTGTTGACGCACCGACTTCTTCAGGACGCCGCGTCGGGCGGGCCTTCAGGCGCGCCTTCGAGCTGCCTCAGGTACTCCCGATCCCACGCGGCCGGCAGGCTTTCGCGCGGCGAGTAGGGACCGGGAGCATACTTCCGCGAAGAGACTCCCTGCTGGCTGAGCTCGCAGATGTGCCAGTCCTCGCGGTTCGTCGTGTCCCAGAACGTCACCGCGTCCTCCGGATCATGCTGCGCGGCGTCGAACGCGCCCGGATGGAAGAGCCACTCGCAGACGATACGCGTCCGGTCCGGCGCCTCGGGCCAGAGCGTGTGGAACATGACGTAATCGGGGTGCAGGCTGAGGAGCAGGTTCGGGAAGACCGAATAGTAGTAGACGCGGCGCAGATCCTCGTCCGGCAGCTCGCCGACCATGGGGGCGCAGGCGCGGCCGCTCATGGTCAGGCTTTCACTTCCTGACTCGAGCAGCATGAAACCGCCCAGGAACGGGCCCTCGACCAGATCGTTCTCGCCGCTTCGGTATGGACTGTGCTTGGCGAGTCCCGGGTGGATCACCGGGCAGTGCATGCACTCCGAGTAGTTCTGGAACAGGAGCTTCCAGTTCGCCCGGACGTCGTACTCGATCCGGCGCCAGGTCCGCAAGCCGGGCATCCCGAAGCGGCGAAAGCGCGCGGTGAGCGGCGCGAAGGCCTTCGGCAACGACTCGGGATCCGAGCTCAGGTTCACGAACAGCAATCCCTCCCAACTTTGCAGGGCCACGGAGTGGAGCGGGTACTCGGCCCTGTCGAAGCCCTCCACGTCGTCCATGTGCGGCGCCCCGATCAACTGGCCGTCGAGCGCGTAGGTCCAGGCATGGTAGGGACACTGGATCGACCGGCTCACGCGACCGCTCGTTTGCTCGAGCAGCCGAGTTCCACGGTGCCTGCAGACGTTGTAGAACGCGCGGGCTCCGGTCGCGTCGCGCAGGACGATCACGCTTTCACCGGCGACGGACGCGAGCAGGTAGGCGCCCGGGTCCGGAAGGTGAGCGTCGCGGCCGACGCACAGCCAGCGCCGGCTGAAGATCCGCTCGCGCTCCTCGTGAAAGATCTCGGGCGAGGTGTAGTAGCGACCGGGCAAGGTGGCGGCGCCTTGCCGGTAGGATCGGGTCGTCTCCAGGAACCGAGTCATCGCTCTCGTCGCCGGCGTCTCGTTCGCCTCGCGTCGCGCTTCGCGCTTGGCGGCTTCGGGAAAGGGGGCGCAAAGTTAAGGCGGGGTCGGAACGGCATCAATCAGAGGGCCCCTGCTGCGGCGCGCCCGGAACCGGGGACCTGTCCTTCTGGCCTGCCGGCGAGCGCGCGCATACCTTCCCCATCGCCCACCGGACCTCCCCCTTCGACCGTGGACATCGCCGGTCCGAACGCACCGCTTCATGCTGGGATCGTTGCGGAGGCGCGCTTCATCTTGCGGAGGCTCACGTGAGGAGAATCGCCGTCATTGCCGCCCTGGCGCTCGGGCTGAGCGTCTGCGTCAACGTCGCCCGGGCGCAAGTCGCTTCGGGTGGCTACCTGGACTCCTCGGGCCGGGACGACGTGCTGAGCGGCGGCGCCAGGATGATCGCCGTCCAGACGCCCAAGGGAACCTTCCGCGTCTGGACCAAGCGCGTCGGCAACAACCCGACCGTCAAGGTCCTCCTGCTGCACGGCGGGCCTGGTCTCACCCACGAGTACTTCGAGGCGTTCGACAGCTATTTCCCCGCGGCGGGCATCGAGTACTACTACTACGACCAGCTGGGGTCGTTCTACAGCGATCAGCCCGACGACCCCGACCTGTGGGACCTTCCCCGGTTTGTCGATGAAGTGGAACAGGTGCGCAAGGCCCTGGGGCTGGGGCCGGAAAACTTCTACCTCCTCGGCCAATCGTGGGGCGGCCTCCTCGCGCTGGAGTACGCCCTCAAGTATCCGCAGAACCTCAAAGGCCTCATCATCTCGAACATGATGGCGAGCATTCCCGCGTACAACGCCTACGCGCAGGGCGTCTTGATGCCTGCGATGGACCCGACCGTGCTGGCCGAGATCAAGCAGCTCGACGCCGCCGGGCAGTACGAGAATCCGCGCTACATGGAGCTCCTGATCTCGCACTTCTATGTGGAGCACATCCTGCGCATGCCGGCCGACGAGTGGCCGGATCCGGTGAACCGCGCCTTCAAGCACCTCAACCCCAAGGTCTACGTCCCGATGCAAGGACCCAGCGAGCTGGGGGCCAGCGGGAAGCTCGCGAACTGGGACCGCACGACCGACCTGGGCAAGATCGCCGTGCCGACCCTCGTGATCGGCGCGCGTTACGACACGATGGATCCCAAGCACATGGAGTGGATGGCCAAGACCGTGCAGCGGGGACGCTACCTCTATTGTCCGAAGGGGAGCCATCTGGCCCAGTACGACGACCAGAAGACCTACTTCGCGGGTCTCATCCAGTTCATCCGCGACGTGGACGAGGGTCGCTTCTGAGTCATCGAAAATCGATGAGCGTTCCGACCCGGAGGTTTCGACTCGCGCCGATGTCGCCGCTCATCTGGTTTCTCACCCTGATCCTGCTGGCGCTGCCGGTCGTGCTCCTCGCGGTCGGGCGCGGAAAATGGCTGCTGGGCGCTCCCGCGCTCCTGGTCATCGCCATCTACGGTTGGGTCTGGCTCCGGTTCCGACCCAGCTCTTTCATGGTGCACCCGGGCTCGCTCGAGGTGGTCTGGCCGCTCAAGCGCCGGCAGATCCGTCGCGAAAGCATCACGAGCGTGCGCCTCATCGAAGGGCGAGCTTTGCGGCGCGAGCTGGGCTGGTGCATGCGCATCGGGGCCGGGGGGCTGTGGGGCGCTTTCGGCTGGCTGTGGACCCAGCGGCGGGGAATGGTTCAGATGTACATCTCGCGCACGGACGGCTTCGTGTGGATCGAGCGCGGCGCCGAACGACCCTGGCTGATCACGCCGGAGCAGCCCCAGGCCTTCGTGAGTGCTCTCTCGAGCTAGCGATACAGAGGGTTCGCCGACCTTGCTCGCTCCATCCGATCTCTTCGCAAACAACCGTCGCTGGGCCGCCGAGCAGCTGGCACGCGAGCCGCGCTTCTTCTCGCGGCTGGCCGCCCAACAGGCCCCGGGATACCTCTGGATCGGGTGCTCGGACAGTCGCGTGCCGGCCAACGAGATCGTGGGTCTGCTGCCGGGCGAGCTCTTCGTGCATCGCAACGTGGCGAACGTGGTGGTGCACACCGACTTGAACTGCCTGTCGGTCCTTCAGTACGCCGTCGACATCCTTCGCGTGCGACACGTCATCGTTTGCGGCCACTACGGCTGCGGCGGAGTGCGGGCGGCCCTCGAGGGAGCCCGGCTCGGACTCATCGACAATTGGCTTCGCCATGTGCAGGACCTGCACGGCAAATACTCCATGCAGGTCGGAGCGCTGGAAGACCCGCAGGCCCGGGTGGACCGGCTCTGCGAGCTGAACGTGTTGGAGCAGGCTGCGAACGTGTGCGAGACCACCGTCGTGCAGGACGCGTGGGCACGCGGCCAGGCACTTGCCGTTCACGGTTGGATCTATCGGCTCGACGACGGTCTCCTCAGGGACCTGGGCTTCGGCGCGAGCGCGCCGCAGCAGGTCCTGCCTTTGGTCGAAGCGGCGGTGGCTGCACTCTGATCGGAGGACAGGCTTGTCGGTCCGTGTCGTTCGACTTGGGTCGCCGCGTCATCTGCGGGAGGGCCTCCGCCTCGGTACGGTCAGGAGGCCGCCGCGCGGCGTGCCCAAGCAGGAGTACGCCGCGCGCGACTACTACGACGTGTGGGTGCCGGAGCTGGCCCCGAGCGCTCCGCTGGTGTCGTGGGCGCTCGCGGAGCCGTTGACGCCCCGGCGCTGGGCCGTCTACGAGCGGCGCTACCGGCGCGAGATGCGGCGTCCGGCGGCGCGGCGCCTCATCGCGTTGCTGGCCGCGCTCTCGTCCCGGACGAACTTCTCGGTGGGCTGCTACTGTGACGACGAGTCCGTCTGCCACAGGTCGCTGCTCGGGGAGCTCCTGATCGAGCAGGGGGCGCAGGTCGTCGGACGTGGATGAAGCAAGCAGCCGGGGGGACGTGAGAGCCGGAGCGGACGGAGCGGCCGGGGTCGAGGTCAACGACATCCAGTCCCAGTTGAACGCGACCCGCGTCAACCGCGTCGTGAAGCCGACCTCGCTCGAGGCGATCCAGGCGACCCTGGCAGGCGCCCGGCGCGAGGGCCGAGCCGTCAGCGTGGCCGGCGGACGCCACTCGATGGGGGGCCAGCAGTTCGGCACGGACGCACTGCTGCTGGACATGACGGCGTTCAACGGCGTGGTCGGGTTCGACCGGGCGGCGGGCCGGATCGAGGTCCAGGCCGGCATCGAGTGGCCCGAGTTGATCGAGCACCTCGAGCGCGAGCAGGCCGGCCAGCCCGACCCGTGGGGCATCCGGCAGAAGCAGACCGGCGTCGACGCCGTCAGCATCGGGGGCTCGCTGGCGTCCAACGTTCACGGGCGCGGCTTGCGGTTCCCACCCATCATCAGCGACGTCGAGTCGTTCGTCCTCGTCGACGCCGCTGGCAAGACGCTCACCTGCAGCCGCCGCGAGAACCCGGAGCTCTTCAGCCTGGCCATCGGCGGCTACGGGCTCTTCGGCGTCATCGCGCACGCGACCCTGCGGCTCGTCCCCCGCAAGAGAGTCGAGCGGATCGTGAAGGTGATCCCCGTCAAGGATCTGCTGAGCGAGATCGAGCCGCGGCTTCGGGAAGGGTACGACTACGGAGATTGTCAGTATTCGACGGACCTGGAGACGGAGGCCGCGGCGCATCCCGGCGTTTTCTCCTGCTACCGGCCGGTGGCGGACGACACGCCGATACCGAACGACCAGAAGCGACTCTCCAAGCAGCAATGGACCGAATTGTACCGACTGGCGCGCACGGACAAGAAGAAGGCCTTCGAGGCCTATTCGGCGTACTACCTGTCCACGAACGGCCAGTGCTACTGGTCGGATACTCACCAGCTCGCCGGCACGCTCGACTACTACCACGAGGGGCTCAAGCAGCTTCCCGAGGAGCAGAAGGGGACGGAGATGATCACCGAGGTCTACGTGCGGCCAGAGGAGCTGGTGCCGTTCCTGGCCGACGTCCGCGAGGACTTCATCGCCCACCGGGTCGACCCGACCTACGGCACGATCCGCTTCATCGAGGAGGATACGGAGAGCTTCCTGGCCTGGGCCCGGGAGCCCTCCGTCTGCATCGTTTGCAACCTGCACGTCGTCCACACCGACGCGGGGAAGCAGAAGGCGGTCGAGGACTTCCGGCGGATCATCGACCGCGCGATCCGGCACGGCGGCCGCTACTTCCTCACGTACCACCGCTGGGCGACCCGCGAGCAGGTCGAGACCTGCTACCCGCGCTTCGTCGAGTTCCTGCGGCTGAAGAAGGAATACGACCCGCAGGAACGGTTTCAGAGCGATTGGTACCGGCACTACAAGAGCATGTTCGCGGACGCGCTGTAGGCAGCTGGCAACTTTTCGTCCCCGGAGGACTCCATGAACGCGCCCTCCCCATCGCCTCTCTTGAGGCCGGTGCTGATCGCTTTCGGCCTCTTCTTCATGTTCGGGATCGCGGCGATGAATCGCCTCTGGCCCAGCGGCTGGGCCTGGCAGCCCGAGCAGCCCGCCTACCTGCACATGATCCTCGGGATCTATGCGACTCTGGGCGTCTTCTTACTGATGGCCGCCCGGGACCCGGCTCGGCACCTGAGCCTCATCTGGTTCACCGTCTGGTCCAGCATCGTTCACGGCGGGATCATGGCCGTTCATTCGCTGACCGACCCCGGACAGATCGGGCATCTCTGGGGCGATGTCGCGGGCCTCTTCCTGACCGCCGCCGTGCTCACGGTGTTGACGCGTGGCCGGGCGCCGGCTCCCGCCGGAGCTTGACCCGCGGCGCGCGCCTTTCTGGCCCGGCGGCGACCGGGGCAGGTATCTTGACCCGCGCCACGATGACAGCCCTCGAAGAGGCGAACCTGGCCGCGGCCCGGCGCTACCTGGCGGCGATCGAAGGCGGGGCGACAGGCTCGCGGCTGGCCGCGTTCTTCACGAGCCATGGTGATCTGAGACCCGCATGGCCAACGAGGTCGTCGCCCACTTCATCGACGGGCGTCTGATCAAGGGCGTCAGCCTGGACATCGACCCCGCCCGGCCGACCTGTCACGTCAAGACGATCGACGGAGGGACGGTCGAGGTAAAGCTCGCCGACCTCAAGGCCCTTTTCTTCGTGAGGGACCTGACCGGGGATCCCGCGCGCGAGGAGGCGACCGCCGTCGACCCGGGCGACACGCGCGCACGAGGCGCCAACAAGATCGAGCTCGAGTTCGCGGACGGTGAGCGGGTCGTGGGACTGACCGTGCGGTTCCCACCCATACGCCCGTTCTTCTTCGTGCTGCCCGCCGACATGCACAGCAACAACCTCCGCATCCTCGTGAACCGCGCCGCGGTCGTGAAGATGCGCAAGCCTGCCTAGGCAGCTCGCCGATCCGGCAAGGAGGTGGAGATGTCGAGTGAGCCCGCTCCGTCGCCCTCCGAGCCCCCTCGCGTATGAACCACGATCAGACGTTTCGCGTCGTTCTGATCGTCGGCTTTCTGATTCTCTTTCCCGTCATGCTCTACCACCGCCTGCGGTCGCAGGCCACGGGCGAGAGGCTCGATCGCCGGCAGGAGGGCCTTTTCATCCTGCTCACGCTGCGCCCCGTCGGCATCGCGGGCATGCTGGGGCTCATCGCCTACATGATCGATCCGTCGTGGATGGCCTGGTCGTCGGTGCCCCTGCCGGAATGGCTGCGCTGGATCGGGGTCGGTGTGGGCGTCCTGGCCGGGTGTCTGCTCACCTGGACCCTGCATAGTCTGGGGAGGAACCTGACGGACACGGTGGTCACGAGGCGAGAGCACACGCTCGTGACCCGCGGCCCGTACCGGTGGGTGCGCCATCCTTTCTACGTCTCGGTAGCCCTTTGCGTCCTGGCCAACGCTCTGGTCGCGGCCAACTGGTTCATCTTCGCGAGCGGAGTGTCGGTTCTCGCATTGCTCGTCGTCCGGACGCGGAGGGAAGAGGACAAGCTGGCGGCTCGTTTCGGGGACAGTTATCGGACGTACGCCGAGCGTACCGGGCGCTTCTTCCCGAGAATCGGGTGAGATGATTCATCGCGACGTCACCGCTACCGTGGGCAGGACGCCCATGGTCGAATTGCCTCGCCTGGGCAAGGGTCTGCCCGGCCGAGTCGTCGCCAAACTGGAGATGCGAAACCCGTGCGGGAGCGTGAAGGATCGGCTCGGGGTGGCGCTGATCGACGACGCCGAGCGCAAGGGCCTTCTGCGACCCGGGATGACGCTCGTCGAGGCGACCGGTGGGAACACGGGGATCGGTCTCGCATTCGCAGCCGCCATCCGAGGCTATCGACTCGTCCTCACGATGCCGGAGACGATGTCGAAGGAGCGAGTCGCGTTGCTCCGTCATCTCGGCGCGGAGGTCGTGCTTACGCCCGGCATTCTCATGGTCGACGCCGTGGCACACGCCAAGCAGCTCCTCGAGGAGATTCCGAATTCAATCATGCTCGACCAGTTCACCAATCCGATGAATCCGGAGGTACACAGGCGAACCACCGCCATGGAAGTCTGGAACGACACGCAGGGCGCCGTCGACGTCTTCGTTTCGGCTGTCGGCACCGGCGGAACCGTCACGGGGGTCGGGGAGGTGCTCAAGCAACGCAAGCCCGGCGTGCGCGTCGTGGCCGTCGAGCCCGCCGGCGCGGCCGTCCTCTCCGGCGGGCCTGCAGGGGAGCACCTCATGCCGGGTATCGGTGTCGGATTCATCCCCGAGGTCTTGAACCGCGCCATTCTCGACGAGGTCATTGTCGTCACCGATGAAGAGGCGTTTGAATGCACGCGCCGGCTCGCTCGCGAAGAAGGCATCCTGGCCGGCGTTTCGTCGGGAGCCGCGCTCCATGCTGCGCTCGCCGTGGCCTCTCGTCAGCACGCCGCCGGGAAGATGGTCGTGGTGCTCCTGGCCGACACGGGAGAGCGCTACGTGACGACGCCCCTGTTCGTCAAAGAGTGATCGCCTGCAACGAGTCCTCAAGTCGGTGACCATGGCCATGCGCGATTCGAGATTGCACCACGCTTTCCTGTTGTTCCACGTGACCCTGGGACTGGTCGTCTTGATCGCCAGCCTCGAGACCGCGTTCCGCGCAGCTTCACCCCACTCCGGCGCCGCGAATCCGCATCTGGCCCTCCTGGCGGGGATTGAAGCAGCGGGAGCGGTGCTGTTCCTGTGGCCGCGGACCCTACGGATTGGCGGCATCCTCATGCTGCTGACCTTCGCCGTCGCTGTCATCGTGCACGGGCTCCGGGGGGAGTTCGGGGGATTCTTGCTGGTCTACGGCGCCGGCACGCTGTTCGTGATGGCGCATGGCCCGGTCTCGCTCCGAAGCGGGCGGCCCGAACCGGCCACAGGGACTTGATTCACCGGCCCACGTCGCCTACCCTTGGCGCAGGCGTTGAGGGGCGCCTGTCCCGAGAAAGACGACGTCACCCTCCGTAGTCCTCACAGGCCGTTCGTGAACTCCTGGGTGCTGCCAACCATCGGGCTCGAGGCGGCGAACTCCGAGGAGCGTCCATGAACGCCGATCCGTCATCCGTTCCCGCCTCCGAATACCGCGTCCGCGCGCGGCGACTTCTCAAACAACTCCGCTCCGAAGACCGAGACGTCGCGGCTGCCGCCGCCGAGCGGTTCCTCCGCCTTCACGAGTTCACCGGCGCTACGGCGAGCCGCGTCCTCGAGCGGCGCGATCGCGTCCGCCTCAAACACGCGCTCACAGTCGTCGCTGTAGAGAACGGGGCGCCCTCGTGGCTCGCCCTCAAGGCGCGCGCCGAGGCTGAAGCACCCTCCGACGACGTCGCGGCGAACGGCCCGCGCGGCCCGGTGATGTACGAGCCCCAGCTCGACGCGCTCTTGAACCGCTGGTTCGCGACCTACGACGTGGCCCGGACGTCGCTGGAACGGGGGCGTGGCTTTCTGCTTCCCTACCGTGACCACTACTTCGTTTGCGAGTCCGAAGGCGTCCGGGCGCTCGGCCTGGATCCCGACGACCCCGACTGGGAACGCATCGGCTGGGACTGGGTGAAGCCCGGGGATCGCGAGGCCTGGCGGCGGCTGAGCGTCAAGCGCGAGCGCGCGCTGAGGGGCGAACGGTGACCGCGTCAGGTCGGGACGGATGTCTCCGGGCAGACCTGATCGTGCAGCCGGCCCTCGTCGTCTTCGACATGGCGGGAACCACGATCGCCGCCTCGGCTGGGATCGGGGTCGCGTTGCTGGACGCCTTCCGCTCCGCCGGACTCGAGCCGCCGCCCGAAGCGCTGCGCCGCGTTCGTGGCCGGCGAAAGCTCGATGCCATCGTCGAGCTGATCCGGGGCGTGGCGCCCGGAGCTGTCCGTCCCGCTCTGGCGACCGAGATCCACGCCGCGTTTCGAGACCGCCTCGAGGCCCACTACGCGAAGCACCCCGTGACGCCGATCCCGGGGGCCGAGAAGACCTTCCGATGGCTCCACGCCCGTGGCATCCGGATGGCTCTGACGACCGGCCTCGACCGCGACCTCGCCCACGCGCTGCTGAGGCGGCTCGAATGGGGATCCCCCCTCGTCTCCGCGGTGGTCTGCGCGGAAGACGTTCGGAACGGGCGGCCTGCTCCCGATATGATCTGGCGAGCGATGGAGCTTGCGAAGGTCGTTCGCCCCGCGGAGGTGGCGGTCGTCGGCGACACCGTCGTCGACTTGCGAGCGGCGCGCAACGCCGGCGCGGGCTACGCCATCGGCGTCTTGTCGGGTGCGGCGGACGCCGCCGCGCTGGCCGCCGAGCCGCACACCGTCATCCTCGACAGCGTGGCCGACCTCCCCGGTTGGTGGGAGCGATACTCGGAAACACCTGCGCCGTGATGGAGCGTCTTCTATCATGAGGGTGGACATGAGGCCCACCGCGCCTGGGCGCGAGAAGGAGGAACAGCCATGGTGCTGAAACGCATTGGAGTCTGGTCTGCCGCGAAGCTCTCGGGCGTCGTGTACGGCGTCACGGGCTTGCTCGTCGGCGGAATCTTCGCCTTGATGTCCCTCGTCGGGGCGAACCTCATACCACCCGAGTACGCCCACGAAGCGCCGCCGGAATGGCTCGGGCCCATGCTCGGAGTGGGCGCGGTCGTCATCCTACCGCTCTTCTACGGCGTGCTGGGGTTCATCTGCGGCGCGATCGGAGCGGCTCTGTTCAACTTCTTCGCACGTCTGGTGGGCGGACTCGAGCTGGAGCTCGAGTGAGCGCTGCGGCCCCGACGCCGAGCAAGGGGATCGAAATCTCCATCGAAGGGAGACGGGACATGGTCAGCGTAGGACTGTTCGTTCGACTGGAGGCCAGGCCGGGGAAGGAGACGGAGGTCGCGAAGTTCCTGCTGGGGGGCCTACCGATCGTCCAGGACGAGCCGGCCACGACAGCGTGGTTCGCGATCCGCTTCGGTCCATCCACGTTCGCCATCTTCGACGCGTTCCCCGACGAGGCGGGCCGGCAGGCCCACCTGTCGGGCCGCGTGGCCGCCGCGCTCATGGCGAAGGCCCCCGAATTGCTGGCGGAACCGCCCATCATCGAGAAGGCCCAGGTCCTTGCGGCCAAGCTCCCGGCCTAGACCCGCCGGGCCGCGACGCTCGCGAACGCCATGATCTCGTTCGTCGTCCCGGCTTACAACGAGGAGCGGCTCCTCGGGCCCACCCTGCGGGCGATCCACGCCGCCGCGCGAGCCGTCGGCGAGCCCTACGAGGTGATCGTCGTCGACGACGCGTCGTCGGACGGAACCGTCGCCGTCGCGACGAGCCTGGGCGCGCGCGTGGTCGAGGTGGCCCACCGCCAGATCGCAGCGACCCGCAACGCGGGCACCCGCCACGCCAGAGGCGACGTCCTGATCTTCGTGGACGCCGACACCCTCGTGACCGGGGCCGTCCTGTGCGCCGCTCTTCGGGAGCTGCGGCGAGGCGCGATCGGCGGGGGCGCCGGCATTCGGCTCGAGGGGCGCATCCCGACGTACGCGAGGCTCCTGCAGCCGCCCCTCGTCTGGCTCTTCCGCGTCGCGCGCCTCGCGGCCGGCTGTTTCCTCTTCTGCACGCGACGGGCCTTCGACCAGGTCGGTGGCTTCGACGAGACGCTCTACGGGGCCGAGGAGATCGCGCTGAGCCGGGCGCTGGGCCGCCACGGCCGGTTCGTCGTCCTGCGGGAAGCCGTGACGACCTCGGGGCGCAAGCTGCGCGCTCACTCGGGTTGGGAGCTCCTCCTCGTTCTGGGCGGGATCGCGCTCCGCGGTCCGGCCTCCGTGCGGGCGCGCCGCGGCCTGGAGCTCTGGTACGGAAAGCGTCGGGAGGACCCCGACGCCGCCTAGCGCCATCTAGCTCGCCGTCCGGCTATCGCGGAAGACATCGCCGATGGGCCAAGCGCCTCTCTTCGACCGGGACGAGCTCGTGGCATCCCTTCGCCGGGATGGTGTCCACGTTCCGAGCTCCGCACAGGTCGGCTGGTTCGGAAACACCCCCGATCTGGCGTCCCGGCTCGGCGAGCTGGTGCGCTCGGGGGTGAAGACGGCCACGGCCAGCCTGCTCTGGGCCTGGGAGGCGGAAGACGCCCCGGCACCCCGCGCGGGCGATGTCGAGATCGTCGTCGATTGGGCGGGACGCTATCTGGCCCTGATCGAGACCACGCACGTTCGCATCGTTCCCTTCCGTGACGTGGAGGCGGCGTTCGCCCACGACGAGGGAGAGGGAGATCGCTCCCTCGACCACTGGCGTCGCGTGCACTGGCTGTACTTCTCAGCCGAGTGCCGCGCCCTGGGTTTGCGGCCGACCGAGGACATGCCGGTCGTGTGCCAGCGATTTCGCCTGGTGCATGCGAGTCCACGGGCGAGTGGATCGCCCAACCAGGCTTCTTGAAAGGAGAGCGGCATGAGAGTCGGAGTTCTGGGCTCGGGAGATGTGGCGAAAACGCTGGGCGGCGGTTTTCTGAAGCATGGTCACGAGGTGACGATGGGCACGCGCTCGCCCGAGAAGCTGGCGGCCTGGGGCGCGCAGAACCCCAGGGCTCGCGTCGCCGGCTTTACCGAGGCGGCGAGGTTCGGCGAGCTGGTCGTCCTCGCCGTCAAGGGCGCCGCCGCGGCCGATGCGCTGCGGGCCGCCGGAGCGGCGAACCTGGCGGGCAAGCCCGTCATCGACGCGACGAACCCTATCGCGGACGAACCACCCGTCTACGGCGTCCTGAAATTCTTCACCGGCCTCGACGAATCGTTGATGGAGCGCCTGCAGCGCGAGTTCGTGGGCGCGCACTTCGTCAAGGCCTTCAATTCCGTCGGCAACGCCTGCATGGTGAATCCGCAGTTCTCCGGCGGGAAGCCGACGATGTTCATGTGTGGCAACGACGAGGCCGCGAAGAAGGCCGTGAGCGGAATTCTCGATCAGTTCGGCTGGGAGACCGCGGATATGGGCAAGGCCGAGGCGGCCCGGGCGATCGAGCCGCTCTGCATCCTGTGGTGCATCCCCGGCTTCCTGCGCAACGACTGGACGCACGCCTTCAAGCTGCTCACCCGGACCTGAGCAGGCCGATCCGCTTTCAGGCGTGATCTCTCGTTGACGGCGAGCGACTCGGATGCGGCCCGCCGTCACTCGGCGGCGAGGGCCTCCAGCGGTCGGATGTGGGCCGCCCGCCGGCCCGGCAGCCAGCAGGCGGCGAGCGCCACCACCAGGAGCAGCGCGGCCACCGCGGCGATCGTCCCGGGGTCGGTCGGGGCAACCTCGAAGAGGAGCGCCCGCAGCCAGCGGGCCTGGAGGAGCGCCACGCCGAGTCCGATCCCCGTGCCCAGCAGGGCGTATCGCATCCCGCGGCCCACGATCATGCGGATGACGGACGCGGGCTCGGCCCCCAGCGCCATGCGCACGCCGATCTCACGGCGTCGTTGCCGCACGACGTAGGACATCAGGCCGAACACCCCCAGCGCGGCGAGAAGGACCGCCGTCGCCGCGAATCCGGCCACGATGGCCGTCCAGCGCCGCGGGTCGGCCACCGAGGACTGGAGCCGTTGCGAGAGGGTCGTCTCGACCGTCGGCAGCTCCGGGTCGAGCGCGCGCAGGCCCTCACGGATCGCCGAGAAGACGGCGGAAGGCGGCGCGGTGCTGCGGACCACCAGGCTCACCGTCTGCGGGTTCATCGCCTTCGCCTGCGAACCGTACTGGGCCAGCGGCTCGTACACCGCATCTGCGGATCCGGCCAACCCCAGGTACTTCACGTCGCCGACCACTCCAATGACCGTGGTCGGCGGGCATTCCGTGCACCCGCCCGCAACGATCTCCTGACCGACGGCCTGCTGATCCGGGAAGTAATGCTCCGCCCAGGAGCGGCTGACGATCACGACCGGCGGGGCTCCGGACGAGTCGGCGGGCGTGAACAGTCGTCCATCGAGCAACGCGACGCCCAGCGCCTGGAAGTAGCCCTCGGTCACGCCCGACCAGGGCGAGGTAGGCTGGGCGCCGGCCGGCGCCGGATGCGCGACCAGGTCGAAGTTGTTCACGTCTCCGGTCAGCGCATCGTTCGGCGGCAGCGCGGTGGAGAGGCCCGCGGCGACCGCGCCCGGAGCCGCTTGCGCTCGCTCCAGCGCCTGCCGCCAGAAGCGATCGGCGGTGGCCATGTCCGAGTAGCGCGCGGCCGGGAGGGAAACGCTCACGCCCACGACACCCGCGGGATCGAACCCGGGGTCCACGCGTTGCAGGCGAAGGAAGCTGTTGAGGAGAAGCCCCGCGCCCAGGAGCAGCGGCAGCGCCAGGGCGAACTCGCTCACCACCAGCGCGCCCCGGACGAGGTTGGCCCGCTGACTGGTGCCCGCGCGGCGGTCGTCGGACCGGAGGGACGAGGCGACCGAGGCGAGCACCACCGAGACCGCAGGCAGGCTCACGAGGATGCCGCTCGCGGCCGCCGCGGCGGCGGCGAAGCCGAGGGCCCGCCCTCCCAGCGCGACTTCGCCGAGACGTGGCAGGTTCGGGTCGAGAACCCCGACGAGCCGGAGGCCGAAGGTCGCGACGACCCATCCCGCGAGACCCGCCAGGGTAGCGACGACGAGGCTCTCCGCGACCAGCAGGCGCGCCAACCGGGACCGGGTCGCCCCCAGCGAGGCCCGCACGGCCAGCTCGCGCTCGCGAGCGGACGCCCGCACCAGCATGAGCGTCGCCACGTTGGCGACTGCGATCAGGAGCACCAACGCCACGGCCCCCCCGAAGATGCCCAAGTGGCGACCGGCATTCCCCACGATCGCGGCACGCAGGGGCACTGGGGTCAGCAGCGCCGTGCGGTCCTGGAAGCCCGACGCCCAGGTCGGGAAGATGCGCCGGCTGATGTCGGCCAGGTCGCGCACGGCCGCCTCCAGCGAGACGCCCTCCCGCAGGCGTCCGACGCCGTACAGCGTGAAGGGCCCCCGCCTCTTCGGAGGCTCGAGCTGGAGGACGGGCCAGACGGCGGCTCGAGCGGCGGCCAGCCGGTCGGTGCCACGCGGCAGTACGCCGACCACGGTGTGGCTCACTCCATCGATCGTGACGGATCGGCCGACTGCGGCGGCGGCGTCTCCGAACGCCTGCACGGCGAAGGCGTAGGAGACAACGGCCACGGGCGGCGCCCCGGGCTCTTCGTCCGGTGGCGCGAGCGTCCGGCCTCGGACCGGGGAGACGCCGAGCGCGCGGAAGAACCCCGCCGTCGCCCAACCGACGCGCGCCTGTTCCGGCCGGCCCGCTCCGGACAGGGAGACGTCGCGCATCAAGACCACACCCACCGCCTCGAGCGTGCGCGCCTGATCGCGGATGGCCTGGTAGTCGACCGCCGAGAGCCCGAACCGATTCGTGGGCGAGTTCTGCTGATGGATCCGCACGAGACGCTCCGGGTGCGGATAGGGGAGCTCCGACAGAAGGACGGAGTTCACCACCCCGAAGACCACGGTGCTGGCGCCGATCGCGAGGCCCAGCACGGCCACGGCCGCGAGCGTGAAGCCCCGGTTGCGGCCCAACGTGCGGAAGGCGTAGCGCATGTCCGACGTCAGGTCCACGACCGGCCTCACGCCGCGCGCCTCCCACGTCTCCTCCCGGACGCGCTCGACGCCGCCGAAGGCGAGAAGCGCCTGGCGACGCGCCTGCTCGGGATCCATGCCCTTGCGCACGTTCTCCTGCACCTCGCGCTCCAGGTGGAAGCGCAGCTCCTCATCCACCTCGCGGCTCTGCTGTTCGCCATAAAAGAGCGCGCGCGCGCGCTCGGAGAGATCCGAGAACAGGCTCATGTGGTCCCCTTCGCCGGCCGGCCGCGCAGGACCCAGTTCACCGCCGCCGAGGTCCGCTCCCAGGTGGCGGCCTCCTCGTCGAGCCGGCGTCGGCCCGCCCGGGTCAGTGTGTAGTAGCGCGCGCGACGGTTGTTCTCCGTGACGCGCCACTCGGAGCGGATCCACCCTTTGCGCAGCATGCGCTGCAGCGCCGGGTAGAGCGATCCCTGGTTCACGTGGAAGACCTCGCCCGAGAGCTGGTCGATGCGCTGCCCGATCCCCCACCCGTGCATGGGCTCGAGCGACAGCGCCTTCAGGACCAGCATCTCCAGCGTCCCCTGCAGCAGGTCGGACCGGTCGTCGGGCATACCGAGGCCCTCCTCTAGATTAGCTAGAGTAGTCTAGCCCGACTCTACTAGACTGTCAAGAGGAAGGAAGGACTTCGCCGCTCCGGGAAGGGCTTATCCCCTCTAGTGAGCCGGGGCGAAGTGTCGCAGCTTGCAAGGGGGCGCTCGCTCATCCTCACGGGAGAATCACTCTTGGACCCCACGACCGCGACGCAGAAACGGGTGAGCGACCGCAGGTTCGTGGATCTCAGCCACACGGTCGAGAGCGGGATGATCACCTACAAGGGACTGCCGGCGCCGCTCGTGTGCGACTACCTGAGCCGGGAGGAGTCCCGCGCCCGCTACGCGCCGGGGACGGAATTCCAGATCGGCAAGATCGAGATGGTGGCCAACACGGGCACGTACGTGGACAGCCCGTTCCACCGCTACGCCGACGGAAAGGACCTCTCGCAGCTCCCGCTCGAGCGACTGGCCGACCTGGAAGCGGTCGTAGTGCGCTGCCCGGTCGAGGCTGGACGCGCCGTGACGCGGAAGGCGTTCGCCGGCCTGAGCGTTCGCGGGAAAGCCGTGCTCGTCCACACCGGATGGGACCGTCACTGGCGGACCGACCAGTACTTCGAGAACCACGCGTTCCTGACGGAGGACGCCGCCTCGCACCTGGCCGATGCCGGGGCCGCCCTCGTGGGCATCGACTCCTTCAACATCGACGACACCGCGGACCTGCGCCGGCCGGTGCATACGATCCTGCTGGGCGCGGAGATCCCGATCGTCGAGCACCTTTGCCGCCTCGACCGCCTGCCGGCCGCGCCGACCCGGTTCTCGGCCGTGCCCGTCAAGGTCAAGGGCTTCGGAACCTTTCCCGTGCGGGCCTTCGCCGTCGTCGGCCAGGAAGGAGACGGCCGCCGGGACGTGGCCACACTGGCACTCGCGGGTTCCGAGCCGCAGCCGTAAGTTCCGCCATTCGCCCGGGCCCGTGGGCCCGCGGTCCTTTGCCGCTCGACGGATCAAGCTCACCCGGTTCCCCACCGGCTGCCCGAGGACGGCGCGATGCCAGGCCAGTTGCTCGAACGACGGACCGATCCGGCCCCGCACGCGGAATCGCTCGTGCGCCGGAGTCAGCTGGAGTTTCACCGGCTGCTGGAGAAGCTGCCGGCCGCGGCGTACACGTGCGACGCCGATGGACTGATCACGTACTTCAACGAGCGCGCGGTCGAGCTCTGGGGGCGCGCGCCGAAGCTGAACGACGCCGAGGATCGATTCTGCGGCTCGTTCAAGCTGTTCTCGCCCGACGGATCGTCGGTCCGCCACGACGAGTGTTGGATGGCGCTGGCGCTGCGCAGGAACCAGGAGTACAACGGGCACGAGATCCTGATCGAGCGCCCCGACGGGCGGCGGCTCACCGTCCTGGCCCATGCCAACCCCATCCACGATGAAGCCGGAACGCTCGTGGGTGCCGTGAACGTCCTCGTCGACATCACCGACCGCAAGCGCGCGGAAGACGACCTGCGGGACGCCGACCGATCCAAGGACGCGTTCCTGGCGACCCTGGCGCACGAACTCCGCAACCCGTTGGCGCCCGTCCGCAACGCCCTTCAGATCCTGCACGTGCAAGGCGCGCCGTGCGTCGAATCGCGCTGGGCGCTGGACGTGATCGACCGGCAGATGCAACAGATGACGCGCCTCATCGACGACCTGCTGGATGTCTCCCGGATCACTCGGAACACGGTGGAGCTCCGCAAGGAGCGGGTCGAGCTGGGAGATGTCATGCGCGCCGCCCTGGAGACCAGCCACTCGGTCCTGGAAGCGGGCGGCCACGACCTCACTGTCACGTTCCCCTCGCAGCCGATCCTCGTCCACGCCGATCCGACGCGGCTGGCGCAGGCGCTTTCCAACCTGCTGAACAACGCCGCCAGGTACACCGAGCGGAGCGGGCACGTCTGGCTGAGCGCGGAACGCGAAGGCAACGTCGTCGCCGTGATTCGCGTGCGGGACAACGGCATCGGGATCCCTCCCGACATGCTGCCGCGCATCTTCGAGCTGTTCACCCAGGTTGACCGGTCGCTGGAACGGTCGCACGGCGGACTCGGCATCGGATTGACGCTGGTGAAGCAACTGGTCGAGATGCACGGAGGCACGGTCGAGGCGCACAGCCAGGGCCCCGGCCTGGGCAGCGAGTTCGCGGTCCGCCTGCCGGTCCTGCGCGAGGACGAGCGAGGGCTGCGGCCGAACCCCCCGAACGAGCGAATGGACTTCGCCTCCACCTCCGGGCTCCGGGTGCTCGTGGTGGACGACAACCTGGATGCCGCCGCGACCCTGGGCATGCTCCTGCGGATGGCCGGCCACGATGCCCGCACGGCGCACGACGGCCTGGAGGCGCTGAGTGTGGCGAGCGGGTTTCGGCCCCACGTCGTGATCCTCGACATCGGCCTGCCCAAGTTGAACGGTTACGATGCGGCCCGTCGGATTCGAGAGCAGACCTGGGGCAAGGGAGCGGTCTTGATCGCCATGACGGGCTGGGGCCAGGAAGGCGACCGGCATCGCTCGAAGGCCGCCGGCTTCGACCACCACATGGTCAAGCCCGTGAACCCCACGGCGTTGATGAAGCTGCTGGCGTCGCTGGAGCAGACCGCTTTGGATTGAGGAGTAGCCGTCGCGCCTTTGTACATCGCGGCGGCGGGGGCGGACACTTCAAGAGGGAGGATGTCGATGTTGGGCACAAAGCTGGGCGGCGAGACGGGCAAGGTGACCTCCCAACGGGTACTGTCGAACCCCGGCGGGGGTCCCAAGATGGAGACCTCGTTTCAGGCGACGGGGAAGCTGTTGGGCGTGAGCACCACGAGCACGGGCACCTACTGGTCCGTCGCGCGGCCCGATGGAACGATGTACGGTGAGGGTCAGGGGATCGTGATGGGCAAGGGTGGGGAGAGGGCCAGCTGGGTCGGCCAGGGTGTGGGCACGGTCAAGAAGAACGGCTCCGTGAGCTACCGGGGCGCCGTCTACTACCAGACCTCCGCCCGCAAGTGGTCGCGCCTGAACAGCGTCGCCTCGGTCTTCGAGTACGAGGTGGACGCGCAAGGCAACTCCAGCAGCGAAATCTGGGAGTGGAAGTAGCAAGAACGGGAGCCAGGCCTCTTCTCTTCGAGCAACCCCGCCAGACCTCACGACCGCACCATGAACGCGGGCGATCGTGTCATTCGGGACATCGCGGACACGGCGCGCCTGGCCGCGGCGTATCGGGCGCTGGAGAGCGAGCGGCCGGACCCCGTGTTCCGGGATCCCTTCGCGCGGCGCCTGGCGGGTCCCCGCGGCGAAGCCATGCTCGAGGCCGTGCCGGGTGGACGGCGTGACGCGTGGGCCTGGGTCACGCGCACGTACCTGTTCGATCAGGTGATCGGCGAACAGGTGAGGCAGGGACTCGACATGGTCGTGAACCTCGCGGCCGGCCTGGACGCGAGACCCTACCGGATGCCCCTCCCCGCCTCGCTCCGCTGGGTCGAGGTCGACTTCCCCGATCTGATCGACTACAAGGAACAGGCTCTCGAGGGCGAACGGGCGGCGTGCTCGCTGGAGCGGATCCGCCTGGACCTCTCCGACGTGGGCGCTCGTCGCGCGCTGTTCGAGCGATTGGGCCGCGCGTCGAAGAAGGCGCTCGTCATCACGGAAGGCCTGCTCATCTACCTGACGCCGGCGGAGGTGGGCTCGCTGGCCGAGGACCTCGCCGCAGCACCGGGCTTCCAGCGTTGGGTCTGCGAAATCGTGTCGCCGGGGCTCCTGCGCAGGCTGCAGCGAGAGATCGGCGTGCGCCTGAGCGAGGCGGACGCCCCCTTGAAGTTCGGTCCCGAGCAGGGGCCGGCCTTCTTCGCCGAGCACGGCTGGGAGCCCGTCGACGTGCGCTCGATGTTGAGGACGGCGGCCCGTCTGAAACGCGTTCCGCTCTGGATGCGCCTCATGTCCCGGCTGCCGGAGTCCACGGGCCGCCAGGGCTCCAGCCCCTGGGCGGGCGTCTGCCTTCTGGGGCGAGGGGGCTCGGCGGCCTCTCCACTTCGTCGAGCGGCTTGAGCCCGGGCCCTCGTCACGCCCGCGGAGCCAGGCGGTGCGAGACTATCTGAGGTCCCGCTGGGTGCGGGTCGGCCTCGGGCTGCTCGTCCTCGGCTCGGGGCCGCTGGTAGCGATCATCCTGCTGGCCGAGCTCGGCTTGTGGTCCGATCCCAACCCGAACCCCATCGGTCCCGGCCTGTTGTTCTTCTTCACGTTCTGGCCGGCGGTCCTCTGCGTGGGCATTGGTGTGGCGCGCGTCTGGTTGAACCGTCGGCGGCGAGCCGGAGGGTCCTCGTAGATGAAACTCAAGAGCCTCTATCTGGCGCTTTGCGTGGCGGGCACGATCTTGCCGTACTCGCAGTTCGTCCCGTTCCTGCGGGAGCACGGAGTCGATCTCCGATTGTTCATCGAGCAGCTCTTCGCCAATCGGATCGCCGGCTTCTTCGGCCTGGACGTCATCGTGTCGTCGGTCGTGCTGTGGGTGCTGGTGATCGTCGAGGGCCGGCGCGCCGGCGTGAGAAACCTCTGGGCTCCCGTGGCCGCGAACCTGGTGGTCGGTGTCTCGCTGGGGTTGCCTCTTTTCCTCTACATGCGCGAGAAGCGGTTGGAGCGTTCCAGCTAGCCCAGCGTGGAGGATGGAAGTGGAGATCGCCTGATGCTGCAGCTGCTGCCGAATTGCGAGTGCTGTGATCGCGACCTGGGTCCCGACTCGACGGACGCGTTCATCTGCTCGTTCGAGTGTACCTTCTGCCGTGCCTGCGCGGAAGGCGTGCTGGGCCACCGGTGCCCCAATTGCGGAGGCGAGCTGGTCACGCGGCCTCGCAGGCCGGCGGAGAAGTTGCTGAAGTATCCGGCGTCCACCGAGCGCGTGCTCAAACCGCAAGGGTGCGACGGGGCCTAGAAGCGGCGTGAGCCGCAGGCCTAGTGCTGCCAGGCAAGCAGTGGACCCGTGTGCCGCCGCTCACACCTTCACCAGCCCAAGGAGGTCCCTCCATGTCAGCCCCAATTTCCACCACCACCCATGGCTCCCCACCCGCTGATCTCGGCACCAAGCTCATCGCCCTGGCTGGGATCGGTCTCGTGGGGTACGGTCTCATGTTCCTCGTTCGCAACTTCAAGGGCTTCATCGAGCTGGGACTTACACCCGAGCAAGTGGGCGGGACACCCGAGCAAATTCAGTCGTTCAGCCCTCGGCTCTATCACTACATCAGTCACCTGCAGGTCGCCGTTGCGGCCTTCATCATCGCTCTCGGGGTGGCCGTCATCGCCCTCGCCTGGCAAGGGGTTCGTTCCGGCCAGCGCTGGGCCCTTTGGACGGCCTTCCTGGCGCCGGTGATCGGCGTTGGGATCGCTCTCCCGCTGCACTACGTCTACGGTCTCGCGACGATGGGGCATCTCGGGCTGATCTACGCAGATGCGGGCATCCTCTTGATCGGGACCATCCTCGCAGCTCGGGGCGTGAGTCGCTAAGACTGGGACCAGTCACGCACCGTTGGGTGGCGGCACCCCGGCAGCTGGATCACCTCGTGTATGCCGCGCCGGGTCTCGGGGCGGCCGTCGCAGACCTCGAGCGACGCCTTGGCGTGCGTCTTCTCCCCGGCGGCAGTCATCCTGCCTGGGGCACACGGAATGCGCTCGCCCCCTTGGACCAACCACGTATCTCGAGGTCATCGGCCCGGACCCGGAGACTCCCGCCGCCAGCCTCCCGCGCCTCTTCGGAATCGCCACGCTGGCCGCCCCACGCCTTGCCACCTGGGCCGCGAAGGGCACCGACCTGGCCCGGCTGACCGAGCGCGCTCGGTCGCATCAAATCGACCTCGGAGCACCGAGTATCGGGAGTCGGCGACGGCCCGAGGGCACCCTCATCAGCTGGCAGTTGACCGATCCCTTCAAGCCGCGAGCCGGCGGTATCCTGCCGTTTTTCATCGACTGGTGCGGCAAGGACCACCTAGCTTCACTCGCCCGAGCCGAGATTCAGCTGCTGGACTTTCATGCCCAGCATCCCGATCCAGAAGAAGTCACGGATCAGCTGCGATTCCTTGGGATTGAGCTTCGCGTCGTGCAGGGATCGGCTCCAGCTCTCTTCGCAGTCCTGCGCACCGCCGCAGGCACGGTTGTCCTGACCTGAGAGCCGGGCCCTTCGCCGAGGAAGTCGCGGGAGTCGGGATGAAGTAATGGTCAGCCGTCGCCCGAACGTTTACCCGACTGTCCTCTGGTCGTTGATCTTTCTCTTCTTTCTGCGCGTCCTGGGACAGGCGCTGGTCGCTGCGTTCCACGTCGGCTTTCTGCCGCCGATGGAGGAATGGCACTCCGGGCTGATCCCCTACCCCATCCTTCTTCCTGTCCAAATCCTCATCATCGTGCTGCTGGCGAGCGTGTCGGTGGACTTCACGAGGGGCCGCGGTTTCTTCGTCGTGCCGCGGAGGCGCACGGGAAGGTTCCTCGAGTGGCTTGGCTGCCTCTACTTCGCCGGAATGGCGGTCCGATACGTGGTCAGCATGGCGTTGCATCCCGAGCGCCGATGGTTCGGGGGAACCATCCCGATCTTCTTCCACTTCGTGCTCGCCACGTTCGTTCTCGTCGTGGGCCGCTACCACACGAGGACATCGACACCGCTCCCATGAGCGAGCCCGACGTCGCACTCACCGACTACGGGCTGGCCATCGAGTGCGCTCTTTTCGTCTACCTCCTCCAGCGTCGCGGGCGGGCGACGGCCCCGCTCGGGGCCTGGCTCCTCCTCTTCTTCGGGTCGATCGGTGTCGCGTCGCTGGCCGGGGGGACGGTCCACGGATTCTTCCAGGAGGCCGGAACGACGGAGTGGAAGGTCCTCTGGGGGATCGCTCTGGTCGCGATCGGCGCGACGGCGCTCGCCGGTTGGGCGATCGGCGCGGGCCTCCTCTTCCCCACCCCCACAGCCCGGCGCATCCAGGTGGCCGCCGGGGTGGCGTTTGCGGGCTATTGCGCCCTCGTGCTGCTCGTCACGCACGATTTCCGGGCGGCCCTGGTCTTCTATCTGCCGGCGGCCTTGTTCCTGTTCGGCGCGTTGTGCCTCGCCTACGTGCGCGGGCGGGACGGGCGGATCCTGGTCGCCCTCCTGGGGCTCGGTCTCACGTTCATCGCGGCCGTGGTCCAACAGGGCCGGATCGCGCCGCACCCGCGCTTCAATCACAATGCGCTCTACCACGTGATCCAGGCGCTGGCTTTGTGGCTCCTGTTCCTCGGTCTGCGATCGATCGCGACGATAGGCGCTGACCGTCGCGAGGGCTTCGTGCGCTAGGTTGGCCGCGCCCGGAAGCCAGGCCGGCGCCCGAACTCACTGGGCCGCTCGGCCCGCGTAGTACCCGACGAGCACGGCGCTGGCCTCCGCCACGGTGCCGTGATGTCCGTAGACGTACCGCGTCACCCCCAGGCCGGGCACGAAATCCACCAGCTGATGGTCGGGCAGGGAACGGTAGGCCAGCGTGTAGAGCGAGTCGGAAAGACCGGCCCGCAGGCCCGCGAGCTCGGCGGGGATCGGTTGGGAGGATTCGACGTACCAGGCGTAGAGCGTATCGTCCCGATCGGCGGCGTCCCGTCCGAAGAGGTCATCGGTCCGAAGCGGGAACCTAAGGATCAGCTCGTCCGCCGTGGGTCGCCGGAGGCCCGTGAGCAGCGAATCCACCAGGGCCTGAGTGACCCCCTCGAGGGGCTCGACGTGGTAGATCCGCTCGGCGATGCAGACCAGCAGCGAGGTGACCGGAGGCTGGTCGGGCTCCCACCAGGCGAGCCCGGTCGGCCAGTCTCTCACGGTCGCGACGCTGGTCGAGTCGCGAGTCTCGACGGTGAGGATGGTGGTGGTCCAGTCGATGGTCGTTCGCTGGACGCTGTCCGCGCCGACGGCGCTCCAGGCCACCTCGGCCCGGTAGGTCCATGATGTCCCGGGTGTCAGAGGGAGCTGGGGACAGGGAGCCGCGGCCGTCAGCGCCGCCAGCACGAGATCGATCATTCGCATCCGCCTTTCGCGGCCACCTCGCCACCGTTACCGAGCCGGACGTCCCGCCGACCACGCACGCGCCGTAGGAAGGAGTCAAGGATGGACCACAAGCCACCGACTCGTTACGAGAAGTTGAGCGCCATGGACACGAAGTGCGGAGCCCTGTTGCAGCTGACTTCGCTGCTGCTTGTCTTCATCTCCCTGTCCTCGGTTCAAGAGAGGCTGCTCGGCCCGAACCACGACTTCTACCAGGTGCTGGTCATCGGACTCCTCGTGTCTTGTCTGCTGCAACTCTACGTCTTGTGGTTCAAGGAGGCGCCCAGCGAAGCTTTCGTCACCCGGCGGAAGTGGATCTTCAACACGGCGGTCGCGCTGACCGCGACGGGATGTCTGGCCGTTTCGGCGTTCGTCTTCTACGCTCTGTTCTGGTAGCTCTGGCACACACGATCGCCTTGGCACGTCTCCAGCGGCGCTGGGACATGAGGAAGTGAGGAGGGTTCTTGCAATGCAGGCAGCCAAGATTCACGAAAGAGCGGGCCGAGTTGCCACGCTCGAGGCAAAGCCCGAGCCCATTGCGATTGATACCGCCAGGACAGCCTTGATCGTCGTCGACATGCAGAATGACTTCGGTTCCAAAGGTGGGATGTTCGACCGTGCCGGGATCGACATCTCCATGATTCAACGGGTCATCGACCCCATCGCGACGGTCCTGGGCTCGGCCCGTCAAGCGGGAATCAAGACCATCTATCTCAAGATGGGTTATCATCCCGACCTCTCGGACCTCGGCGCTCCGGACTCTGTGAACCGCGCACGGCACCTGCGGATGGGCGTCGGGCAGACGGTTCAAGCCCCGGACGGTCAAGAAAGCCGGATCCTGATCCGCGACACCTGGAATACGGATATCGTCTCTCAGCTCCAGCCGCAGCCCGACGATCTCATCGTCTACAAGACGCGATTCAGCGGCTTCTATGAAACCGAGCTGGATGCCAAACTGAAGGAGTTGGCGATCAAGTACCTGATCTTCACGGGCTGTACCACGAGCATATGCGTGGAGTCGACAGTCAGAGACGCCATGTTTAGAGACTATTTGTGCGTCTTGCTGGTCAACTGTATGAACGAGCCCATCGGATACGGTCTGCCGAGAAGCAATCACGACGCTTCCCTCTTGGCCACCGAGGTGCTGCTCGGCTGGGTTTCAGACTCAGACACCTTCACGAAGGCATTGGCGGTGGCTGATTGAAACAGCAGGCGGGTCGATCGGTTTAGCTGACGAATCAGATCTCTTCCTAGGGGGGCCTTCGGGAGGCCGTTACGAGCGTGTCCCCCTCCGCGCCACGAGGTACAGCGGCAGCGCCAGCAACAGCACATACAGCGCCATCGCCAGCCAGCCGTTCCGGGTGATCGGACCCAGCCCAACACCCACCGCCAGCGCCGTGTCCAGCCGCTGGGCGGCGAGGGCCGCCAGCGCCACGCCCATGATCGCGCCGCCCGCGATCAGGCCCGACGAGAAGAGCACGCCGGGGCCCGAGTCGGTCTCGGCGGTGTTCCGGCGCTCGGGCGGCAGCCGCCGCTCGATCAGGTAGCGCACGATCCCGCCCATGAACATCGTGGCCGAGGTCGAGATCGGCAGGTAGACGCCGGTCGCGAAAGGCAGCGAGGGAATCCCCAGGATCTCGACCACGACCGCGATGAAGACCCCGATCAGGATGAAGCCCCAGGGCAGCTTCTGGGTCAGGATCCCGTCCACCACGAGCGCCATGATCTGCGACTTGGGCGACTCGAGCTTCTCGACCTCGCGGCCGTCCCAGTTCTTCGTCTCCCGCCCGCCGATCCCCGGATCCACGACGTAGCGGATCGCTCCACTCTCGTCCACCAGGTACGTGCCGGCCGGCGCGTCGCCGGTCCGCTCGTAGAGGTGCCCCACGCGATAGTCGACGCCGTCGGGTCCCCGGCGGGTCCCGGACTCCAGGTTCCCCACGGTCACGTCGCGGTAGCTCTTCTCGACGATCGTCGTCTTGCCTTCGTTCAGGAACTGGATCGTGGCGCCGATCACGAGCGCCGACGTGACGACCCCGAAGAGAAGACCGATCTGCTGGCGGGCGGGAGTGGCGCCCACCAGGAAGCCGGTCTTCAGGTCCTGCGAGGTCGCCCCCGCCACGGCGGCCGCGATGCACACGACGCCCCCGATCGAGAGCGCGAGCACGCGGTGCTCGATCCCCGTCCAGCCCACGCCCAGGAAGATGAGAGCGGTCAGGAGCACGGTGGCCACGGTCATCCCCGAGATCGGGTTCGAGGAGTTGCCGATCAGGCCCGAGAGGCGGCTCGCGACCGTGACGAACAGGAAGGCGAACACGACGGCGAGGACCGCTCCCAGCAGGTTGATGCCGATCTGCGGCAGGAGCATCATCGCCAGCGCCATCGCGACGGCTCCGGCCACCACGAGGCCCATCGGCAGGTCGCGGTCGGTCCGCCGCACCCTGACGGCGGCGGCACCGGGGCGGAACTGCCGCAACCCGCTGGCCAGCGCCCGCGCGATCGTGGGCAGCGCGCGCACCAGGCTGATGATCCCCGCCGCCGTGACCGCACCCGCGCCGATGTAGAACACGTAGTTCGCTCGCACCGCGGTCGCATCCATGTCCGCGATCAGTTGATCCGCCGGAAAGACGGGTGCGGTGAGACCGCCGCCGAAGAGCTTGATGGCCGGGATCAGCACGAAATAGGAGAGGAAGCCGCCCGCGAAGAGGTAGCCGGCGATCCGCGTACCCACGATGTAGCCCACTCCCGTCAGCTCGGGGCTGATCTCGGCCCGGATCTCGCCCAGCAGCTCCGGCCGCCCGCCCGGGACCAGGCGCTGGAACGCGTGGCGCGGAACCTCGGCCCAGAGCTTGAGGCCCGCGTTCAGGAGCTTGTAGAGAGCGCCCAGCCCGAAGCCCATGAAGACCGTCCTGGCCTGGACCCCCCGCTCCTCGCCCACGATCAGCACCTCGGCGCAGGCCGTCCCCTCCGGATATTTCAGCTTTCCATGCTCCTGAACGATCAGGCTCCGGCGCAGCGGGATCATGAGCAGCACCCCCAGGATCCCACCCACGACGGCGATGGCCGCCACCTTGGACCAGGGGAGCGCGTAGCCCAGGAGCAGGAGCGCGGGAAGCGTGAAGACCACACCCGCCGCGATCGACTCACCCGCCGAGCCCGTGGTCTGGACCATGTTGTTCTGCAGGATCGTGGCGGGCCGCTTGCCGAAGGCCCTCGAGACGTAGCGGAAGATCGTGATCGAGAGGACGGCGATCGGGATCGAGGCGCTCACGGTGAGGCCGACCTTGAGCGCCAGGTAGACGCTGGAGGCCGCGAACACGAAGCCCAGCAGCACGCCGAGCAGGATCGAGCCCGGCGTCAGCTCGGTCAGCTCGGTGCTCGACGGCACGTACGGCTTGTGGACCTCGTCCGCGGCGGCGAGATCCACGACGTCGGCCTCGGGCGAGACCGGAGGCTGCTCGAGCGGAGGGGGCTTCGTCATCTGCTTCCCGCCTGGTTGGCCGTTTTGGCTTCGTTCAGGAAACGCTCGATCCCCTTGCGAATCGCCTTCGCCTCCCGCTTCCGGAATGCCTCGGTTCGCACGAGCTCCTCCTGCTCGGGGATCATCATGAAGGCCGCCTCGCTCAGGACCGCCGGCATCCCGGTCGGACGCACGAGTGCCAGGTTCCCGAACGCCACGCCGAAGTCGGGAAGAGCCAGCTCCTTCAGGAGCTCGGCCTGGATCGCGCGCGCGAGCGGCAGCGACTGCGGGTGATAGTAGTAGGTCGAGCTGCCGTTGTTCTGGAAGGGGTTGACACCGTCGGGCAGCGCGTTGTGGTGGACGGAGACGAGCAGGTCCGCCCGCTCCCGCGCGGCCAGATTCGTGCGGTCGTTCAGGGAGAACCCCTCCGGCGCCTCGCCGCTGCGGGTCAGGATCACCTCGGCGCCCTTGTCGCGCAGCTGCCGCGCGAGCTCGAGCGCCACCGCCAGGTTCGCGTCCTTCTCCAGAAACCCGGTCGGCCCGGTAGCGCCCGAGTCCGGCGAGTGGCCGGGATCGACCACGATCCTGAGCCCCTTGAGGATCGATCGGAAAAGACCCGTGCGCAGCTCGGGGGCGTGACGGACGTCCAGATAGAAGTCGGTGCCCTCGTAGCCGTAGCGGTAGCCCCACGGCTGGCGCTGGTCCAGCTCGACGTCGAGCACGAAGCGGTCGTTCGTCGGCTGGTTCCAGCGCAGATCCCGCACGAGTGGATCGCCGAAGTCGGTGCGCATGAACTCCGTGGCGGCCCGCGCCCCGAAGATCGTGACCTCGTAGCGAACCGGGTCGACCTCCTGCCGCACCTGCACGGGGAGCGCCTCCGCGAGGGGGACCGTGACTCGCGTCCAGTCGCCACGGCGCCGCGTCCGGACCACGGGCGCGCGGGAGGCGGGCGCGGGCGTCCCGGCCGGCAGCGGATGCACCTCGTCCGCCGCCGCCCAGACCGACAGATCCCGCGCCAGGCGCAGCTCGACGAAGTCGCCGATCCGGCGGCCGGTTCCCGCGCGCGTCCCGTCGGGGAGGAACAGGAAGTAGGTGCCGTCGGGAGCGGTGCGGCCCACGACCGTGCCGTCCGTGCGCCCGGTTCCCGATGGATCGTCGTCCAGCAGCGCCACGGCGCGGGCTCCCGGGTCGCGAAGGAGGACCCGCGAGGGCAGCTCCAGACGAAGGACGGAGTCGGAGGCCTGGATCTCGAGCGCGAGCGACGCGGAGCTGCCGTAGGTCCACGCGGGCGGCGCCGAGGTCGCAAGCGGAGGCGGGACGATGAGCTCGGCGGCGTACCACGACCAGCCGCCACGCGCCGCCCCCGGCGGACCCGATCGG